>CALHWE010000012.1 GCA_938036785.1 uncultured Candidatus Saccharibacteria bacterium | reverse complement strand
GCCATCGCGCTCGACGTGCAGGGCGTCGTAGATAGCTGGCAGCTCCACCTCGCGGTCGAACTCGACATCCACCACCACACCCATGATCTGGATGATTTTTCCTTGGTTTTTACTCATTCATTTCTCCTCTCGATCATTTCATTATACTTTCTTTGCTTGCAGATTATTATGGCTATCCGGCGTCTTGGTACGATGCTTCTGTATATACCGCATAGTATCACGGGCTGCAATGCCGCAGTAAGCTAGCAATATCACAATTGGCACATATGGCAAGAGACTACTGACGACTGGCAGCTCGGCACATGCCATAATAGGCTGAGCCGGCCAGGCAAGGCGAGCAACATCACTGGCCTGCGCCTCCACACCATGCACAGCAAAGGATACAAGAAAGCCCACAACATACGAGCCAAAGCCTGCAAGGATCACGATTAATAGGCCAGTCGTAACACTCACAAAGCTTGCACTGTGCCGCTGGCCATACCGCCAATACCACAGCCCACCGAGAGCAAACGGCAGCATCAGCGCAAGGCCAAAGAGCAACCCCTCACCACGGCTAGCAGACAGCATCAGAATACCGCCCACAAGAAGCAATACCACACACACAAGCGCATACATGACAAGCGCAGCTATCACGATACGCGCGTAGTGTTTCATCCCATTGCCTCCACACCAGCGCTGATCTCGGTCAGCTCTTGCGTGATGGCACCTTGGCGCTGTTTGTTCATCTCGAGTGTTAGGTCATCGACAAGGCTGGTAGCGTTATCGGTGGCATTCTTCATGGCAAGCATACGCTGGCTGTGCTCGCTCGCCCGAGCATCAAGCAGAGCTTGGTAGAGCCGGGCACTCACCATGCGCGCAGCGATGGTGTCGAGTACTGCTTGTGGGCTTGGCTCAAAGAGTGCTTCATCATCTGGGATTACCTCATCGTCATCCACCGCATCGAGTTGCTCGGCATCAAGGCCAGCGGGCAAGAGGTGGATCGTGTCAGGGTGCTGCGTCATACTGCTATAAAAGCGGGTAAATACAACGTCAACCGCATCGACCTGCTTGCTCACAAACATATCGTGCGCAGTGTCGAGAATTGCCCGAAAGGCTGGCCCAGTTGGGCGATCTGGCACATCCTCATACACCCCAACCACCTGCGTATCCTTAAGGCGAGCAACAAACTGCGCTGCCTTGCGCCCCACCGCAATGGTAGTGTTGTCAATCCCCGCTGCATCGTCATCGCGCAGGAGCTGGACATAGCGCTTCAGGACATTGCTGTTGTAGGCACCAGCCAGTCCTTTATCGGCGGCAATAACGATGATCAAGCGACGCTTAACCGTGCGCTGGGCAAACAGGGGGTGATCGTCGGTCGCACCCTGGCGCGAGAGGTAGCGCAAGAGGCCACGTGCTGCTGTGGTATACGGCGCAGTAGTGCGGCTTGCATCTTGGGCGCGGCGCATCTTGCTCGCTGCCACCATTTGCATTGCCTTGGTGATCTGCTTGGTACTCTTAACTGAGCGAATCCGTGCTTTGAGCTGTTGCGTATTGGGCATAGCGACCTCCGTTGCTTACTCCGCAAATTCCTTGGCAATTTCGCCCGCGGTTGATTCTATCAAGTGGGTGAGCTTCTCATCAGCGCCGAACTTCTGGTCGCCCTTATTAAGGGTGCGCATTTGTTCCTTAGCTTCGGCCCAGAGACGGCTCAGCAGAGCATCTTGAGCAGCTTTGATCTTCGTAGCTGGTACGGTGTCGAAGTAGCCTTGGCTCACCGCCACAATGCTCACCACCTGCTCCCAGACACTCATTGGCTGGTACTGTGGCTGTTTGAGAAGTTCTGTTAGGCGCTGACCACGACCAATCTGTGCCTTGGTCTCAGCATCAAGGTCACTTCCAAACTGAGCAAAGCTTGCCAACTCGCGGAACTGACTTAAACCGAGCTTGAGGTTACCGCTGACACTCTTGAGCGCCTTGGTCTGCGCAGCACCGCCAACACGCGACACCGAGAGACCAGCACTAATGGCCGGGCGAATACCTTGGTAGAAGAGATCTGTCTCCATAAAGATCTGCCCGTCGGTGATGGAAATCACGTTGGTAGGGATGTAAGCGGAGATATCACCCGCCTGGGTCTCGATGATCGGCAGAGCAGTGAGCGAACCTGCCCCAAGCTCATCACTGAGCTTAGCGCTGCGCTCGAGTAGGCGGCTGTGCAAATAGAACACATCACCTGGGAAGGCCTCGCGCCCTGGTGGGCGACGCAGCAGCAGACTCATTTGGCGGTAAGCGACAGCGTGCTTAGTGAGGTCGTCATAGATCATCAAAGCATGGCCACTGTTGTCGCGGAAGTACTCGCCCATGGCAGTGCCGGCGTATGGCGCGAGATAGAGCAGGGAAGCTGGGTCACTTGGGCTGGTTGCTACCACGATAGTCTGGTCCATCACACCTTCTTCTTTGAGGCGCTCGACTAGGCGAGCAATCTTGCTCAGCTTCTGCCCAACGGCAACGTAGACATTCACCACGCCAGTCTTTTGACGGGCTTGGTTGATCATCGTGTCGAGTGCGATTGCCGTCTTACCGGTCTGGCGATCACCAATGATGAGCTCGCGCTGGCCACGACCAATCGGGAACATCGCATCGATGCTCATAATACCAGTCATCAGTGGCTCGTGCACGCTCTTGCGGCCCATCACACCAATCGCCTCACGCTCTACGAGACCGCGCTGCGTAGTAGTGATAGCTGGGCCACCATCAAGTGGCTCACCGAGTGGGTTCACCACGCGGCCGAGCAGCTCCTCACCGACCGGCACACTCAGGACCTCGCCCTTGAGCTTAACGCGGTCGCCAGCAGCCACACCTTGGTCGCTGCCAAGCAGCACAGCACCAATCTCATCTTCCATCAGGTTGAGGGCAAATGCCTCAACGACACCTGTTTTGGTCTCGATCTCGAGCACCTCGCTATAGCCAGCGTGGCGCAAGCCATGTACCCAGGCCACACCATCACCCACTCGGGTCACGATACCGACCTGTTCTAGTCCCTCAGAGGCTTCCAGGCCTGCGATCGCTTGCCGCAAGCTCTCGGACAACTCTGTAACCGTTGTTTCAGCCATGTATAATTCCTCTTATTTCGTGCCCGCAAGGGCGGTTAGTTTGTGTTGGATAGTGCCATCATAGTGCTGGCCTGGCAGAGCAATCTTTACGCCACCGATCACCGACGGATCGACAACCTGACGGAGCTGTACTGACGTAACTGGCGCAGTGCCACTCTGCTTAGCAAGTGCCGTGACCTCCGTTGTGAGCTGCTTCTGCAAGGCAGCCGACAGTGCATGTGCCGTCGTGACCTCAGCGACAACGATACCGCGCTCAGCCAGTGCTTCCTCAATCGTTGCCGCCACCACATCGACATCGCGCGTTGCACGGGTGTCAATAAGATAGGCAGCAACCTGGCGCAGCACGGCAGGCACCTCAGCACCAATAGCAATCTGCTCAGCGACATACGCAGCGAGGCGGCGGCGCGAAAAACCGGCCGCCATCAGCGCTGCTCCTTATCAAGTTTGGTCAGATGTTTCTCGATCAGCTGGCGATCTTTCGACGCGTCAACAGTCTCAGCGGTCACTGCACGCGTTGCCTCGACGACCATGTCGACCATCTCACGGCGCAGCGCCCGCTTGGCCTCGGCCAACTCTGTCTGCGTCTGGGTGCGAGCCGATGCTAAGATGCGCTCGGCCTGCGTGTGGGCGTCGTCTTTGGCGTCGTTCACCATGCTAGCTGCTTCAGTTTTGGCAGCGGCCACAATTTCTTGCGACTCGTGGCGGGCTTTTTTGAGCATTGCAGCAGTGCGCTCCTCGGTCTCGTCAGCTGCCTTTTGGGCTTTTTCAGCTGCTTTGAGACCATCGCGAATCTTCGCATCGCGCTGATCAAGCATGTCGAGCAGTGGTGGATAGACCCACTTCTTCAAGACCAAGAGCAGCACCACAAATGCCACCATTTGCAGGACAAACAGCTGCCAATCAAGACCAAGCGACGAGAACAAATCGCCACCACCCGCCTCTGTCGATGCAAAATAGTGCAGGGTATTCACGAGTGCGAACTCCTTACATCACCTTGCCGACGATCGCGGCCACAAAACCAATGATAGCCAAAGCATCGATAAACGAGATACCAAGGATCATCATGGTGCGTAGGTCATTAATCTTTTCTGGGTTGCGACCAGCTGCCTTCATAGCGCTGGCACCGATCCAGCCACACCCAATCGCGGCAAATGCCCCTGGAATAGCATACGTCAGGGTAAATGCGATGTCTTTCATAATTATTTCTCCTTATTTAGTTGTTACCAATGTTATTTTGCTCCTTCGGTCACGAGGTTCGCGTCTGAAGAAGTCGAGGTGCTTGAGTGCGTATCTTTTTCCTCATCACCGCCGTGATGCGCCAATCCGAGTGAAATAAACACGGTTGAAAGCATAAAGAAGATATAGGCCTGAATGCCACCAACAAATAGTTCAAAGATATAGAATGGTTGCAACACCGCTGGCATTGCCGCCTGAGTGAGGTAAGCGATCATCGCGATCAAAATCTCACCCGCCAGCACATTACCAAACAGACGGAAGGACAGGCTTAGTAAGCGCGAGAACTCTGCCACAATCTCGAGAATCCCGACAAAGGACATGATCGGATCGCGCAGTGGATTAACAAAATACCGCTTGAGGTTGCCCACAAAGCCAAGCTCGCGGGCTGCGTATACCTGCGCCATAACGATCGTAACGGCCGCGAGGGCAAAGGTCATGTTAAGATCGGCATTTTGGCCACGGAATAGTGGTGTATGGCCAACCATCACCGGCCCAACAACTGGTAATAACCCGAGCCAATATTGCGCGGCAATAAAGAAAAACATTGTAATAACAAGGGGGGCAACGCGCCGCGTCCATTTCTTGCTGGGGATGACCTGCCCAACGGTATTGTACAGCCCCTCAAAGCACCAGACAGTCAAGCGAGTTGCAAAATTCGCCTTCTTCTTGCCTAGCACCGCAGCACGCGTGCGAAACATGAGCCAAGCCAAGACGATGAGGCCCAGCAGACCAACGAGATTGGCATTAGTAATTGGCCAGCCAGCGATCGAAAACACCTCGTCTGCCTTGACTGAGATGTGTGGCACTGCCGCAAAAAACATCATGTGCGATGACCTCCCTTAATTTGGTGCGTAATGAGCCCAGCTGCAAGGACAACACCAACCATGAGGCCAGCAAACATCAGCCACGGCTTAGTTGCAAACTGCCGGTCTGCCCAGACTCCGAGCAAAAACAACCCAACAGTTGGCACCGCCATTCGCCAGGTCGTCCCTAGTGCAGCACGCCACAGCACACTAACCACTTGGCTACCGTGCGAGCGGGCATTCTCACGAGACTCCGTACTCATATGGCCTTATTGTACCAGGAGGCTCGGCAGACGTAAAGAGGGAAGCGGCAGTTGGGTATTGCATTAACTTTTATAACCATTCCTCAAGAAGCGTGCGTGTAAAGCAACTGGCATCGCATCGCAAAGCCGCGTATACTAGAGTTATGCCACGCCGCAACAAAACACCCAAGCACCAGCCCTACCGCCTACCGCGCAGCGAAGCAGCTAAGAAGCGCTACCCGAGCCGTGCCGCCGCCCTGCGCGCCATTGCCGAGCTCCGCAAATATCAGCTGGATGTGCAGTTACGCGCGTATCAATCACCGCATGATGGTGGCTGGTATCTGACGAGCCAGTATACCACAGAGGATTAGCCTCCCTCCTCACACTCATAGAGCTAATGCTAGGAAAGAAGCCGTGCGCCATACGCCCAGTGCGCTTGCCAACCCCACCTCCACCCATGCTATACTAGCAAGAGCGAAAGGGGAATTACATATGAATACAACACCATCGGTTATAGTGTATAGCGCAGAGTGGTGCGCCTATTGCAAAACAGAAAAGCAATATCTCGACAAGCTTGGCGTGCACTACACTATCAAAGACATCGAGAAAACGCCTGGTGCTCAGGATGAGCTCGCTGCCAAAACTGGCGGCAAAGCCCAGGGTATCCCAGTCACAGATATTGCTGGTGAAATCGTCTATGGCTTTGACCGAGCTCGGATTGATGAGCTCCTTGCAGCAAAGGGATTATTGCCAGACGCATAGCTTGGCTATGTATCACAGTCAACTCACTGCTCGGGAAGGGCAGTGAGTTTTACTATTGGCTGCTCACATACGAGAGAAATGGAGGGGTATAGGTAGTATACATATATTGTTCATGCTTTTTTTGTTTGACTCAATAAGGGGTTCCTGGGCAGTCATACTTGTTACTAATTTATTGTCTCTAACAGGCGTTACTACATTTTATTCTTACTTGTAGATACTCATCATATAATCCTGATACTTAAAAGATATTGACTAGATATAAGATCTCTCATCCACATTGCTAAGATCTCTCATCCACATTGCTATTTTGTACATATAAGCTTCTCGTACTAGCAATCGGTAGAGGTTGTACCTCTCGCAGCCATGCTCTGCCTAGTAGAACTTCACATGGCGCTGGGCATTTGTATTTTTGTTGGCCCGGGGCGTTGGGTTGGTGGTAGTCGTGTCGTCACCCAGCTGGCCGTTGGAGTTGTTGCCTACCGTAAAGACCTTGCGATTGTTGGTATAAACCACCGTTGTGCCATAGCCCGAGCGCACATACGATGCCAAGTTGCCCTGCGTGCCAAGGACGAGCATTTGCTGCGGAGTGGGGTAGATGCCATTGGTGCCGCCACCGACATGCCCAAGGCCCAGCTGGCCAGTTATATTGCTGCCCGCACCAAAGACGCGGCCATCACTCGTGACGACGAAAACATTTGCATTTTTAGGGTCAATACCGTTAGAGGTTGTCCAGGACGAAACAGCCTTGACACCAGGAGGGAGAATGAATTTAACTGGGGTTGGGTTATATACCTGACGCTTGTGGGCATCAAGATTGGATGTATCGACATAGACACCATTGCCTAGTGCGCCGTTGTTAAGGCCGAAGGTCTTGACCTCACCATTAGCATAGACCATAGCGGCAAAGTACTGGTCGGTCGTGATGTCTATTACTCCAGATGGTGCAATACGCTCGAGTGTTGGATTATATGGCAAGAATGTTCTGTCTGCGTAGTACTCACACGAATTCATCCTCGTCTCGCCACCAGTTGCGATATTGACTTCAGCAACACACAGGCCTCGGCCACCAATGTCGGTGCTATTGCTAAGGTAGACATGGCTCCACGCACCTGCTGGGTAGCGGAAGTCGAAGCGCTTGCCATTAGACCACCAAGCGCACCACCGCATACGCGTCTCTTCATTATTATGGCCGGTCGCCTCGACGCAGCGGTTTTGGCCTCCACCTGGGTTCGACTCGACTTGCAGGGCGTTATTCGTCCGATCGAAGTGCCACTTCTGGTTTGCAGCAGCACCCGAGCACTTTTCTGTCCTGAGGTTTGCCCCCACCGCCGCCAAGCAACGGTCTGACACCCCCGCACGCAGCCGGAAGGTCGGCACACCCGCTTGGCCATAGTTTGTCTTACCAGCCGAGTAGACTGCCCCTGCACTATCGCGAATATAGACCGTATCACCGTCGAAGGCGAGCTGCACCGCCTTGGTCTTGCCAGGCTTACCAAAGTCGCCCAAACGGACAGGCATGTGCCGCTCATTAATGTCACCTTGAGCCAGCTGGCCAAAGTCGTTACCACCCCAGCCATAGACTGCACCACTCTCACCAATCGCATAGGCTGTTTTACTGTCGACTGCCCAGGAGTGAGCATCGGCCCGAATCTTCTCAGGGAAGGGCATTTTGGTTGGCGTCTTTATTGTCGGAGCGGTCGAGTTAATACCGGCAACACCTTTGTCGTTGGAGCCAGCTACATAGACGTTCCCCTGAGATGTTACGACAAAGGTGACAATTCCCAGCGGCGAAACAAAGGTCGCAACATTGTCATTGCCAGGCAGTACAAACTGGACGGGGTTTGTTACCCATGCAATAATTTGGCTCGGGTTGCCAATCTGCCCAAAGTTATGCAGCCCCGCACCCCATACCTCGCCATTCTCCGTGAGGGCAAACAGGTTACGGCCATGAGAGAGGAAGTTGGTGTAGGTACGCACGACGCGCTTATTAGCAGGAATATTAAATTGCTTGAGCGTGAGTGTATCAGTAGTTGAGCCAACACCGAGCTGGCCAAAACCATTGAACCCTGCTGAGCGTGGCCGCCCAAACTCGTCGATGACGGTAAAGAACGCACCATTGAGTGTAAATCCACCACCAGCCGCATAACCAAACGAGACACTATCGAGCAGTGCGCTCAGG
The DNA here is from genome assembly GCA_938036785.1 of uncultured Candidatus Saccharibacteria bacterium. Lineage (GTDB taxonomy): Bacteria > Patescibacteriota > Saccharimonadia > Saccharimonadales > Saccharimonadaceae > Saccharimonas. The sequence goes on along the minus strand of CALHWE010000012.1, from coordinate 222,111 downwards.
CCCGCTTGGCCCGCCAGGCGATACTCGTAGCTCTTCCACACTGCGCCATCCGTCGTGCGGATAAGCTCCGTCCGGCCCACCGCTGTAATGCGCTGAATACTCCCTTCGCGGCGCTCTGGCTCACCCACCTCAAAGGTCGTGCGCACATTGCCATCCTGCTGAACATACTGGGTGCGACCAGCTACTACTGTGCCTTTGCAATCGGTATTAGGCCGCAATTTTGCAGCATCTGACCACTGCGCGAGGTCATTATTGAGCTCAAGACATTTACTGGCAAGGACAACGCCACTCTCGGCCGCCTCACGGGCCAAGCGCCGGTAGTGCTGGGCGTAGAGCCCCTCGCGAATCGCCGTCGACGCAGACGCCGCCACGAGGAGTAGCATCATTGCCACCACCGATGCCACGATCACTGTTGGCAGAGCAAACCCCGCGCTTGATCTATTTTTGTTCACTAGCATTGCTTCTACAATAGCGTAGATTGCAACCGTAAGCAATATGCTAGTACAAAATTATGCACAGTATAGTATACGTATGATAGATTCTCATGTCTGGAGCTTACATAATTCTAAAATTAATCAATGCACACTTCACCGACGTGAAGTAGTAGATAGAAAGATGCAGAGCAGAGAAGTGGAGACTTGTTACAATGCTCACACTCACCACTACGAGAGGTGAGTCTACCAAGTATGCGAACTCTCATGATACTGAAAGATATGTACTTGAGAGAAGAGGCGTGAAAGCAGTTGATATTTTACGATGAGATTACCTCTTACTGCGCCCCAATCTGCATCACCTCACCGCCCAACTTTTGCCGAAAGTAATTGTCGTGGCTGACATAGAGGATAGCGCCAGTATACCGCTCCAGTGCCGCCTCAAGCTCTTCGATACTGGGCAGGTCGAGGTGGTTGGTAGGCTCATCAAGGATGAGCAGCTGCGGCTCATTAGCGAGCATGCTAATAATTTGGAAACGCGCTTTCTGCCCACCACTCAGGCGGGCGAGCGGCACATCGTGATCCGTCTCAGCAAAGAGGTAGTCGCTCATCAATTGGCGGAGCTTGGTCTGGCCAATTGGCAGTCCACGGTCGAGGTGCATCTGCTCAATCGCCTGAGCCAGTGTGAGGTTAAGATATGTCAGGGCAATCTCTTGCTCATACACACCAATCCGGATATGGCTATCGAGCTGCAGCGAGCCACTATAGACAATTGGCGTATCGCTACCTCTGTTTTGCACCAGATTTTGCGCGGCGAGTAGTTCTCTAATAAGTGTCGTCTTGCCCGCGCCGTTACGACCACGCAGCTCCACTGCTTCGCCCTCACGCAGATCGATATTCACCCCCTCAAACAAGATCCGCTCGCCATAGCCCAGCGCCAAGTCTCGCACCGCCACCAGTGTGCGCTGGCTTCGCATTGCACCATCGCGCATACTCAGGCGAATCGTCCGTGCCTTAAACTTCTGGTAGCGATCAGCCGCCTTATACTCCAGCTGCGCCACATTGTCGCGATCAATCCAAAACGTTGGCTTCTCTATCTGCTCAAGCTCCTCAAGCTCGGCCATAGCCTGCTGTTCACGCTGCTTAAACTGCTTGATAGTGCCGGGGTCGCGCGCTCGCTCCTTCATCCGGCGAAATTGCACCACCTTATCCTTCACATTAGCAATCCGCCGCTCGACCTGCTCGTACTCATGCATCGCATTGCCCGTTGCCGAGGCATTTTGGCGCAGATAGGCATCATAGTTACCCCGGTAGCTCAGGGCTGTGCCATCTTTTATCTCAACGATCCGGTCCATCTCTGCGAGCACATCTCGGTCGTGGGTAATGACGAGCATTGCTTGCTTCGCACCCTTGAGCCAGTCGATAAACTGCTTCTTGGCGACATAATCCATATGGTTCGTTGGCTCATCGATCAGCGCAAGGTCGGCTTGGGCGTGCATAATCTTCACCACCTCCACCAGGCGCTTCTGTCCACCACTCAAACTCGCCAGATGTCGCTCACCATAGCCTGCCATTTGGAAGTTCTTTAGCTCCTCCGCCACTAGTTCCTCAATCTGGTAGAAGCCCTTCTGGCCAAAGCGCTCTAGTGCCGTGGTGTATGCCTCGATTTTATGCATGTCATCGCCCATCGTCTCGGGGTAAGTTGTGATGATATGGCGCAGGCGCGCATATTCTGGCAGGCCACGCAAGATATATTCGAGAACCGTGATATCGCCGCTGTCGTGGTGCTCTTGGGCTGTTGCCACCACCACACTGCCACGTTTGAAAATAATCGAGCCACTATAGTCATCATCCACCCCTGTTAGCATACCAAACAGTGTCGACTTGCCCACGCCATTGCGCCCCACAAGGCCCACCTTCTCGCCATCATTTATACTAAATTTCACATCCGTCATCAGCGTCTTCGCCCCAAACGACTTCTCAGTAATAGCAATATCGGCAATCATAGGGGATATTATAGCATGGCGAATTATATCCTTTGCGGGCAGGAGAGTGAGTTGAGCACTCCGCATTATTATTCTGTTATTTTTACGACACTCTTTCCATACATTTAGCGGTATAATGGTCTGCAGACACGCTAGAAAAGAAACAATAGGAAGGACTGTTAGTTTTGTCATACATGGAAAATTCTCAGCAACATTCAGCAAGCACACGGGAGGGTGCTGTCGCATATACTCAGAAAACACTTTTTGCACTTGAAGCAAAGAGCAACCCAAGCCCAACCTCCGAAGATATGCACACCAAGCTCATATCCCAGTTCAACACACCACACCACCAGCGCGATGCACTGCTAGACACAACCAATGTCATTCTCGACGAGCAAAGCCCGGAGAGCCCTGCCGCGGAGTTTTCTCCTCTCACGATGAGCTATATCAACGAGCATCTCAACCCACTATGCAATTACGGCTACGACAACGCGAGTTGGCTCTTGCAAGATTGCCGCATTATTATTAAGTCAGGCGGAGGTCTCGCAGACGTCCAGCAGTATTTTCGCTATCTTGGTATCGATACCGCTCCCAACGACTACGCATAGTATAAACTACTATTCCTTAGAGGGCGCTACTACCCGCTAGACGATGATCTCTTGGCTTGCTCGAACCCAAATCTATCACCTTCGTATCCTTACATACCACCTCATCTGCTACAATAGAAGAGACATATGAGCAAATCCCATTCTACCAAGCCACCAGTACCAGCTATTGTCAACCGCCGCGCGCGGTTTGATTATGAACTGAGCGATGACATGGTGGTTGGCATGAACCTGACCGGCCTAGAGGTCCGCGCCGCCCGTGAGGGCCACGTGCAACTCAAGGGGGCATATGTAACGATTCGCAATAGCGAGCTGTGGCTCAATAACGCCAGCTTCTCGCTGCGTCACAACGAGCAGGGCCAACCAAATGCCCGGACAGTTAGCACAAGCGCACGTAAGCTCCTGGCAAAGCGACGGCAGATCGAGCAACTCGCTGCTCGCAAGAAGGACGGCTATACCATCGTCCCCACGAAGCTCCTCACCAGTGGCCGCTATATCAAGCTCGTCATCGCCCTCGGTAAGGGCAAGAAACGCTACGACAAGCGCGAAACCATCAAACGCCGCGATGTGGAGCGAGAGCAGCGACGAGCGGTGCGGTATATATAGGCCACAAAACAAAGAAACATCAAACCAACGCGATCCCCGCCGAGTCGTAAGCATAAGGCTATATACAGCAGCTCTGTCATTTTTGGCGTGTTACAGCAGGCTTATCAAGGCTCTATTCCTGGTCATTACTACGACCTAGCGCCGTTCGCGCACGGTGCAATACAGACGAAAGCAGCCCAAAACGATCTTCACTTGGTAGCTGAGCAGCAACGTTATGTTTGCTAATGACAGATTCATACAACCGGATAAGTTTACGTACCTGATTTCGCTCTGTAAAACGCAGTGCGAGTTGTTTACTACGCCTACCAAATTGCTGGCGCTGCTCCGTGTTACAGAGTAATTTCAAAACCTGAGCTGCCATATCCGCTGGATCATTATTAGCAAAATAACCATTCTCGCCATCGCGCATCACTTCTGACAGATCTCTATCAACGAGGATAAGTGGCTTACTTGCGTGAGCTGCCTCATGAATTGCCCAACCTTGCGTATCCTTGAGCGATGGAAAAGCAAAAACATCGAGCGACGCATATGCAACACCAAGCTCTTCGCGCGGGATCGACCCAGTAAAGATGATTCGGTCAGGGTAGCAAGACTGCGCCGCCATCTCTTCAAGTGTTTGGCGGTAATCGAAGTCACCCACAAAAATTAGCTTAGCATGCGGCCTTTCACGACCAATCACATCAAAAGCTTCTATAAGAAGTGGAAGATTCTTCTCCTCACCAAGACGGCCAACATAGCCCACTACTTCATCATCACTCTCAATACCCCAACGTTGACGAAATGCTTGTATCTGTGCTTTTGTTGGTCTTGGAATTGCATCAACGCCATTTGGCATAAGTGTCACATCATAGAAATATATTTCATCTTGCCAACTCTCTAGCTGCACTTTACTCTTACGACTAAGAGCAATCACTGCATCAGCACGGCTATATATCATTGTAAGAGCCCGCTTGATGATATCCTGACTCCACTTAACTCGCCCAAGACGTGGACGCTGCAACTTAACTATTTCAATAATATCTCGCCACTGCAATTTAACACTGAGCGGAAAAACAATGTTAACTAGTGCCAATATACCCGGCAGCACATTTGGATAATCCTCCACAAACTCGTATAAATCAGTGCAGTGTTGCACAATAAAAGGGATATCATACTTACTTGCCGCATTTACACCAAGCGTCCCAACCTGAGCTGGAGTGAATATATGAATAATATCTAGGTCAAGATCCTGGATCTTACGCAAAATCGTTGGTGGAAAAAATAGAGCATAATCGGATGTGTCAAAAAAACCATTCTTGACACTTGGTATCCAGATGATATGATCATCCTCGCTTGTGCGCTCTCGAATTACACTTGCGCTTATTGTCCGCGCTGGACAAAAGACATAGACAGTATGACCCTCAGCCTCGAGATGATGCTTAAGACTATCAACGACGTACGTAATGCCATTGATAGTCGGATGGTAAGTGTCAGTAAAAAAGCCGATACGCATAAATTAACTAGCTTATATTTTAGCATGTAACAGAGCAAGAGACAATAAAGATAGCTCTTAGTGTGATAGCACCTTCTTGTATAGTGTTACTAATTGTTCTGCTCCGGCAGCACTATCAAAGCGCCGCGCAATATGCCGAGCACGCTGCTTTGCTTGATCGTAGAAATGTTTATCCTGCATAAGGCGTTCTATATCCCGAGCAAATGATTCATCGTCTGCCGCCATAAGTGCATCTGCACGAAATGTACCATCATAATCTGGAATATCCCGTAACACAATTGGCAAACCTGCAGCAGCCGCTTCAACAATAACTAAACCAAATGTCTCTTGTTCAGATGGCAACATGAAAGCATCACTTGCAGCATAATATTTAGGCATATCCTTAAAATCGATCTGTCCAACAAAATGAACGTTCTGTGGGGCACTTTCAATCATATGCGTCATATGGTTATGCTCTGCAGCAAGGTGCTTAAACGGCATGCTCCCCACCCAAATATAGGCAATATTAGGAGTGCGCTTAGCAACTTCTATGAATGTATCGATTCTTTTGCGTGGTTGCGTTTGTCCTGCGCCAATAACAACAAAAGTATCGCTACTTATACCTAGCGAACGACGTATCTCATCACGACCACCAGCTTGAATATATTTCGTTGTGTCAATCGTATTATACACAACCTCGATCGGCTTCTTAACGCCAAGATTTATCAACCCTTGCTTTGTTTCATCAGATACAGCCAATACAAGATCTGCTCGATTGTAGAACCACCGCAAATACAACCGCGCAATCCACAGCCAATATCGCGTCAGTATAAATGATCCAACAAACGAATCTGGCAAGACGTGGGCCGACACCACTTTCTTGCGACTCTTTTTACTTAACATATGCCTCAGGGAATAAAAGCCAATCGTCTGTATGTGGACTATGTCGGACGTGCGCATAATATTAGCTTGGATATCGACATCATCGCGTTTTGCAAGGCAATCAAAGTTCTCTTTATATGCAGTGTGTACACCATGTCCTTGTACAGTAAACTCACTTTCAGAGACCATGGTGATAGTTAGCTTTTTTCTATTCATATGAGAGATTATACATTATACCTATAGTATCTGCTACTTCTGTAATACTAAAGAGTATTCCTGTATAGATATTGTTACTATGCTATACTACCCCTATGACTAGCTTATACTCCTGGAACGTCAACGGCATTCGTGCGGTAATTAATAAGGGCGAGTTTGCCCGCTTTATGGCGGCGCACAACCCCGATATCCTGTGCCTGCAAGAGACGAAAGCGCAGCGCCAGCAGGTGGAGCTTGACTTGCCGGGCTACCACGAGCACTTTTATAGCGCGGCCAAGAAGGGCTATAGCGGCACGGCAATCTTTAGCAAAACTGCGCCGCTGCAGTGGCGTGATGGCCTACCGGCCAGGCTAGTGGAGCAGTTCCAGCTCGCGGCAGATAGTTACGGCAGCCCAAACGATGAAGGCCGTGTCATCACAGCGGAATTTGCTGGCTTTTGGCTGGTGACGTGCTACACGCCCAATAGCAAAGGGGACTTAAGCCGGCTTACCCTGCGCGCCCAGGCCTGGGACCCATGCATGCTGGCGTACCTACAGGGGCTGGAGGCTGGCCAGTACGGCCTGGCCAAGCCGGTGCTGTACTGCGGGGATATGAACGTCGCCCACCAGCCGATAGACCTTGCCAACCCACGCGCCAACCGGGGCAAACACGGCTTTACAGACGAAGAGCGCGCTGGCTTCCAGCACTACCTAGACGCTGGCTTTGTGGATACCTTCCGCGCTGCCCACCCCGGCCAAACCGATGCCTACACCTGGTGGACACACTGGGCCAACGCCCGGGCCCGCAACGTGGGCTGGCGGATCGACTACTGGCTGGCATCACGCGCAATCGCCCCGCACATCACCAGCGCCCGCATCCACGCCAGCCAAATGGGCAGCGACCACTGCCCGGTTAGTATTACACTAGATGAAGCGGTAGCGTAGGCTAAGGTTATAACTAAGGACGCGATAGGCGCACAAACTTGACGTACCCCTCATATATTGATATATATATTAGCTTCTCGCAATCCTACGAGAGGCAAATCCAGAAGAGAGGGGAGGTGATTCTCCATGATCGACGGATGAACAATCAGCAGAGGGTGCGCAAGCACACGTTTGCGCACCCTCTGCACCCCAACCTCCTATCTCCTTCTTACCCAACCTAGTCGTCAGCACTACTCTCACCAGAGTATGTAGAGCTCCTAGGTTGGGCTTTTTCTTTTTCGCGTTTTTTCTACTCACTTCCAGGCTGCGCCAGTACTTCGACACTGTATAATATGGCACTAGTAGCAAGTAAGACATCACTTCAAGCAGCAATGCATAGCAAGCACCACCTCCTTCGCGGTATAATAGCTCTATGCTGAGTATTTTCTTCCTGTATTATCCCCACCCGTCAGAGCGAGGTGACTGCACATGAACATCCCCTACTGGCAGCAGCAAACGCCAGCCAAACCACTCTACCCAGACATCGCCTGGAACAAGCCTCAGCAGCGGGCGCAAGCGGGCAAGCTTGGCATTATTGGCGGCAACCGACTGAGCTTTCGCGCTATCGAGCATAGCTATACCACTGCGCTCGCCACAGGGGTAGGGCAGGCACGCGTGGTGTTGCCAGATACCCTGCGCGGCACTATTCCTGCCAGTGTGACGGACACGATTTTTGCCGCAAGCAACAGCAGCGGTAGCCTGGGCAACGAAGCCTGGCCGGAGCTGCAAGCCCTCACTGGCTGGGCCGACACACTCCTCCTCATTGGCGACGCTGGCCGCAACAGCCAGACTGCCATTGTCTATGAAAAGCTCGTGAGCCACACCACCGCACCACTCATCATCAGCCGCGACGCGGTCGACTTGCTTATACCAAGCGCCCCGCAACTTGCCAGCCAGTCAAACATCCTTATCATTGCATCATTCTCGCAAGTCCAAAAGTTGCTGCGCACGCTGTACTACCCCAAGATCCTCACCTTCCGCATGCCGCTCCTCCAGCTAGTCGAGGTGTTGCACAAGTTTACCATCACCTATCCACTTACCATAGCCACCTTCCACGCCGACACCATCCTCATCGCTCAGCATGGCACTGTCACATCAACACCATGGTCACAGCCAATGGCCCTCTGGCAGGGCACTGTGCCAACGCGCATCGCCGCATACACCATGTGGAACCCAGCGACACCCCTCCAGGCAGCTACAGCTAGCCTGCTAGATGGGAAGGAGTAGATATTAGGTATCGGCTCCGGAGCTTTTGTTATGGCTATCTGTAATTCTTTTTCTTTTCTTCATCTCTTTGGCTAGTGAAGGGAAGAATAAGTGTGTTCACGGCCTAAAGCTCGAGCAACATTTCTATGATCCGCCTTTTGCTTGAATGACAATCTTCAAGCACGATAAATATACCGATGAGACCATCTCAAGTAGTGGGTTTATATCCTATCAAACCAATACCGAAAGGGGAAGAGCATAAAAAAGAGATTTGCACGCGATATGCAGCACTATTATTATATTGTTCGTTTTTTGTGTTCAGATCATACGAAGCACAAATCGTGAACAAATGTTTGCTCCACATGAGTCCACTACCTCTGTTATTCTGCTGGACAAAAAAGTAGCACAAGCATAAAACACCACCAAGTGCTATACCAAAACTCTCCTATTGCATGGTGTGCTATATTTGCATGAATGTCGGTATTATATATCTTATTTATAGAACATAAATAGCACGATTCTACTGGAAATCAAGTACTTATATCATGTTTTGCTGTAATATTTAGCATATCGGTCATAGCAGATCGCCTATTTTCTCTTGCACTATAGAGTAAAAAGCAGATGAGTATTATATTTGTTCGCTCTAGTTTGTGCGCTACGTCAACCATGTTCCATGAGTAATGAGTGTGTTCAGTGCATCCTTATACTACCAGCAAAAGGGTAGGTTAGCGTTTCGTCACTATACAGTCTCATCACTTGCCTTATTTAGTACGCAGAAGCTACAGTATCAGCCTGGATAAAGGGTCTAGACTGCCGTAGGAGACATCTCCTGGCTAGGAGTATGGTGGGGTAGAGTAGGGAGGTGTAGATGGAATATCTTGAGGAGACCTTGAATACCGTCATCTTTAACTGAACTATGTCTGCAGAAGCTAACTACGGCCTGTATTAAGCCTCTATTGAGGAGAAGTGAACCGATGAAACTACTCGTGTTACCATCTAGAGGGCACGATGTAAAATACATATTTATACCGCCTTTCTCTATTATTCCAGCAAAATATATCCTGCTACTGACTAGCATGGAGCACTACCAGCACAGACAGATCAGACAGAATGCACTCACATATGCGCGGCTAGCCTTCTCTTACGGCCTAGGAGCGGCTGAGAGAGGGCAGAGTAGTCTTAATCCTTCTCATCGGAGAACTTCCCACAGATGAGACCAATCAAAAAAGAAAAGAGGACGCGCAGCTTATATCGGATCAATGATTTACTTTCAAAAACCAAACCAATAAAAAATCACCCGTCCATGCAAAACGGGTGATTTTTGGGTTATCCGCAAACGGTTATATTATTTGCGGTGGCGGCTTACGTAGTAAGCGGCACCTGCAGCAGTGAGGCTACTAATACCAGCCAGCGGCAGGAGGGTACCGCCCAAGCCGGTGTGTGGCAACTCAACTACTGAAGGAGGAGTTTGCTCACACTTCGACATGTCGGTGGTGTAGTCATTGCTTACTTCGTTGCGGCGAACTTCGACGATCTTCTTGTCAGAGATGCGGCAGACCTTGACCTTGTCGCAGTCAGCGGTGTTCTTTGAGTGCTTCTTCTCGTCGAATTCTTTTTCCTTGATGGTGACAATGGCACCAGTCTTCAGCTCACAGACCTTCATCTTGTCGCAGTCTTTGACGTTCTTTGAGTGCTTCGTAGCGTCAAATTCGCTTTCTTTGATGGTGATGATGGTGCTGCTGCTCAGCTCACATACCTGGATGCTTGGCTGAGGTGTTACCTTGATAACAACCTGGCAGTCCTGGCTGGTCTTCTCAACGTTGGTGCTACCACCTTCGTTGCCAACCACGGTCATCTTAACGGTGTATGTGCCTTCTTTGGCGTAAGTGTGGCGAACGGTTGCGCCGCCAGTGGCAGTCTTGCCGTCACCAAAGTCATAGATGTAGTTAACGACCTTTGCACCTTCCTTAGCGGTTGCCTTGGCGGTGAACTGGTATTCGTTGCGCGAAATCTGGGTAGCTTGCAACGCGTCGCAGGTCAGGCTTGGCTTGGCTGGTGGGGGAGTTGGGGTGCCCCAGATAGGGTTACCACAGTCCTTAATAACACCAGCGATAAACTTACCGTTGTTGTCGAACCATGCATAAACGCTAAAGGTTGTCTTGCCCAAGATGAAGCTATCACCGGTTGGGTACTGGTAGTAGGTGTGGCCACCAGCGGTGCGCTGACCTTCTGGCTGCTTTTGCTTTGTACCAGCTTTGGCCTGCAGGGTGCGGGCACCAGTAGCGACAACACGACCACCAACAGTCACGTTGCCGTTCGCATCAACTGTACCTTCTTGCATGTTGGCACCGTTGATCATCTGCTCGGTAATACCGAACTGGCTGTACAGCTGACGGATCTCTGTACGCTTTGTGTAAGTGCTGCGCAGGGTTTGTACGTCCTTTGTGCCGCACTCTACAACATTAAAGTTGCTACAACCTGCTGAGATCGCTGCCGATGCTGGCTGCGCTACCCACAGGCCACCGATTGCTGCGCCAGCGACTACGCCAAGTGCAACAAACGATTTTGCTAGTTTGTTCATTTGTTTTCCTCCTCGTCATTATTAGACGTTATGTGTTGAGATTATCATGTCCTTTATTTTTTGTCAACATTACTTTTTCATATATTGTGCTTATGCTTAAATCCATATTTTGTGGCTGCTGTTCTACCACAAAATTATGATCGTAGCCACCGTTATATCGTGGTTGCGTGCAAGCGATGTTCGATGGTGTTGTACTTATCAAACATACATCGCACGCTCAGTGCTTTCGCCTGTTGCGCAGCTATGTGATGTTGCTCGGCTTTTTTGCCATATTTTTTCTTGATCGTTCATGGCTGGTTATCCAGTAGCTTAGGATGGGCGAGCGGTCGTGTTGAATGAATAGAGCGACCGGCTTAGGTATATCTCCGTAGAGCCCTGCACGAGAGGCTAGCCAAGGACAGCGCAATCTGCTATACTGACAAAAGTTGCAGGGTAGGGCTGCAGCAGGTCATACTTTACGCCGCGGTGGTGGAATTGGTAGACACGTCAGACTCAAAATCTGATGTCCACTCGGACGTGCCGGTTCAAGTCCGGCCCGCGGTACCAGTGTTTATTCAACTGTTTTCCGAAAAATAAGCCGCAATGTCGGCTTATTTTTTTGATTAATAACTCTTATTCTTCGAATATATCTGTCTCGAGAGCGTAGGCACGGGCAGGTAACTTCTTATCCAGGGTGGATTTTGAAACGCAAGCGATATATTGGTATATCAAAGCTAATATTGTATACTGGAAGTAGTTATGCAGCCACAAGATTCGTCACGCACAACATCACGAGGGCATTCATCGTCGCAGAGCCGCGATGCACGGCTTAGTGAGGTGCGTGGGCAAATTGATGCGCTGTACAATACGTCGAACAGTAGCGGTGGCACAAACCGCCCAACTATGCAGCCCATCATTGGTAATGCACCGACTCGCCAGCCAGCGCCCAGCACGAGCGCCAAGGCAGCTACTTTCTCAGTTCCAAACCTCGCGAGCAAACCAGCCAGCCATGCACCAGTGGTGCGACACGCAATAGGCGGCGCTCAGCACAGCCAGACAGCTTACCGCCCAGGCGCGCAAGCGTGGCGTCAGAGCCAAGCAGCTGCAGCATCAAATACCCACTCAGCATCTGCCGCACGCGAGCGCGACATTTCGTCTATCACGCCGCGCAGCCGTCCACAGGCACACTACATTGGTACATCGGCACAATCCCAACCCTCACCAACCCGCACAGCCGCTTCATCAACAGCTCACGCGCAGCAGCCCTCATCTCAAGATAACCATATCGAGCAGCCAGCAGCGAGCGCACATCAGCCGCAGCAACCAGACAGCCAGCGCCCTGCCGGTGCACCACGCCAGCCTACCGCTAACCAAAAGGCCGCTTGGCAGCAATACCACAGTGCTTGGCAAAACTACTACCAGCAGTATTATGAGCGCTACTACCTAGGCCAAGTCAAAAAGGCTGAGGAGCGCCTTGCTGAGCAAGCCAAGACTCACGACGCCGATGCACCTCACGCCACCGCAGCCACCACCGATGAGCCAGAGGAGCTCACCCAAAGCCAAGCCATGGGCGACCTGCGCTCACGCTTATTGAGCTCAATCCGCAACGGCGCAAGCAAAGTCCGCCATAGCCGCCACTTCATCCCCGCGGTAGCTGGTATTTCCGTCATGGTATTATTCTTGGCATTGCAGTACAACCGAGTCTTTTTCTCATACGTTGCTGCCTACACCTCACCAGGCGACCTCGATGCTCAGAGCTATATCATTAGCCCATATGACTCGACCAACGTTGGCCCAGACCCCAAGCTCATCATCCCTAAGATCGCCGTGGACGTACCCATCGTGTGGGATGCCAATGCCGCCAGCCAAGCCTCGCTCAATGCCGCGATGGATAAGGGTGTGGTGTGGTTTAACATCCCTGGTGCCAATGCGAAGCCTGGTGAGGTAGGGAACTTCGTCGTCTCAGGCCACTCGAGCAACGACTGGCTCGATAATGGTAAGTATAAGTTCATCTTCGCGCGGCTCGAGCAAATGCAAAAGGGTGATAATATCTACGTCAATTACAACGGCAAGCGCTACACCTATACTGTTACTGGCTCGCAAGTCGTCAAGCCGACCGATGTGCACGCACTGCAAACCAACGCCACCAAGCCAACTATGACGCTCATCACTTGTGTGCCGCTTGGTACCGATCTCAACCGCCTGCTCGTCACTGCCGAGCAAGTCAGCCCCGACCCATCCTCCGCCAAAAAAGAAGCATCTCAAACCACTACCAACAGTGGTAGCAACAGTAAGAGCGCCATGCCAGGCAACTCACCAACCTTCGTCCAACGGGTCGGCAACCTGTTTTCAGGGCGGTAAGTTAACTTTATAAACCAGTGTGGCATCTACGCTTGAAAGTGCGATATTTCTCACTGGTTACTCTGGTAGTTCGTATAGTAGTATAAAGACGAAGGAAAGTGTGCTATCGCAAAGAGATATGCGAATATGAGAGTGTATTGCCAAGCTACATAGCGCTATAGCAATAAGAAAAGTATGTAGAAATAACAACGATCATTGGCTAGTAGACCTGCTAGCGAACTCTGTTATTCTGGTAAATATCTCGTAAATCTCGCGGCTGTCGCTTCTTAGAACCCTCTTAACCACTTGACTAGCCCCTCATATATTGATATATATACTAACTTTTTGCTCAAAGCATGTCTTGGAGCGAAGAGTCGCTCCTGGCTTTGGGCTCACTTTCTTAGAGAGGAGGTGAGAAGAGTGGGGTCACTCATTGCAATGGGTGCTGGATACATCATAGATTTCATTCTACTCGGTGTATACTCGCATCTCGCGGACAATGATAGGACAAGTACGCTGAAGTGGTACGGTGTAGCGAATTTTGTTGCTGCAGTTGCAGCACTGATCGCTGTACATTTCTTCAGCTCTCGGTCTATTGAGGATCCGGTATCGGCCTTTGGTATGGCACTCTTTTTGGGGTGTATCATTGCCGCCGTTGGATCATTCCACGCCTTTGCAAGACGCAATCACTACTAGGGGCTCATAAATAGCCCACCAAACATAGCTCACTAAACTCGTGTCTCAATCTGATCGTAGTGCCCTTAAGTGCGCTCTCGGATTGAGATATATCCGGGGTTCAGTTTGAGCATGGTTGGTGGGCTATGTTTTTTGATTTTGTTAATTATTTTGCTAATTATATACTCTATTCAACAACGACAAGTTTATCGTCTGTGCTATCGAAGACTATAGTAACCCTTAGTTGTCGTTTACGATTTTCGTCTGGCGCAGTGCCACGCCGTCCTTCGTCTTGACGAAGCTGTAGAGGTAGCGCTGGTTTTGTGAGAGGACAACAGGGAGATCGAGCGCCGAGGTGGTGATGCGCTGCTGGTTGGCGCCATCAAAGTCGTAGAGGTGTACACCGCCGTGTGTGAAGGTGAAGTGGTAGCCATCAATCCAGTTGATATCGCGCGTCAGTGGCTGAGGGAGCTTGATGGTGGAGGACTTGAGTAGCTCGAGGTCGTACGTCATGAGGCTCGTGTCGTTATACACACAGGCGAAGCGATGCCCGCCACGCGAGAAATCGACATGGCTAATGCCACCTGGCATGCTGAGGCTGGCGACAGACTTGAGGCTGCTTGCCGTACGCGAATCACTCGCGGCATGCGAGGTACTACTAAGAATCTCAGCCGTCTCACCATAGGCGATCACGTAGTATACTTTGTCGTAGTATTTCTCGATACGGAAGTGTAGTGGAGCTACACCATCATCGGCATAGCTACGGACGGTGCGAGGCTTGGTGGTGCCAATAGTGAGGTAGCCAGCAGTGCGCTGCTTGCTGGTGTGGTCAAGTTTAGTCGTGTAGGTGATGGTAGTGTCGCTGTAAAGGGCAAACTCAGCCACATTACTAACGAGCGGGCCTGTGATCGTCGTGTCACCGAGACTTGCTTGGCGCAGGTCGCCCTCGCCGGTGAGGACAAAGAGCTTGCGGCTGTCGCCCTGCGAGAATTTAGCAGCATCAACATCCACACCAAGCTGCCGTGTGACATTCTCGAGCTTGTGGCTACCCTGCGTGTCGAGAACGAGCCACTCGGTTTTATCGCCATTGTAGGTGTGCTTGATCGTCACATAGCGGTTATCCTTATCCCACGAGTCGAGGGCGAAGGTTTGGTGTTCAGCACTGTCTGGCGCGGTGTAGTGCGCGCTGTCGAGTGTGATGTTCGTCATCTGCGGTTTGTCGCCACTGAGGTCGGCCAGAGTGACACTAGGCTTATGCGCAGACGGCGTAAAGGCGAGGTAACGATTATTACCCGAAGCAATAGCACTCGATGCACCGTTAGCGGTCGCGACATTCTTATGGCTTGGGTTGCTGGAGATAAGCCGGGCGTAGTCGAGCCACAGCACGCTGCCGGCCTTCACATCCACCGTCTTGTGCCAATCGTGGTAGCCCTCACGCTGGATGGTAATATTACGCTGGCCCGCCGAGAGGGTAAGCTTGCTAGGCGTCTCGTTGCTGAGGCGGGTTTGGTCTACCGTCACTTGGGCACCATCGGGGTGGGTGTCGAACTGCACTAGCCCTCCTTGCACAACCTTACCACTCGACCAATTGAGCCGGTACCCCTGTATTGCATAAGCAAAAATCACGACGGTGAAGAGAACGGTCAGCACCATCATGCTATAAATCAATGTCAGATGGACGCGTTGGCGTCGCTTTCGTTGTTGCGTATCCATGACAACATTATACCATGGCTGGAGGGAAGTAGGATGCGTTGCCTATCCAGCTTAACCTTGCAGCAGGCTCATGTATTTTATTTTGTCCCGAGGATTTTATACAAAACAACTCCCACCTCTTGCAAAACCCCTTATGCTTAGAGTATTATACGATCAAAGAGGGAACAAGGGGGATATACTTATTATGCGTCATACGACGGTCACACGTGGTGGACAAGTGTCTAAGCAGGCAGCTGGGCAGGCTGCCATTCGTCAAGATATACAGAGGCCAAAGCAGCATCGTACGAGCAAATCAGAGCGGCAGCCTGTACTATACGGGCCTGAGCTAAAGATCATTCATACCCCGCGCGCTCGCTCTACAGCAGTCAAGACAACTCAGAAGCATATCTCAGAAATCATCCCGGCAACCAAGGCGGTACAGATAACTCAGGCGGCCACAGCGACGCCGCAATCACTCGTAAAGAACCAGCCACGGATATCTACGAGGGACACTCAAACCACTCCACCGCACCCCGCGCACCAGCCAGCCACGCCGCAAAAAACAACGGCGCTACATCGCACTACAACACCAACTGCGCACATCACCAAGCATCATCGGCCAGTGGCGGTGCAGCCTATCACATCATCTCGACCTGGCTCGCCGCGCCAGCTACGGAAGCGGCAACCCGTGACGATATCGCCACTCTCGGCTCAGCCAACAAGACCCTCATCGTCCCATGCGCAAACCCCACACCGCACTGCTCAGCAGACGTCCACCCAGCCTGGCGCACCACGCAGTATGGATTTTGTATTCGTACCATCAGAGATAGAACCACCCAGTGCCGCTAAGCGCTATAACACGCCACCACCGTCACAACTAGCACGTGTGCTTGCCACCGAGCAAGTCGAGCAGACGCAAACCCAGGCCACGCAGCCAGTTATACCAATTAGCCTACCCACACTCAATCTCGCCGAGCTTGCCGCCCAACCACTGGTAGCACAGCCTTCTGGGATACCTCAAGGTGAGGTGTGGTGGCCACCAGCTGAGCCAGAACTCACTACGACGGAGAATATCCCTGTTGGCACACTGCCACGCAGCGTTCTTACTCAGCAGAGTAAGAAGTCGGCAGCTGTACCCAGATCTAAACGCCGCAAGCTCTTCACTAGTAAACGCCGCACCAACAAACCCACAACCAGCGTTGCACCACCACCAACTCGGCAGCCAGCGGCGCGCCACTGGGGTCGGCATCTCAGCGTTGCTGGGGCGATGGTGGCACTGCTTGCCTTTGGCGGCTATCTGACATACCACAACATGCCTGCCATTGCTACTCGTATGGCCGCCGCTCAGGCTGGCATTAATGCATCGTTCCCGTCATATCAGCCGAGTGGCTATAGCTTGGCGGGCGGCATATCGCAGCAGCGGGGAAGTGTCTTAATGAAGTTCGCCGCCAACGCTGGCCCAGGCACCTTTACTCTCACGCAGAGCCGGTCAGATTGGGACTCTAGTGCTGTCCTGGCCAACTACGTTTTGCCCAGCTTTGGCCGCAACTTCGCCACTACCACCAGCCGTGGCCTCACTATCTATAGCACCCACAACGCCGCCGCATGGGTCAATGGCGGCATCCTCTACACCATCAAGGGCAACGCACCCCTGTCGAGCGAACAGATAGCGCGGATTGCAGCGAGTATGTAGCAGTTCATCTGCTATACTTATCCATATGAGTAACGACACATCATCCGATACACCATCTTCGCATACCACTACCATTCGCACCCGCTTTGCACCAAGCCCCACGGGGTATATTCATGTGGGTAATGTGCGCGCAGCGCTCTTTCCGTGGTTGCTCACGCGCCAGCAGGGTGGAAAATTCGTCTTGCGCATTGAGGATACCGACCGCGCTCGCTTTGTACCTGGGGCGGAGGATCTGATTCTCGATACACTCGACTGGCTTGGGCTAGACTGGGACGAAGGCCCACGCGTTGGCGGTGAGGCTGGGCCATACCATCAGTCGGAGCGCCTCGCCATCTACCACCGCTGGGCACAAAAGCTCATCGACAAAGGGCTCGCCTATGCCGATCCCTATACCCCAGAGGAGGTCCAAGGCTTTCGCGAGGAAGCTCGGGCTGCCAAAAAGGCCTTTTTATACCGCGACTATCGCCCAACCAATCCACCAGAGTGGGATGGCACCCAGCCACTGCGCTTCAAGGTAGCCGAGCCCCAGCGCTACACCTGGCACGACCCCGTGATGGGTGAGCTCTCTGCTGGGCCAGAAGCGCTCGATGACTTCATCCTCATCAAGGCCGATGGCTACCCAACATACAACTTCGCCCACATTGTCGACGATGCCGAGATGGGCATTACCCACGTCATCCGCGGGCTGGAATATATCTCCAGCATTCCACGCTACCTCAGTCTATACGATGCGTTGGAGCTTGAGCCGCCAGTACTGGCCTGCCTGCCACACATCATGGCGCCGGATGGCAAGAAAAAGCTCGGCAAGCGTGATGGCGCCAAGAGCGTCACCGACTACCGCACCGATGGTATTTTGCCCGAGGCAATGCTCAACTTCCTCGCCTCGCTGGGCTGGAATGATGGCACCGAGCAAGAGATCTTTAGTAAGGAGGAACTGATCGAGAAATTCAGCCTCGAGCGCGTCCAGCGCAGTGGTGCCCGCTTCGACGAAAAGCGCCTCCTGTGGATGAACGGCCAATGGATCCGCCGCTTATCGCTCGATGACCTCTACGGGCGGGTTAAGCACTACTGGCCAGCCAGTGCCGCTAGCGCCGACGAATCGTACAAGAAACAAGTGCTTGCTCTGGTGCAAGATCGCCTCAAGACTCTGGCCGAGCTACCAATGCTGAGCCGCTACTTCTTCGAAGAGCCCGCCATCAACGAAGAACTCATTACCACCAACAAGCCTCTGCGCAAACTGACAGGCGAGCAGCGTCGAGAGCTCCTTGCCACAGCCCATGCCGCTCTGGCTCAGCAGCACACATGGACGCCAAGCGCTATCCAAGACACCCTTAACCAACTCCTCGAGACCACTGGCCACAAGCCGGGCGTGCTCTTTAGCCTCATCCGCATTGCCACCACCTGGGCACCCTTTAGCCCCCAGCTGAATGACACGCTGGCACTGCTTGGCAAGGAGCGGACGCTGGCGCGGATTGAGCAGTATCTTGGATAATAACGCGCTACGCATCACACAAAAAACCGGCTCTCCCAGCCGGTTTTTACTTGAACAAATAATTGCGTCATGAGCAAAAAATAATAGTAATAACAGGGGTAGGGGAGCTGCCCGCGAATACACAATGGTACTCAAGCGAGCAACTCCCGGTGGATAGAAGGGCCATGCCTATGCTATTCCATAGGCCGGCGTGAGGCTTGAGATATCAAGCCTTTTTTGGTTCCTTGCGATCGGTAGCACAAGTCGAGTCACTATCTGCCTCCAGCATCGCCTGAGACAGCGAGCCCCAGGCGATGACCTCATCCTCGGACTCACCAAGGATGAAGGGGAGGGACGACACCCGTGAAGCGCGGTCGGCCTCGGCAGCTACTAAGGCCTCACGCTCCTCACGTGAGTGGCGCAGCGACTTTTCGGTCGCCTTGCGCTCAGCCTCTACACGGCGCTGCTCTTCAGCAGCAGCGTGATTGGCCTTGAGGCGGTTGATCTCGTCCTGTATGTAGCCATACAGAACATCAAATGCGCGACGCCGGTATTCTTCCGGTGAGGGAAGCTCGGCACTGCACTCCTTGCTGATGAACTCGATCAGCTCTGGGTTGCGACGAACAACCCGAGTGACGGACTCATGACTGATACTGACTACCTTGGTGTTGATACTGTCAACAGATACCCCACCATCACCAGCCTCCAGCCTCTTACGAACATTCTGAGAGAGGCCAGATTGAAGCAGTAAGCGTATATAGCGGATTACACTGTAATCAAACTCAATTGCATTCAACTCACCAGAGCCGAAACGCCGATACAACTGCTTACGTTCTTGCCATCCACCCACTAAGACGACGCCAGTAACGCCAGTCAGGAATGCGGAAGGAATAGTCAATAGTAGCCACCATAACGACCAAGCGTACGATGCAAAGCAGCTACAGATAGCAACTGACCCTACCACGATGCCGCAACGAGCAAAGAATGTCAGTAGAGCTCGCTCTTGGTTCGCATATTTACTCTGATCGTGGTCGCTTTCGTTCCAAGCCCAATGGTAGATCTTAGGGCATTCCCATGGCTGAGACACCTCCTCTCGTGTAACACCCTCGACCCAAAGGGATCGAGAGATAGGCATATCGCACTTGCTGTAGCCAACTTGCTCTCCGTCTACATAGAGTCTACCGCAATGAATCTCAAGGAACATATTCTCTTCCCCTTCCTATCTGTAGAGAGAATATGAAAGAAATTATATATATATATATATATATATCTGTCAAGGCCATATTGCTGCGCTATTTACAACGATACAGAGGCAGCAGCTTACTGTTGCCTCAAAATATTATGCTATTTGCTGGTGTGGTAGTAGCCTGGCTATGGTGGGCAACGCTTTGCTGTTCTCGCCGAGCAATATTCGTGCCACAGAGGGAGTACTGTGTAGCTATTTTGCTGGAGGTACGTCGCCCAGCCAGACCGATGGTGCCGGCTCCATACCGCTCACAGAGTCTGCGCTGCCGTTAATGATGTCGCGCGCAACGGGGGAGGCGAATATATCAATGCCTTGTGGGCCCGAGCCAATCCCTATGCTGCCTCCGAGGGCAGCAAGCGTCATGGCCCTCATGACATCAGACGATGGCTGGCGCACCTCTTCTTGCGCCTGCCCCACACGCCAATCTCCGCTACTCGCTTGTTGTGGCGATTGGGGTGATTGACCTTCATCAGTCTGTCGTGATGGTGGTATAGTGCTGCTGTCTCTACCATTATCTGTACTGTCGCTCTCGTGTCGTCGTGTCATTTTCCTCACCCAAATTATCCGTTAATGGTTATTCATTGTAGGCTATTTTTGCGGATTTGCCAAGGGGTTTGTTGGGTAATTGATCGCATGCGCTCGAGGTGTCGATGTATCTATCTTCGCCATGCAGCTCTTACGCAATTCCTCATCATCCACTGCCACAAAAAGACCCAGCGCACGAAGTAAATAACCAAGACCCATTTACCCATAGAGCACAAGCAGAGAAGCGCAAGGGTAAAAACACTCACACTGTACAGCGGTCAAGTCCAAGGTATCCTTTTGCCGCAAAATTCCTCATTCATCGCTATCCGCTCATGGTATAATGGCCATAAGATGAGTTCACCACAGAATACACCACCGGCAGCTTTTGGCGGTCGGGCGCAGCGTCGGCGTTTGCGACGGCATGGACGGCACTTTATGGGGCTGCGGCATTTTGTGGGGCAACACCGCATGCCTGTGATGGTGATTGGTGGGGCGTTGGTGGTATTTGCTGGAGCAATGGCGTCATTTTCTCTACTCAATAAGCCTCGCCAGGCCAAGCCCGCCCCTGTTGTGGCAACACAGAAAGCCCCAGAGGTGTATTATTCGCCTCTGACTGGCCTCAAGGTAGCCGACCAAGCGGCCACCACCAAGCCCGTTACTGCAGTGATGCTCGAGAATAGCCCCAGTGCTCGCCCCCAGTCGGGCGTCAAGCAGGCTGAGGTGGTGTACGAGGCAATTGCCGAGGCAGGTATCACTCGCTTTCTCGCACTGTACCAGCAAAACAAACCAGCGATGATTGGCCCAGTGCGCAGCCTGCGGCCGTATTACATCGACTGGCTCGCGCCATACCAGCCCAGCGTAGCCCATGTAGGGGGTAGCTCACATGCCTTGCAAGAGATCCGCAATGGTACTTACCGCGATATCGACCAGTTCTTTCATGAGCGCAGCTATTGGCGTGCCACTGACCGCCGTGCCCCGCACAATGTCTATACTAGTGCTGAGCGGCTGGATGACCTAAATAGTAGCAAAGGCTACAAGCAATCTACTGTCAAGACCGCCCTTGCTCGGACCGATGGCAAGCCAGCGAACCCTGCTACCGCCACTGTGGCCGTCATTAACTTTGGCAAATCCGCCCGCTACAACACGCGCTACCAATACGATGCCAGCACCAACACCTACCAGCGTAGCATCGGTGGCGAGGCTAGCTTGGACCGTGAGGAGGGGCAGATCGCACCCAGCGTTGTGGTGGCACTAACCGTCCAGCAGACCACCGTGCAAGAGGATGGCACGCGCGAGAATATTATCACCACTGGCCAAGGCAAAGCAACCATCTTCCAAAATGGCAGCGTAGTGGAGGGAATATGGCGTAAGACCGACCGTACTAGCCCTCTTGAGCTACGTGACGCTAATGGCAAGGCAATCGCTCTTACCCGTGGCCAGACATGGATTGCGGCAGTACCTGGTGGCACAGGGAGCGTGTCGTGGCAGCAGTAGGCCCAGCCCAACCGTTGCCATCTCGTCGTCCACCCACCCTTATTAAGCAATATTGGCCGCGCTATAGTCGCCGTGCTATTGGTGCGAGTATCCTGATGCAGTGCACTATTGCTGGGCTCGTAGCGAGTACGCTGTGGATGATTGGCCTAAGCCCTAGCCAGCTGCAGTTTTGGCTGGTCATTATGGTGGTAGTATTGGCGAGTATCCCACTCAATATTTTCCTGCTCATGCAGCTACTCACCCCGCTCAAAGACCTCACACATGCTCTCAGCCATGTAGCAGGCGAGCCCAGCACCATTACACCGCCCAACCCCAATGCAGCACACTTCGAGCGCGATGGCTTCAAGCCGCTGCTGCAATACATCTACCAAACGGCCGCACTAGCTGGCCAAAACCCACCGAGCCAGGCTCAAGCGCAAGCTACCCAGATCGAGGCCGCGCTTGATCAAACCAGTGCTGGCATTGCCATCCTCACTGGCCAGGGGCAAGTACGCTACCACAACCGCCACACCCCACTGCGCCAGAGCCATGATGGTACGGCCGAGCTCGAGCTACTATTCGAGCCAGGCGATGGCCTGACGGAGTGGCTCGCACACTGTCGTCGCAGCGCTGTCCATGCCGAGAAGACCTGGCTGCGCATTGCAAACAAGCTGGTGGGTGAACCTGGGCGGCGTATCTTCGACATTACGGCCAATTATGAGAAGGGAAGCAGCGCCGAGGTTATACTGGTACTGCATGATCGCACCACTCTCTACCAGCCCGAGGATGACGACCTCGATTTCATCGCCTTTGCCGCTCACGAGCTGCGCGGGCCCATCACCGTTATTCGTGGCTATCTGGATGTCCTCACTGAGGAGGTTGGCCCAGCGCTGGCTGGCGACCAGCAAGAGCTACTAGGGCGGCTCGTTGTCTCGGCCAATCGCCTCAGTGGTTACGTCAACAACATCCTTAATGCCAGCAAGTTCGACCGCCGCCACCTCCGCGTCCACCTAGCAGAAGAGTCAGTGGCTAGCATCTACAATATCATCCGTGACGACATGCAGCTGCGCGCCACCACCCAAGGTCGCACACTTACGGTAGATATCCCCACCACGCTGCCCACCATTGCGGCCGATCGCTCCAGCCTGTCTGAGGTGCTGAGCAATATCATTGATAACGCGCTCAAATATAGCAACGAAGGCGGGCTCGTAGCCGTCTTGGCAGAGCAAGACGGTGCATTTGTCGCCATCAAGGTGCAAGATCACGGCATCGGCATCCCCGCCAATGTCATGGGTAATCTCTTTCACAAGTTCTACCGCTCGCACCGCAGCCGCGAGACCGTAGCCGGCACGGGCATTGGGCTCTACATTAGCAAGGCGATCGTCGAGTCACACGGTGGGCAGATTGGCGTGGTAAGCCGCGAAGGGGAGGGTTCTACCTTCACTATCACCATCCCCACCTACGCCAGCGTAGCAGACAAACTCACTGATGGCAGCAATAGTCAGCTCATCACCAGCGGCAGCGGCTGGATAAAAAACCACACAATGTACAAAGGATAACAGAGGTAGGAGGAGAGAAATTATGGCAATTCAAACAATTCTCGTCATCGAAGACGATCGCTTCATCGGCGAAATGTACGTGCGTAGCCTCCGCAAAGCAGGCTATACAGTAGACTGGCTGATCGATGGGGCAGACGGCCTCGTGGCAGCACGCAACAATCACTACGACCTCATCTTGCTCGACATCATGCTCCCCGAGAAGCGCGGCAGCGAGATCCTCCAGGCACTGCGCGCCGAGCCGCAACACATCGCTGGCACAAAGATCGTCATCATGACCAACTTCGACCAAGACGAATCCACCCGCCTCGCTCTCCAGACCAGTGTGGACGGCTATCTCATCAAAGCCGAGATCACTCCACGGCGATTGCTAGAGATTATTGCGGGGATGGAGAAGAGCTAGTGGCTCCCCCTGGTGTATATACCTCTTAATCCGGCATCATCGAGCGCCTTTATACTACGGCCGAGAGTGATATAGCGAATATTTGCCAATATGCCGCCACCTCCATATTCCTTATTTGGTCAGTCCGTTATATACAGTGGTGGAGTTTTGAAGTTTTAGCTCTTGCTATATATCTCAAAATAATACCGCAAATAAAAACACCTCGCCGAGGCAAGGTATCGTAATGTAGCTTTGTTGGTGACCTCACCGGGAATCGAACCCGGATTGCCAGGATGAAAACCTGGTGTCCTAACCGTTAGACGATGAGGCCGTGCATGTGCACATAGCAGTGCTGTGTGCCATTATACGAAAAACTCGCTGGTTTGTCCACTACAATACTCCTTCATTGTCCCACCGCCCAAAATCCCGCTCCAGCCGCAGCGATATCTGCTATACTAATGACACAATATTGTGTAATACAACAAAGCTACCTATGGATATTTCGCCCGTTCCGACATCTGTGCTGGGGGAGCACCCGCCACAACGCCCTGCCAAACGGCGGCATAGCACACTCATGCTATGGGTGATGCTTGCGGCGGCCATCACTGTGGTGCTCTCGGCCATTGCTGCGGCGGCGACTCTCCTCTCCTCGCCGCAGCGCATGCAAGCCGCGGCAGTGTCGGCCACGCCATCGCGCACCGATGTGTTTCTGGCTAATGGCTATGGAGCAGGCCAGCGCACAGTGCGATTTGCGGCGGGGCAGGGTGGCTTGAGCTTCTTGGGTGGCACAGCCGACCACTCGCGGCTCGCCATCGCCGGGCAGGGCGCACAGGATACCGCACCAGTGCTCCGGATTTGGGATACTGGGCGCAGGCAGGCAGTTGCCACTTGGCCAGCCAGTACCTGCAGCAGTGTGACGCCGCGTGGAGTGGTATATTGCGCCAGCCAACAGCGGGGACGCTCGGTCATTACGGCGGTGGAGCTTACTACCGCCAAGGTTCTCTATACTACTCCTGTAGCTACCCAGCCTACTACGCTTACATATTACGGCACAGACAGCCAACAGCAGGACATTATTGGTGAGAGCACCACCGCCACCTTCTACGCCGCCGCAGGGAATCTGCGCCCCATCACCAGTGGCGATTTTCAGAACCCCAACGCTACCTGCACTATAGCGGGCGGCAACAAACTCCTCTGTCGCCGCAATACCGAGAAAGACCACGGCGCTAAGCCATCCCAGAAGTCACCTAGCAAGCGTGCTACCTCACATACCACCACCGGTGTCGTCATCACAAATGAACGCCAAGCGACCACTGCAGACCAATCGACGACCACCATCACCGTGTATGATATCGCCAGCGGCACGCGCGAAGTGCAGCGTACAGCTAGCTCCAGCAACGTTACCTTAGCAAGCGATGGCTGGCTGGAGGGCACTGCTGGCAGTAACACCATCCAATCAAGCGGGCAAGAGACCTTCGAGAGCTATGGCATTGATGGCAAGCCACGCGGCCACAGCACTGTCAATAGCACTTACAAGCTCAGCCCAGCCGCCAGCTCCTTCACCAACCCCACCGGTACTACTGCGCCAACGTACCCCCGAGAGGCTCTCACTACAGATATGCCGCGCGTCGTTGTGGATGGGCAGGGTAGAGAGTTCCTGCGTATTGCCAGCCAAAATACGCAAGACTTCGCCCTAAGCCAGGCAACCTACAGCCGCACCAGCGGTGGCACACTCACCCTGGCTGGCGGCGGCAATATCGTCTCCGCCAGCCTGGATGGCTCACTCCTCCTCACCAGTAATCTCCACTCCGCTGGCATCCAAGCCAGCGGCAGTAAAGGTCTCAAGATCGTCAAAGTCGCCGATGGTACAACCCTCCTCACCATCAAAGGAACCGACATGCGCAGCCTCACTATTCGTAGCAATCTCATCGCTAGCACCAGCAAGGACGGCACACTTGTGGTGTATGCGCCGGGCACGTAGTGCTGCGTCTTAGATCTTGGCACACAGCACGCTCATTTCTCTGCATAGACACAGTTTTATAGCAGAATGTAAAATAACCCACCAATCGCGAGCGGGTTATTTATAAGAGTAGTAGAGCAGGGTTCTACCGGCTTGCTGCGTGGTTAAGCACATAGGCACTAAGGCAGGCCAGACCAACGCTGAGCATAACGATGGCGGTGTGCGGATCGATGCTGCGCGAGATACTCAGTACCACTACGATAACGCTGAGCACCAGGCAGGCTGCGATGAGTAGGATGTCGAGCATTTGCTTGGGCGTCTTTTTGCGGGTGGTCGATACTGTGACCTTTGTTTTTGTAGTAGTTGTTGCTGGCGCGGCTGCTTTGGCCGCTGCTTTGGCTGATTTTTTTGCCATATGGCCTCCTTTGTTTTCTGGCACTATTGTAGCACATTGTAGAGAAAAATGGGCGAATAAATTACTACTAGGGTCGTAAGAAGACACTGACAGCGAGCGCGGCTATCTCATTCAGCACTCCATTGCTATCACCCAATCAATCCGCTATAATACACACAAAGCATAAGGGGGATAACCAATGGGGGTGCAACAAATCAGCCGGTTTTGGCACCGGCGCTTGTGCGAGGCAAGTATGCTCTATGCCGTCATCATCGTGGCGCTGTGGGCATGGCGGCACTTTGGCGGGGTGGATCAATACAACCTCGTGCTTGGCATGCCACTCATTGCCGTCATCTTGGCTGGTATAACAGGGGTTGTAGCAGCGGTGCTTCACATCTGGCCACCGCAGCAGCGGCTTGGGCAGGCGAGTCTGGTAGTGTATCTCTGCGCCGTGGCCACAACCGGTGCGCTTATTATTGGCACTGGTGGGCTAAGCTCACCCTTTATTGCAGCCTGGCTCTTGGTGGCAGTCTTTGCAATGTTTTTTGGCTGGGTAGGGCTAGCACTGGTCTTGCTACTAGTCAATGCCTATCTCAGTTGGGGGGTGCTGGCGGGGCATATTACAAGTACGATGATCCCTAGCGCTATGCTGACGGGCGAGCTACCCATCTTGGTAGGGTGCTTGCTCTGGGGGCCAGATGATCGCGCTGCCGAGGCTCGCACTACTTCATACCGCGAGCTTGCCGCCACACTAAGCCGGGTAGCAGGCAAGTCGGATATCGTGCTCAATGCAATTGGCGATGGCGTGATGGCGCTGGACGCAGATGGGATGATTGAGCTCATCAATCCAGCAGCCCAACGTCTTGTGGGCTGGGGTGACGAAGATGCTCTGGGTCTCAGCTACCAATCCGTCCTCAAGCTTATCGATGCCAAGAATGACCCCATTACCAATGATACCGACCCTATCGCTGCTGTCCTGGCAGACAACCAGCCCCTCACCACCGACCGCCTACGCCTCGTGACGAGCTCTGGCAAGACGCCGATCATCTCGCTCGTTATTTCGCCCGTCAGCAGCGAGCCGGGCAGTGGGGTTATCGTCGTCTTTCGTGATGTGACGAAGGAAAAGGCCGAGGAGCGCCAAAAAGCCGAGTTCATCAGCACCGCCAGCCACGAGATGCGTACCCCTGTGGCGTCGATCGAAGGCTACCTTGGCCTCACACTCAACCCCGCCACTGCCACCATCGACCAGCGTGCCCGCGATTTCATCACCAAGGCCCACCGCTCGGCTGAGCACCTTGGCCGGCTCTTTCAAGACCTGCTGGACGTGAGCAAAGCCGACGATGGCCGCCTGCAGAGCAACCCCGAGGCAATCGACCTCATCCCCTTTGTCAGCGACATTGTGGAAGGGCTGCGCCACAAGGCCGAGGACAAGCAGCTCCAGCTTATCTTCAAGCCACGCCCTGGCACAACTGGCGGTGAGCATAGCGCTACCTTTACGAGCCGGACGCTGAGCCCTGCCTTTTATGTCTCTGTCGACCCAGACCAGCTGCGCGAGGTGCTGGATAATCTGGTGGAGAATGCCATTAAATACACCCCCAGCGGGCGTGTAACGGTGGATGTGACCGGTGGTAGTGGGCGCGTAACGATCGCCATTACCGATACTGGCATTGGTATACCAGTAGAAGATCAGTCACACCTCTTCCAAAAGTTCTATCGGGTGGATAATTCGGACACGCGCGAGATTGGCGGCACTGGCCTGGGGCTCTACCTCAGTCGCCGCCTCACAGAGGTGATGGGCGGCCGCTTGTGGGTGGAGAGTGCGTACCGGCAGGGAAGTACCTTCTTCCTTGAACTCCCACGTATGAGTGAGCACGATGCCCAAACCGCCCTCGCTGCCAAAGCCAAGGCAGCAGCACAAGCCGCCAAGGCAGCTCCGCCTCGCCCAGTGCCAGCTTTTGCCACGGCCGCACTCCAGAGCCAAGGCTTTTTGCCGCAGCCAAGCCCAGCTACTCGCACCCAGCGCCCAGCCCAAAAGAACAGCCGCACAGCCACGCCACCCACAGCAAAAAACGTGCAATCTACCACTGTTACCGTTGCCCAGGCTGCTCCTCCCACTCCATCAAGCACCACACCACCATCTACGTCGCAACCATCACCCACAGCTCACATCATTGCCACCAGCCAGCCTCGGCGTAGCCCCACTCGCGTCCGCGATGTCCTCACCACACCACGCTCTGCTGCGCCACCACGACCAGTACGGTAGCTCGTGTAACTATTTCCAGACATAAATGCTGAGACCGATATATCTCCACGATACCGACCTCGGTATACTAAAATTACTGTATCGCCTTCTATTGCGGTAAAGGAGCGAGCCCTATAACGGGTAAAACCCTAGGCTACTACTATGCTCTTACGACCGAGACTGAATCTTCTTGCGCTGTGATTTACTACGTTCCATCTGCCCGTTGAACAGATATACCGCAGCAGCGCTAAGAGCCATTGCTTCAGTACCACGCGCCACCCCGTGCATGGCCGTCTCTTCCATCTGGCGACCTTCAAGCGCAATACTGTTTGAGAGTCCATCGGCATTAGCAATGTCCTTATCCGTCGTCCTCACGTACTCAGCAACTGGATTAAGCAGATTGCCCACCGGCTCCATATCGCCACTGTCATGATAGAGACTAATACCTGTTGCGGCTGTCAGCGTGGCACCAATGGTGGCCAGCATCCCTAGTGCCCGCGCTGCTTTCTCACGCCGTGAGGATCGCTCGGGCGATTGCAATTTTTCTGCAAAACGCGTGACCCAGCTTGGCTTCTCGCTTTTGTATCGCGCCCCGGCATGTCGCATTTGTCGTGTTGTTGTCATATTCATCTTCCTCTGTTAGGGAGTGCTATGATACCACAGGATTGATTTATAGTCAATAGCTACCCAGAGCACTGCCAAGCTAACCATACGCTAGCTAGAATATAGAGCAGAGCTCTTTTCTTTGGCCTGGTCGCGAGTTTCTCGATGTTTTCTTGTAGTGGGGCTGCTACGAAGACCAGGGGAACGTTCTTGCAATTTCAGGTATGTGTACCTATTTGCAAATCACTACCAGCGCTCTGTCAATCTCTTCGCACAAAGCCAACCGTGCGCCAGACCCATCACCAGAGCAGCGCTTTATATTAATTCCTCTCAAAAAAACCACAAGCACTATGGTATTTTTGCTGATAATTGCGTACAATAGAGGGTGATATGACAAAGGTTAAGATTCTGCTTGTCGAAGACGACAAAAGCCTGCGCGAAATATACGGAGTACGCCTGTTGGCCGAGGGGTATGACATCGTGTCGGCCGGCGATGGGGAAGAAGCACTCGCCATGGCTATCAAAGAACGTCCGCAGCTCATCATCAGCGATGTGATGATGCCCAAGATTAGTGGCTTCGACATGCTCGATATCTTGCGCAGCACCACCGAGACGCGTGGCATCAAGGTGATTATCATGACGGCGCTCTCGAGCCAAGACCAGCGCATGCGCGGCGAGGCGCTCGGGGCAGACCGCTACCTCGTCAAATCCCAGGTCGGGATTGAAGATGTGGTGCGGGCTGTGCACGACGTCCTTGGTGATACAGGGGTGAGCCACCGGCCAGCAGCGCATGCTACTCCTGAACCTCAGCCCAGCGCACCAGCTATACCCGTGCCATCAGCCAGTCAGCCCCAGCCTACTACACTGCCACAACCCACAGCGCCATTCTCTACACCGCGGCCAGCCAGCCTGGGTGAGCGAGTGATCCACCCGTTACAGTCTTCTATGCCGAGGCCAGATTATGCCAGCTTAATAGATGACGAGCTCGATGCCGCCAATGGCGCTCCACAACCCACAGCGCCACAGCCGCCAGCCGAGCCCACCACGCCACAGCCATTCACCTTGCCGCCAGCCGAAGAGGCACCAGAGGCCGAGATTGTCACGCATCATGATGAGCACCCAGCCCCTGCTAGTAGCGCGCCAAGCCCAGCCGAAGCTCCGCACCCACACACACCGCCAACCAGCGATGCTCCCGCTACGCAGCCACTCATTAACGATATTATTGCGCCGCATAGCACAGCGCCATCAGGTATTCCAGATGTACACCACCACATTGTGGCGAGCCAGCCTGCTCACTACACCCACACTCCAGCCGACGACGAAGCCGAGCTAGCCGAAGCTCTCCGCACAAGCACGCAGCAGGCCGATGATGAGGCAGACACCGATGCAGCTGCCTACCAGCCAAGCCAAAACCAGCTCGTGACGGACGCCGTAGCCAACCTCACCGAGCAGATGGATACCATTCCTACTCCAGCTCCGGTCGAACCACTAGCGCCAGCCACCACAGCATACGACGCACCAGTGCCAAACCATCCAGCACCAGCAACCTCAGCGCAGCCACCAGCTACTCACCACGAGGATCACGAGGATTCACCAGCTCATCCTGCTCCTGATAGTGCAGCCATTGCGCCGCACAGCCCACAGGCCATTACTGCAGACCCGTCTGATGCACTAGCCGCGGCGTTGCTTCAGGGTAGTGCAGCCGCTCATCCGTCGGTCTCCCCAGTCGATCATCCACTCTACGATGCCATCCGCCCAGCTCCCGTTGCTGCAGCGCATCCTGCTCCAACACAGGCCACCACTGTAGCACCAGCTCGGCCACAAGCTACTCACCATGCTGCGCCAATGCCTCAGCCAGCGGCCATGCCTGCGCGCCCAGCACCAGCCATTCAGCATAG
Source organism: uncultured Candidatus Saccharibacteria bacterium (assembly GCA_938036785.1). GTDB lineage: Bacteria > Patescibacteriota > Saccharimonadia > Saccharimonadales > Saccharimonadaceae > Saccharimonas. Next base: position 191,037 of record CALHWE010000012.1, on the reverse strand, counting down.
CCACGACGACCTCAGTTTCGAAGAGACTGAGCGGGCAACGCCATCGGCTGCGTCGCGCTAAAAAGCGTATCCATATCGCTCCATACGTGCTATACTAGGTAATCATCATTGCATGGAGCCCGTTATGCACAATCGATCACCATCCAACTACCCATTCCATGAACAACCTACCGATGACCCCGTCACTGGCCCTGCTGCGCGATGCAACGATCCACTACAAGCTGATAGCCGCCAGCATCCATCGCTTGAGTACCCACTGGTTATGCCAGAGGTCAAACGTAGCCAGTTCTTCACCTGCATTCGGGCTATTGGCAAGGCTGCTCTCCGCGGCACGCGGAGCATTGTCTCAGTGCTTACTCAGCCGTGGTCGCGTCATACCCATCAGCATTAAGCCGAGAGAGTTATGAGCGCAGAGCCGAGTCTTCGGCCAGCACGTCCTGGGTGATATAATAGAAGCATGTCTACTACTCGCCTTAACAAACACATTGCGCTTGTGCTGGGCCTGTCGCGCCGCCAAGCGGATGACCTAATCGCCGCTGGAGATGTCGTGGTTGATGGCGAGGTAGCTGTGCTCGGTGCCCGCCTCCAGCCGGGTAGCCTGGTAGCGGTACAGGGCACACCACTACCCAAGCAGGTTGCCTACCGCACTATTATGCTCAACAAGCCAGTCGGTTACGTCTGCTCGCGCAAACAACAGGGGTCGCAGCCCACCATCTATAGCCTTTTGCCGCCAGAATTGCACACGCTCAAGCCCGTTGGCCGGCTCGATGCCGATAGCTCCGGCCTGCTCTTGCTCAGCAACAACGGCGACTTTGCTTACCGCATGACCCATCCGCAGTTTGCCAAGGTCAAAGAATACCACGTTCGGCTCGACCACCCGCTTGAGCCTCTCCACCAGCAGATGATCAGCGACTACGGCATCCAGCTGGCCGATGGCACCAGCCGGCTCATCCTCACGCGTCTCCGGCCCGATAGCCGCACCGAGTGGCACATTAGCATGAGTGAAGGCCGCAACCGCCAGATCCGCCGCACCTTCGCCGCTCTGGGATACACTGTCACGCGCCTGCACCGCACGCACTTTGGCAACTATAGCCTGGGCAAGCTACCGCGAGGTAAGTGGGAAGACGTCGCTGTGCAATAGAGCAGCACCTTCTTGCACTCTCAGCAAAAAAATAATATACAATAGCAATATATGTGTATGCCTATTCTTAAAGACCCAACCCCACGGTACAGGCTCCGTTATGTAACGGATGACACCATCACCTGGCTGCTTAGTCCACTCCACGAGCGCACGCTCTGTTTCGACCCCAAGGATGATCACTTCTGGAGCGAGACACCCACCCCACCGCGCATGATACCTTTTGGCGATCACGCCCGCTATGGTCTCGACCTTTACGCCTTAGCTATCGAGATTATCATTATTGCTACCTGTGGTGGCGCGTGGTGGCTAGTCTGGCGGCCATGGCACAAGAAAAAAGACAAAGATGCTCAAGACGCCCCAGAGAAAAAGCAGCCTCTCCCGCTGTGGCTCTATGTTGTGAGCTTAGCTATTCTCATCATTGGCGTTGCATTCTTGCTCACCGTTATTATCTTTACCGTGCGTCGCTATATCATCCTCAATAGCTAACCTCTACTCATCGTGGCCCCATCCGCCAGAGGACGCCAGCCGCGCCAAGTGCCTGGATGATAGTGGAGTTTTTGTCAAAGGGTTGCTCTGGGCGGTTGATGCGTGCCCGAATCGTCTCGATCTGCTGCACCGCCGATAAGTCACGGTGCGGCGGCATATCATGCTGGCGGAGGAACTGTGCTTGTAATGTGTACGCCTTGAGCTCAGAAGAGAACAATGCATATGGTGGCTCACCCCAGGGTGCACAAGGGGTAGTGATGGCGTCATCGGCGTGACTTAACTCGTGGAGAAGTACACCGGCTGTGATGATGCACGCCCTCTCGCTATCATCATGGAGAGGTAGCCTGGTCTGGTTCATCACAATATTTGGCCGAGCATGCATGGAAATGCGCCCAACCCGCCCCATGTCAACGATGCATGCAGCATACGTGCCACGTATTCTGACTGGTACTGCTTGGGCTGACATGTGCGGCGCAGCAAGAATTCGGCTTGGCGCATAGCACCATTTGGCCGCGCCAAGCCGCCACGGGGCATCATGCGCTACGCCAGCCTGCTGCCGCTGTAGCGGCATAGGGTCGGTCATATCCGTCCAGACGTCGCGCGTCTCTGGCGCAATTGCAAGAGGAATGATGTCGCGCCGATGCCAACCATCGAGCGATTGCACCTGGTGATCACGCTGGAAGAGACGCGGCTCTGCACCATCATGGTCATCGAGTTCTCGCTGCGTGGCACCTGTGCGGACATCGGCAACCGTCAGCATCGCCGCCCTGTGCTGAAGCGCTGCCGCCGAGACGCCCAGCGCACCCAGGCTGTCAATCAGCTGCGGCTGACCTAAGCTCTCATCCAAACATTCTATCGACTGGTGTAATAGGGTAGTATAGGCTGGCTGTAGTATCTCATTGGTCATTACACACTTCCTTATATTTCAGTCTTTATCAATGAGAGTGAGCCCGTTGCCGCACTCGTTCTTTTATTGTACAAGAGGGGAGGGGGTGCTGCAAATCCGCTCGCGCGCTTTCATGATATAATGAGAGTATTATGGCTACCAAACTTCCTACCGTTGCAATCATCGGGCGTGCCAATGCCGGCAAGAGCTCGCTGTTTAACCGTATGATGCGTTCGCAGCAGGCTATCGTGGCACGCGAGGCCGGTACGACGCGCGATCGGGTGGTGGGTAAGGCAGTCTACCATGGGCATGAGTTTTGGCTGGTCGATACCGCCGGCCTCAAGCCAGCCGAAGATGAGTTTGAGGCAAGTATCCAAGAGCAGATCACCGATGCATCCGACGCAGCCGATGTCATCCTCGTGGTCGTGGATAGCACCGAATACCCCAGCGACGAAGACCGGCGCGTCGCCAAGACCGCCCTCAAGAGCCGCAAACCCGTCATTCTCATCGCAAACAAAACCGACCTGCGGGGTAGCCTACCTACCAGTGAATTCCTCCGCCTTGGCATCAAGAGCATCATCCGCACCAGTGCCGAGCACAACAGTGGCATTAGCGATGCGCTGGATGAGATCTGCCAGCACATCCCAGAGAAGCGCCAAGCCGAGCCAAGCGATGTGCTCAAGATTGCGCTGATCGGCCGGCCAAATGTCGGCAAATCCAGCCTCTTCAACACACTGGCAGGCAAGCAGCAAGCCATTGTGGCAGGAGTAGCAGGCACCACGCGCGATGTCAATCGCATCCGTCTGCGCTACCAGGGGCAAACCATCGAGCTGCTCGACACCGCTGGCATTCGCCGCCAAGGCAAGCAGGAGGTGGGCATCGAGAAGTTTAGCGTCTTGCGCACTTTGGCTGCCATCGAGGAGGCTGATATCTGCTTCCTCCTGATGGACGTGAACGAACTCAACACTGCCCTCGACCAACGGCTTGCTGGCATCATTGCCGAGGCAGGCAAGGGCATGGCCATCGTCGTGAGCAAATGGGACGCCGTGGAAGGCAAAGATGCCTACACGCGCGATGCACTCGCCCCGCAGATCTCCGCCCAGTTCGACTTCACACCGTGGGCACCACTCATATTCACCAGTGCTGTTACCGGCCAGAATGTGACGAAGTTATTCGACCTTGCCCTTAGTATTGCTACCCATCGCCAGCAAAAGACCACCACGCGCACCCTCAACGACCTCCTGCAGCGCTCTGTGCAGAAGCACCCACCAGCTGGCCTCAAGAATACCCACCCCAAGCTGCGCTACATCGTCCAGACAGACACAAACCCACCATGGTTCGTTATCTACGGCAGCAACCTCAAGTTCGTCCACTGGAGCTACAAGCGCTACCTCGAGCGGCGCATCCGCGACACCTACGACTACACTGGTACTCCCATCAAGCTCTCCTTCCGCGACGAGAAGCAACTCAAAGCCAACCGCGAGCGCGTCAAGCGTGGCCTCGAGCCTGTGACGAAAGCATATAAGCAAGCCAAAGACGCCGAAAGATCCACCAAGCGATAATTATAATCTCACAAGCGCGTGCTACGAGGCGTTCATGATGTGCTGTGCTACATATAGAAAGAAGTTGACAGCGTTATCAATTATTGATATATATTATATTAGCTTTTGTTGACAAACCTATCGTGTTTGACCAAAAGTGTTTTTTGACAAGCGGGAGAATAGACAGCAAGGTGAGATTCTCTGGCGCTAGTTCCTAGGCCAATAGTAGTTAGTGCCCGATAACCTCATCTTGCTGGCCGCCATCCGGGCGTCAGAGCAGTGTTTTCTCGAGAGGGGACACAGGCGCTCCGCCTGGATGAGGAGAAAGAGTATCATGGGCACATATTACAACCCCGGTGTTAGTGTAAGCCAAGGACGCGTCGGGCGTAAGCTCGACACGTTCATGCACGACGCTGCTACAGATGCTCTCCGTCCAGGAGAACATCTGTATGCCTGCCTTGAGTTCACGACACACACTGTAGCAGTGTGTGTTGACGGATTCGACGAGTTCAGACAAATGTCTGAGCTGCTTTGTCCATATACCCTACATGCCCTGAGCGAGTTCGAACATGCTCGCTCAGTATAGACCGAGCTGACAAGCCGCCAGAATTACCAGCGGCTACGCTGCTGCGCATATTCTCCTGCTTGTCAGTTCGCTCTATAGACCCGCTATACTGATGGGTCAGCGAATAAATTCTATCTCGAAATGATCCATAAAGCACTCCGTCAGCAGCCAGCACCAAAAAAGTGGTAGCCCTACCACTAAGTGTCCCAAACTACAGGCGTAATACGACACAGGGAAAATAAGAGGTTTTCGCATTTTCGCACCCAAGCTAGCAATTGATATCGATCACCTTACCCAAACATCATCAGCTGCGCCACCAGCCCATCGCGGGTGATGCTGCTGGCGTGGGTGCCAATGCAGACCAGCTTGGGTGCTTCGCCAGGCTGGCCAGTGGTGATCTGAATCTGCTCGGGCGTAGCCTCGATGTGCCGGCGCGTACCATGCTCATCAATAAAGCACCCCTTGAGCCGGCGCAGCTCATACGTTGCAAAGAGCTCCAGCCACAGCGTCTCAAAGGCTGCCTCGGTAGCAGTGAGCTGCGACATATCAATGACGCTGTAGGTCGGGTTATCTGGCACGGCAAGTTCACCATCATAAGTGTCGAAGAAGGTGAGCAGGCTTGATGGCGTTGTGATCTTACTGAGGTCAAAACGCCCATGCGGCGCAGATAGCACCCGCGTGTAGGGTAGGGCGCGGCGCTTGGCATCATAGGTGGCGCGGTCGTCGCCATGCAGGAGATCTTCTTTGGTGATGAGAATCGTGTCGGCGGCTTGCAGCTCCACCTCGTGGGCTGGCTCAATGCCATGCAAGATTTCGTACGCCGTGATGACGTAATAGCTCTGCAGCAGCTCGTATTTGGCAAAGATTCGCGCATTGATGAGCTTCTCTACCAAGTTCATCGTCCGCGCGACCCCTGTTGCCTCGATAAAAACTGGGGCAGGGGACGACTGGCAAAAATCCAGCAGCATGCGCGTCAAGGCATGCTTAGACGAGCAGCACACGCAGTCGCCCGCCAGCGTCGTCACAAGCTCTGCCAGGCCTTCTAGCCGGTAGCCATCGACATTCTCATTGGCATATTCATTCTCAATCACGCGCGAGCCAGCAAACTCTGGCTGGCGCAAAAGATACTCCAGTACGCTCGTTTTGCCCGCTCCCAGCGAGCCATTGATGAGGTAGAGCGGCACCAGGCCAGGCTGGGTGCGCTGCTCATCAAAGGCAGCATTAAGGCTAAATTCAAGATCATTATCGCGCTGGGCCATGGGTTTAGTATAACATGGCAGGGCATGCCCGCTCGCTCTACAGAGGATCCTGTGGCCTTATACTAAGGAGTAAGGCTACTGAGTACGGTGCTATAGCTGAACAAGAAAATATATGGAGGCCAGCTATACAGCAGACGGATGATCGCTGTAGTATAATCTGGCCGGAACATTTTCGGTTCAGCTATAGCACCACCAGCACAGCCACAACAAAACCTTATCCATGTTATACTAATACATATGAAATTACTTCTCGCTCTCGGCAACCCTGGCCCGCGCTATGCCGCCACCCGGCACAACGCTGGTTTCATCATCCTTGACGCTTATGCAGCAGAGCAGGGGGTGCAGTTTACCCCAAAGAGCCGATTTAATGCTGAGCTGGCCGAGTTTTCGCGGGGCAGCGAAAAGGTCATCCTCGCCAAGCCGACCACATTTTATAACGAGACAGGGGTCGCAGCCCGAGCAATCATGGATTTTTATAAATTATCACTCGACGATGTGCTCGTTATTCACGATGATGTGACACTCGATTTTGGCAAAATTCGCGTTAGGCGAGGCGGCGAGAGCGCAGGCAACAATGGACTTAAGTCGCTCCACCAGCATATTGGGCAGAACTTTTGGCACATTCGCCTTGGCACAGACAATAAGATGCGGCAGCAAGTCGGCGATATTGACTTCGTCTTGAGTAACTTTACTCCAGATGAGCGAGCCCTTTTGCAACAGTGGGCAGCTGAGCAGTCAGCCTCTCTCATTGCGCAATTCCTTGCGGGAGACATAGCAGCGACGAGTGTGACGTACCAGCCGTCGGTATAGTACATTATTTCGAGCGTATTTTATCTCTCGATGATATGATCAGTGGTGAGTTTGTAGCTTTTGTTTAGAGCAACATCTAGTGCTTCACAATCTTCTTCACCCCACGCTTGAAGCGCTGCTCAGCGTGGTGGACGGTGTTTGCGGTTGCAGCCTGGAGGTTAATGGCACGAGTCTCGAGGATGCTACTGCCGACTGCCAAGCTAATAAAGACAAGGCCCAGCCCACCGGTCGCCCATTCAGGCAGTTCCACGTGGAACAGCTTGGCGATCATCATCACACCCAGCGCCATAATGGCCCAGTGTGCACCATTCTCAAGATACTTATATTTACCCAGTGCACCCGTCCGTAGTAGATAGACTGTGAGTGAGCGCACCCAGATGGCACCCGCCCCAAGGCCCGCTACAATCAAGACAATACTACTAGTGATAGCAAATGCACCAATCACCCCATCGAAGCTAAAGCTCGCGTCCAGCACCTCCAAGTACATCAGGCTAGCAAAGGCCGCCCAGCCTGTTTTTGCCTTGAGAGACTGCGCCGTATCGTCATGAAAGAACGAGCCAAAGAGTTCCAGTCCAATATGCAGCAAGATTCCTAGGATAGATGAGATCAGCACCACCGACTCATACTGCCGCTCCACCGTGAAGTACAGCACCGCTGCCACCGCCAGCATCACACATACCTTGAGGTTCTCGAAGCGCCCCGCCTTGGCTAGCCATGGCTCAACGTGCCGCATCCAGTGCACCCGCTTGTTGTAGTCCATAAAGTAACTTAGGCCAATCATGATCAAAAACGCCCCGCCAAAGGCATCGATCATTGGCGACGCAGCGTGGAGGATGTGCCCATACTCCGCTGGCTTATGTAGCGCGAGATCGATCACTGTTGAGAAGTCGTGTCCACTTGCCACCATCACAATAACGATCGGCAGCACAAAACGCACCACAAACACTGCAATAAAGATCCCCACCGTCAGGAAAATCTTTTGCCACAGTGGGCTCAGGCTCGCCAAGACGCGGCTATTAATGACGGCATTATCGAAGCTAAAGGTCACCTCTAGCAGCACCAGGATGGTAAACAGCCACAAGCCGCTCACCCCCAAATGGCCAAAAATCGCCCCGCCCAGCAGCACTGTCAGCAGCGCCGAAAACCAAAAAATACGAAAAGGGTGATGAGAATGCCAGAGATGTTTCATAGTGATTTAGTATAGCACAGAATAGGGCAGAGCTTCACCTTCTATGGCCTTCTAAGCTAATCTTTGCGAAAGACTGCACCAAGGTCCATTATTACTCTCTTTGCCGACCACTCATCTTCTGCTTGTAGGCTCGTAGACGCCTCTTGTGCCTCTGTGAGACTCCCGAGATAGGCAATGCGTGGCTCATATGCACGTACCGTCTCTGGGTCATCTACAATACCATACGCGCTCAGCTCGGCAGCAGTGGCTGGCTGGGCTACTGCTTGCACCATCCCAACGACCTTCATCTCACCAGATGGAGTACGCACAACAACCACACCGCCCGACATACCAGGCAAAACGGCATCATCTAGCCCGTCAACATCATTTGCATCCTTAGCCGACCGCTCAAGGCCCGAGATCATAGCCATCTTGCCATCAGCCCCACGCTGCCCAGCAGGGAGGAGCACATCGACCTGCGGCGTGGCAATCGGTTGCCCCCATTCCACTGGAGCATTAGCAGGGAAGCCCACTGCAAAGAATGGCTGGCCAGCCTGTGTCGCTGCCGCTATCTCCTCATCTGTTGCAAGCTGGAGTGATGAGCTACCTGGCAGCTCATCATGCGGCCTCAATGCTGCTACATCAGGCATGCCAGAGCTCCACTGGCCTTCGGGCGGTGCTTCGCCATTATGACAGCCTTTTTGTATCTTATGAGTCTGGCCATCCGTCGTGCGGAAGGTAATGTCTGTTTGGCGGATAGGATACTTGTTAGACACCACATGGGCAGCCGTCATCACCATAGGTTTGCCATTTGGCATTGCTATGATGTAGCCACTGCCAGTGATATCCACGCTGCCTGCCTCCGCCATATTATGAGAGTGAGCTTCTATCTTGACGATGGAGTGCTGCACTGCTTGCAAAGCCTCGCGCTTTTGCTGCTCCAGCGACTCGCGATCGCCCAGCGCTTCAGCTATGCCCACCGGTGAGCGCTGAGCTACCGTCTCGGGCTGCGTGAGGTCAAGCGACGAAGATCGGCCAACTGCCATGCATGGCGGCAGTGGCTCATATGGCCGCTGCGCCTCGCGCTGAGCATGCTTGGCATAGACCACACCAGCCATTGGCATGCAGCCAATCACGGCGCCTACCGCTGCACTAATTACCTTTTTGCCAAAATTCTTTTTCTTCTCCCGCTGGAGCTTTTGTTGGAGTCGTCGCTCCATTCGCGTCCCGGGGCGAGGCGAACATGAATGAGAATTATGTTCTCGAACTGCCATTTCTGTCATGGTTTGGCCATTATAGCGCTTTGCGGGGCTAAATACAAATTTATAATAGTAGTTGACAGAGGAGAAACAGAGGACGCATTACCCCTGCATGTAGTATAGATATTTGTCATACAATGCAAAATGTACTACTATAATGCCACGCCCATACTGGGAAGAGCTAGAAAACCAGGCTCATAGCATCCCCAAGTACTATGTTGATCCAAACACTACTCCAGACGACAAGCAGCCAGCACGTAGCAACACAGCTCAGCTCTAGTGCTCACTAGCGTATAACAGCATTTTCTGGCGTATCTCTCACTTGAATAAATAATCAGTTCACTGCGCAATAACAGAGAAAAACATGGTGAAAAGTATTGTTCAACCATAGATTTTGTGTGCGTTAAGCTATATAGTAATATCTGATGGAAGCGCGTGTCAATTGCACGAACTCTTGGCATGTCGCTCTTATTTATCTGCGTCTTACCTCCCACATACCGTACCAGAGGGTATAGTAACGCGAAGGAAGGGCTACTTATTAAATATTCTACATTACACAGTCTTTACGCTAATAATTCTTTGCTCTATAGACAAACCAAAAACACCAGGACACTGAGATCTTAGCCACTACCAGAGATAGTAGAATCAGCTTAAAATAACTCCTGTACGGGTAGCTCATCACCAACTCACTCCAACAAAAAAGCGCTCATAGTAAGGGTGGGCATCACTATGAGCGCTTGATTTGCCCTTCGTCCCACCCAATCAGGGTATACGTGATCTACTCACACATACGAGATCCGCTGGACAAAGGGGTTAGTAAGCACACAACCCTGTCTAACGGTGCTGCAGTGGAGGGTAGATAACTACAGCACAGATTGTGTGCAACCTAACACGTTACCTTCGTGAAAACACTGGGGTAACTATGTTAAAATAGGGGGTATAAGGTACTTGAACGAGCTTGCGCTCAATCAATCACTTATGATACTAGCACCCGCTTGACAAAATGTCAACACTTTTCAGCACAAATTATGCAACAGATCAATCACACCACACCACAAGCCCACCAATACCTCAATCCACTCTGCCATATTGCCAAGCCACCGCAGCAGATTCACTACCTCGGCACACTGCCCGAGGAACGCCGCCCGAGTGTGGCAATCGTTGGGTCGCGCCGACCCACGCGCTATGGCCGGGAGGTGACGGAGCAATTCGCCCGCGAGCTGACCCGCCAAGGAGTGATCATCATCAGCGGGCTCGCTCTCGGGATTGACAGCATTGCGCACCAGGCCTGCGTAGCGGTGGGAGGCACGACGATCGCCGTGCTCGGCAATGGCTTGCCGCGAATCTATCCGGCCAACCATACTGCGCTTGCGGGTGATATCGTTGCCAAGGGTGGGGCAGTGCTGTCGGAGCACTTGGCGGGAGATGGCTACCGCTTTGGCAGCTGGAGCTTCCTCGAGCGCAACCGCCTCGTCGCTGGCCTGGCCGACGTCGTCGTCATTACCGAGGCGGCCGAGCGCAGTGGCACGCTCAACACTGCCGCCCATGCACTCGAGCAAGGCAAGGACGTCTTTGTGGTGCCAGGCAATATCACCAGCCCACTCTCGCAGGGCTGCAACAACCTCCTCAAGCAAGGCGCGTTGCCCGCCACCAGCCCAGCCGATATCCTCGCTGTCATGACCATCACACCACCCCAGCGTCAGCAGAGCGAGAATGCCACCCTACCACTGGGTAGTACACCGCTCGAGGCTGTCATCATCAAGCTGCTACGCCAAGGCCTGCGCGACGGCGAAGAAATGCAGCGCCGCCTAGGCACACCCATCAGCGAGTTTACCATTGCGTTGACGATGCTGGAGATTAACGGCGTTATCCGCTCACTTGGTGCCAACCAGTGGACATTGGCTTAGTATTATGGTACAGTACCATATACTATGGCGATAGCAGAGCAAACCCCAAGACAACGCAAATATCACATGAGAGATATTCCTACAGTGCCAAATGCCATCTCGGCTACTGGGCTAGGGTTAGTAGCTGCCGGTGCTCAGAAATTTGACACTGCAACAAAGGAGAACGACAAAGCTGGCCAGATCATTGGCGCACTCATGATACTTGGTGGTCGTGCATGTGACTTAGGAGATGGCCTAGCAGCGCGATGCTTAGGCCAAGAAAGTGACTTTGGTGCAGGGTTTGATGCTTTTTGCGACAAATTCGGTATGGCAGTGATTGGTATAATAGCAGGCAAGCTCTATGTTGTACCCAAATCAGTTCTAGCAACAATTGCCGCTAAGAATGCCGTCAATGCTGGCGCGACCGTCTATCATGGCCTCACAAATGATGAAGCCTTCCGTACGCCAAAATCCGGCAAGCTCAGTATGGCAGCAGATAATATAGCAATTGCTGCCTATTTTCTCAAGTCACTCGCTCCTGAAGGGAGCAAGCTTGAGCGTTGTGCTGGTGTAGCAGCACTAGGGTCAGTTGCTGTAGGTACTGTCCTTGGTATTGCCGCTGCGAAGGATTATCTCACTGGCCACTATGCCAAAGCTAAAGACTACAGCAAATCTACCGAGTCTACCCCAACAACACACACCTCACCACGGCAACCTCGCACCCATATGCGTCGCACACGCCGCGTGCGTGGGTAGTGCGATTGATGATTCGTGCAGCATTCTTTATTGGTAGCCAGGCTTCTTATATATTTTCCACACTGTCAGCAATACCCTTGCCTATAGGCCAGGGAGGGGGAGAGGGTATCGGACTAGCCTCCAGATATTTTCTTGTGTGGTGAGTTGCCCAGAGAGTTGATGGTGGAGTGTTGCAGCTCAAGATGCACCCCATTTGCATTCCACTCTACTTTGCGGTATCATAGGCGCTTGATTAGATAGGTTAATAGCAAGCATATAACTATAACAAGCGAGTAGATAATCATATGAGCAAACACACACAACTAGTCATCGTCGAGAGCCCAGCCAAGGCCAAGACAATCGAGCGCTACCTGGGTGAGGAATATCAGGTGCTCTCGAGCGTAGGGCACATTCGCGCCATCCCCAAGAAGACCAAGGATGGCCAACCGCCAATTGATATCAAAAACGACTTCAAGACCGTCTACGAGATCGATCCAGACAAAAAGAAGGTCATCACCGAGCTCAAGAAGGCCGTGAAGGCGGTTGGAGCGGATAATGTGTGGCTCGCAACTGATGAAGACCGCGAAGGGGAGGCAATTGCCTGGCACCTGTGCGAAGTGCTTGGCCTAGACCCACAGCGCACCAAACGCATCACGTTCCACGAGATTACCAAGCCCGCCATCGAGGCGGCCATCAAACAACCTCGCACCGTAGATATGCAGCTCGTGGAGGCTCAGCAGGCACGGCAGATCCTCGACCGTATCGTGGGCTTCGAGCTGAGCCCTGTGGTGTGGCGCAAGGTGCCGGGTGGCAAATCAGCTGGCCGTGTGCAAAGCCCAGCGGTCCGCCTGCTCGTGGAGCGCGAGCGTGAGATTCGCGACTTTGCGAGTAGTGCACAGTTTCGTGTGACGGCACACTTTGCGGTAGAAGGCGAGGAGCTCAAGGCCGAGCTCAAGCAGCGCTTCGACAGCGAGCAAGCCGCCCACGACTTCCTGGCAGGGCTGAGTGGCGCTCGCTTCACCGTCAGCAATATCACTAAAACGCCCAGCACGCGCAACCCGGCTGCGCCATTTACTACCAGCACCCTTCAGCAGGAGGCCAATAGCAAGCTCGGCATGGGCAGCCGCGCCACCATGGCCAGCGCCCAGAAGCTCTACCAAGAGGGGCTCATCACCTATATGCGTACCGATAGCGTCAATCTCAGCCGTCAGGCCATTGCCGCAAGCCGTACATACATTACTCAGCACTTTGGTGCCGACTATTCACACAGTCGCACCTTCACCACGAAGTCAGCTGGTGCCCAAGAGGCTCACGAGGCCATCCGCCCGACCGACATCGCCCGCGAATCCGTCGCTGGCAGCAGCTACGACCAAAAGCTCTACGACCTCATCCGCCGGCGCACCCTGGCCAGCCAAATGGCCGCTGCGAAGTTAGAAAACACCACCATTACCATCAGCATCGACAGCACGCAGCTGAGGTCAGAGAAGACATTCGTATTTGAGACAAAGGGTCAGACAGTGCTGTTTGATGGCTTTTTGCGCGTCTATGGCGGTAAGGATTCGACCATCCTGCCATCAGTCAGCCAGCACACCGCCCTTGAGCTTACACAGGCCGAGGCGCGGCAGGTCTTTGCCCGCCCACCAGCGCGCTATACCGAGGGGACGCTCGTCAAGAAGCTTGAAGAGCTTGGCATTGGTCGGCCCAGCACATACGCCACCATCATGAACACCATCCAGACCCGTGGCTATGCCGAGCGAGGCGAGAGCGAGGGTGAGCCACGCGATGTCATCGTCCTGGAGCGCAGCGGTGAGACACCGAGCGACAATACCCCTGTTGTCACTCGCCGCATCGTCCAAGAAAAAACTGGTGCTACCCGTGGCAAGCTACTGCCCACCCCAGCGGGCGAGCTGATCGCTGGCTTCTTGACGAACCATTTCGACCCCATTATTGACTATGGCTTCACCGCCCGCGTCGAGACCGATTTCGATGACATTGCTGCCAGCAAGCTTGCACGCAATGCTATGCTGCGCCAATTTTACGAGCCCTTCCACGAGCTCATCGAAAAATCCGGCGACATCGACCGCAGTACTGTTGGTGCTCACCGTGAGGTTGGTACCCACCCCAAGACTGGCAAGCCGATCTTTGCCCGCTTTGGACGTTTTGGGCCAATGCTCCAGCTGGGCAGTAGCGAGGATAAGACGACCAAGCCGCAGTTTGCGCCACTCCCCAAGGGTGAGCGCATCGAGACCGTCACGCTCGAGCAAGCCCTCAAGGCCTTCGAACTACCGCGCACTGTTGGCACCACTGAGGATGGTCAGACTATCAAAGCAAACGTCGGGCGCTTTGGGCCGTACATTCAGGTAGGCAAGCTCTACGTCAGCCTGAAGGAGCACGACCCGCGCGAAATTACCGAAGCTGAGGCTCGCGTGCTCTACGCCGCCAAGCTCAAGGCTGAGGCAGAGAAGCACATCGCCGATTTTGGCGCTATCAAGATCCTCAAGGGACGCTGGGGGCCATATGTGACTGACGGCAAGACCAACGCGCGCGTGCCCAAGGATACTGATCCAACAACTCTGGATGAGGCGCAAGCCCGCGAAATCTTGGCCGCCGCACCACCCAAACGAAGCCGGCGCAAGACCGCAACCCGCACCACCACCACACGCAAGAAGCGCACCACCTAACCCGGCGACCTCTCATATACCAGCGGCTCCTCTGTACTGGCCGCTGGTTTTTCTATGCCAGCCCGCATTGCTGCGAGCCCGTCAACTGCCCCGTCATGCTCGCCACATCACTTGCAAATGAAAAGCCTCAAAAAATTGTTTACCATAAGCGTAAAGTGTGTGCTATAATAGTTCTATGATGAAACGATTGACTTATATCACCTATTATTCTATAATCAAATGTAAGAAGTGCGAGTGGGCATTCGCAAACAACTGAGAAGGAAATGGAGAACCGAATCATGAACCAAACAACCAAACAACCAACCGAAATTTTTGCTGCGTCGATCGCTACCATCCTTGATGCAGTCGGCGAAGAACACGACCGCGAGCGCGAGATCATCGTGCGTCGCTTTGGCCTCAAAGAGCGCCGCGAAACGCTCGAGCAGATCGGCGAGCTGCTCGGTATTACGCGCGAGCGCGTCCGCCAGCTCGAGAAAGCCATCGTGGTGCGCCTCAAGCTTGCCGCCGAAGCAGGCGAGCTAGAGGGCCTGCACGACGCCGAGCGTCTCATCATCCGCGACCTCTCCGAGAATGGCCGCGTTGGACGCGTCTCAGACATCACACAGCGCCTGCTAGACGTCGAGACACCCACGGTGCAGCAGCGCGCCCACATTGCCTTCATTGGTGAAGTTTCGGCCCGCCTCACCCCCATCAACGAGACCGACAAATACCACCAAGGCTTGGCCATTGCCGAATACGGCGATGAGAAGGCGGTGCGAAGCCGTGTGGATGAGATCGTTGCCGCCATCAAGCAGCATGGTGCGCCCATCAGCCTCGAAGCCCTGCATGACCAACTCACCTATGAGAACCCCAACCAAGTGCGCGGCCTCGCCAGCCTCTCTACCCAGCTAGCCCACCTCAAAGATATGTGGGGCCTGAGCAAGTGGCCAACCGTTAATCCCAAGAATATCCGCGACAAGATCTACGTCGTCCTACTAGATGAGGGTAAGCCGCTGCACTTTAGCGAGATTGCTCAGCGCATCAAGGAAAGCACTTTCAAGCGCCGCAACGTCACCAAGCAAGCCATCCACAACGAGCTCATCAAAGACAAGCGCTTTATCCTCATCGGCCGCGGCATTTATGCGCTCGACATCTGGGGCTATAGCCAAGGCACTGTAGCTGACATCATTGCTGGTATCTTGCGCGACGAGGGTGGCCCATTGCACCGCGATGAGATCGTCAAGCGCGTCCTCAAGAGCCGCCAGGTCAAGGAGACCACCATCCTTCTTAATCTCCAAAGTAAACCGCTCTTCAAGCGCGTCGCTAAAGCCACCTACGCCCTCGAACCACCCAAGGAGCAAGCAGAGGCAGTCGCAGCAGCGTAGCTCTAGACAAAAATACACCACTAGGAGACGAAGTGATTAAAGCTTCGTCTCTTTTGGTTAGGTTATATAGTACGGCTACAATGATGCCACGAGGGATGTATCTGACTATAACATGCAAACGTCTCACATCTTTGAAATTCCGTTCCGGATTCATGGCAAGGACGCACATCCAGAGCGAGTTCTTTTCTTTCATCGGCCAATGAAGGAGTATATTGCTGCGGCCACGGAGGCAGGATTAGCGGTGTCGAATCTCTCGGTGCCTGAGCACATTGGTGTTGGGCGAGCCAAACGCATCTCAGTACTCATCCTCACAAAAGTATAAGTCTTTGTTTTGGTGGATTACAAACAGCCTGAAAATAAGTAAGAGCTCAAGCCTACAGGCTTGAGAGAAATAACGATAGGGAAGTGGCCTCCCCTCCCGCTCCGAACACTACATATACTCAGCTATAACAGAGGTAATTTGCCTCGTGGACAAATATCGTGTACATATGATGACTGCGGATATTTGCGTGTGATTTTGCGCTCATAGGCTTATTTATCGGCCGTTTTGTGTGCAAGATAATTCCGCCGCAGCCACAATTTGCTCATATACGCCTCTTGCGTCCATTCCTTTGCAGAAGGATCCCAAGTACACAGCAAAAGCACAGCAGCCAGCAATCAAAAAGGGCAGGGCAAGGCAGGGGAGTCTGCCATCCTTTCGCCAAAAATTCCTGGCAACCGCCCTACCCCTGTTTTTCGTCTCATTCTGCCAGTCTCTACCACTGGTAAGCTTATATTTGAGAGCTGTGTTCTCGTGGTATACCTCACCTCAGCTGTAGCTCTCTGCTTACCTCCGGTTCTTATGCTTATATATTCCTCAAGGTTAGCCAGAGTCATATTTGCCCTTACAGATACATATACATTGCCTTAATCGCCAAACAGCAGCACACAGCCTATATTTGACTAGCTATAGGTTGTCCAAGCTATCCAAATACACTAAGACATTCACGAGCCCACAGTACCGATTAGTATATCACACAATAAAGCAAGCGATCATGCACAGAAAAGTAGCAGCCAGAAGCAAAGCATAAGCATAAACACAAGCGTTAATAGACAAGGGAATGATAAGCTGCAATGTGCTGCAATCCACGCGTACACAACAATTCACACCCGCGCAGCAGTGGGGTAGATGTAAAAGATGTACACTAGATCATCTTTAGGAGTGTAATATAACTTCGCACAATAATCCTTTTACGATGCATATATAGCTCTGACCCCAGATATGGCCTGAATTGAGCTGGGTTTGGCGGTTATGGGGTTTATGAGGATAAGACGCATATATCCGGTTTATAGATCTTCGATTATTGATCGATCTTGCTTCTCGTTCAGCAGGTTCACTTAAGATATCTGCGCCATCCAATGGGGAGAGTAAGGATAGAGCCGTGGGCACTTATACGTCCTGCAAAAGTAAAAGCAGACGCTTGTTCTATTGGAGGGAACACACTGCGCATATGTTCATACACGCTCATACGTACGCAGAGTTTTACGTATGTTTGTTCGCGTGTGTGTGTTTGCGCGCAGTGTTTGTGACTGTGTGTACAACTGAAATACCCAAGCATAATACACGCTCCGGCCTCGTGCTTACCTGGTATCATGCTGGTGTCGGTACGAACCTTTCAGTCTATTAGTTATAGTTGCTTTGTTTGACATTTTGTTTGCTTGGTACTTTTGCTATGTTTTCTACCCTGCTTGGGTTGACCGAGATTAAAAACTATACGATATCATGATTTGACTTTTTCGCAAAAAACATCTCCCCTACTCTTTTTTGCATTTTTTGGTTTTTATAGTATAGATATAGTATTTGCACTTTTCGTGCTTTGTTACATAAAATGTTGTAAATTTGTTCTTGTTTTACAGAGTAGCTCCCCTGCCCTTTGCTGGATGTGCTGTAGTCAGCTATGAAACCGATGCTTTATAACCTCAGTAATTTCTTAATTTCTCTTACGCCGCTCTATTCTCAGAACGGTTTATAGCTTAATACCTCTCCGTGAATGTCAGGATGGCCGGACTCTCACGTCAAAACTAACCTGGGCGTTAACTCACAGTAATCGATTTTCGCCCCGTCAATGATGGATGGAGGATCTACGGAGAAAAAAGCGGACATCTCAATATCCACACTATTTACAAGTATTTACAGGGCCAGCACTTGTGTTATCAACAGTTCCTTACCGATACGCCGCTCGGCCACTGACGCGGACATCGAGATATTTGGGAGTGATGTGGTGCTGCGCCAGATAGCGAATGGCCCGGGCGGCATCCTCGCTCTGCAGGCCAGCCGAGCGATCGACCGAGAATTTAACAGGATACTCCACCCCTGTAAACCAAACGTAGATTTGACGCGTCGTGCCAGCAGGCAGCGTAATCTTTTGGACAGTGAGCTGGTGGCGGCGGACGGCACCGACAACTTTACCAATAAAGCCAAGGAATTGGTTACTCGCGACGACTTGGTTATTACGCGTATCGATACCACTGTCATCCACCACTTCAATGCTTGGCCGCGGCCCATAGGCACGGCGGAAGGCATGACCCTCGGTATCGACAAAGAGTTGCTGGCGATTAACCGTCCAGACCACCGCCGCTTGGCGCATAGCGAGAGTGATAGTGCTGTGCCCCAGGCCAGCTTGCTGCGTGACTGGGAGCACTGCGGCTACCTCAGGGCAATCATGCGTCTGGAGATAGGCCGCCAGCCGACTAGTATTGAGTGCAAAGCGAAAACGCTCCAGCGGATGGGCAGTGAGATAGTCGTTGATCTTGGCTTGGTAGAGCTGATGGTTGCTGGTGAGATTGCCTGCAACAACTGGTGTCGCAATGACGTTATCAAGCGCAAACCACACTGCAGCCAGCAGCCCCATCACTACTCCAAGCGACAATACCACGCGGCGGCGCGTCCGGCGCAAATCATGCGCATGCATACGCGGCGACCGCAGCTGCGCCTTAGACTCGCCCGCACTCGGGACACGACTCACTAAGCTACCAGTCAGTGTACGGTTACGCCGATAGGTGTAGGCGGTGCGCTGGGGCTGCTCTTCCCTCTTATTCTTGGCAGCTCGGCGGCGCGCTGGTGGTGGTGTTTGTTTTGTGCGAAAGCCCATGATGCTACAGGCCATTATACCGTAGATGGCTGGTTGTTGGCAAAGGCTACTAGCCTTTAAAACAGTCAACCAAATTAACTGGCCGCTGAACTCTCAAGTGGTGAAGAACCCCGTCATTTTGACGGAGTGAGATGTGCGTTCTGGTCTTACCTATCTTACTTCTGGCGCTGTGCAGCTTGCACCACCATTTGCGCTACATCGCGGGCGGCGTGGGGGCGTGCATAGGTGTGGAGGCGCTGAGCGAGCTGCTGGCGCTGCGCGGGGTCGTGTATGAGGGTAAGGATGGCTTGGCCAAGGGCATCACTCTGCTCTAAGGCGTCGTCTTGCAAGACCAGAGCAGCCTTAGCCTCGGCATAGATGGCAGCATTTTTGCGTTGGTCGCCCAGGTGATGGGCCGGCACTAAGATGGCTGCCTGCGCGAGGCCAGCGAGCTCCTGCGTGAAGGTGGCACTAGCGCGTGATACTACTACATCGGCTGCACCGAGCAATTGCGCCATATGCTCGAAAACGAAGGGTACGCAGTGAAAATCGGGGTGCTGCGGCGCTTTGGCTTGGGCGGCATCGTAATTGCCTTTGCCCGCCACCAGATAAACCTGTATGCCAGCAGCCAGCAGGTCATCAGCAGCGCGCAGCACCGCGTGATTGATAATAGCCGAGCCAAGACCGCCACCGGTAGCAACGACTAATGGCTTGTGTGGATCAAGCGAGAAGGTCTGCCGTGCCTGCTGCCGCTGAGCCGGAGTGAGCGGACGAAAATCAGCGCCAATCGGCACCCCCACATAGCGACTACGCGATGCTGGATAGTGATAATGCTTGAGTGGCCAGCCCGTAGCAATCGCTGCTGCCCAACGTGCCATCACGCGGTTGGTCAGGCCAGGGCGAGCATCGGAGTCGTGGATGACCACTGGTACGCGCAGGCAGCGCGCCGCAATGCCAACCGGCAAGCATACAAACCCCCCCTTGGCAAAGATCACATCTGGCCGCCAGCGCAGCACCAGCCAGAGGCTCTGACATACGCCAGCCAGGATCTTAAAGATATCACATACATTAGCCAGGACAATACTCGGCATGAGCAACTGGCGCACTACGCTGAGGTGCTGGTAGCGCCGGAACTTGCCCGCAGCGATTGTCCGCACCCGCACTGGCACCGCAGCATGCTGCATAAGCCCACGCGATTGGCTAGCGAAGGCCTTATCGCAGACGAAGGTCACCTGTACATCGGGCTGGAGGGCTGCGATTTCATTAATGACGGCGACGACCGGCGTAACGTGCCCGCCCGATCCACCGCCGACTGCCAGTAGCTTCATGAGAGGTCTCCTTTTCGTTGATTGGTTGGTAAGCTGCCTGGCGTGATAATTGGAAGGCCAGGCCAAGCGCACCAGCAATAAATACCATACTGGTACCACCAAAGCTCAGCAATGGCAGCGTAATACCCGTCAGCGGGAAGACTCCAATCATCGACGCTACATTTAGCATAACATGTGCGCCCAGCCAGCCAAAGACTCCAGCTACCACCAGGCGCATTGTCATATCAGGCAGGCGCTCGGCAATCCTCAGCAGCCGCAGCAGCAGCGCCGTAAACAGCGCCAGCACCACCACGGCCCCCACAAAGCCAAACGTTTCACCAATGATAGCAAAGACTGAGTCGTTAATCGCCTCAGGGAGATAGCCGGTCGCTTGGATGCTGTTGCCAATACCCAGGCCAAATAGCCCACCTGTACCCAGCGCAATCTTCGCATTCTTGATGTGGTAGCCATCATCGTTGCTACTGGCGGCGTGGTCATCCCCCTGGAAGAAGGTCGCCACCCGCTCCATGCGGTGCGGCGCAATGACGATGAGCAGCAGCACCAGCGCCACGCAGCCCGCCGCTAGGTAAGCCAGCCAGCGCCAGCTCATGCCACTCATCACCACCATGCATGCCACCATGGCAGTGAGTGCCAAGCCTGTGCCCATATCCTTTTGCAAAAATATCACGAAAAAGAGCGCTGCGCACATCATAATTACCATGGGGATGATCGTCTGATGGAGGTCGTTTATCACCCCCTGACGCATTCGTTTGCCAAGGAAGAGTGCCATATAGATAAGCATGCCAAACTTCAGCATCTCGGCTGGCTGGAAACTCCCCAGTGGCCCCAGCGAGAACCAGCGACATGCCCCAAGGCTACACTGAGCAATCGCCGAGACATGCAGCATATTACCAAGGACAAACAACAGCGCACACAGCACAAAACCGCTCGCTAGCAGCGTACCCGCCTTCTGGCGCAGCCACGCAAAGGGTACGAGCGACAACCCCACAAAAGCGCTAATTGACAGCAGCAAGCTCACCGTCTGCTTAATAGCGAAGTAGCCATCGGTGTAGTAGTTGGTGTTGTGCGCAGAGTTGAGCACATTGGCACGCTGCGGGCCAATGGCATACATCACCACCAAACCCAGCAGCATGAGCAGCCCCACCCAGAGGATAATCTGATAGTCCGGCCGGTGCAAACGTGGCACGGCGGCGGATGGAGCGGAGGTAGCACTACGTTGCTCGCGGCGCACTGGCTGAGCCGACCGAGCCGAAGCCGATCGGTGAGCAGCACGAGTGCGGCGAGCAGCAGCCATTCTAGATGTGTCCCCCACCCAGCGCCATCATCAGGCCAATAAAGCCTGTCACGCAAGAGATCACCCAGAAACGCATCGTCACCTTCACCTCTGGCCAACCGACTGCTTGGAAGTGCTGGTGAATTGGTGCCGAGATAAACACCTTGCGGTGAAAGAACTTCTTACTGAGGATTTGAATAAGGCTCGAGCCCGCCTCTACCACAAACAGCACACCAATGACTGGCAGCAAAAACAGCGTATTCGTCAGCATCGCCACGACGCCTAGGCTCGTCCCAAAGGCAAAGCTCCCCACATCACCCATAAAGAACCGTGCTGGATAGATATTAAACCACAGGTAGCTCAGCAGCACTCCCACTACGGTAAAGCAAAAACCTGCCAGTTGCAAATGCCCCTGTAGTAAGGCAATCACCCCGAAGATGCAATAACTCACCGCCAGCAGTCCACCAGCCAGACCATCCAGGCCATCACTAATATTCACCGCGTTGCCAGTTGCTACCACCGCAAAGACAAAGAGCGGGACAATCCATGGGCCGAGCTGCCAGTCGCCAACGTACGGCACATGTACTGTTGTATAGCCCAGCTTAACGTAGAAGAACCAGGCCAGTACCGCCGCCATCACCGCGATCATTGAGAACTTCAGCCAAGCACGCAGACCCGCCGAGCCCGAGCCATCACTGTTGATATTGATCACATCGTCCAGCAGCCCCACTGCCCCACCACCAAGCAATGCCGCCAGTGGGAGCCAGGTCTGCGCTCGGTCGAGATTAAACCCCAGCGTCACCACAGCGATAGCCACAATGCCAACCATCCCTGCCATAGTGGGGATATCGCGCGTGAATTTATCGGCATGCAGCTTAGTAAAGACCGTCAATTCCTCGCCCGTTGTACTAGCGGCCCGCTGTTTTTTCCAGAACTTATACCGATACGCAAAGTAGGTGTAGAGCGGCGTGAGGGCCATCGCCAGCAAAAAAGCCGCGACGCTGAGAAGAAATGTCGCGTTGAGCTCGCGAACGAGTGTGGTGAGGTTCATTATGGTGTGTTTCCTTTCGGCTCGAGCTTCATATAGTCGAGCAACCAATTAGATATATCCGTGAAAATCGGGTGAGCGTCTTGACCCCCCTGCATATTCAGCCCTTTGCCCGAAACCTCCACCATAATAACATACGCTGGTGTTTTGCCAACCTCCCCACCAAAACCGAGGTAGGTGCCAATGGTTTGGTTCGAAATATACTTACCGTCCTTGATGGTTTGCGATGTACCCGTCTTGCCACCAATGTAGAATCCCGCGCGGTCGCCACCTGCGTAAAAGGCCTGGCGCGCTTGGTGTACCATTTCGCGCACAGTGGTAGATGACTGCGGCTTGATGACATGAGTATACGAAGCTTTGCGCGCAGCCTTGGCAAAGGTGCCGTTGTCGTCAATCGTCCCTGCGATGATGGTGGGACTATGGTATGTCCCGCCATTAATGATGGCACTAAAGCCAGCCGAGACCTGCAACATCGTCGCATCCATCCCCTGGCCAAAGGACATGTTAGAGTAGCGCACCGCATTGCCCTGCTGCTGGGTGGGCGATACGATATTACCCTTAGCCTCACCAGCGAGCTCCACTCCCGTCAGCTGCCCAAGGCGAAAGCGCTTGTGGAAGTAGTCATACATCGTGTCGCGCGCCTGGCGAGTGATGTAGCTGCCATTGCCCAAGCGCTGTGCAACAGTGACCATACCAGTGTTGAGCGACCAATTGAGGGCGTGCTGCATGGTAATGTTGCCCGTCTGGCCTTTACTGGCATTACCAATGGTGATGTCGTCTACCTTGATGCTATCGGTATTATTGTACGTCGTTTGCGGCGTGATAACCCCTTTGTCGATACCTGTCGCCACTGTAAATGTCTTGATGTCGGAGCCCGGTTCATACGGCGTGGTGATGGTGTTGTTATTGAGTGCAGCAACGCTTTTGATCGTCTTGAGGTTGGACGGGTCATAGGTGGGAAGGTTAGCCATGGCTAAGACCTGACCGTTCTGCGGATTCATTACGACAGCACTGACATCGGTAGCGCCACTGCGCTTGGCCCCATCGACAAGCGCTTGCTCGACCCTCGTCTGGATGTTGCGATCGATCGTCAGCACTATGTTGGTCCCATTCTTGGCAGGCTGGTTAATGTTCGTCCGGCCAATGGTCAGCGGCACCGAGCGGATGTCCGTCACCGTCTTAAGCACGCCATCCGTGCCGCGCAGTTTGTCGTCATTCGCCTGCTCGAAGCCGTACTTCCCCTTACCCTCGGCATCAACAAAGCCCAGCACTTGGCTGGCCAGCTGCCCCTCTGGGTAGACGCGCTGGCTCATCGCATCAAAGCCCACCCCAGCAAGATTCTCTTTCTTAATAAGTTCAGCCTGCTTGCGGCTCACTTTGGTGGCAAGCACTTGGTAGCGGCTTGGCTTACGCGTGATGTATTGGCGAAAATTCTCACGCACATTACCACCAGCCACCTGGTTGAGGACCGTTACGATCTTATCTGCGTCTGTCACAGCCATTGGGTCAGCCCACACGGTATAGACCGTCTCATTCATGACAAGTTTGGCGGGAGTAGTACCATCCATGGTGTATATCTCACCGCGCTGGGCGCGCAGACGAAATTGCTTGACTTGCTCGCTATCGGCCTGCGACACATAGTAGTCGTGCTGCAGCAATTGCACATACCCCAGGCGCAACACAAACACCACAAGTAGCCCGCCGAGCACAGTGGCGAGCGCCTGAGCGCGTGGCGTAGCAAGATGGCGCTGCAGCATGGGCTACTCGCTGGCGTACGCTGTAGTAGCTGGTGTTGTCATCGTCTTGGCCACACTACTACTCTGCACTTCCTTAAGGGCGGTCAGGCGGGCGTTATCGACCTCTAGGTCTTTCTTTTGCTCACTCAGAGCAGAGATCTTGTCGTCAATCTTGCTGGCCTCGTAGCCATAGCTGACCGTGTGTGTCGCCTGCGCCAGATATATCAAGCCAAGGATGGTGATAAGGAGGGCAATCAGCACTGTGTGGGTGATTGGCCCAAGTTTGATAGCCGAAGCAAAAGCAACGGTGTTACGGTTGCGCTTCCAGGTGCTCTGGCGTCGACTATTAAATTGCATTGTCCGTGTGTAGGTTGTCATTGTGGTGGTGTTTGTGTTGTTTAGCGTTGGTATGGGGTCGTTTCTAGGTCTAGGTGGGGCGGATTTAGCGCGCCGCCCCAGCGCGAGGTCTTAAGCCAAGGGCTATTTGCCGTGGCGGACCAATACGGTTGTCGTGATTGATTGATTTTGTACGGGGATACGAACTGGCATGTCCCTACTCCTTTTTTGTTTTTTATATTTTTGCGGCGGCTCGCAGCTTAGCGCTGCGGGCACGCGGATTGTAAGCATCGTCATGGCTGCCCGCGATCGGCTTCTTGGTGAGGATGCGCAGCTCGGCCTCGTAGCCTGCCTGGCGCTGCTCCGCGAAGAAGCGCTTGACGAGCCGATCCTCGAGGCTATGGAAGCTAATCACTCCCACACGTCCACCAGTACGCAGCAAGGCTGGCACTAGCTGGAGCGTCTGCTCTACCTGCGTCAATTCGTCATTGACGGCAATGCGGACTGCCTGAAAGGTACGCGTGGCTGGATGGGTCTTGCCCCGCTTGCCACGGGTAGCGTGCTCGATGACGCGCGCGAGTTCTCCAGTACTCGACAGTGGCCGGGCCGCGCAAATAGCAGCAGCATAGCGCCGTGCTATCGCCGGCGGTTCTTCGCCGTAGCGGGCGATCAGTCGGGCAAGCTCTGCCTCTGCCATGTGGTTGACAATCTGCTCGGCAGTCATCGCCTGGCGTTGATCCATCCGCATATCAAGCGGGCCAGTGTGTGTAAAGGAAAACCCTCGATCAGCTCGATCGAGCTGCGGTGACGACACCCCCAAATCCAGCAGCAGCAAATCAAATTGCTCACCCTCGCAAACCAACTGCTGTGCTGCATGCAAAAAATCACAATGCATCAGCCGTGCGCCCTGCCCTGCCAAGCTACCAAGCTGCGACAAAGCATACTGGTCGCGATCGACCAAACACGCCGTGGCATACGTCTGGGTCTGCTCGAGAATCGCTGTGGCATGGCCGCCATACCCCGCCGTCAGATCGAGATAGCGCTCACCTGGGCGTGGCTGGAGCTGGGCCAACACTGCCTCCAGCAATACTGGAACATGAAGTGGTGGATGTGCTTTGATACTCATACGTTTCTTATGGTAGCACAGTGAGCCATAATATTCTTGCCTGGTGGCACGCTATTATCATACTCATGTCTACAATGCAAAAGCATACGGCTTCTCGCTTTGGCGGATCGACCTGCTGCTGAGGGAGTGTGAGAATCTGTTGTTGTCCCAACAGATTCTCAGCCCAACGCAAGAGGTCGATACTCGGGGAGTGTCGACCCTTACAGAGTTCCCGAATGCAGTAGGCGATACGCCAAAGCGATGTACGCTATTGATTCTAAAAGATACGCCCCGCTCAGGCTACTGCGAGATAGTCCGATGCGGGTTCGAGATCACCCACCTGGTAGCGAAACCTGTTTGTTTTCGCATAAAATGTGTTTGTTTTTGTTGACGATCTTTGCTTGTACCGGGCCGAGAGAGCCCGCCAAAGATCGTTTGAGAGACTTATGTGTATAATTGCCGTAGCAATTATGTGAGGTGGAGTTTTTTGGGAGGTGTTTGTGAGGAAGGTGCGCCCGACGAGGTTTTGCGTGGGTCGGGTGCCCACATGGCTCACTACCAGATGGTCGATCTCGAGGATATCAGTTACACGTACTTGTTAAAGAGCGTCACAAAAACAGCCTTGCTACTCGGCCTGCTCTGGTGCCATGAGGCGCCAATACTGGCCAGCGCGCACCGCCACAACCTCGCGCGAGATCCCGGCATAATCCAGCAAATGCTGCTCTACTGTTACCCTGCCCTGCTTTTGGTCTAGGGTGGCAGCCGTCTTGCCGCGCCGGAACTTGACGTTGAGGTCGGCGACATGTTCATCTAGGATGCTGCCTGTCAGCGCTGGCTCTACCTGGCTATCCCACACATCCTGCGCATACAGGTGGAGGTAGCTGCCAAAGCCGCGCGTCAGGACCACGCCGCTGGCAAACTCCGCCCGAAGCTCCGTCGGTATGGTGAGCCGACGCTTGTCATCCAGCTTGCGTTCGAAGTAATCCATGGGGTGTGGCGATCCTTACAGATGAATTATTTTGTTTTTGTGCAGTGGTGTTTGTTTTTCTCGTGGTTACCCACTTTCTTCCACTACTCCCAGTATAATACCCACTCTCACCCACACGCAACCCCTTTTACCCACGGCGTTCCCCGCCGCGCTGGCGCTTATCCACAAATCTGTGGAAAAGCTCAACCAGTATCAGGGGTCAGTTGCTTTCCACAACTCCTATGGTGTGGATAAGAATAAGCGAGATTGGTGAGTGTTTTGATCTGATCTAAGCGCGTCTATAGTAGATATATCTTGCCATTTTATACGCACAAAAGTAGAAAATACGCTGATTTTATGGCATTATAAGCAAAATAGCTTGACGCCACTCTCATATATTGATATATATATATTAGCTTTTCAGCTCAGAGGTTTGTCTCAAAGAGCGAAAAGCAGCTCTTTGGCCTCTGGATCCGAAAGGAAGATCATCATGACGATGAAGAAGTACAAGGTCGAGGTTGACACAACCACTGGCGGGTCTTACCCGCTAGAAAAGACCTTTAAGAGCCCAGATTATGCTGCTACCTTTTTACAAGGAGCAGTAACACGTGGGGATTTTCTACCCACGACCCTGAGCTCCTACGTCAATGCAAAGCTCATAGTATCATTTAGGTGCTATGAGGACAGGGGCTAAATAGCCCACCAACACAGCCCGCCAATCACCACGCCTGATCGAGTACTCTAGAGTATTCTCGGGCCTGGAAACCCGATTTGGCCGTGGCAGTTGGTGGGCTGTGTTTTTGCCAAGAAAAAACCGGCTGGTATGAGCCGGTTTTTTATTATTTCTCCCCTACCCCTGATGCTCGAGCAGCCAGTTGTTGGCTGCTACCCAGGTCTCGAGGGTGCCGGTGTCGAGGTAGTGCCCCTTGGTGGGGACGACGGCCATGTGGCCACCAGCGGCGAGGTAGTCGTTGAAGGGGTCGGTGATGTAGTATTCACCCGCGACGTCGTCACGGTCGGCGTGGGCGGCAATGCGCTGCAGGAGGTCGTAGCTGAGGACGTATTTACTCACGTTGATCATCTTGCTCGGCGCCTTACCTGGCGCTGGCTTCTCTACCACGCCGCGCAAGCGGCCATCATCGGCAACATCCAGCACGCCGTAGCGGCTGAGCTGGTCGGGTGGCATGTGTACGCCCAGGATAGCCGAGCGGTCTTCCCCTGCTGCCTCAATGAGGCGCGCTACCTCTGATGTGCCATCGGCATTATACACGCAGTCATCGCCCATCAGCACGACCACCGGCTCGCCCGGGTCGAGCTGCGGCACCACCAGGCTCACCGGGATGGCTGTGCCGTACTTGCCATAGCTCGATTGCACCATGTAGTGCAGATTAACCTTCGGTGGAGCGATGAGGGGCAATAGATCTGCCTTACCATTGCGTCGCAGATAGTTGTTGAGGTCGACGTTGGAGCGGTAGAAGTCGCGAATCTGCGTACTCTGCTCGCTCACCACGAAGTAGATATCGCGGATGCCTGCCGCGATACAGTCTTGCACGGCGTAGTCTACTACCGGGCGGTTACCCAGCGGCAGCATGCATTTTTCGATCGTCTTGGTGACGGGCAGGCGCCGTGTCCCCCAGCCTGCTACGGGGATGATTGCTTTGGTGCAGTGCATACTCGATGTCTCCTTGTATGATATTAGTTGCTTGAGCTAACGTATGACAAATGGGCCAATCTCCCGAGCGCCAATTGATAGAGCGTGGTGTGAGCTGGCCGGTGTGGTCGATCTGCACGCAGCGGATGGGTGGGTCTGGCTCGGGCGCAAAGGCAACGGCAACGGGCTTATCGTCGATCAGGTAGATTGTTTGGCCAGGGTTTGCAGCGGCAGCACGGCGCAGCCACTGGGCTTTGTCTTGCAAGGTGGTGATAATCACCTGCCCTCTCTGCTGAGCCACCAGTGCACGCACTGCTGGACACAGGCGGGCTTTGCAGTGCGGGGTGATGGGATCGCCGTAGGTCAGTATCTGCACCGTGCCATAGTGGCTCAGCGCGCGTAGCATCTGTGCCACACCAGGGTATTGGAGGTGGCCATCAGCAAGCGTCGTCTGCTCGAGTTGCTCAATAACAGACGCAACATCGAGGCCGAGCGCCGCAAGCTGCGCCGCCAAGACGTAGGTCGGCGCGGTGGGGTTCGTCTTGGGCCGGAGCATGTAGCGAGGCTGCGCCGCCAAGAATTCCTCGGCGGTCACCTGCGCCGGGTAGAGTTGGGCTAGCGCCTCTGCTATCTCGTGCAGCCACTGCGTGGTGTTGATGATCGTCCGATCGAGGTCGACGTAGATATGGTAATGGCTCGATGGGTATTCCATAATTATTACAGTATAGCCAGTCCTTGATATTTATGCAAAGTATATCCGCATCAGCTGGCGCGCCACAACATCGGGGTCGTGCCGGATGAAGCTGCGCGTGCTAGCCAATGGATCGCTAGCCTGGGCACCATCCCACACGTCTTGTGCGAGGACTGGTGCGGCGCGGTAGCGGTAGTGCTGGCGGTGCATCTCGTCCATATCGTACTCGACCATCAGCTCGCCATCGTGGGCGTACTTATCCATCAGCTCGGGGCTGGGGCGCGTGTTGTTAAAGACGACATAGTCGAGGAACTGACTACCCGCTAGGCGCTCAATTTCACTCGCGAAGTCACTCACCGAGAAGCCGTCCGTCGGGCCAGGTTTGGTGACGAGGTTGCAGACAAAGACACAGCGCGCCTTGGTGGCGGCAAGTGCCTCTTGGATCTCGCGAATGACCAAGACAGGTGCCAAGCTGCCATAGAGGTTGCCGGGAGCCACGACGACCATATCGGCGGTGCGAATTGCCTCCACCGCGGCGGGGTTAGCCTGGGCTTCTGGCTCAAGCCAAATCTTAGGCCGACGCGCCAGCGCCTGCTGTGAGATGACATATTCTCCTTTGATAGGCTGACCATCCTCGCCCTCTGCGCAAAGCGTCACATTGCTGAGTGTTGCGGGCACAACGCACCCATCGATATTAAGCACCTGACTGGCTAGTGCCACCGCCTCGGCAAAGCTGCCGGTCATTTTCTCAAGTGCTGTAAGGAAGAGATTGCCAAAGGCATGCCCCTTGAAGCTCCCCTCATCGAAGCGATAATTAAAGAGGTCGCGCACCTTGGGGCTATTGCTCAGCGCCACGAGGCACTGGCGCACATCACCAGGTGGCAAGACACCGAGCTCATCACGCAGTTGACCCGTCGAGCCGCCATCATCTGCCATATTGACGAGCGCTGTAACCTGCGAGGCATACTGCCTCAGGCCTGTCAGGAGCGTAAAGCTCCCCGTCCCGCCGCCGATGACGACGACGCGTGCTCCACCATTGCTCTGTGCCATGTATTATTCCTCCCGATTATTATGACTACGTGAACGACTGCGTGATGCGACTGCTGGCCGGCGTGGCGGTGTAATCACCCCACTCGAGCGTGCCGCTGACCCTGGCGTAGATGGTGGCATTTGGGGTGTTTGGGGTGGCGTTGGCGGCGTCGGTTTGGGTGGTACTGCTGGCGTAGAGCGCGCAGAGCGCGGCGATGATGATGTAGCTTGCGCCTGCGCGGTAGCTGGCTTAGCACTCGGCTTCTTGCGCGCTGGTACAGACGGCAGTGGCTCGATGGGCCGCTCTGCCTGTTTCTTCTGCTGCTGCAATACGCGAGCAAACCACACTGCACTTGGGCGTGGTGTCCGCTTATACGTCTTGTAGTCGACCGCAAAGAGGCCAAAGCGCGGCCAAAACCCTTTATCCCACTCGAAGTTATCAAGGAAGCTCCAGTGCATATACCCCAGCAGCTCTACCCCATTGCCAAGGGCGCGCTGCATAGCAAGGATAGACTGAGTGAGCCATTGCTTACGGAACTGGTCGCGCTCGTCGGCCACACCGTTCTCTGTCACGAGCAGAGGCAGCTTGTAGCGGCTCCAGAGACGCTCCAGTGCAAGCTCGAGATGATCGGGCTGCATTGTCCAGCCGAGATCATTTGGCGTCGTCTCGGGATTATGTATGCGATAGCCATAGATGCGATTACTAAAGTAATAATTAACGGCAATGTAATCACTCTGCCGCACCACCTTGCGCAGGAAATAATCGTCCTGGAAGAACTGCACCACCCGCGCTGTCACTCGGCTGAGCCAGGCGTCATCACCCGGGTAGGTGTAGGCCGAGTTTTTGGCCACCGCCACCTTGAAGCGTCGACTCTTGGCATGGAGGACTTTGGCTACTTGGTTGTGCGCGTAGGCAAGGTTGCTTAGCACGCAGTAAGTTTGCCATTTGCTGCGGACGTTGGGTGGCCAGGTGCCATTATAGTAACTCTCGGTCACGTAGACGCAGGGCTCGTTGACGGTAATGACGTAGCGCACTGTGGCACCAATCTCATCCATCAGTTTATCGACAAAGCGCACGAAGTACTTCACATTATCGCGCTTTGCAAAGCCCCCACGGGCAGCAAACCACACTGGCAGCGTAAAGTGAAACAGTGTCACGACGGGCTCCAGCCCAGCATCGGCCAACGCGGCGAGGTACGCCTTGTAGTATTTGATCGCCTCGGCATTCCACGCACCCTCCTCCGGCTCAATGCGCGACCACTCCACGCTAAAGCGCCACGAGGTGAGGCCCATCTTCTTGGCCAGGGCAAAGTCTTGGGCGTAGAGCTCGGCGTGGTTGGCAGCTTTGCCCGAGATATAATTATTTGGATCTTTGGCGGCACTGGCAATGTGCGGCCAGTTGGGCAAATCGCCGTATTGATATTGGCTCTGAGCAGCGAGGGTCTTGGCCTGAGCTTTTTCCCACTCCGACCACTGGTTGTGCATACCACCCTCGACCTGATGCGCACTCGTCGCAGCGCCCCAGAGGAAATGTTTTGGAAATTGCACCGTAGATTGTTGCTTAGCCATAATGCTTATTGTACCATCAGCAGAGGATTAA
Source organism: uncultured Candidatus Saccharibacteria bacterium (assembly GCA_938036785.1). GTDB lineage: Bacteria > Patescibacteriota > Saccharimonadia > Saccharimonadales > Saccharimonadaceae > Saccharimonas. Next base: position 159,382 of record CALHWE010000012.1, on the reverse strand, counting down.
GAAAAATAGAACATTGGGTGGATGCATCGTCTCTCTTTCTTTGCGCTCGCTCCACCTCCCCATCACTTCATCCGATGGAGTGTGAAAACAGATTGCAATAATCTGTTTTCAGCCCAGCGCAAGAGGTCGATATCCAGTGAATATCGACCCTTATCTCCAGATATTTTCTTGTCCAATAGCATGATACTAGCTAGACACAGAGAATACCGCTCCCCTACTCCGGCAATTGCTCATTCTCGCGCAAGATTTTCTTGCCGCGCATTTCGTATTTGACACCGGTCAGGTCGCTCGTGACGTAGTCGTCGTTGAGGAGATTGACGAAGACGGCCGCATCCTTGGCATCCATGATAATGATGCTCCCTGCCGCGTCGTCCGTCATCAGGCCCAGACCCATTTCGTCAGCGTGGTCGATGAGTTGGTCTTGTGTCACCTGGGCGGGATCGAGCTTTTGCAGTTTAGTCACCAGCGCTGGCGTGTCGCGCACCAGGCGGTCGAGCGTGAGCCCCTCAGGCAAGGTAAGTTTGAACTGCTGAGTGATGGCAGCAATCTTCTCCTCCGCCACAGCGTGCTTTTTGGCATCGTAGCCAAAGAGCCGAACAAATTTGCTCTCGCTAAAGGCAAAGATGTCGTTGCCAACGATTAATACTTGATTATCCGGCGTAATGCGCAGGCCAGCATCAGCCACAAATGGCTGGAACGACCCACCACTGTACATCCAGGCGGTTGCTCCCTTGAGCACCTGCGACTGGGGCAGCAGCTTAGCCACGAAGAATGGCTCGCCATCTACGCCCATCCGGAAGCGCGCAATGATACCCTTAACCTTCTTGAATTCATGGTCACCCTCGTTGAAGGTCTCAAGATCTGCCTCGCTGTAGGTGATCTGCTCGATCACTTCCTGAGCGTGCACTACCCGGTCGAGCGTGGTGCGCTCAAGGACATTCTCCTCGGCCTTGGCCGCCTCAAAGTCGCGTACCATCAGGCCAGTCGCTGCACCCGTCTGCACCGCTGTGATCATATCGTAGAGGAAGAGCACCTTGAGCTGTGCCTTGAGCTCGGCTGCATAGTTGGTGGCATACACCGTATAGCCCTTGGTAAAGAGGAAGAGATCCACCTCTAGCTGGTCTTTGTCACGGTCGGCTTGGTTGGCCCAGAGGAAGATGTCGGTAGCATCGGTAGACGTGTTAGCAGTAGGCTGTGTGGTAATATTTGTTGGCTGAGTCTCGGCATGGGCGGCCACGTCTGCATCACTCTGCGGCGCAGCAGCTGACTCTCGTGGCGTTACTGGGGTGGTATCGGTGGTGGGGTTTTGTGTGTTTGGTTCGTTATGCATGTAGCTATTCTACTACAACTATACCTTTATAACTAAACTTGTTACTGTTTGTTAGTTACCGTATCGCCAATATAGTCAGCAAAATCAATATAGACACTATCCCAAAATATCCCTTCTTTGCCATCCATACGGCCACTCGCAAGAGAGTGACCTTGCGAGTTAAGCTCATATGGCAAGAGGAGGACTTGTGCGTTTTTGCCCAGCTGCGTTACTGTAGTATTGATCTGGTCCATATAATGCCATTCTCGAAACACTCCTCGTCGCTTACCATAATCCTGATCATAGCAACTCGATGCAGGATATGAAACAACATACAATGGCGTACTTTGGGTATCATCTTTTTCTACTTGGTAGCGAAAAGTATAGAGATCCCGATTAACCGGACTATCTTTTTCTGTTATACGACTACGCTGACTCAAAGCATCATAATGCGAAACAAACGATTGAATTTTCCCATCTCGATTTTTTGCAAAACCAGCCACACCAGTGCAGCCCATCAACCCGCTCGTCGCTATCACACCCGTCTCGTTTTTTTCAAGAGATAGCCTCCCAGACGAGTTCATCTCTACATAGGCAATATCATGTGAATTAAGCCGCATGGTCGCTTGAGATTCCTTTACATACCCTAACATAATGAAACTAGTGTCTTTCATCTTTTCTCGAGCGCTAAGGAAAACACTATTCTGTCGGATGGAGGCAGTGCCTGTTGGTTGTTTTATGATACTGGCTGTACTTGGTGATGTATTTTCTAGCGTGATTACACGATGGGTCAACAACTGGCCCAACGACTGGATGATCGTGGAGCCTTTTATACTTCGGCGCTCAGCGCTTCCTGTTAAGGCTCTCTCTCTCTCTCTCTGGATTTGCCATATTTTCTCCTTATTGTCTAGATTACTTTATTGTAAAAGATACCGAGGAGATTTGTCAATTAGTAAACTATGGGAACTACTGAGCGGTTTGCAATGCTCGTATAGGGGCTGAGCACGTTACAAGAACATTCATTTTTGTTTACTATAATCACCGAGAAGTATGAAACGGCCCCGGACTTTGGGATAGCAATGCGCTACTGCACCGCATCCTCGCCAAAATGCTTTTGCAGTCGTATTTTTATCGAGCCTTCGTGCCGGCCGAGAGTACGGCTGAGCTGGCGGATACTCACACCTTGGACGAAGGCCTGCTTGAGCGTCTCATCGTCAACTTTTGTCCATGGTTTGTAGGCGTTGGGGTGGGTCTGGCGCATTGTGGCGATCTTGGCCGCCCAGCTAGTGCTGCCAGTTTTACTCGTTGGCTTCTTCTGCGGCATCGCGGCACGCTGAGCAGCCTGTTCGCGCAGATGTGCAAAGCGCTCGGCATCTTGGGCGGCACGGGTGCGCAGCTGCGTGTCGATGATGTATGCTTCATCACTCATGGTAAGCGCCATCCGATTGATACCAGTGAGATATATATTATCTAGGCTTTTGACGCGGCTCAGTGCCACATAGCCCATGCCCGGGACGAAGGCTTTGCGTAGGTCGATGCGTGCACTATCGAGCGTCATCCCCTGGCTCTTGTGCACAGTAATCGCCCAAGCCAGGCGCAGTGGCAGCTGCGAGATACTGGCCCGCTTGCGCGTACCATCGCGCAGCTCCCAGGTGTCAGGCTGCATTGTCACCACATGGCCATTACGAAACTCCACCACGGGGTAGTCTGTGCCCGGCTCGAAGTCTGCTACCAGGCCAATGCTCCCATTAGCAAAACGCCGCGCTTGGTCGTTCTTGATGGCCATCACCAGTGCTCCCCGCTTGAGCACTAGCACTTCTGGCGCAAGAATGCTCCGCTGGAGCGTGTCAACATAATTTTGCCCACCAGTGCTGCTGCGCTGGTACAACACTTCATCGCCAGGCAGCTCAGCGAGGCGAGCTTGGTTGATCCGATCGACATCGATATTGACGGTATGAAGCTCGGTTAGGTCGCTCTCGTGAGGTGGTTCTACCTCTGTGCGAGCTAGTAGTTGCTCGGCGTGACGCCGGCGCAGATCACCAGCTCGCATGGCAGTTAGGATGTCTAGTAGGGCGTCGCCCTTTTGCTGGCGGTATTGTTGGTCGAGATACAGAATAGCTGGGTCGAGCTGTCGCCAAGCTTGCGACTGCACCACAAAGCTGCCCTGCCTGCCGCCATCGCGATTAACAGGCGGCAGCTGGAAGAAGTCTCCGCTCATCACTACCTGCAATCCACCAAAAGGCTGATTCGGCACCTCACGCACTCGGCGACATACTTCGTCGATCATATCCAGGCGGTAGTCGTGTAGCATACTAATCTCATCGATGATCAGCACATCTGTCTTAGCAATAATATCGCGCCGCGTCTTCGACAGGTGATCAAAAAAATTGTTCGGCAAGCTATCGTGGACACCAATCCCCGCCCATGCGTGGATGGTGCTGCCGCCCAGGTGTGTCGCTGCAAGCCCCGTCGTGGCAGTGACGGACACATACTTGCCATCCGCCTTGCACTGGCGGATGAACTGCCCCAACACATACGTCTTGCCTGTGCCCGCTGGTCCTGTCAGCAGCGCACTCTGACCACTACGCAAAATCTCCTGTGCAAGTGTCTGATCCATAGGCTCTAGTATACAAGGTTGTGGGGTGAGAGGCAAAGTATGCGTATGTTCTATATATAGGCAACTCATCATTAACAAAAACACACCAACACCTACTCCACTCACAAGTCCACAACCTTGACATAGCAGCAACACCCTTCTACCATAGATACATTACTTATTTAAGCGAGAGGAGAGATATATGGCACTGCTATCTCGATACAACTACGCCCCTGAGGACATAAATGATGGAGTACATCTATGGGCCAATTGCCCACAAGCCCTGCTCGACGCTGTCGATCCAGACGCTGCCATCGCCTACACTCGCACTCGCAATCACAAGGTACCACCACGGTTTGGCGAACGAGATGTAACGCTGTCTGAAGAATATGCGGAGGCTGGCCTAAGCATTGCTACGCTCGGTGCATGTGCAATGGCTGCGGCAACCTACGCGTATGGATTTGACGGTACACCAGTGCAAGAACTGGCAACAGGTTTTACGATTGGGTCTGCTGTATCACTGATTGGCACTCCTGCTGCTGTTTGCGGCCGGGCTATGTTGGCCGATCATGGCCACTATGGCCCATTTGCTCATTGGCGTGCCCACCAAAAGACGCGGCAGTTGCGCAAGCTCATCGGTGAGCAATACCAGCCTGTCACCAGCACAGTGCGAGACTTGCAATGTATGATAAACGAGCGTAATAGCGAGCAAGACTCATCCGCACTAATCAACCCATTCGACACAGCTGCACTGGCGCAAGTCGTGGACCGTGTTATGCCAGACCAGTCTGCCCTCCTTGCCCAGTATGAAATGAGCGATGCGATGCGCGACCCATCAGGCTATAGCGCACTACGGCACGACGTACACGAAACACTCTCTCCTCATCTTGACGCCGTATACAAGAGCTACGAGCAGCACGATACTACTCATAGTACAGTTTGGTAGCTACTCGCTTAAAAGATATAACTATCTTTTAGAAAGGCACAACGAAGTGGAAGTAGAAAGAATAGCATAAGATTTATATACTCGCATTCTACCAGTAAAAGCTCAACCTTGCCACTCTACCGGTCCCACACAAACCCCTCGCCAAAGTGCCCCCAGCGGGCGGTTGGTTCGTAGATAGGCTGGGTGAGCTGAAGCGTAGTAATGATACCATGCGGACTGAGATCGTAGCCTGTGATGGGCTGCTCTACCCCATCGATGATGGCAGTCGCCTCGACGGGCTGGTCGTGGCCGATTGCATACGCCAAGCGTACCAGCACCTCCTGTGCGTGGTGCTGTCGCAGATAATCCACTGCAACGCGCCGCGCCATGTACGCCGCTGAGCGATCCACCTTGGTGGCGTCCTTGCCGCTAAAGGCCCCACCACCAATCGGCACACGTGGCCCATAATTATCGACGATGAGCTTGCGCCCCGTCAAGCCAGCATCAGCCGCAAAGCCACCAATCTGCCAGTCCCCTGCTGGGTTACAGTGTAGCACTGGTACATCATATTGCTTATCCTTAAAAAATGTGTTCACATACGTCTGCTGCTGGAGCCACTCCTCTACCGCCTCTGTTAATTCGTCTTTTGGTGCGTGTTGGAAGCTTGCAACAATTGCCGTGATCTGCCCGCCACGCAGTGTTACTTGCGTTTTGCCATCGTAGGGCCAACGTTGATACAAAAATTGGTTCAATCGTCGCGCCAGCACTGTTTCGAATGGGAGCAGCTCGGGTGTTTCGTTGCAAGCATAGCCGATCATCACGCCTTGGTCGCCCGCCCCGCCATCATCCACACCACGAGCAATATCTGGGCTCTGCTGAGCAATATGCTCAATTATCTCTACCTCATTCCCTGCCAAACGCTGTACAATCGGTGCCACTGCCACCGTCGCCTGCGACGTCACTTCGCCTGTCACAAACACCATGCCATGGCCGCCGCACACTTCCACCGCCACGCGTGCCTGTGGGTCGCGGGCTAGATAAGCATCAAGGATGGCGTCGCTCATTTGGTCGCAGAGCTTGTCGGGGTGGCCTGGGCTTACGCTCTCGGCGGTGCGAAACTGCGCTGATGTTATAGTCATTGCTGTCATAAAAAACTCCCTTCTCTTATCCTGCATGCCAGGCGAGAAAGGAGCTGCTCTCTTACGCGTCTCATATCTTCCCTGCGCACAGGCTGGAATTAGCACCTTACTCGCTTCCCGAGCAGGTTGCTGGCGAGTCATCGGGCCAGTCCCTCGTCGCACTCTGGATATTAGTGATATTGGTAATAGTATAGCATATATTTATACTAGGAATACCTACCCTGTCGATACAGCACAACACGACAAGGAAGATACAACTGCACTCAAGTTATCTCGCAGCCAGATTTTCCATAATTAAAAAACCGGTCGCTATGACCGGTTTTTGAGTTGTTCACTCTTTTCCAAGCCGCTCCCCGGCTCGTGCTCGGTTAGCCCATTGGTCAGCGAGCTCATTTTGCTCATGGCCGTTGTGGCCGCGCACCCAGATAAGCTTCGGCCGCACAGTAGTATAAAGCGTATAGGCTTCTTGGACGAGCTCAAGGTTCTTGATCGGCCCGCTGCTCTTGCGCCAGCCCTTGGCTGCCCAGCCAGGTGCCCACTTAGTGAGGACATTAACCCAAAATTCGCTATCGGTATGGATCTCACACCCCTCAGCCCCAACCAACTGCATGGCTGCGATAAGGGCCATCCCCTCCATGCGAATGTTTGTCGTGTTGCCTGGCTCGCTGCCCAGCGCCACGGGCTTGCCCTGCTCGATGACGGCATAGCCGCCCGGGCCGGGGTTGGGGCTGGCACTACCATCGGTGTAGAAGATGCGTGGAGTGGCTGCCATGCTAGTTACCGCGATCCACGCGCTGGAACTCCATCCAATCTGATGGCCGATACCACTTGGTGTCATTGTTATAGCGCTCATCAAATTTCGCCTGGTGCCGTGCCAAGAAGTAATGCCTGCCACCATCGTGCTCGGCTTCGTAGCGGATATACATTTGGTCTGGATAATTCTTGGGTGCGCCGCTGTAGAGCATCACATCCACTGTGTTGCCCGGGTTGAGCGTGTGCGACTCATTGCGCATATTCCCTAGATACTCCCAGCTCACAACCTTCACCTGCCGGTCGGAATCATTCTTAATGCGTGCCCATACATCTATTTTCGACGCACTCTCATTCCGCACATCAACACGCTCTACGCGCACTACCGGAAAATTACTCATCTGCTTGTCTCCTTGTTTATGGGGTTATCGAGGTAATTATACCATATGGTGCGTGGAGTGCTTACTAAATACAGCTATTGCGTTGATGCTGCACACCATCACTACCTCTGTCATAATCAAGAGCGCTGTCCTTACCTACGCTATATATAGCGTGCCCATATCTAGTGTCTCGGATGGTGTGGAAAAGTCGTGGAGATTTTTTACCGACACTAGACCACTGTTTTGGGTGGGTATTTTTCGCTTTTACACTGCTATATAGCTATCCAAATCCACTATATCTTTCACCTCGGGTGATGATAGGAAGTGAAAACAAGGTAGCGCCCTTCATACAAAGCAACCATTTTATAAGCCTCGCGATACCGTATTCACATATTTAGATGCCGCTATCTTACCAGGCAGCCACACAGCACACGGAACTGTATATCCTGCAATAATACCTATACCCCTACTGTCTATATACCGCTGACCTATTTATAATCTGTTCTCACAAACATCTTTCTTTGTCATAACGAGCCATACGTTGTTACAATAGTGGTATATAATTGCTATACGAATTATCTGGTAAGGTTATTTATGAAGCTCCAGCGCCTATTCGCCATTCTATCGCTCCTCTGCGAGCAAGACAAAGCCACTGCTCAGGAACTAGCCGATCGCTTTGAGGTGTCGAAGCGTACTATTTTGCGCGATATCGAGACGCTGAACCAGGCAGGTATTCCTATTATCACTCGGGCTGGCCGCAATGGTGGGCTCGCCCTCATGCCGCACTACACACTTGATCGGCACATTCTCTCCACTACCGATAAGCAGTACTTGGCAAGTGCGCTGATAGGTCTCCAGAGTGTCGCCCGTCAATCATCAATCACTACCTTGCACGCCAAGCTTCTCCCCGAAGATGACCAGTCTGCGATACCAATGTATGCTATCAACTTTGCACCCTGGGCAGCGGAGCACCCAGTTCAGCACAAGATTGAGCAATTGCAGCAGGCGATCGAGGAGCAATACTGCATGCAGATGTGCTACATTGGCTATGATAGCCAGACAGAGCGGGTGATCGAGCCGCATCAGCTGGTGTTTCGGCAAGCGAGTTGGTATGTGTGGGCGTTTTGCCAGCTGCGCCAGGATTTTCGTCTCTTCAAGTTGCGGCGTATCATTCGCCTCTCGCCGCGAGAGGAGAGCTTCTCGCCCAGGCCTTACCCAGACGCCTCTACTGGTGACGACTACTCGAGCAGTGTTGTCTTCTCGCGCCAGCCAATCGCTGGCTACACGCGCGTAGAGCTCCGCTATGCTGCGCACGATGCGCTGGCGGTAGCAGAGGTGCTTGACGGATCATTTCTCGATGTCGACCATGCTCGTGCTACCTTCTATACGCCGCAGCTCGCAATCGCTTGCGAAGCAATCTGCCACCTCCCGCCCAGTGTCATCGTCGATGAGCCAGCGCAGCTCCGCGCGATGGTAGCGCAGCGCCGAAGCGCAGAGTGAGCTCAAAAAACACACAAAACATCAATCAATACTGACACACTGCTGTCATCATTTGTGGCATATACTTGAGAGGTAATACACTAACGGTATATCACAAGGAGGTACCTCATGATCGATCATTTCGGCATCATCGTTAAAGACATTGAAGCAAGCAAGGCCTTTTATGAAGCGGTATTGGCACCACTGGGCTATGCCAAGACAATTGACGAATCATATGGCGCGGGCTTTAGCAATCCAGACCGGACGCAGCATACCGGGATATTTTGGCTTGGGCAAGGCGAGCCATCATCGCCACTGCACTTTGCCTTTGCTGCACCATCGCGGGCAGCAGTTGATGCATTCTATGCAGCCGGCCGAGCAGCAGGAGCACAGGACAATGGTGCACCAGGCGTGCGAGCGATCTATCATCCAAACTATTACGGTGCCTTCCTCATCGACCCAAACGGGCATAACATCGAGGCAGTGTGTCACACTGATGTATAGGGGTAGCCCTATCCTATTAGTGGGTGGTGGGGTATCTATGTGAAGGTGATTTTCTCAATCAATAGTAGCTAAGCATGGCAGTTTGATCTCTCCGCAAGTAGCGATGCTTCGGCCACCGCCAAAAGCAACGAAGCTCGTATAAACGACCGAGCTTCTTATGTTTCCACAGGCTTGTAATATAGTGTACCTATACCCCTTGCGAAGCATGAGCTTATGGCAGGAGTATTGCTACGTCACCACGCTTACTGTGCTTATTCATGGTTTTTTGCAGTATCTTCGCATCAAAGGTCATATCTGCCTTAGCCTGCTTGCCAAGGAGCAGGTACTGGGCCATTGCCATAGCAGCGAGCTTAGCAATACACCGTGCGCGCACTACCTCTGAGCTGTGCCGCTCGTTGGCTACACCTCTCTCTGTAGCATCATCCGGCCGAATAAGTGCGAGGACATTCACCACTCCATCATTTTTGCCTTCGCCCATCCAGCCACACAACTCACTTGTCATACCGGGCAACGCAGTAGCTGCAAAATCACATGTTGGCACAATGCGCCGATCGACAAAATCCATATAACTGCCCTGCGTCGTATGGACGGTATCCACCACTAGGCGCTGCTTGGGCCCTTCACCTTCTAGACGTATGTCAGTTGCTAGGCTAACTGGTGCAGTATGTGCACCGTCGTAGCGCTTGATCGATGGTGGAATAACAGAATCAGTATGAATCTGTACGTAATTCGGTATTGAACTTTTTTCAAATAATTTCATAATGTCCCTTATCATATATGATATATTGACAATTTGCAAGTCATGCTACCTCTGTTCTCATCAATACCCTATAGGCCATACCCTATATGGGTTAATAGCTGGATTTAATAGGATTACACTCAAGCTAGATACAGCTAGTATCTAGCTACAACTATTACTCAAAGCTATGTGCTATAGCCTACTACCTATATAGGCTAAGGGGTATGTTTTTACACAAGAAGTAGACAAATAATACACGTTCTTACATCAAAATCACTTTTGCCTGTGCGAGCCTCTCCCCTACCATCTCATTTGGCAAATAATAAGTGCGCCTTATAAGCTAGCTTCCATCCAGCTCTCAGCAATCAATGCATTCAGCACGAACATCGACATCTAGCAATCTGCTAGATGTAAGCAAGCGGGAGATGAGTAAAGCCGAGCCTAGAGCTCTTTACTGCTGATAGCGCTGCACAAACTGGCGCAGGATCTTGACTGGTTCGGTGACGGTTTGCTGGCGGGCGTTGGCAATGAGAGTATCGGCTTCGTCCGGAGCACAGTAGCCAGCATGGCGGTAGATATCGATGCGCAGAGCGAGGCTCTCGGGGTCGAGCTCGGGATGGAACTGCGTGGCATACACATTGCGCCCCACTCGCAGCATCTGCACGCACCTGCGCGAGCGCGCTAAGACAGTACAAGCAGCCGGTGGCTCAAGCACCCCTTCTTTGTGCCCAACGAAGCCGTCGAAGGTAGTAGGTAAGTCAGCGAGGAGTGGGTCATCCCTAGCTGCTGGCGTGAGGGTGATTGGCACAGCACCAATCGCCTCACCATACGCAAAGCTAGGCGTACCACCCAGTGCCGACACCAGCGCGCCAACCCCCAGGCAGGCACCAAGAAATGGCATATCATGGGTAATAATCTCGCGCAGCAGTGGCATCATCATGGCTTCGAACTGGCGCTGCTCGGCAGGCTTCTCGGCCGGAGCATAGGCAAAGTTGGCCGGGCCACCACCCATCAGCACACCACTATAGGCAGCAAGCGACTGCGCGGGGCGCTGCCCTGCCTCGATGCGCACTCGCTCAAGATCGGTTGGCGCAAGACCACCAAAATGCAAGAATGCCTGATATTCATTATCCGACGCCTCGTCCTCGGGGCGCGACTGCAGCAATACAAATGGTTTCGTCATACTCCTTAGTGTAGCATGGCATGGCGGTAGCTAATACCCCCTGCAGACATGTGCTATGGGGCATGGGGGTATTACTGTGCAGTATCACCTGGATAGACATAATCCTTGAAGAAGTCTGCGTCAAAGTCGCTATCGACCCACAGCTCCAGCCAGCCAAGGAAGTCCTGGCGCTCGCAGCATGGGCCAGCCCCTACGTCGCAGAAGTTCCACACTTCGCCAGCCCATTTGCCAGAGGTGATAAGCTGGTAGGTATCGCCACAGCCTTGGTCGAGGAGCAGCACACCTTCGTTACCCAGCCGCTCCTTAAATGCTTCGTCCGTGAGCAATGCCTCATCCTCTTCTTCCTCCCAGAGCCAGTAGTCGTCGATCGTCACACTGCGCGAGAGGTCTTTCACCTCGGTATCAGCCAGTCGTTTGAGGCCATAGATAACGATGCCACCGGGCCGCCGAATATCTTGACAGCCATCGCCCACCTGCTGGAGGAAGAGTCGATAGGCATCGGGCAGGCGCGTGTTGCAGGCGGTCTCAAAGGCAGTGATGTCTGCTTCGCTGAGCGTTGGACCCATCACGACGCCCTTTTCGGCTAGCTTGGCTTTGAGGCGCGCGATGATGGCGGGATAGTCGGCGGGGTTATAGATGGGCATAATTTCTCCTTATATTTTTTCTCATCGTACCATGTATAGTGCTGCCTCGCAAATGCGTGCTCACACCAAAAGAGCTGCTCCAATGTGCAGAGCAGCTCTCGTAGCCATCAAGAGATGAAGGGTTATTTATCCATCTTGCCTTTTACGTAGCCCTTAGTCTCGTGAGCTTTGTTTTCGATGTCGTTCGCCTTGTCTTTCACAGTGTCGACGGCGTTTTGCGCAGCATCTTTGGCCTTCTCGGCTACTTCTTCGGCTTTGTCTTTTGCGTCACTGGCTGCTGCTTTGACCTTAGCTTGTGCGTCATCGGCTTTGGCTTTGATATCATCGGTAAGTCCCATGTGAGATCCTCCATGGTTAGTGTTGGTACTGTCTTATTATAGCAATGTTGGGCGATAATAGCGAGCCACCTACTAGCGAAAAGGGAGCTGCTATAGCCGTGTATCTCTATTCTATGGATAATACCCCTGTTATCTATATCTTTATTGATAAAGCACAGAGATTCGCTATCGTGGTGATCTATTTACTCGCCGTGTCGCTTGGGCTGCTCAGATATTCCTCCGCATCGCGAATGAGGAAGAGGCTGACGTCGTCGCGGGTTTTGCCAGCCTTATGGAAGGGTGTGCTGATAACATGGATGAGGATGATCATATACACCAAAACGAAGCTGATCAGCCCCACAACCGTCAGGCTGGCGACAAATGGGTCGATGTTGGTAATGAGCAAGAGGCCAAGCAACGCCACCACAATAGAGCGCGCCAAGATAGATGCCGAGGGAATAAAGCGAATCCGCTGGATGTAATCGACCCGATGGCGGTGGCGGAGCAGCACTGTCTGCTGCTGCTTGAGTTTGACGATGAAGTTGGGCGGTACATTACCCTGCTCCATCGTGGCAAAATACGGCGTTAAGCCCCGGATGTCCTGCCGAGCATCGTAGGCCGAGTGGCGCACATCGCTCGAAAACCCTTGGGCTACAGTGTGTAGCTGGTGCCGAAAGCCATCGATATCAAACACCGGATAGCTCTGATGAATCGCCGCGGCGTCATCATACATATCCTCCAGTAGCGCTGCAAACTCCGCTGGGATCCGCTCCGACTCTTTGTAGTCTGCGATCGTAGCCGAGAGCAAAAAACCAATCACAAAGGTCACGCTGGATATGACGCTATTATGCAATGAGCTCTGCTCAATCGGCTCCCACCCCAGGCGGTGCAGGACGAACTTCACGCTCACCACCACTGTCGCCACTGCCAGCGCCTGCCAAAAAATCCGCAGGAGCTTACCCTGTTGCTTGATCTGTTTTATCTGCTTGATAGGTCGATTCATAATTTTTCTATTATACCGTATGAAGCGCAGGGAGCAATTGTCTTGCCCTGTTAGTGTATACAATCGACTAGGTTTAGCCATATCGCTGGATAGGAGATATGATATACCCACGCCCCTATTGCCCTTATAGGTCACCCCTATGACGCGGAGCAAGCTCCTCCACCGAGGCAACGTCGCGTAGCCATGGGAAATGCCGCAGTAGCACCTCTGATTGCACAAGCTCGTGCCAGGAGATTGCCCGGGTGGTAATCCGCTCGCCTGCATCACAGCGCGGTGGCATGTGGCGCACTGGTCGCCGGGCTAGTACGAGATGTTCAAACCATTCCATTTTTGTTTCGGGCTGCACCACCTCCAACAGCTGCCAGTCGGCAAACTCCCAGCCTGTCTCCTCACGCAGTTCGCGCTGCGCCGCCGCGATGATGGTTGTATCCTCAGGGTCGACCCGCCCTGCTGGCAGGTGGCCACGCCGCACGATGCCGCCTGGCTGCTCTTCATCGTTTACGAGCACCTTGCCTGCATCATCGACCGCAATGATGAATACTGTGTCGGGTCGGCGCACCATTTCGAAGGTTGCTACTGAGCCATCATACAGCCGCTGTGGCCACTGATAAACACGAAATATCTCGCCCACAAAGACACACTGTGCCTCGGGCGGAATCATCCGAGCATGGGGTGGAATGGTACGTTGTGTCATGATGGCATTGTAGCATTGTTCGCGCCTTCATACATTTATCGCGGCATATTATTCTCAAAAAATTCGCCCCCACACCCCATATCTGCTACAATAATCCTTATGCATCATGATATCGAAACAATCCTCTTTACCAACGATGACATTGCGCGTGCTGTGGCGCGCCTGGGTGAGCAGCTGGGCCAGGAATATGCCGATAAAAACCCGCTGGTGGTGGGTATTCTGCGCGGGGCGGCGCCCTTTATGATCGACCTGGTGCGGGCGATGGATTGCATGCTGGAAATCGACTTTATGGATGTCTCGAGCTATGGCGACGAGCTTACCTCGACTGGCAATGTGCGTATCCTCAAAGACCTCGATACGGACGTGGCTGGCCGGCATGTGCTGCTGGTAGAAGACATCGTGGATACGGGCCACACTGCCCAGGCGCTGTTTGATTTATTTGCAAAGCGCCAGACAGCCAGCACTAAGCTCTGCACCCTGCTGGATAAGCCCGAGCGCCGCACGGTGGATATGCAGGCAGACTACATCGGCATCCCTACCCCCAATGAATTCGTGGTGGGCTACGGCCTAGACTACCGCCAGCACTACCGCAACCTACCGTATATTGGTGTGCTGAAGCCTGGGGTGTATCAGTAGGGCGCCCGCCGACACCTAGCACTTAACACCCAACAACCCCACACAATGATAGCGTGGGGTTGCTTGTGTATACTGCGGAGCGCGACTTAGTTGTCGAACGACGCGACGATATTCATATGACCAGTTGAGGTGCCGTCAGGGTTGTTCACCCAGTTGCTGACAAATATCCAACCATAGGTTGCCGAGCCGTAGCGCGGCTTGTTTGGGTTATAGCCTGGAGCCCAATCTGTTTCACTAACATCATTCATGGTGCGATCAGCCACAGTCATCCGTATGCCACCGCCGTCTTGCGGTTTGGTTGTAACGCGGCGTGAGGCCTGGAACCACTCTGGTGCTGGCTGTGCCTTGGCACGCTTGTCCCACCAGTGCTGACCGGGCTGGTTGATCTTGGTACCGCGGCGTGGCAACGTCCAGTACCAGCTGGATGCCCACACAGCCTTATTATTCTTATCGTATACGACGATATTGCGGTCGCTCTGGAAGGCCAGGCGGACGCCCTTGCCTTGGGTGTTGGATGACCATTGGGCGGCGCCAGTGTGGCTGTAGAGTACTAAGTTACCGTCCTTTTGGAAGGTAAGGATGAATTCGCGGCCGCCACTGGTTTTGCCGGTCGTCAGACAGAAGTGATTTGGAGTAAAGTTGACGGTTTTATTGCCCCAGTCGAAAATACTGGTACGTTCATACACAGCCTTCGTCTTTTTATCATAATATTCACCACCGCTCAGCGTCCAGTGGTAGGTTTCGAAAAATTCATTTCTGGGGCCGCCTGCAGCACCTAGGCCACGACCGTCCTCGGTTGTCTTCCAGTATTCGTATGAGTTCATGCTTTTGACCCGGCCGATCATTGCACTACACGTATTGCGAGCATCATTGATCTCGCGCTGGGTTGCACCAGCTTGTGCACCACCAAAGCACACCAATGCAGCCGCCACTGCCGCGCCGGCCAGCGGGTAGATTGCTAACTTTTTCATTGTCATCACTCCTTTGTAGAGAAGAGTTAGGCTAATATATATGCCTGATTATAGCCAATGCATATAAAACAAAAAAGACACAATCGATGCACAATTGACAACTATCTGAGATACCTCTGTTTTTCTACACGCAAGAATACCACACTCCCCCGCTTCTTCTCTCTAATACAAACCATCCACCTACCAAAGCCCCCGCACCATTATCTGATGCGGGGGTAAGCACGCTAAGCGAGACACTTACTCACTAGCGACATACGCAGGTTAGTTATCAAACGTCCCAACGATGTTGACGTGGTTTCGTATGCCATCGCCTTGTGCTTCATTGGTGACTGTGAACGAGCCATAGGTTGCACTATGTGGGTACTGTGGTGAGGCCCAGTTGGTCTCGGGGATGCCCTCGATGGTGCGGTCGGTCGCGCGCAGGGTGAGCACGCCAGTGTCTTGTGGCTTGGTTGTAGTGCGGCGCGACGCATGGAACCACTCTGGTGTTTGCTGTGCCTTGCCATAGCCGTGCCACCAGCGCTGGCCGGGCTGAGCAATCTTAGCACCGCGGCGTGGCGTGCTCCACTGCCAGCTCGATGCCCAGATGGCTTTATCGTTCTTGTCGTACACGACGATATTGCGATCGCCCTGGAAGGCTAAGCGTGCACCCTTACCTTGAGTATTCGATGCCCACTGAGCTGTACCAGTGTGGCTATAAAGCACCAAGTTGCCATCCTTTTGGAAGGTAAGAAGAAGCTCGCGACCACCCGTCGTCTTGCCACTACTCAGGCAGAAATTCCCTGGCGCAAAGTTGACTGTCTTGCTCCCCCAGACGAAGCGCCCGCTGTTGGCAAATGATTCGTTGGAGGCCCAGTCGTACACCTCTGTGCCGGCTACCACCCAGCCATGCTGCTGGCGAAAGCTGTTGGTTGCGTCGGCGCTGTGATCCTCTGGGTAGCCCTCCGGCATCTTCCAGTAGGCATATGCATTGGCCGCTTTGACTTGGCCTACCACCGCACTACACACTGCACGCGCTGCACTCAGCTCTTGCTCGGTCGCATGAGCTGGTGCGCCACTCAGGCACACCATGGCCGCTGCCACTGCCACACCAGCCAGCGAATAGTTAATTAACTTCGTCATACACCCTCCTTCGTGTTAGGTTGTTGTGCCTCTAGTATACCCCACTATCCTCTGTTGTAATAGCCCAAAAGACCACCCCTTATTACCCCATCTCTGTAGCAGTGTAAAAACCACATCGTACTGTGGAAATCGCGTGGATAACTACTGATGCCACGGAGGCAGCACTCCCCTCTTGCTGGGCAAATATCGACAGCTAGCGGTGAGCATCATACGATTACAACCCCACCCCTTGCAAAAAGCTAACCATAAGCGTTATAATCATGCTCATAACGTTTTTAGACAAAAACAGGGGGGACAAAACGGTGATAAAAAAAGCAATTATAGTGCTTGTGGTGCTGAGTGGTGCTGCGCTGCTTGCACTTCTCTATCACAGCACGACGCATGCCGATCAGTGGGGTATGGTGTGGCACGATGAGTTTACTGGCTCGGCTGTGTCTGGCGAGTGGGATATACTCAAGCAAAATACTGATAATCTGCGCAATACGCATCTCGCCTACAGCCCAAACAATCTCAAGGTCGCCAACAGCCATCTCGAGATCACTACGCAGCGCCACTGCGTGAGCAACCTCAGTGAGCCACTTACCAGTGCCAACATGAGTGAGCAGCCATGCCCGAGCGGCACCACGACTCGCTACCTCAGTGGGCGAGTCAAGAACAAGGCCAAGGTTGTCGATGGCACTAAGCCATTCCGAGCAGAGATTCGGGCGAAGTTTAATTGGAATGGCAAGCGCGGCACACGGCCGTCGCTGTGGATGGTAAGTGGCAATACCCTGCAAAACTGCAACGACAACCCCAAGGCCAACGACCCATACGGCGAGCTAGACATCATCGAGTGGTACTCATCCACACCAAATTACGCGTGGTCCACCACACACATGTCGTGCTACCACCATGGTGTCGATGCCAAATGGAAGACTGGCTGGCGGACGCGCGCCCTATCGCACAGTGGCGAGCACTATGCTGGTGCGCGGCCAGGCTCGTTTGCGTACGAGTGGCACACCTGGGCGGTTGAATATGATGGTACGACGGTCAAGTACTTTGTAGACGACGAGCCCATCAAGGTATATCGCTACCATGTGAGCCCTACCGACGATGGCAACATCCTCCCCAGAAAGGATGCCGAACCACTGACGAAGGTCGCCAGCCAAGAGAATATCAATGGTGCATTCCACCGTGGCTGGCAATTCATCCTCAACGACTATGTCGAGATTAGCAAAAATCTCAGCCCTATCGACCCGTCTGAGCCATTCCCCACACAGACGATGCTGATCGACTATGTGCGCGTCTTCCAAAAGGGTGCGGGCACGCAGCCACCCGAGACGCCAGTGCCAGCAACCGGCACGAAATGGACCAAGCAGACTGCCGCCGGTGACCGCAAATGGTCTGCCCTCACTAGCTCGGCCGATGGCAGTAAACTTGCTGCCGCTGCCTGGGGTGGCACAATCCACACCTCGCAAGATGGTGGTGCAACGTGGACGGAGCAGCCAAAGTCGGAAGTGCGCAATTGGGTAAGCATTGCAAGCTCGGCCGATGGGAGCAAGCTTGCGGCACTTTACGATTGGGGTGGCTACATCATGACATCGCAAGACGGCGGTGCAACGTGGCATAAGCATGCGATGAGTGGGACGATCAACTGGATGTCGATCGCGAGCTCGGCTGATGGGAGCAAACTTGCGGCCGTCGCCAAGGATCACACTATCTACACCTCGCGTGATGGCGGTGCGACGTGGACGGAGCAACCAAAGTCGGGCAGCCGCAAATGGCGCGCCGTCACAAGCTCGGCTGATGGCAACAAACTAGCCGCAGTCGTCGAAGACGGTGGCATCTACACCTCTTCGAACGGTGGTGTGACGTGGACGGAGCGCACCCAAGCTGGTAGCCGCACCTGGACATCGATTGCCAGCTCACCCGATGGTACAAAGCTGGTGGCAACAGCTGCTGGTGGCTATATCTATACCTCGACCGATGGCGGTGCGACGTGGACGGAGCGCAGTGTCGATGGCCGACACAACTGGACAGCTGCAACCATCTCGGCCGATGGCAACACCCTGGCCGCAACAGCCGGCGGCGGTGGTTACATCTATGTATCAGCCGACGGCGGTGCAACATGGACCGCCCAGACATCGGCTGGCACACCCAACTGGTCTGCCCTTGCTAGCTCAGCCGATGGGAGCAAGCTCGCGGCCGCTGCCTATGGTGGCATGGTATACACCACTACCCAACAGATAGAGGACGGCACACTGGCCGCTGCCGAGGCTGCCGTGGCCCAAGCCGAAGCCAGCAAGAGCCCTGCAGACATCGCTGCTGCTCAAGCCCGCATTGCTGCCGTCAAGGATGCACGCAAACAAGCCGCTCTCCAGGCTCGACTCAACGCCATCACATCAGCTCCATCCATAACAACACCCAAGCAGCCCACACAGCCGACCAACTCAACTACCATCCCTCAGCCGCTCGGCGGTGCGGTATCGCTTGCTACAGCCGGTACACCCTGCAGCCACATTGCTTCGGCCGAGCCAGCAGCTGCCCCCCAGCAGTACCAAGGCCGGATTCTGCGTAATAGCGTTCGCTTCACCATCACCTGTGCTGGGCGCGCAGCGCACACTGGCTACACCACTCATGTCGCACTGACACTCAGCACGCGCTATCGCGACCCAAGCCGCCTCACCGTGCTCAAACTTGCCAAAGGTGGCTCGGTCATCGAAGATATCACAGGCCGGATCAACTTTGGCACAAACCCCAGCGGTACACGCACAACAATCGCTTACGACGTAACCGACGGTGGCTTTGGCGACGAAGACGGCACTGCGAACGGTACGATCCTCGACCCCATCGCCATCTACGAAGACACATCGCACGCCGACTCTACGAGCAGCTCACCCCACCGCGGCGGACTCCTCGCCAACACTGGCGATAGCATCCTCCCCATTACCCTCGGCGCAATTGTGCTAGGTGGTGGCGGGGTGTGGATACTCCGCAGGCGGCGCTCGTAGCGCACTACTACCCCACACAGGTGCACCTCGGCTTGGATACTATGCTATCCAAGCCGATTTCTTTTGCCTCCTCGCGTGTATTGGTGTATATATAAGCTTGCTGATATGAGTGAAATTTCGCACTTGTTGACAGTGTAGGGTTGGCCTTCTAGCCATCTCCCGCGCTGCTTTGGGTAAGAATAAGGGCATGCTATACGTGTCTCTCCCCTCCCCAAAATCACAAACCACCCTCAATAGGTGGAGGGCTAATCATCGACTCAATGTGATCGCTCACGCTACCGTTGCTGTAGCCTACAAGGCCGATGCACTAGTGATCGACACCGAGACACGCCACACGGGAGGTAAGCTCTATCGGCGGCCACCATCTCTAGCATCATAACCGCGCACAGCCAAAGGCCGCACCAACACGGTCGCGGCCACCCATTCTTCCTCAAGAGCCCCTAGCGGCGCGCTAGTGCTGGCGTTCTACCTATATAAGGTGTCTCTTTGCTGCTTATACTCACGTGCCGCAATGGTGTATCACTGCTACATTAGCGCCCAAGCTGCTTAATAATATGCAATTGCCCTTATAATGAGCACTCTACCTTACCCCAACCAAAAAAGAGAAAGGCATACGGTATGCCTTTCTCTTGGGTATAGAGGCGCTGCAGTGCAGTGCTCTAGTTCTTGCGGCTCTTGACGAACCAGAAGCTTCCGGCGCCAAGACCGCTGGCTGCGAGGGCAGCGACGAGCCATACGCTGTCACCGGTGTCGGCGAGAGCTGGACCTTCGTGCTTAGCAGGAGCGGCAGGCTGTGCTGCGGGTGCAGCTGCCGGTGCTGGATTTGCCTGTGCAGGTTCTGCTACAGGTGCTGGCTCTGCGGCTGGTGCAGGCTCTGTCGCTGGCTCAGCAGGTGCGGGAGCAGCTGGAGTTGCTGGCGCAGGTGCGGCAGGTGTAGGAGTAGGTGTAGCTGGTGCTGGATTTGCTGGGGCCGGAGTCGCAGGTGCGGGCGTCGCTGGAGCGGGTGTAGCTGGAGCGGGTGTAGCTGGTGCTGGAGTGGCCGGAGCAGGTGTAGCGGGCGCAGGATTGGCCGGAGCTGGGTTAGCTGGTGCAGGATTTGCGGGCGCCGGGGTGGCTGGGGCTGGCTGCACAACTGGCTTGTCCTTAGCTGTTGCTGTGTTAATGTTGCCGCCGTTGAGTGCTGCAGCGAGGCGTGCACCGTCGTCTGACATAACAATAGCCGACCACGCACCGGTAGCAGCGCTGTCATTTTCCATCCAGGTGACACCACCATCGTCTGAGGTGTAGACCTTACCACCGTTGACTGTAGCGGCAAGCTTCATGCCATCGGCTGAGCTAGCGATTGATGTCCACTTCTGCGGGGTTGATGCAGCTTGCTCTTTCCAGGTGACGCCACCGTCTGTCGAGGTGTGAATCTTACCATCGTTGACTGTAGCGGCGAGTTTCATACCATCTGCCGAGCTCGCGATCGATGTCCACTTCTGAGTGCCAGCGGCTGCTTGCTCTGTCCAGGTGACACCACTGTCTGTCGAGGTGTAGACAACGCCGTCGGCAACAGTCGCGGCAAGCTTGGTGCCGTCTGCTGAGCCAGCGATTGATGTCCACTTCTTCGCACCTGGGTTGGCTTGCTCTTTCCAGCTTGCGCCAGAGTTGGTGGAGGTAAATACCCCACGGTTGGTTGCTACAGCGGCAAGCTTAGTGCCATCAGCCGAGCTAGTAACAGACACCCAGTCTCCAGCAGCTCCTGGGAGACCATTTTTCGTCCAGGTAGCACCTGAGTCATTCGAGGTGTACATGTAGCCACCCCATTGGTAAAAGGCAGCGATCTTACTACCATCAGCCGAGCTGGCAAGAGCCGTCCACTTTTGCGGCGCAGGAAGGCCGGTTATTGGTCGTTCCGTCCAGGTGACACCACTGTCTGTCGAGGTGTAGACATTCCCGACATTCACTGCTGCGACGAGCTTGGTGCCATCTGCCGAGCTAGCCATTGCCGACCAGTTCTTTGCACCAGAGCCAGCTTGGTCCTTCCAGGCTACCTCTTGTGCGGCACGTGTGGGCTGGGCAAACAATGCCACCATGGCAGCTACCGCTACCAGGCACCCAGCCTGAGACACACGCGTGAGTGTTCTCCATTTATTATGTTTTGCTTGCCTGAGTTCCCTCATGCAATAACCCTCCTTTTTTGTTGTGAAACACAACACCTTAATATAACGTTCGCATTATAGCACTATTGTGCTTATGGTAACAAGGGGTATATTGGGTCTGAAATAAACGAGCCTTCTGCCCTAAATCCCAGGAACTCACCATCGCTATCTGTGTGTAGAAAATACATCACTCTGTGGAAATATTGTGGAAAAGTATACTATATTTCCTCAGTATTTTCTTGCAGCCACCGTGCGATGTGCACAATATCCCAATGATCGGTGGCAATCTGCACTGCTATATTCTCAAGTTCTTGGGGTGCCGCTCGCAACCAGACATCATTGCGTAATAAAAATACTCCAGTTAGTGTTACTGCTGTCCGTTTATTCCCATCTATAAACGGATGGTCAGCGATGCAATGATGGAGATACACTGCTGCTTTTTTATGCACCGATCCATAGAGCTCACGACCAAACAACACTGCCTGTGGTGTAACGACGAGTGACGCAAGTGCCTTCGCGTCGCGCAGACCATGCGAGCCACCATAGTCCGCAATCACCCAATAATGTAATGCTTGAATCTCATCCGTCGTTAGATAGCGCATCATCGGTCAGCCAAATTCTTCAGCGTTTCACCATACTGCTGCGTGAATGTTTCGTAGTCACGCCGCACTTGGTCAGTTGCTGGTTGCACTGGTGTATGAGCAGAACTCACCGTATCAACCACAATGCGCACTTCATCCCCCTCCTGCCAGCCAAGCGCCCGCAGCTGCTTAGCCGGCAGCGTCACGCCACGGCTCGAGCCGATTTTGATGATCTTTTGGATTGTGGTAATCGTCATAGTTTCATTATAACAAAATTGGAATAAGCATGTCACGCGACAATTAATCGTGTCGATCTCGTGCTATATACTTAATGTGTGGTTGATCTGAGTATTACCAGCAATCCCCCAATATGGCGAAGCTTTAGCTTTACTGCTTGAATACGACGAGTTATACGCATGATTTTATTATACCTCTATCGTGGTTTAGCGGAATCGACCCTCCTAAATGAGACAGTCCGCTTATACTCGCTTTTTGACAGATGCACAAGCAGTGCTTATATAGCAACCCGCAAACACTACTAGCCACATCACAAGCGAGACAACGCCTACTGCTGAGCTAGCCAACAGTGAGCTCCCACCAACGACCAAAAGCGACATAACATTCGAGAAGCCATTAAATGTCCCATGCAGTACTGCAGCGAGCCATGCACTTCGGGTCCGCTCAACGACGAAACCAAGCACGAGCGACATCACCACACAAAATCCAATGAACAACACCGACCCCGGAAGCGCGTTCGCTGTGCCATAGTTATACCCGAGGGCAATCAGTGGAATATGCCACAGTCCCCATAGCACGCCAATCGTCACATATTTCTTGCAAAATGGCCGTCCGGCAAATGCCTGCGCAAGGTAACCACGCCACATAATCTCTTCCGCCATCGCAAAGATCGCATTTACCGTTAGCCCAGCCATCAATGCACCAAAGATACCAAGCGGCAGCATGGCAAGCGGTGTTGGTGGCATATTCATCGCGCTAGTATCGACCGATGTGCCGATGAGCTTCTCAAGGTTGTGCGCCAAGTGTCCATTAGTCGTTGCCAGGTGCCCAAAAGTCTCTGGCCACAGCCAGCCAAGAATAGCAACGGAGCCAATCATCAATACGGCCCAGGCCAAGAATAGCCCAGCGACCAATGCATACTTCTTCACGGTGATGTGCTTTAATGATAACAACGCACGAAATGGTATTGGTATGCCAAGCATCAATCGACTCAGTAAGAGCGTATACAGTGGTACCGGCATATACAAAACCGCGATGTACGCCAAGCGCAATGCTAGCGCTACCGGCGGCGCACTACTACTCGTCGCAGCTATAACCGCCCAGTAACCGCCTCCGGCGAGTGCCGTCAAGAGAAAGAGGGTGATGAGTACTTTGTTGCGATGCTCTTTTTTAATGAGAGAGAGTGAATTGGATGTTTTTTCTGCTGTGTTACTCATAATGTATACACCTAGCCTTTTGTGATTTTGTTCGTATGAGGTGATTATACCACCCTGAAGCTTTTCTCGCTATTTACTTATATAGATAATTGTCCACCATAACTAGATTAGCTCATTTGCTTTATTCTTCTATCGCCGCTACAATAGAGCTATTAAGACGAAAAGGTTCCGAACGGTTAGTTGCCTAAGGACCCTTTTTCTATTTAGTGCCAGACAGCTAACTTACTGCCTCAAGCTATGCAACCGCCATCTCCTCCCTCATCACCCGCACCTGCCATTGGCGCTCGCGGGCAGCGACGGCTCTATCGCCGGGGTGGAGCAGATTGATGACCTTGATGGCGTAGTCGCTGGCTACTATGGCGTGCTCTGGCATGTGGCTGGTGCCGATGCGAGTCACTTACTGTAGTATATTTATCCAACACTCAATACTCTCTTGGCCACTCGTTACTTTACTGATCTCAGCGGCTTTATATAAGAAGTTTTGGCAATCAATGATCACACCAAAAACCTCGACGGTGACTGACCCAAGTCGAGGTGCTATAAGGCTATATTAGTAAAGAAACACATCTCAACCAAGGTTTATTGTGCAACTTGCAACTTTACTATACAGTTGTTGCCACTGCCTATGTGCCGCATATGCCCGATCGGTCGCGTCGTAGCCAGTGCCTTGTAGATTATCAGGGCTGATGAACATCACATCATCACCCTCCTCTCCTGGCGCAAAGTCGAAGTTCTCGGGCCAAACGCGGCAATAAAAACAGATTTGATACGCATCAAGCCGCTCAATGTATATCTGGTCCGATGCGTCAAAGATTTGATAGCGCACATCACCCTGGTAGCCAACTTCTTCATGCAGCTCGCGCTTTAGCGATGACTCAATCGTCTCATCATAATCCATCCCGCCACCAGGCAGATCCCAAAACGGCCGATCGATCTCTTTGACGACCAAGATCTGCCCAGCGTCGTTATATATTAATGCTTTGAGGGAGATACGGTAGAGATAATCGTGGCAGACTATTCCGTCTGCATTTTGCGTAATGAGGTGTCCGTTGGTATTTTTTGGCATGAGAGTAATTATAGCATCCTTATTTCTTTCTCGCTATTTGCTTATATTCCTCTTTTTGTTGCACTGAAACCATTACGACGAAAAGTACCGAACGGTTAGTCATTTAGCTTGTGTTGCATCTACCAAGTACGTTGATGACTCGTTGCCACCAGTTACACTCGAGGTGATTCAGACAGACACCGCGTGGCATGGCGAAAGCCGATCCGCCCATTACTCTTATAGATATCTTGGAGCGACAGTGTAACACAGCCGTTGTTACCCCATACAACATACGGAGCATACAGAGACTGCTCTGGTGCCTTGCAGTATGCTCCATAGACTTGATAGCCCGGTGCTTGTGACTCTCCTTCGATAATCCGACTCAGCTCGGCAGTCAGGGCTTCTGCGATGGTTTGGCTGTCGTAACCATACCGCTTATAGAGATTCGGGTCTTTATCTAACGGAGACCGATCCTGCTCTTCTACAGTTACTGCATGTGTCTGATCGGAGTGCTGTTTCTGCTCAGACTCACGAAAAGAAGGAATCGGAATCCCTCCAACCGAAAGGCCTGGAATAGTCAGGGTCAGTTTTGTATCTTTCCATTTATCTTCTTTGGATGACTGTTGATCACTCCGACCTATGAGCGCAGCCGCCACCTGCGAGAGCGCCTGTTCGACCGACGGCTCAGGCTCTTTTATATCGACCCAATCTAGCTTGTGGACTTTTTGGTAGCTCATTCCTCGAAACCGAGGCTCTTGCCTACCAACAATAACACTTGCCGTACAGGGAATGCCATCAGGGCTATAAAAAACCGCTGTGTCCTTTGGAACTGTATTAAATTTTGGCCACGCATCATGAGATAGACTCCTGCGGACATGTAAGCCATATATCGTTCGCTTCATATCGTGTGTTGTATCAATTTGCTGCCGCAACGGGTTATTCTCGATGCTATCATCTTCCATCGCTCGCCGAAAGGCTTGCTCCCATAGCTTGCGGCTGAGATTATACGGCGTTACAATAACACGTGGGTCATCCTCACGCTCTTTGAGTTTTTCATACCGATGAGCCAGACGCAAAAGCCCTCTTGTGGCACTCGTGCCAAGCGGCATGCAGCTTTTTAGCCCCATCTCGTGATACGGTTGGCCCGTTGCATAGCTAATGATGCGAGACGTCGATCGCAGCGCCTGAAAGAAAGACTCGCCAAATTCACGATATTCTTCCTTGTCGAAGATCTCACTCTTCGCTTCCTCAACGAACGAGATCTCACCGCGCCGATCTAGAGACAGCAGCCTCTCTTGGGACTGCTTTGGCACCTTAATAGACACACCCCTTTTTGGAATGATAAATTCCGTCTCTTCACGTGTTACTGAGTGTGCGTGTGACTCCCAGCCCCTCGGGATAGATTCCTTCCTATTCATCGGTCGCTCCTTCTATTTATAATTCAATTACCGTTTTTGCATAGTATATTGCAATTATAGTGTTTCGGCAAGGGTGCCCATATCCGAATCTCGAAACTGTGGAGTGCCTATTATGCATCAGTACTCTGAAGGGGATATGGTAGAGAGTAATCAGCACCTCGATCATCATTCAAGATCGTAATGATTTCACTATTTCGTATCATCCTCATCATATTTTTATGGTCTTCTTGAAACTTTTCTCGCTACACTCGTTATCACTCTATCGCCATAAACCCCCTCTTATTCTTCGTTAATATATTCAACGACAATATTACCAAATGGTGTTCTGTGCACAAAAGGTCCACCAAATCTATTATGTGAGACCTTAATGATGCTCGACGCAGATAGCTCATTAGCATAGAGTTCTATATTAGTCCTCAGATCATCATACTTCGTACCCTCTAATAAAGAGGAGAGTTTTTGATAGTTTACTAATCTCGTTCCAGCATCTTGCGGGTCACATTCACATTCAGAAAAATCTTTAGAATATATGTACGTTGCCAACCTTAAACTCTCAATACTTGCATTTTGTAGAATATTCTCAATTTTAGAGAAGTTTACAAAATGGTTAGTGCTATCGTATGTCTCTTTTTTCAACATATTTCTTAAATATTTTCGACGTTGTTCTGAAGATTCGAAGTTATGCTTTATCCAGATATCATAAACAAACGAGGCAAAGTCATCTGATTCTTCTATTTTGCTCACCACCTTATGAACATACTCATCAGAATTAAATAACTCACTACTCCTCTTTTGGGATAATGTACCAAACATCTCGACGGCAACACCCAAAGAAGCAGCGATAGTGGCTGCTACTGGACCCCCAGAAAATGCAGCTACACTCGATGCTACAGCCTTAACTAATTCCTTTTTCGTCTCATTCATATCTCTGTTGCAGCCACCCGCCGCTGCTCCGTCGTATCCCGCTCGCGCACGGTGACGGTGTCGTCCTCTAGCGTCTGGAAATCGATGACCACGCAGTACGGCGTGCCGATTTCGTCTTGGCGGCGGTAGCGTTTGCCGATGTTACCGTTGTCGTCCCACATCACTCGACCCGGGTTGGCTTTGGCGAGGTTTGCGTACACATCGCGGGCTTTTTCCACCAATTCTGGCTTATTCTTTAGTAGTGGCGAGACGGCAAATTTGACTGGTGCCAAGTGCTCTGGTAGGGCCAAGTATACTCGC
Organism: uncultured Candidatus Saccharibacteria bacterium; assembly: GCA_938036785.1. Taxonomy (GTDB): domain Bacteria; phylum Patescibacteriota; class Saccharimonadia; order Saccharimonadales; family Saccharimonadaceae; genus Saccharimonas. Next base: position 132,135 of record CALHWE010000012.1, on the reverse strand, counting down.
TTTTCGCCATTTTGTTCGTCCTCGCGGTAGCTACTGGCCAGCACTGCCATCAGCGCCCGCTCAACGCCGAAGCTCGGTTCGATGACGTGCGGCACAAATTTCGTGTTCGTCCCCTTAATGGTATATTCCATGCTCTTGCCGCTGGCGCGCTGGATGTTCATGAGGTCAAAATCGGTCCGGTAGGCAATGCCCATCAGCTCCTCACGACCAATTGGATAGTCGTATTCGATGTCGATCGTCTTTTTGCTGTAATGTGCCCGATCCTCTGCCGGCACATCGAGCTCGTGAATGTGCTCTTGTTTCAGGCCTAGTTCTGCCAAGAACGCATGCGTGCTGGCGAGTAGCTCATCAAACGCTTCTTGCCAATGCTCAGGGTTGACGAAATATTCAATCTCCATCTGCTCAAACTCGCGGCTGCGGAAGACGAAGTCGCGCGGTGCAATCTCATTGCGAAAGGCCTTGCCCTGTTGAGCGATACCAAACGGCAAATTCGGGTAGAAACTATCGACGACGTTTTTGAAATTAGTGAAGATACCTTGGGCGGTTTCCGGGCGGAGGTAAGAAATCGACTGTGGATCATAGGTAATCGCCTTCGCACCATTAAGACCGCGCTTGTCGTCAGCACCCTCCATTGGCTCACCAATAGTCAACTCATTTTGCCCGCTAGCGCCGACAAACGTTTTGAACATCATATTAAACGTCCGCGATTTACTCAGTGGATTACCATCCGGGCTTTTGATGCCTTGTTCTACAATCGCTGCGTCCATCTGCTCCATAGTCATACCGTCTGCGTCAACGCCATTATCTTTGAGGATATGATCGGTGCGGTAGCGGCGGTGATTAACTGTATCTTCACATAGCGGATCGACGAAGGTATCCACATGCCCACTCGCCTTCCACACCTTCTGATTCATCAAAATCGCCGCATCCACGCCGTACATGTCATCACGCTCATCGACGAATCTGCGCCACCATAGGTTCATAATATTGCGCTTGAGCTGCACGCCCAGCGGGCCGTAATCCCACGTGCCGCTCAGGCCGCCATACACGTCCGACCCATGATAAATAAAGCCGCGGCGCTTACACAGGCTAATAATTGCTTCCATTGTTACGTTGCTTGTTGCGCTACTCACACGCGTCCTTTCTCCGCGTTGGCAACGCGGCAGCTTCATGATTGGTTCTTTGCTATTATTATAGCATTTCTTGAGGTGGGTACGTTCTTCATCGGGTGGATGATAAAACAGCACAGTATACACACCAAACCGAAAATGTTCCGGCCAGAATATATACAGAGCTCATCCGCTTGCTTAGTCACTGGCCTCCAGATATTTTCTTGTTTGGCATGTATACTGTACTGCAGCTATACCCCAGCATGCTGCCGCGCCACCAGCCAGCATTCGGGTAGGATGGTCAGTACGCCACCAACCTGTGCTACTACTGTGGGTGGGCGCGTGGCGAGCAGGCGAAGCAGCTTGATGTGCGCTGCGGTGATGTCGCCTTGATCGCTGAGGCGCAGGCCACGTTCTGACCCGTCATACATATACCGCCGCTCGGGCTGGAGGGGTTGGCCTACGACGTCGCGCAGCAGGTTAAGCTCGTAGCCCTGCAATGCCGCATAGTGGATGGCTAGCCAGGCTTGAGTAAGCACGACGGGTACGCTAGGCTGGTTGAGCCCCTCATATACCAAGCGCAGTACCTCATACCACGCTGGCTCGTCTAGCATGCGGCTGGCCTGCGCCACCAGTTGGATGGCGGCATAGCCAGCTTGTAGGCGGTCATAATCGGCCACGATTGTCTGATAATACTTCGTCAGGCGGGCCTGTGTTAGCACGCCCAGCTCGCTGCGACCCTGGCGGATGACGACATCACTGATCGCAAAGAGTTCAACTGCCCCAGCTAGCCGACTCTTTTCGCGCCGGACACCCTTGGCAATTACCGCCCGCTGCCCCTCTGGCGTGAGCAATTGCAATACACGGTCGGCCTCGCCATAGTTGGTGCGGCGCAGGACGATCGCTGTGGTGCGCTGCATACTCATGTCGCTACCTCGCTTGGGATGTACCTGCCTAGTACGTTCGTCACATCGCTCGGGCGCATCGTTGTTTTGTCGAGCAAGGCAACGACGCCGTAGGGCGCGAGATCGGCGAGCGTCATGTCGCTCGCATTATTACTACAGATGATAATGGGGATGCGCGCTGTATCGCTATACGATTGCAGCTCGTGGAGCAGCACCAGGCCATTACCCCCGGGCATGAACATATCGAGGATGATCACTGCTGGGAGCGCCTCGTCGAGCGTTGCCATGCCAGCCAATACATCGGCCGCGTAGACAGGCACCATACCAGCCCGCCGCACTGCCGCAAGCTGCAGCTCAGCAAACCATTGGTCATCGTCGATGACCAACACCCGCGGCGGTGATTGCGTCATAATAACCTCTGTTGATACACCGCCCGGAGATCGATGTAGAAGGTCGCGCCATCGCGGTGCCGCACTGCCCCAATCTGCGCCTCCATCGCGCTGGCAAATTGCCCTGCAATGTAGAGCCCGAGGCCACTGCTGCCTGGCCGGCTGTGCAATGGCTGCGCGCTGACGCCAAGGCGCTGCTCCAATTGCTGCCAGAGTGATGGCGGAATAGCCGGGCCATAGTCGCGCACCGCTAGGCGGATTACCTGGCCACCAGCTCGCTGGGAGAGCCGCACCACCACGGGTGCGTTGCCCTCGCCACTGTAGTGGAGTGCGTTGTCGGCGAAGTTGCACAGGATGCGCCGCAGGAGGTCGCGGTTGCCAAGACCCACCACTGCCCGCCGCGGCACACGTACCGTCAGGCGACGCCCCTTGGCTGCGTAGAGTGGCTGGAGCTCGGCCACAACGTCGCGCGCTACCAACGTCAGGTTGAGCGGCTCGATGCCAAATAGCTCCTCGTGGAGACGGGTGGATTGCGTCAAGTCGGTGGTAAGGCGCAAGGCTCGCTCGCTGGTGAGTGCCATCCGCCGGGCTAGCTCGGCCACCTCGACGGGCGACAGCCCCCCAGCCTCCAAGCTCAACGCCAATTGCCGCAGCAGCGCCAGTGGCGACTTGAGGTCGTGTGCCGCCGCAACAAAGAGCGACGCCTCCCCCCAGGAAGCGCCGCTCATCATAACCGCATTCCCCTCCGTGCTCATACCAGCTGCATTGTAGCACAGATCGTCGCAATGTTCTATATTTATTCGTTAAATTTAATGGTTTTTATCAGGGCTTCGTAGTCGTTATTAAATACGTCGGCATCTGTCCGCACCGTGAGCGTCCGATCGCGCATCTTGATCACCACTGCGGTGCCACGGATATCTTTGCTAAAGTTCCCTTCCAGGCGCGTGCCCGTCAGGCCTTTGTCGTTGCTCCAGGCGCTCGACTTCAGCTCACCTTTTTTGATCTGGCTGTCGTAGTCAGCCACCGCTTTGTCGTAGATCTTCTGCTCAATACTAATCCGAATGGCAATCTTCTGCGTATCTGTTATTGGTGGCACGACGCGGGGGTTGAGGTATGCCTCATACGTCTTCCCACCACCCTCGCTCACATCAGTGGCTTGGTAGGCGCTCCAGGTCTTGGGATAATCAAAGGTTAGGCGGCCATAGTCATCTGGCCCAACGAATTGCAGCATCGGCTGCTTTTCGCGCTCGGCAAATTTCTTCTCGTCTTCGTCTGCTTGTGTCTTCTTGGCCTCAGCTTGCGCTGCGGTAATCTTGCTATCGAGGTTGCTCTTGGCCTCAGTATAGTTGGTGTAGGCCCAGGCCGAAAACCCACCAAAGAGCACCACCAGCAGGGCCAGCCCAATAATGGCAAAGGTGCTGCCACTAAGAAAACTTCGTCGTTTGTAAGATTGCTTCGTCATATCCCTATTATACTTATGCCTGGGGCGATAGACAAGAGCGGGATGCTATTTGTGCTGTTCTGCTCGCACTTGATATAGCTTATGCGCGCCTTGCTCGCGCACTGGTGTCCAGCCAGGCACGGCAAAGGCGTAGGAGATAAACCATAGGTCTGTGCCAAGGCGGGTGGCTTGCTGCTGTACATGGGTGGCCATCCGAGCGATGTCGCGCGAGTCGCCAAAGGTGTAGACCACTGTGGTGCCAGTTGGAAAGTTCGTGCGGTAGAAGTTACCACACACCACCATCGCTTTGGTATCACCACGCAAACGCCAGCGCGAGAGCAAGACGAGGAGCGGGTTGAGCTCCACGCCAAAGGCTCGTGCCCCCTGCTGGCGGGCAATCTTTAAGACAACGCCATCGCCCGAGCCCATGTCCACCAAGCAATCCTCTGGCCCAAGGCTATAGAGCTGGGTCAGCGCCCGCTGCACATCTCGGCGGTGCGACGGCACATAGGGTGCCCCCGTCAGCGCCGTCACGCAAAACAGCAGGATGATGACCAGGAGTGCCCACCATATCATGAGGTAGCTGTGTCCTCTGTGATAATAGTTACCTTATTTTTGATCTCTCTCAAGCGCTGGTCGATCCGCTCGGCAACGCGTGCTGCCTGTTGGTAGCGCTCTACCGCCGCCTCGAGCTCAAACTCATCACTGTCAAACCAGGCCAAGATCTCCTCCAGCTGCTCCATTTGCTCACGTAGTGAACGGTTATCTGCATCGCTCTGCTGGTCAGGCTGCTGGGGCACTGATGGGCTTGCTGGCGTATTATTGGTGGGCTGGCTATAATCCGGCGTGATTCCCTCTGCTGCAAGGGCCATTGCCAGTTGGTCGTCATCACTCAGTGTGGTACGCTTGGCCCGCGTGCTGGGTGTGGTGGATTTCGCCTGTTTCGTTGGTTGTTTTGCATTCGACATGGGTTACCTCCGCTATTATCATATCGCTATATCGCTCGATGGTGATTGTCTGGCCAACGGTGGCCTGGCCGCGCACCAGCGCGTAGCCACGCGCTAGGGTTGCTGCAGGGTTATACAGCCGGAGCCGGGCCTGCAGCGCTGCGCATTGCTGCTCGAGTACCTGCTGCCGCCTGGCTAGCTTCACTCGAGCCTCAGCCAGCTGATGCTGCACCGCTACTTGCTCATCATCTGCTGTGGCAATAATCGTTCGCTTCATTGCCTGTAGCTGTTCGGCTAGCCGCGCTTGCACTGCCGTGGCATCAGGCGTGATGAGCTGAGCAGCGTTGGTCGGCGTCACAGCTCGGACGTCCGCGGCGAGGTCGGCTAGTGTTTCATCGGTGTCATGCCCTACCCCAACCACTGTTGGCACTCGGCTTGCAGCGATTGCCCGCACCAGCGCTTCGTCGTTAAAGACTTGCAAATCATCGGCGCTGCCGCCACCACGTACAATCGCCAGTACCTGCGGCACGGTCGCACGGCGGTTGCAGCGCTCAATGGCGCGGATGATCCGGTCGGCCGCGCCAGCACCCTGGACTGGCACTGCGTAGACATCAACCTGCATGCCGCCCCAGCGCTGGCCGATGATCGTCATAAAGTCGGCATAGCCTGCCGCCTGGGGGCTACTCACCACGGCAATGTGCTCAGGCCACTCGGGCACTGGCCGCTTGCGCTCTGGAGCAAAGAGTCCTTCTGCACTCAGGCGCTGACGTAACAGCTCGAAGTTTTTCTTAATGCTCCCCTGCCCGACTGGTCGCACCTGCTGCACGGTCAAGCTGAATTTGCCGCGCGCCGTGAGCTTCGGCACGGCTTGCACTGCTACCTGCATGCCATCTTCTAGCGCCACCCGGAGCTGCCACACCATCATAAAGCAGCTCACGCTGCCTGTCTCGTCCTTGAGGTCAAAAAAGACAAACTTCCCCTGGCGCACTACCATACTAGCCACCTCGCCCTCGACCGTTAGTACCGGAAATGCTCCCTCCAGTACCTGGCTCGCACAGGCAAGGAAATCGCTAACGCTCAGTGGTGGGAGGTTTGTCGCGTCCATAGCGCATGATGGTTAGTTGATAAAATGCATAGCCAAACACCAGTGTGGTAACGATGGCAATCACGCGGTAGAGCATCGTTCCAGCGATGGCTTGGCCTTGGCTCACGCCTGAAAGTGCCAAGATCCCCACCATGACCGCCTCATACGCACCAGCTCCACCAGGGGTAGCGACGACCACCGCCATGGTTGTGGCCACGCCGTAGGCGATGAGAATTGATGCAGGGTTAACCGATACCCCCAGCGATTGGAAGGTCATCCAGAAGGGCAAGATCTCCATAATTGTAAAGATAATACTCCAGACAAAAGGCTGCCACAGCAGTTTCTTGTCCCGCCGCAGCTCGAGAAAATCGGTGTGGAGGTCGTCGCAGTAGCGCCGCACCGCAGCTTCGTCCATCACTGGCTTTGTGCGCCGCAGGATACGCCGTGCGAAGCCGTTGATCGTCAGCGTGATCTGATGCGCCGCCTTGTGGAGCCGCCGCTGGCTCGTCAGCAAATATACTCCCAGTAGCGTGATCATCGTCAGGCAAAATACCAGTCCCCCACTCATCAGGATAATCCAGCGGTTCACTCCGCTATCGATCGTCACTATTACCACCGCCACTGCAAGGAACAGCACCACTGCCACAAAGCCCATGACATAGCGCACCATCTGGGCCATCGTCGCACGCCCCGTCGAGACGCCGTATTTGCGTAAGCGCCAGTTGGCGTATGATATACCGCTCAGGCCGCCACTGGGGAAAGCGTGGTTGACGAAATTTAGCTCCAGCGACAAGCGCATCAGGGCAAAGGGGCTGACATCACGCACGAAGCCCTTTTGCCGCAGATATGAGAAGATCATCTCACCCGCCGCTAAATACCCCAACGCCGCCACTGGGAAGACGGCAATCAAGACCCATATATTGACCTGCTGCAGCAAATGCCACGCCTGGAGAAGCTCGTGCCGCGACAAGAATAGAATCAAGGCGATCAGCACAAATGTCATAATACTCAGCCAGGTACGGAAGGATAGCTGTTTTATTTTTTTGATATATTTCTGCATAGCTACGGTATATTATACCACGAGACAACGAGGCGAACCTTTTCCAGCGCTTTATATCATGCTGTGCATGAAAGATCGTTATACAAGCTTGAGAGCGGTCGACTACCCATATTAATGCACTGGTTCGTGCTATCACCCCTCCATTCTACCCGCTTTTGCGCTATACTAGGCATATGTATATTGCGATTCTTGGCCGGCAGCCGGCCCTGGGTGTGGCGGAGCTGGAGTGTCTATATGGCGCGGCGGCGGTGCGTTGGTTTGGAGCGCAGGCCGCTACTATTACCTCTGATACTTTCACCTTTGAGCGCCTGGGTGGCAGCCAAAAGGCGGGCCAGGTGGTATTAGAGCTGCGCGGTAACTGGCTGGCGGTGAGTCGGCAGATTGTCCGCCACTATAGCGCGCAGTGGCAGGGCGCGTCGCACAAGATTACGCTGGGCATGAGTGCCTATGGCTTCTCTGTTAGCGCCCGCGAGGTGCAAAAGACTGGCCTTATTCTTAAGACAAAATTGCGCGCAACTGGCACTAGCCTGCGCCTTATTCCTAATGCCGCTCCAGCGCTCAATACTGCCACGAGCCACCACAACAAGCTTGGTCGCTCACCCCACCACATCGAGCTGCTGGTGGTGCGAGCCCAGGATGGACGAGTTATTGTGGCGGAGAGTGTTGGCGCGCAAAACATCTCTGCCCTGGCCGCACGCGACCAAGCTCGCCCGCGCACCGATGCCTTCGTCGGTATGCTGCCACCCAAGCTTGCCCGCATGATGATCAATATGGCTGGGCCACTAGTGCAGCTCTCACCTGCTACTAAGCACTCAGCGCCGCGTCCCGTGCTGCTCGACCCCTTCTGCGGCACTGGCACTGTCCTGCAAGAGGCGCTCCTCCTGGGCTACGATGTGTGCGGCAGCGACCTGAACCCTAAGATGGTCAGCTATACCAGCGAGAACCTCGCCTGGCTGCAGCACCGCTCTGCCGCGGCTACTCCTGGTGTGGTGCAAGATGTTACTCAAGCTGATGCCACTACTTATCAGTGGCCAGACGCCCAGCAGCTCAGCGCCGTTGTCTGTGAGACATACCTTGGCCAGCCCTTCTCTGCCCCACCTGCCCCCGCTAAGCTCAGCACTGTGCGTACCACGTGCAACCATATCATCAGTCATTTTCTCACCAATCTTCGTCCCCAGCTGCGCCCTGGCACACCACTAGTCATCGCGGTGCCCGCGTGGCGCGGCAGCGACGGGCAGTTCACTCACCTGCCACTCATCACTCAGCTCGAGCAACTGGGCTACCAGCGCCGCCTACTTCAACACGTTCGCCCTACCGACCTCTGTTATTACCGCGAGAACCAGGTGGTAGCGCGGGAGTTGCTGGTGATGGAAGTAATGAAATAGTATTGAGTAAAACTCATTCTGGTCATCCAGCAGTGGATGTATTTAGTCTTGTATAATTGCAGTTATGAAAAGCAAAGAACCTCAGCTATGTCATGCTGAGGTTCTTTATATCACTCTAGTGGCGAGGAACTTATCGATGGTTATTTATTGTAGAGTGATTACACCATTTGTGGCCTGCAGCTTGTCGGCAGCTGCTTCAAATTGAGGTATTACACTTTGCTGAAGCACTCCTCGCTGCTCAGGAGGCAACGTGTACATAAGGTTGTTTAAGGCATCAAGCCCCTGATGAAAATGTCCTCGAGCCTCTTTCAAATTCTGAGCTGCTTGAGTGCGCTGCTCAGAGGAAAGTCCTGCTGCCCGCTCTGCAGTAGAGCCATTAACTTCTTGTCGCTCCTTCTCTATCTGTCTCAGATTATCTTCCAAATCCAAGCTACCGACCGGAGACCCCTCATCACTTAGCCCCATTCCTCCATAATACCGTTCCGACATCATCACTCCTTTTCATATCATTTATTGTATCTGTAGTGTAGCTAATTATACCACCATAGTACCAACTATCCAACTCTGCTCAGTTAGTGCTACAGCCCATCTGCGTCACCGTCGATGTTTTGTCCCCTTTTTGTCATGCCTACAGCTCAATGTCTTGCTCGCTTGCGCACTCCTCTTGCCGCTCTCTTCTCTCGCGTTATAACAGTCGGCATTCTTACGGCTGCTATTCAATCCACACCGCTTGACTTCGCCCACGCCCTCACGTATAATCGTATAGATTGTTTATATTAGCTAAAGGAGTGATATGTCAAAAGTCAAAGCAGGTGGCTCAAGCAAGAACGTCCACAATAACGCTGGGGCACGCCTTGGCGTCAAGCGCTTCGGTGGCCAGCAGGTCAATGCTGGTGAGGTCCTCGTCCGCCAGACAGGCGCTACGAAGATTGCTGGCCCTGGTACGTACATGAGCCGCAACTACACCATCCACGCCGCTCACAGTGGTGTCGTCAGCTTCAAGAAGGTCAAGAAGTCTACCTTCACTGGCAAGACCCAGCCACGCACCCAGGTGTGCGTCAGCGCAGCGTAGGTGTTTTATAGCGCACATGCAAGCGAAAAAGCCGCTCATAAAGGAGCGGTTCTTTTCTTGCTATTGCTCGGTCACTCATACTATATTACACAAGCTACTTGTAATGCGTCATATATTACCCTATAATCACTGTATTATGTACGACAAAAGAAACCAACAATGGACCGTTGCAGACGAGGCAAGCAGCCACAGTAAAGAAGCCTCAGCCAAAGACTACATACGAGTGCACGTAGGTGGTATAGCTGGCAAGCTTGTTATCCTCCCACTAGCCAGCACGCACCAGCTCTTATACAACGATATAGAAAAGGGCAACATGCCAGAAACAATGAGCCCTCCTGACGGCGTTGGTGTATGGAATTTTAACATGCACCACGAGCTTGGTATACCGTACAGTGAGAAAAACTTGAACAAAGGAGATACGCTGCGACATGACTTTTATATACTCCAGAAGCCCTCGTTAACTGTTGATTGGCTTTGTGGCCGCCTAGATCCTACTATACAAGCCGAGCTTGCCAAACAGCCACCCAACCATTTTCGAGGTCGTGATTCTTGTACCATCGACTGGCATTGGTATAAGGATATGAGCAACCAGCTTCGTGAACCAGAGCTCGAAATGGTCATCGACGATGTCGTACGCAAAACCCACCAGCACATTACTATTACTGACGAAGCACTGCAGCATGGTATTAAAATAGATGATCGTGCCCTCCGCGAGCCAATCCGCCGCATCAAACGGCAAACAGAGCTCGCAACCATTGCACTCAAAAATCTGATGACAGACAAATACTTAGACAAGATGCGGCACTGGCAGCGCCCTGAGCTACCATCGCATGAGCGTGAGGAAAACGCCATACGTGCAAAGCTTGAAGCTATGTATGGATCCGATGATCCGGATTACGATCAATAACTTTCACGCTACCTCTGTTGTCATATAGTCAAAAGATTTGAGGGTAGCCTATATTGCTCCCTGTCTGACGTGTCTACCACTTTATCGTTTTAGCGCTCGCCGCACCAGTAGGCTATTATCCACCTCTCCGTCGCTCGCTTTTGCTGCCACGCTCCCGACTAATCGGCGAGCGCTATCCCCATCGAGGTGCTCGTGTGTATCAGCACCTTGAGCTGGCAGTATCTCTGTTTGTTGCTCTTGGCTACTGGTAGTCGCATGAGTGGTATCAGCAACGGGCTGCAGCTTGCCATCCTCCATTGTCACGCCATAGGCTTTTTGCAGATATGCATTAGTGAAGTCAATGTTTTGCTCCTGTAGCACCGCGAGCGGCACACACTTCTCGAGCCGATCAATGTTGCTTCGGTGGACTAGCTTGGTCATCCGCACTAGCATCGTGCCATCCTTGTCGATAATCTCTCTATCAATCCACCCTTCGTCGAGCTGACCGCTGCTGCGCAGCACATTCCACTGGTGGAGTGGCACATCTTGGCGCTTGGGAATGCTGTGCGTATCGGGATGAGTCGCACGCTCTTGTGGCATGCCGTCCGTCGTGATTGGCTGCGTCAAGAGGTGCTCGGGCTGTCGTGGTGGGAGTGATGCCGAATATTTTTCCGTCATCTTTTGATAATACCATGAAACAATGCTGAGGAAAAATCACTCAGAAGCAAGGGCTCGCTGCAGGCTTTGTTCGACAGCCCTCTGACCTCTGTTATTCTTGGCTCATGCCCAGGTGATACTTAATGCGGGCCACTACATCACCAATCATCACTTGCGACTTGACGAGGTAGTCATCCACTCCTAGCTGCTTGGCCCGTTCTTTGTCCTTGGGCTGGCTCAGCGCCGTCAGCATAATGACACGGACGTTGGTGGTATCTGGGGTGTTGCGCAAGATATCGAGCACGTCGAAGCCGCTAATCTTGGGGATCATCACATCGAGCAAGATGAGATCAGGCCGAACATCGACCACCGCCGAGAGCGCATCTTCGCCATTGTGCACTTCGCTCACCGCAAAGCCCTCCAGCTCGAGCCGCGAGCGATACACTGCCAGCAGCGCGGTGTCGTCTTCTACTAAGAGAATTTTCTTTCGTCTGTCCATATGCCTTTATGGTAGCGTAGATACGAGGCAAATACAATACTTTTGGCGAACAATTGTTTGCCTTTTGTTGGATATATGTCTACTCTGCGAACTTTTGCAGTGCGCTATCGAGCTGTGGGTCGCGGCCAGCATTGCGATCATCGGTGCTCATTTTGACCTCAGTATCTGGCGCAATGCCACCCTGCGAGATATTGCGGCCACTTGGGGTATACCAACGCGCCACGGTGATCTTGAGCTTACGGCCGTCGGGCAGATTAAATAGCTGCTGCACCGTACCCTTGCCGAAGGTCTTTTCGCCGAGTAATGTCGCTGCTTTGTGGTCGTGCAATGCCCCCGCTACGATCTCGCTAGCACTGGCGCTATTGCCATTGACGAGGACGATTGTCTTCATCCCCTTGAGCAGCGCCTGGCCACTACTGTGCACGGTATCCCGCACGACATCGCCAGACTTCTCTACCACCACGACTTTGTTCTCAAGCCACAGGCTTGCGACCTCGCGAGCAGCCGTTACATAGCCGCCACCGTTGTCGCGTAGGTCGAGCACCACCGCCCGTACCCCCTGCCGAGCGAACTGCTCTGCCGCTTGGCGGGCGAGTCGGCCAGTTTGGTCATCAAACCGGGTGATGGTAAGGATACCCACGCCGTCGCGAATCTGGCTACGCACACTGGCATCACTTACCTTGGCCCGGACGATAGTATATTCCTCGGTCGATTCCTCGCGCTGCATCACCAGCTTGACGGTCGTGCCAGCCTCGCCCCGCACTTTGCTTGCCACCACCTCAGAGTTCTGCCCCGCCACCGATTGGCCATTAATACTGCGGAAGATATCGCCGGCCCGCAGGCCTGCCTTGGCTGCTGGTGAGTCATCGACGACACGCACTACTGTTGGATGGTTGCCCCGCGACGCAATCTCCACACCAATGCCGCTCACTTCGCCACTCAGGCTACGGTCGAACTGCTCGGTCTCTTGCTTGTCCATGTAGGTAGTGTAGGGGTCGCCAGTAGCTGCAGCTAGGCCACGATTAGCGCCATCGATCAGCTTCGTGTCGTCCAATTTACCATCATATTCTGCTTTGAGTTTGCGATAGGTCTGCTGCACGCTACTCAAGTCAATGCTATCGGCTGACACCTTGAGGCCAAAGACTGGTGCAATCGCCGCATAGAGCTTGTCGGCATACATCCCTGCCACAAAGCCAGCCCCCAGTAGCAGCACCGCCACGAGCAAGGCTGTGAGCTGCGAGATAGTCAGCTTTTTTGGTTCATCATAGTCATATTTCGAGCGGCTTGCGCTCGCCGTGTCACTCTGTACCATACTATGGTATTATACTACGCCAGGCGACGCGGCAAAAGAGTACAAGCCGCATACCAGGGCTTCTTGCCCCTTGCATTTTTGCCTCATCCTCGTATAATAGACAATTACCATTTTCTAACAAAACAAGTGAGGTTATCTGATGTCTCTTGCCGTTGTCAGCGCAGAAGCAGCGCCTGTTTGCCCATTACCATCCACTGTTGAAGGTAGCTCGCCACTGCTTGCTGAGCCCACTTCTCAGGCTTGCAAGGTCGGGCATCTTGCGCTTGTTGCTGAACTCCCGACTGCTCCGTGCCATAGCAGCGAGAAGCTCGATGCTATGCGCATTATCGACAACGAACGCCACCAGCGCGAGCAAGCCCTCCACAGCGTCATCGATAGCCTCACACGCATCATTGCCAAGATGAAAGGTAGCGCCCGTGATGACCAGCCGCCCATCACCATCACACATAGCGAGATTACCTACTCGGTGCATTATTTCTATGAGCGCTGTCTCGACTGCCGCGATTGTAGCCACGGTTTTGATCAAGACCTCTTGGCACAGGAGCAGCACGGCTTTACCTACGGTGGTGAGAGGCCACCCAGCACAAGCGAGGCAATCAGCAACGTCAAAGAGCTCTTTGTCCTACTGGCTCATATGGCCCAGGCCGATACACACGCTGCCTTTAGCAACAGCTACATTGCCCAGCTGCCCACTGATACCCAGCCCCTCCGGCGCTGCGAGAGGGATGACCCGATTGGTACAGAGTACAACCAGTATGGCTACCGAGTTAGCCCGCCTGAGACGAACAATACCACTGATATAGGCATTACCCAGGCCGACACCCCACACCAGCCTACCCTATCTGCAGCATAGGTTCGAGAGTTCCACCCACCAAAAAACGACCACCGCTATTTGGGTGGTCGTTTGCGCTATGCATTCTCTCTTATAAATAAATATACGTATCGTACGTACTGGCGGGCACCGTCATTTCGCTGTAGTGACCCCAGCCAGGGCCGCCGGCGTTGAAGTAATTGAACTGACTAATGCGGACAGTGTTGCTACCGGCATCGTAGCCCTCGATGTAGACGATGTGCCCATACTGCCCTGCTGAGATAACACCAAGAGCATTGGCTCGTGGAGTGCGGCCGGTTGAGAAGCCAGCGTTGCGAGCGGCAGCCGGCCACATATTGGCGTTGCCCCAGTAGCGTGGTGCGTAGCCGGTCTTTTGGTAGGTTTTCCAGGCGGTGTAGCTTACACACTGGCGGCAGCCATAGCCCAGTGGATCTTCGCCACCACCGGATGCGCCACCGTGCGACAGCGCATTGGCATCAACGGTACAGCCACCAGCCCATGGGTAGCCACCCATCGAGCCATCACCAGAGGTAATACCGAGCGAGCCACCACCACCAGCGTTGCGGATGGCCGCTTGGATGGCATCCTGCTGTGCCTTCTGGACGCGGGCTTTTTCACTCTCGCGGTCGGCGGTGAGCTTTTGGTAGTTTGCTTCTTCGTTTTGGGTACGGGCAAGAAGGTCAGCTTGCTCGCGCTCTTTGGCAGCGAGGGCTTCGCGGGCGTTCTTTTGGTCGGCCAAGACACGCTCAACTTCCTTCTTTTGCTCTTCTAGCTGCTTTTTGAGCTTATTGACCCGGGTAATCGTCTCGCTCAGCGTGGTCTGGATGCTATCGCGGCGATCTTGCTCCACCACATAGTCACCAAGGTTCCGGCTGCTGGCCAGCATCTCCAGCGGGCTAATGGTGCGGTCGACGTACATATCGGCCAGCGTGTCGCCCAAGGCGTCTTGGTTGGCCTTGATGTCGCGCTTGGTCTGGGCAATCTTCTCCTGCAGTTGGTCGTGCTTCTTCTGGCTGATATCAATCTGCGCTTGGATCATCGCCTTCTGCTTCGACAAGACCTCGAGTTCATTTTGCAAGCTCTTCGCCTTCTCGTTCAGCTCCTTAGCCTGCGACTGATACTGCCCAATCTCCTTATTGAGCGCATCGATCTGTCGCTGGTATTCCTCCTGCGACACGGCCGAGGCAGTCCCGGTGGTCACTCCGAGGTAGGTGCTAACTGGCGTACTGAGCGCCATAATTACGGCAGCTGCCACAATGACCGACTTGGTGGCAAGCCCCTTGGTTTTCTTAGGTGCGGCCACAGCAGTGTGGGCACGCGAAACAGATGTGGTGGATTGTTTCATATTTCTTATGGTAACAAGCGGTGTGTGCTTTGTCAACACGGGCCTCCTTTGTATCAATGCTAAATCTTTAGGTAACGGCGGGTGGCCACCAGCGATGAGATGACGCCAATGCATGCGCCTAGTGCCATCATCACCAGGGCGATAAGCCACCAGTAGGATGCTGCCATATCAATGGTGGGCTGGAGGGCCACCCCCCACTTCTTGAGCGAATTGCCCGAGAGAAAGAGCGTAATGATACCCAGCGTGGTCGCAATCACCGCGGCAATCACCCCGTATACCACTGCCTCCACGAGGAATGGCCCGCGAATAAAGCCCCGGTCGGCGCCAATCAGTTTCATCATCTCGATCTCATCGCGCCGGTTGAAGATGGCCATGCGGATGGTATTGAAGATGATCAAGAACGAGATAGCGATAAAGAGCACACTAGCCGCTACTCCAGCCTTTTGCGACATATGCGTCCACTCTGCGATGCGCGTTGTACCGTTGCGCCGCTGGCTCATAAAGGTCGGTGTTTGGGTGGCGCTAATCAGTGGTTTGAGGGCAGAATTGGTATTGACGAAGTCTATCAGCTGCGATGTATCGTTATTGTCATGCAGGGTGATACGGATCGTCGCGGGCAGTGAATTCGTCGCCTCCTTAAGGGCGTTCAGTTTAGCCTCATCGTCCTTGTT
This sequence comes from uncultured Candidatus Saccharibacteria bacterium, assembly GCA_938036785.1. Classification (GTDB taxonomy): domain Bacteria; phylum Patescibacteriota; class Saccharimonadia; order Saccharimonadales; family Saccharimonadaceae; genus Saccharimonas. Next base: position 116,541 of record CALHWE010000012.1, on the reverse strand, counting down.
AGCCTTGGCAAACTGCTCCTTGGCTTCCTCTGTGCTAATGAAGCGGACTGACTCGACGTTGCTGAGGCGGCGCAAACTCACCAGCACCGGCTGAGCGCGCTCCTCCGAGACATCAGGGCGGAGGTAGATTGAGCGGTCAATATCCTTGTTGATAGCCTGAGCGGTGTCGGCCAGCGAACGCTGCGCGACAAAGGTAGTAAAGACAATCAGCAGTGTAATTGTCATCACCAGCGTTGCAGCAACAGTCAGCCAGGCGTTGCGGCTAAAGTTATTAACGCCGTAGTGGCACATCCGGACAAACGTCAGCCACTGGCGACGGCGGCGCTTTTGCTGCATCAGAGCACGAGCAGTATCTTTGCGGCGGCTCATTGGCGGTAACTCCCTCTGGCTTGGTCGTGCGTGATCTTACCATGCTCGATGGTGATGACGCGGCGCTTGAGCCGGTTAACGATCTCGACATTGTGGGTGGTCAGGAGCACGGTGGTACCATATTTATTAATCTTCTCGAGCAAACGGACGATATCCCAGCTGTGCTTAGGGTCGAGGTTGCCAGTGGGCTCATCAGCGATAAGAATTTTGGGCTGGCGCACAACGGCGCGGGCAATCGCCACGCGCTGGCGCTCACCACCACTGAGCTGATGTGGAAATTGCTTCTCTTTGCCCCGGAGGCCAACGAGGTCGATCACCTTGGGCACTGTGTTCTTGATCTCACGGTTGCTCATACCTGCAATCTCCAGCGCAAAAGCGACGTTCTCAAAAACGGTGCGCTGCGGCAATAGCTTAAAATCCTGAAACACCACACCAATCTTGCGGCGCAGCAGTGGAATATGCTTATCCTTGAGGGTGTCGTAGTCGATACCACCGACCACAATCTTACCCGTTGTGGGCTTTTCTTCGCGAGTAAGGAGCTTGAGTAGCGTACTCTTGCCCGCCCCGCTCGTACCAATAATAACGACGAACTCGTTGGGCTCGACATGTAAACTTACCCGATCAAGCGCCGGCTTGGCATCCTTATCATACCGTTTGGTTACTCTGTCTAACAATATCACTATACCAGTATAGCATATGGCTGAGGGATGGAGCGAGAAAGCTGCTACTTCTCCCCCACCCCCATCGCCAAATACGCCTCAATAAAGCCGTCGATAGCACCGTCGAGGACGGCTTGGGCGTCGTGGGCTTCGTGTTTGGTGCGGGTGTCTTTGACGAGGGTATAGGGGTGAAGCACATAGTTGCGGATTTGCGCGCCCCAGCTAGCAGACTCACCAGTGCGGAGGTCGGCCAGGCTGGCGGCTTGCTGCTCGTGCTGGAGCTGAGCGAGGCGCGAGCGCAAGATAGTGAGAGCCGTCTCGCGGTTTTGGATCTGGCTGCGCTCGTTCTGAATCGCAACGACGATACCAGTCGGCAAATGGGTAACGCGCACTGCCGAGTCGGTCGTATTAACGCCCTGCCCGCCCTTGCCACCGCTACGGTAGACGTCGATCCGGAGGTCTTTGTCCTCAAGCTGCACCTGCTCGGGCTCAGCGATCTCTGGCATCACCTCTACCAAAGCAAAGCTTGTCTGACGCAAATGATCAGCATTAAATGGGCTCAACCGCACCAGGCGGTGCACGCCATGCTCGCTGCGCAGTTGACCATAGGCATACGCACCATGGAGGCTGTATGTCGCACTCTTAATGCCAGCTTCTTCGCCTGTTGAGCGCTCGAGGAGCTCTGTTTGGAGGCTATGCTGCTCAGCAAAGCGTAGATACATCCGCTCGAGCATTGCTGCCCAATCCTGAGCATCGGTACCACCAGCCCCAGCGCTAATCTTAATAATAGCTGGTTGGTCATCGTGCTCACCACTGTAGAGGAGGTCGCGGTGGCGCGCTTGGTAGTCGTGCTCGAGGGCAGCAAGCTGCTGCTCGAACTCTGGTATCATCGAATCATCGCCAAGATCCATCAGCTCCACAATGTCGCTCGCCTGAGCCTGCAGCACCTGCCATGGCTCTATCTGCCCTCGCAGTGCTGCTGCCTGGCGTGACACTTGCTGAGCGTGGGCTGGATTGGCCCAAATTTGCGAGTCGGCCAGCTGCGCCTCAAGCTGAGCGAGCTGAGTAGCTTTGTCAGTAATCTGTAAACGATGGATCGCATCGAGGATATCGGCGAGGAGCTGTGCGGCACGCTTTTTAAGTGGTTGCATACGTCTATTATACCGCACTCTTGAGATACTGACTCTACTATACGGCACAAAGCATTGCTGGCCACAAACCTCACAGCGTATTGCTATGCGTTCACTTGCTCCGTTACCTTTGTTTAAGTAAAGTGCAAAGTCTCGTTGTTATTCCACTATCGCAATACACCAAGCAAAACCGAGAAGCCACCATCGCATGGATAGTGGCTTCTCATGTAAGCAGCATTGCGTCGCCTCGCGGCTTCCCTACTGCGGTTGGACTGGCGTTGTAGGCTGAGTTGGTGTAGCTGGTGCTTGGGGTGTGAGGAGCTTGGTGGTCATTTCATCAATGTGGTCAAGCCGGCGCACGAGGTATGGGTGGTCGCTCAAGGTCTGAGCAAAGCGGTTCATTGGACGGTTGGCGGTGTAGCGCTGCCACTGGCGAGCAGTTTCGTTCATGCCCTCCGCCACATCAGGGCCAACGTGCACCTTGACAAGCGCATTCTTAACAAGCTCTGGATCTTCGGTGTAGGTTAGCGCCAAGCGGTCGGCCGTATACTCAGTGCGGCGCTGCCAGAAACCCGCTAGCCAGCCAGACACCGAGGAAACAAACGGCAGTGCCAAGAACGGCTGCAGATACAGCATAGCTATGGTGTGCTTATATTTAATGTGCCCCATCTCATGGATGACGACCGTCTTAAGCTCATCAGGCGTGAGATAGCGAATTGAGCCAGAGTGCAGCACAATACAGTATGGATTCATAAAGCCAAAGGCATAGGCATTGATGACCGGGTTCTGTGTGACGAAGATCTCTACCCGTGGCAAACCGAGGTCGGCCGCTGTGACGTTAGCCCAGTCGCGCAGCCAAGCATAATCACTATACTCTACTTGCATAGCATTGCCCAGCATCTTCTGCCGCTCCATCCGGATGAAAAACATCCCAACTAGAAGGATGACGCCAAAGAGGATAGCACCACTAAACAAAGCAATAATAAGCCTCAGCCAAAGTGGGACTTGCTCTGTCATTACGCTAGTTTCCTCTGCATGGAAGTGATCAGCCAGCGCTGTAAAAATAAAATACGCCGATGTCATAAAAAAGAAGCCAATAAAGGTGACTGCCAGCACAGTATTATCACTGGGCATATTGGCGCGGGCCACGGCAAGCTGCCCCTTGCTATACTGCGGCGCAGTGGCGGGCTGCGGTGGGTTGGTGTATGGTTGCTGATTCATGAGACTATTCGTTCCTTATCTTGTATTACTTACACTTTGCTTATTTTTTATTATAGTATATCCCGCTCGATTGCAAAATAGCCCTTTTCCCCGCCAAGGTCATTACTTCATTCGGAGTACACATTGCACATCATAGCTGCGAGCAATTCTTAGCCAATCAATGAATATTCTGGAGATGTATTCATTCTTACAAAGGTCTAAGCCATACGGATGCAAAGAATAGCTTACACTCCGCCACCCTGCACCGCTGCAATAAATTGCTCACCACGGTCGGCATAGCTACGGTATTGGTCGAAGCTCGCGGCAGCGGGGCTTAAGATGACGACATCACCAGGCTCGGCTTGCTGCCGAGCGGCAGCCACGACCTCTGTCATAGGCACACTACCAAGCGTGATAATAGGTGCAGCAACATCATAGTTTTGTAATACCGCTGCAATCGCCGAAGCATTCGCCCCCATCGTAATGACAGCACGCACGGCCTCGCCCTGAGCATACACCTCTTGTGCCAGTGGCTCGTAATCACCACCTTTGTCTGCCCCACCAACGATAAGCACTTTAGGCTCTGCAAAGGCACGCAGCGCTGCAATAGCACTGCCCGGTGTGGTAGCAATACTGTCGTCATAATACCGTACCTCATCCTGCTCTGCTACGAAGGCCAAGCGATGTGGCAAACCAGCAAAGCTCGCCAGCCCCTCCGCCAGGCGCTGCGGCACAGCCTGTGGATCGAAGGCGAGCACTGCGCTCAGCGCAGCACAGGCATTCTCAATATTGTGAGCACCGGGCAGTTGCAGGCGATCCGTTGCGCAAAGCCGCCGCTCACCCTGCCAAAAGGCACCATCTTTCACATACACCATGCCATCATCTGGCGTGCCATAGCGATACGCCGGTGGTGGCGTACCCAGGCTGCCACGCGCAACGTCCGTGTCAAGCGACTCAGCAATCTGCGCGGCATATGGATTGCTCGGATGATAAATACACACATCGCCTGGCCGCTGGTGTCGCCGAATGTTCGCCTTGGCATCGACGTATTCGGCAAAATTAACGTGTTTGTCGAGATGGTCGGGCTCAATCATCAGCACTACTGCGATCTGCGGTGAACGCTCAGCATCCCATAGCTGGAAGCTACTCAGCTCATACACCACCACATCATCCGGGCCAATCTGCCCCAGCTGCGCCAGAGCTGGCCGGCCAATATTGCCCACTACATGGACGGTGCGCCCAAGGGCTTGCAGCATAGCAGCGATGAGGCTCACCGTTGTGCCCTTGCCCTTTGTACCTGTCACGCCAATGATCGGCGCGGGGCAGCGTGCGAAGAACTCATTCGTAGCCGACCACACTGTGCCGTCTGTCTCGATCCGCCACGGCGCCAGCCCAGGGGTACGCATGACGATATCGGCATCGCCCAGCTGAGCAAAGGCATCTGGGCCCGTCAATACATCTACCACCCCAGGCGGCACATCAGCAATGCGCCGCTCATCGGCTATCACAATCTCCGCCGCAGGCCACACCTGCCGCGCATAATCATACGTCGCACGACCCTCAACGTCGTACCCAGCAATTGCAACTTTCATACCGCCATTATAGCATACATAGCACCCAAAACACAGAATATACAGAGGTCAGAGAGTGTATCATACTGCCCTTGTTCTTGGTACTCCCTCGTCATTCCCATCGATGGACGGTGACTCCACTTCTGTAGCGGTCTTGTTGATTTTTTGTGTATTTCTTATATAGAGATCACATTGGCATACCACCAAACACAATGCGCCGCAACAGCTCCCTCTTCCTCAATTTGCGCTCACTGCAACTATTGCTATAATATATAGTCTATAGTATAGTCTATAGTTAATTTGAGTATCAACAACGAAGATAAAGGACACAAGCAATGGACACTCAGCCCACTCCTGGCCATAACCAACCAGCTATGACCTCGCCAACGAACACCATGAATATAAATGCATCGCAGCCTGGCAATACACCGCCACCCCACTCGGGTAATCAATTGCTAGCAAACAAGAAACTGCTGTATGGGCTGATTGCTGGCGCGGTGGGTATTGTGCTAGTCATCATTATCATCGTTGTGGCCATGCAGTCGGCGCCACCAAGCCGCAAAGACTTGCAAGACGCCCAAGCGCTCATCCGCACCCATAGCCACACCGAGGATCGCCTGCTGCAGCCACTTTCTCATGGTGAGACGATCGACACCAAGGCATTTGCAGACAACCGCAAAGAGCTCATAAGCAAGCTTGGTAGTTCACGCGCTGTGCACGACGAAGACATCAAGCGTGCGTACGAGCAGTACAAGCACGAGACGGACGAAGCCGTCACTGCACTGGGCAAGCTGCCCAGCTACTACTCCACCGTCGCTACCTTTATCAAAGAGTGCGCTGATACCAACACGCTCAACCGCCAAATTCTAAACTTTGACTTCCGCAAGGGTGGTAGCGCAGCGCTTACGAGCGCCCCTGCACTGACCGATAGCGAGATCGAAAAGGAAGCAAGCAAGACCTATGGCTCGTGCATCGAGCAAGCCAAAAAAGTGCAAAACATCAGCGAAAATGACAACGCACGCAAGCTTGGTGCCGAATACGTTACGTATTACCAAAAGGTCAAAGACCACCGTCTCAAAGCAGCTCAATACTACCGCACACACAGCGACCTAACGAGCCGCAGCAAGTACAGCGGGCAAAACACTGCGCCCAAGATGCCCGACAACAGAGATAGCAAAGCCGAGACATACGTTATCGACGACGGCGTTCTCCACAAGAAGGATGGCAGCCTCACCAAGATGAACAAGCTACTCAACTCGAAGATGGCAGTGTACCGCGCAGCCTAAGAGCACACGTGCAAGACCAACACATATAGCCGACCTTTGCGGTCGGCTATATAGTAGGCAGAAGGAAATAGACTAAACAACCGGTACGGTGTAGTCTTGTGCCATGAATTCCGATCCGCTGAAAAACTTCGTCAAAGTTATCAGGGAGGAAGCAATCGGGCATGTCCTCAGGATTAAGAATCAAGTGCACTAAGTCGCTACTTGGACGACCTAAGGTCACCCTCTTGGAAATCATCAACCTTATCGAATAGTGCCATCAAACTTTCGCGTGTAGGCATGCCCATGACATTCTCCATCCATTGCCACTCTTCCTTAGAAGGTGCATACGGGCCTGCGGTGAGCTCATTCATGGCTGTCAATAAGTCTGAGCATTCCCGTTTTGTGAGGACAATCGTGACAAGGTCGTTGTAACCTTTTTCTTCGTCCCCAGGGCGATAACTTTTGCTGTTAGTCGGATTGTTGCTACTCATACATTATTCTCCTATACTATTACTTCAATAATACAACACAGTCTGATTAATGCAAGTACTTCTCTGCCTACCTTCGCGTCCCATACCTCCACTAGAAAATAGCAAAAATAATTTGATCAAGTTTTTATCTGTCAAAAGACAAAGTGCCACTGCCAAAAACTTCGACTATCACGGTGTAAAAACAAGCAAATATACTAGGCAGAGGTGCTGCTACCCCTGTGTAAACAGCCCTTCCAGCTGCTCACCCAGCCGCACAATATCGCTACGTTCACCACTACTTACACCAGCGAGTGCCCAGGTGTTGGCGGCAATGAATTCACGTGCTACGGCGTTCATCTGCTCGAGGGTCGTACCTTTGATCTCTTGCGGCACCTTGGCATAGTCCTTCACATAGCCATCCCAAAAGAAGCGGCTGGTGTAGAATCCACTAATCTGTGCTACTGTTTGTGCCCCCATTTGGTAACGCCCCAGGCCATAGGATTTGGCTGCCTCAAGCTCTGCCTCGGTAATCTCACCACGCAGCACCGCTTGGAGCTCACTGACAATCAAAGCAAAGAGCCGCTCTGCCTTATCGCACTCTACCTCGCCACCAAAGTCCCAGCTGCTCTCATACTTGCCCACCGAGCCATCACTAAACATCCCATAGGCCATGCCCTGCTTGCGCGCCTTACCAAAGATACGCGAGTGCATGGTGCCCGTAAGGATGTGGTTGAGACAATCTAGCGCGGCGTCTTCTTTGTCGCTGAGCTCGCGCGGGATCTCCATCGACCAGCCAAAGGTGAGGTTGCTGGCCTCTTTGCGACGGATGAGGGTAGGCTTACCACTGTGAAGTTCGTCGTGCGGCACCGCAAAGCGCTCACCACGCGGCAACTGCCAGCTCTCGAGCATACGCTTGATCTGCGCTTTGCGCCCCGCCATTTTGCCAGCGATGACAAAGCGAAGGTTGTCGCTGGTATGGGTACGCCGGTAGTGCTCCTGAATATCGCTCAGCTGCACCCGCGCAATGGTACGTACTCGCTGGTGGTAGGTGTAGATGTCATTCCCCAGCAGCTGCTGAATCTTGGGCCACAGCACTCGGTTATGATTGTTGAGATAGCCAACAAGCTCGCTGCGCACATTGCCCTTCTCGGCTTCAAGCTCCATCTGGTTGAACTTTGGCTGAGTGATAGCCACCTGCTGCAACTGCAAAATACGCTCCCACTCAAAGTCTGCACAGTCCGCCACATACACCATAGACAGGTCGCTCGTCCAGGCATTGTGGTAGGCACCGTTTTTGATAAACTCCGCCTCGTACTCGTGCTCACTCGCAAACTGAGCATTGGCACCAAAGGCCATATGTTCCATAATGTGCGCCGTCTCGTAGATGTCCTTGCTTGCAACATAGCGGTTGCCAGCCCGGAATTGGAACTGAAAGCTCATCACGGTTGCGCCAGGCACGTCGATGAGAAGGCCACGGGCACCATTCTTTAGCCTGACCTCTGTTACTGTGTGCTGCATCTAGCGGTTCTTTTTGCGATTCTGCCGCTGGGCTTTCTTTTTCTTGCGGGCGGCATTACGTTTGCGGTTAACGTCGGCAGTGGTTGGTGCCACTTTTGTTTTGGTAAAGTCGTGGTCACGATTCGCTTCCCCACTCGTGATCTCATTCACACCGCGCTCCACCGAGGTTTCAGCCAGGCGAGTAAGCTCGGTATCGTGCTCGTCGTCGGTTGCCTCGCGGGTGATGGCGTCGGTCTTGCGCACTTGGTAGATTGCATGGAGGACCTCAGCCCGGAGGTTAGCCTGCAGGCTATCAAACAGCTTTTGCGATTCGGCGCGATACTCCACGAGCGGGTCGCGCTGGCCCACGCTGCGCCAGTGAATTCCCTCGCGCAGGTGCTGCATATTCTCTAGGTGCTGCATCCACAGCGTGTCGAGCACCTGCAGATACACTTCACGCTCAATACCGCGCAGTAGCTCGCTACCCAGTTCGTCTTCTTTGTCTTGATACAATTTTTTCGCCGCATCGAGTGCCATCTTGGTCCGGACACGGTCGCGCTTCTCGGCACCGATTTTCTTAATCTCGTTTTTGTCCAGTGGGAAGATCGCGCCAAACTCCTCAGCAAACTTCGGGTTTTGCTTGGCTGGTACCTCTGTGAGGCTCTCTACTGCAGTGCGCAGCAGGCGCTGAATTTCTGGCTTGATGTTGTCGCCATCGAGGATCTTGCGTCGCACAGTGTAGACCACTTTGCGGTGGCGGTTGATGACGTTGTCGTACTGAACAACATTTTTGCGCGCATCGAAGTTAAAGCCTTCGACCCGCTTTTGCGCCGCCTCAAGCGTCTTACTGACCGCTTTGTTTTGGATGGCCATGTCTTCTTCTACCCCAAGGCGCTCCATCAGGCCGGCAATGCGCTCACCCTGGAAGATCCGCATCAGATCATCTTCGGTCGAGACGTAGAATTGGGTGTCACCCGGGTCGCCCTGACGGCCACCACGGCCCCGCAGCTGGTTGTCGATCCGGCGCGACTCATGCCGCTCGCTGCCGATCACCACCAAGCCGCCAAGTTCCTTCACGCCTGGCCCAAGCTTGATGTCTGTGCCACGCCCCGCGATGTTTGTCGCTAGCGTCACGGCACCCTTCTCACCAGCGTGTGCCACAATCTCGGCCTCACGCTCATTATTCTTAGCGTTGAGGATCTCATATGCAATGCCCGCTTTGTCTAGCCACTGGGCGATCAGCTCATTTTTAGCAATCGAGCCCGACCCCACCAGCACCGGCCGGCCTTGCTCATGGTACTTCTTGATGGCAGCTGCCACGGCTTTAAGCTTAGCCTTTTCGGTTTTGTAAATGAGATCTTGGTGGTCTTTGCGGGTAATTGGCTTATTGGGCGGCACCACCACCACATCTAGGCTGTAGATCTGCTGGAACTCCTCTGCCTCAGTAAAGGCCGTACCAGTCATACCACTGAGCTTCTTATATAGGCGGAAGAAATTCTGGAAGGAAATGGTCGCCAGCGTCATGCTCTCTTGCTGGACGGGCACGCCTTCTTTCGCTTCGATCGCCTGGTGGAGGCCTTCGTTGTAGCGGTTGCCGATCTTGAGGCGGCCAGTGTGCTCATCGACAATGATCACCTCGCCATCATTGGTCACCACGTAGTTTTTGTCACGATGGAAGAGCGTCTGGGCACGCAGCGCTTGGTTGATATGGTAGACACTGCGGACATACTCGGGGGTGTACAAATTTTTTATACCAAGGAGTTTCTGCACCTTATCGATACCGCTATCCGTCAGCGCTACACTGGTGTGCTTTTCGTCGAGACGGTAGTCCTCCGGCACAAGCTTGGCAGCAATCTTGGCAAATTGGTAGTAGCTATCAGGGTTCTCAGCCGCAGGCGCACTAATGATGAGTGGGGTGCGCGCTTCATCGATCAAGATGGAGTCCACCTCGTCTACAATGGCAAAGTTGAGCTCGCGCTGACGCACCAGGCCAATCTCATTAACCATATTATCGCGCAGGTAGTCGAAGCCAAACTCGTTGTTTGTCCCATAGGTAATGTCTGCCTCATAGGCCTCGCGCCGTGTACAGGGGCGGAGCTTTTGCATACGTGGGTCGGTGTGGTTCTCGTTGGTATACGCACCATCGTAGAGGAAGGATGCTTCGTTGATAATCACACCAGTGCTAATGCCCAGAGCGCTGTAGATCTGCCCCATCCAGCCAGCGTCACGCTGCGCCAAGTAGTCGTTGACGGTCACGACGTGCACACCCTTGCCCTCCAGCGCATTGAGATATGCCGCCAGTGTGGACATCAGGGTCTTACCTTCACCGGTCTTGAGCTCGGCCACGTTGCCTTCGTGTAGTACCATCGAGCCAATCAGCTGCACATCATAGTGCCGCTCACCAATCACCCGGTCGGCCATCTCGCGCACCACCGCAAAGGCATCTGGCAAGATGGTGTCGAGCGTCGTACCCTTCTTGTGCAGGCGCTGCTTAAGGACCTCTGTTTGCTTGGCCAGCTCTTCATCCGAGAGTGCCTTATATTTGGGCCCAAGCTTGTTAATTTGGTCTACCTTCTTTTGCAGACGCTTCAAGATCCGCTTCTGCGGATCGCCAAAAATCTTCGTCAGTGCTTTTTGCTGTGTTGTTGCCATGGTGTCAAACTTCCCTCGCTTTCCTCTCTAAGCGGCCATTCAATTCAAAAAACTCCCCTCATTATACCGGGTTTGCGGCCGTTTGGGAAGGGCACGGAGCTGGAGTTACTCATATTACTAACGACACCGGTTATCTTAGAGCTCGAGATCCATCGCATCGTCCCGCGAGTCGTGATGGGGAGATTGTGGTATGGGAGTGTCCTTGGGTGGATAGATATTTCCTGGTGCTGGTACGATTGGATCGACCAATACCGAATACGCGCTCAATACCTTCGGATTCTCCGCACATCCCTCGCGTGCTGCTTCTCTGAATATGCCACACAATAGGACAGCAAAACGCCCCATTTTCTGTGCTTTCCTTCGCAGGGTATGCTCGTGTTGTGCGGCGCTAGGCTCAGCACCGCCCCCCCATTCATAAGGGTAATCAGCTCTTCTTGTAGTTCGTCTAGCTTTGTACGCGGCATTTCTTTATCTGTCATATTTACTATTATACTATAAACTTTAATCAGAACATTTGCAGTGGAAGGTCATTCTTATAGCAGGTTCTAAAATTGAGGCACAGCAAAAGACCAACACTCTCCGGAGCATTGGTCTTTCGTAGGCGAAGGCTTCGCCTACTCCGCAGGATGATCCTGCTCGCGCTCGAAGCTACGCTTGAAGCGAGCGAGAAGGCCACGGCGACCAAGGTGCGGCAGCTGGTTCTGCTTGTATTTGCGCAGCTGGCCAGCCAGTTTGCGCTCAACGATGTCGGTAGCAGCCAGGACGTTGAGTGTGGAGTCTTTGGCCTTGATGGTTTGGTCTGGCACGGTAATGACCACCTCTACCTCATATTTATTGCCATGCTCGCCATTGATCTCCTCAATGCGCACCATCGCGCTCACAGTCTTGCGAGCGTGGCGCGACACCATGCGGTCGAGCGCACCGATCTTCTTGCGGATATATTTTTTGGTTGGCTCGTCTGGCGAGTATTTGCCAATACCGGTAATGTCGATGTTTGCGATCATGCTGACCCCTTTCGTGTTAGCAACTTGTGCTTATAGTATAGCATGGTTGAGGAGAAACAGGGGTTGTTACGAGTAAATTATCAGCGCAGATAGAGACGTTCGGCTAGCGATCCCATCCGTTCGGCCATCTTTTTGCGCAGTTCTTTAATATGGTCAAGCAAGGCCTTCGTCTCGGTTTTAGGCGATGTCTCTACGCGGCAGTGCGCCCCTTCGATGAGATTTCTGACATCATGCAACTCTCGTGCATCAGCCTCTGCGCGCTCCAGGTCTTGCTTACCGTCTTTATCTACCGGCTGGAAAAATGTGTACGGCTCACTATCGATCTGACCTGTCTGGCTGCCATAGATACGCTCAATTTGCCCCTGGCCATCATGGCCATTCTTCGGGCGACCGACCTTCGAGCGATACACCACCCAATCATTACTATCAGGTGTCATAATGGTGACAGATGGGTCCAAAACGACCGACATTTTATCAAGCACAACCCCAGACACCTCTATATACTCACCATCGGGGCCTGTCAAAAATATAGTACGCTTAGTGGCATCACCTTCACCTTCTTTACTGAGCTCTGGGTTGGCTTGGACACGGCGCTCCTGCAACGCACCTGGCCTATGTTTGGCATACTCAAAAGGTTCGTCGGTGAGTACACGGCCCATTCTAGCCTGTAGCTTATATGCAATCCCCGACAGGTCTTGTCGTTCTCCGCTTCTTGGGTCTCTTGCTGGCTGATGTTCGTTCATTCTTGCTCCTTTATTACACAATTCTCGTCCTATAGTGCAGTATATTATGGGTAATGTCAAATGGCTGCGAGCTGAGCTGTGATGCTGGGCCATTTTACTTTTGCTGATTTTGATAGCGAAGCAATGTCTTGTACTTCACCTCTACCTCAACGGTGTGCGCTGCAAGGCTATTGAGCGCTTCTATCAGGCGGCCAACCCGTCGTAAATTATCTACTGGGACGAAACTACGCACAGCCCCAGCCTGTGGCTCGGTCGATAGTTCGTTAAGATGAGCCGGGGCAAGATGCGCCACATATGGCTGCGCCGTCTGGCGATCGACCATGAGGCGGTAGGCGCTTGTTTGGCCCGTTAGCCGATACACGTCAACTGCTTGGCCACCCACACAGCGGTCGGCTGCACGGTCAACATAGCCAGAAACAATGAGTGTTGTGTCGCGGAGCGGGTAATCCTCCCTCGCATGTGTACCAACATACTGGACAGCTCGATGCTCTACCACAGGCTCATGATACTGCCACCCAGGAAGGACGTGAGTTTCTATCGCTTCCCACCGCGCAGCACGAGCAAATGCTACACCAGTAATGTGCCGCACCACCGCTTGGCCAAACCATACTGCTGCGTACTGCATAGGAGAAGCAAAATACTCAACGCGTGGGCCGTTTGCTTCGGACGCCACTGCCCCCTACTTGCGGTGCGCCGCACCAATTGCTTCACTAATAGAGACGTAGTCGTCTCGGTCGAGCAGCTCCACCAAGCCTTCGTTGATATCGCCCACGACCTGTGGCCCTTCAAACATCAGCGCTGTCACCAGCGCGACTAGGCTCGCGCCAGCCCGAATCTTCTCGTATGCATCTTCCGCTGTAAAGACACCGCCCACACCAATGATGACAAAGCGGTCGCCATACAGTGCATACGTTTTGTGGATAAGCCGCGTGGTAATAGCCTGAGCTGGCCGGCCGCTAAGGCTACCGGGAGTATCGTCGGGCAAGACACTTGGGTCAGTGAGCTTGCTGCGATCTTTGACGAGGTTACCGATCGTCAGGCCCGCGACATTATGCTTATCGATAATGGAGAGGAGCTTGGCAAACTGCGTCCAGGTCTTGTCCGTCGGCATTTTGATAAAGACTGGGCGCGAGAGCTTCAGCTCATCCACCGCAGTGAGGAGTTTCTCCAGGCGAGCAGGTGTGGTGAAGGGCTCACCGCCATAGGCATTCGGGCAGGAGATGTTAATCTCGTACAGTGGTGCGCAACCAGCTGCTTCAAGCTGGCGAAGGCTGTCGCAGTAGTCGACAATCGCTTGCTTGGGGCGGACTTGCTTGGGGCTGTTCGTCTTGGCTACGGATACGCTCAGCGGAAAGTCGCGCCAGACCCGTGGTGAGTAGCTGCGGATCTGCTCGATCGCCTTGGCGACGCCGCGATTCGCCAGGCCAACATTGACGACAATCGACTGCTCACTGGCCAAGCGACGAAACCACGGCTTGGGATTGCCCTCACAAGGCACGGCCGTTACCGAACCGCCAATCTCAAAGCCGCAACCAATTTTCTTTGCCACAGGAGGTAGATCAAAATCTTTATCCAGCCCAGCAGACAGACCGATGGGATTAACAAAGTTAAGGCCAAGAATAGTCTGCTCGAGGCGAGGATTCTTGTAGCGCCAGCCACTGAGGAGCTGCTCGCCACGGATAGCATGCAGTGCCCGCGCCGTCCAGAGCATCGACTGGTGCGCTGCATCGGGCTGCCGCCGGAAGAGAAGCGGCTTAGCAACTTTGGCATAGCCTTTGCGGCTCATTTTTCTGATTGTGCGCCCCATCTAGAGTACCTCCCTGTTGTTCAGGTATGGCTGCAGCACCGCTGGCACACGGAGCTGGCCATCTGTTGTTTGATAATTCTCGATAATCGCTACGAGTGCGCGAGCCAAGCTCACTGCGGTGCCATTGAGGGTGTGCACTACCTGGAGTGAGCCATCGGCCCGGCGGACGCGGATGCCAAGGTTGCGCGCCTGGAAGTCGGTGCAGTTGCTGCAGCTGGTGAGCTCGCGGTAAGCACCATCAACAGGCGACCAGTACTCAATGTCATACTTCTTAGCAGCTGGTGCACCTAAGTCTCCCGCTGCGATATTTACCACGTGGTATGGCACGCCCAGGCTTTGCCAAATCTCCTCCTCCAGCGCGAGGATTTTCTCATGCATCTGAGCCGATTGCTCGGGCAGGCAGTAGATATACATCTCTAATTTGTTGAACTGATGAACCCGAAACAACCCGCGGCTAAACTTCCCGGCAGCGCCAGCCTCTTTGCGGTAGCAGGGGCTGTAGCCAGCGTAGAGGAGCGGTAAGTCCTTCTCGCTTAGGATTTCATCGGCATGGAAGCCCGTCAGCGGAGCCTCGGCTGTACCGATAAGCATAGTGTCTTCACCCTCAATAAAGTACTCGTTGCTCTCCTTATCGCTCTTGGGTGCAAAGCCCGAACCACGCGCCACGCGGCCACTCACCATGTGTGGCACCGTCATGGGGCGGAAGCCTTTGCCAACAAGGAAGTTAAGGGCATATTGGTAGATGGCATTCTCGAGCAGCATGAGGTCGCCCAGCACATAATAAAACTTCGTGCCAGCCACCTTAGCACCGCGCTCAAAGTCGAGCCAGCCCCGGCTCGTAGCAAAGTCGAGGTGATCCTGAGCTGACTCACGCCGCTCGCCCCACTGCTTAATCTCCACACTATCTGCCTCGCCACCCAGTGGCACATCGGGCAGGGTGATATTTGGCACTGCCTCTAGCTGAGCAAAAAAGTTGTTCTCTACGGTGCGCAGCTCCTCTTCCAGTGTGGCGAGCTCGGCTTTGAGCGCCTTGCCTTTGGCGATGAGTTCTTGGCTGGGTTTGCCGCCCTTCATTTGAGCGGCCGTCTCGTTGCGCGTGGTACGCACAGCATCCACCCGCTGCTGGAGCTCTCGGCGCTGATCGTCGCACGCGAGAAGCGCTGCGATGGACACCTCATAGCCCTTATGGCGCGCTGCTGCCTGCACCTCGTTGGCATGCGCGCGAATATAACGAATATCTAACATAACTATATTATATCAGATACCACGCCAAGCGTAATGGCAATTTGTTCGATAAAACTTCCGGGCACGATGGCCACCCAGCCACGATACTATTGGGCAGGTAGCACGGCCTGCAGACCCCCATTTTTGCCTTACCTTTCTCCTCTCGAGCACTCCATGAGCTAGGAGAAACTAACACAGAACCAGCCCTAGGAGCTGGTTCTGTAGAGGTTGGTAGTGAGCTACCGAGCTTAGTCTGATATCTTGACGATACTCAGGCTTGCATCGGTGATGTTTGCGTCTTGGCCAGCCGAGTAGATAACAAGCTTGAGCGGCGTCCCAGCCGTTACTCGCATCAGGCGAGTGTATGGCATGGTAAAGCGATAGCCGTGTTGGTTGTTGCTCCACACCCCTTCTGGAGTGTCGCGCGCTGTGTCGTTGACAGCCTGGTATACACCACGTGCCGACGATGTATCGTTCAAGCGAATCCGCGATTGGATGAGGTAGACACCATCGCTTGGTGCAATGTACGATTTGCTCCCGGCATCCCACGACCCACCACCGTTGTTTGTCACGACGGTCTTGAGCGGCACTGGTGCAAAGGTATCCTTAGCAATCGTTGCAGCCGTCACACCGCCATTACCATTGCCAAGTGTTGCCGTAAAGATGGTCATCTGGGGGAGGCTCTTCCATTCCATGTCGCAGTTCGCTGCCGACTTCTTCGACAATATTTGGCCGACCGTGCCACCCGCCGGCACCGTGCTACCCGCAAAGGTAAGGCCGAGCTGAGATGTGCCATTGCCCGTGACAGTCATATTTGGTGAGCATGGCTGAGTGCTATTAGTCACATTAATCGTTGCGTTGGTGCCATCCTGGCCTTTGGGTCCAGTAGCACCTTGCTGCCCCTGGATGCCTTGGGCACCTTGTGGGCCGGGCTGACCAGCATCACCCTTTTCGCCCTTGAGATCGGTGTAGGCAATGAGGTTTTGCCAGGCTGTTTCGCCAGTGTAGCGCCACTGGATGTAGAGCGTGCCCTTCTGGAGCTCGATTGTTCGGCCATCGGCACCCGCTGGGCCAGTTTGGCCCTGTGGACCTTGTGGGCCGGGCTGGCCTGGTTGGCCCTGTGGGCCAGTGTCTCCTTGGTCACCCTTCGGGCCGGGTACGCCTTTTTCTCCTTGTGCACCAGGTGTGCCTGGTGTGCCCTGCTCACCCTTAGCGCCAGTGTCACCTTTCGGGCCAGCATCGCCCTTCTCACCCTTCTCGCCTTTTTCACCATTTTTGCCGTCTTTGCCATCTTTGCCGGGCTCGCCTTTGTCACCTTTTTCACCCTTGTCGCCCTTAGCGGCCGATGCACCATCTTTGCCGTTGGCTCCGTTTGCTCCGTCCTTACCGTTGGCGCCATTGGCACCGTTTGCGCCATTCTTGCCAGCTGCACCACGAGCACCATCGCGGCCACGTGCACCATCTACGCCATCACGGCCATTGGCACCGTCTGCACCTCGAGCGCCGCTCGCACCGGCCTCACCACGCGCACCTTGCTCGCCTTTTGCCCCACGCAAGTCCTCGACCGAGGCAATATCGTGCCACGCGCCATTCATAAATTGCCACTGGATTTTCCCATCATGCTGGCGCAAGCTCACTTGGTCTGGCCGCACACCCTTGAAGCCGCTATTGTAGCTGTAGCTCCATGGCCACCACCACCAAAGCAATATAATGATGATTAATAATATCCCAAACAAGACAAATACAAGCGAACGGCTTGCAAATTTTTTGCGGTGTTCATTCATAGCTATACCCCTATTTATACCCTTTTGCCCAATTATAGCACAAGCGTTATAAAATTAAAGAGTACTAGCCACTCTGCCTTCAATTCTCAGTTATCTTTGGGTCTCTTCTCTCGCTCTACCCCTGCTAGGTGTACAGTAGTACTCCTCTTAGCTAGCCAAAAAACCCGCTTTGCTTACCACAGCACAGCGGGTTTTGGCTCTTTATATCGACGCAGTTTACTCGGTACGCAGCGCTTCGATTGGGTCAAGCTTCGCAGCCTTGCGGCTTGGCAGCCAGCCAGCAATGATCGCTACCAGCATCAGGCCAGCCACCACTGCAGCAGCATGCTCTGGCACAAAGACAAGGAGTTTGTGATCACCAAAGTGGAGCTTCTCCGAGATAACCGGGTTAAGCGCCACACCAGCACCCCACGCACCCAGCACACCCAGTGCACCACCCAGCAGGCCAACCCAGGCTGCCTCGTAGCGGAACAAGCGGCCAATATCGCGCCGGCTCGCGCCAAGAGCCTTCATTAGGCCAATCTGCTGCGTCCGCTCCAGCACCGAGATGTACTGCGTGTTGACGATGCCAAAAATACTCACTATCAGCGCCAGCGCACCAAAGCACAGCACAATCGCCTGCAAGATATCAACAAAGCGAAAGAGTGTCTGCTGCAGATCTTTGGCAGTAGCTACAGCGTAACCATCCTGCTCGAGGGATTTCTTGGCGGCTTCGGCATCCTGCTTGGCAACTGCAGTGGCAGACATGTACTTTTGGTATTGGCTCGTGCCCTTGGTACTGTAGTCGCTCAGCTCGCGAGCTACCTTAGCATTAATACCAATGCCACGCATGGCTTGGGTTTGATCGGCCGATTTGCGCGTCACGGCCGCGATGGTAAAGGTCTTGTGCAGCTCCTTGCCATTAATCAGCTCATTTACCCCAGCCTGCCCCTTCTCAGCAAAGACCTGCCCAAGCGTTGCTTCATCGATCTTCTGTGGCATCTGCACCACTGTGACGGTCAGTTGTTTACCAACCATCTGAGCAGGCGATTGCCCTAGTGTCTCGGCATAGCTCTCGGGGATGACGGCTTCGCCGGGCGCGAGCTCAGTACCCTTGCCCAGCTGTTTGCCAGCCACAACTTCAGCCGCGAGCGCACCATCAAAGACACTCACATCACTGCTGTATTTCTTGTCTTTCTTGGTAGCGAAGCTCACATATTTGGGCTGGAGCTGATAGACTGGCCTCACCTTCTCGAGGTCGGTGCGGGCCGCCAGCTTGTCGATGTCTTTTTGGGTGAGGGCTTTATAATCATTGCCATAGCGGTTGATACTATCAGGATTATACTCACGCAGGTCAGCCTGCTGGCCCGATTGTACCCCGATGAGTCGCTTGTCTTTGACGACAAACACCGCCTTGGCATCAATATTACTGCTAATCAGCCGGTCAATATACTGGCGTGCACCCTCGCCCGCCATCAAGCTCGCCATAATGGCGAAGCCGCCCACTGCGATGGCGATGCTGGTAAGCAGGGTACGCATCTTGGCTCGGCGCAGGTTGCGGCCAGCGCGGCGAATAATATCAGTCGTCTTCATGGTTAGTCTGCCCTCCTTGGTGTTGGCTTGGTGGTTGTAGATTTAGCTTTTGCAGTAGCACTTGCGGCTTTTTTCGTTGTTTTCTTGGGCTGCGTGGCAGGTGCTACGGCTTTGGCTCGGCGGCGAGTTGGCGCTTTTTTAGCCCTGGGAGTAGCTGTGGTTGTGTCTGTAGCGCTGTCGTGGTCAATCACCCCATCTTTGATACGAATAATACGCTGGCAGCGCTGCGCCAGATCCTCGTCGTGTGTGACGATGATGAGCGTCGCACCATGCTCCTTAGCATAATTAAAGAGCAGGTCTTCCACCACCGCAGAGGTTGCTGAGTCCAGGTTGCCCGTTGGCTCGTCGGCAAAGAGAATCTGCGGCTCGGCAGCAATTGCTCGAGCGATCGCTAGGCGCTGCTTTTGCCCACCACTGAGGTCCTTGGCTCGCGCTTTGATCTTGTCCTCCAAGCCAACCGCCTCGAGCGCCGCCACGATACGCCGCTTGCGCTGACTGCGCGGCACACCTGCCGTCTCGAGCGACAAGCTCACATTGTCATAGCAGCTCTCGCCACCCTCCACAAAGAAACTCTGGAAAATGAAACCCATCGTCCGCGCCCGAAAGCGGTCGGTCGCCTTGCGCTTGAGCCGCAAGATATCCTCACCATTGATGATCACCTCGCCCTGCTGCGGCTTATCCAGGCCAGAGATGGCATGCATCAGCGTGGACTTGCCCGAGCCCGACTTGCCCAGCACTGCTACGCTCGACCCTTCTTCAATTGCAAGGCTCACATCCTTGAGGGCGGTGAAGGTGTTTTTCTTCTTGCCGTAGACTTTTGTAATGTTTTTTATTTCGATCATTGCGCCTCCATAAGCTGGTAATGTTAATAGCAATTATACCGCAATCGCCCGGCGAGAGCAAACGAAGTGAACAACATTGTAATGTTTTTTCTAGCGCTTCAGAAGCAACATTCTACCAAGGCTGAGTCAAAAAAATCTTGCGTGCGTGGGGGCTGCTACTGCTTCATTTGGGTGGAGTACAAAAACGCGTTGCCATAAAAACACCGCTATACTCATTCAAACGAAACGCCAAACGATCTTGAGCATGATCTCTAGAAGACCGATATCTTCAAAAAAGATTCACTCCCCTGCTCAATAGGACGTGAGGTACGTCTGAAAACAAGCATGGAGAAATTACACTGGTGCCAACGCGCCCACTGCAAGTAGGATGATGAGTAATGTACTCAGCACCAAGCGGTAAGCGACGAACTTATCAAATGAATTGCTCGAGACAAAGCGCAGCAGCCACGAGATCGCCACATACCCCACCACGAAGGACACAACAATCCCCAGTATCATCTGTGGCCAGCCAATTAAGCGGCCAATCTGCTGCGACTGCGTCACGGCCTCCAGCCCACCAGCTGCCATCAATGCCGGAATCCCCAGGAAGAAGCTCATCCGTGTGGCAGTGGTGCGGTCAATATCGCGGAATAGCCCCGAGGCAATCGTCGCCCCCGAGCGCGACACCCCCGGGATGAGCGACAAGCACTGCATCAGGCCCATTGCCATGGCATCGCGCCAGGTGAGGTTGCGCTCATGGCGTGTCTCACGTCCCCGGCGGTCGGCCAAAAACAGTACAATACTCCAAATCATCAGCCCAGCCGCGACAAACCACAGGCCGCGTAGTACCGTCTCGATCGTATCCTTAAGAAGCAAACCAACCACTGCAATCGGCAGCGAACCAATGATGACATACCACCCCATTCGGTAGTGAAACGTCCGCGCCCGCGGGTTCACCACGCCAGCACACCACGCCGAGGCAATGCGCCAAATATCCTGCCAGAAATAAACAATCGCCGCAGCAATCGCCCCAATCTGCACCACCGCTGTAAAGGCGACAAGCCCAGGGTCACTCACCGAGTAGCCTAGCAACTTCTCTGCCAGCATCAAGTGGCCCGTACTCGAGATGGGCAAAAACTCAGTAATTCCCTCGACAATGCCAAGAATAATAATATGAAGCCAATCCATGATGTGTTTTCCTTATGTCTTGTACCAAGTATACCAAGTTCGCCACAAAGCACCAAGCCGGAAATTGCAGAATGTAACATCATAGGGCTCATTCTCAATCTGATCGTAGTGCCCGTAGCGCACTCTCGGGTTGAGATACATCCGGGTTTAGTTTGAGCATGGTTGGTGGGCTATGTTCGTGGCCGATCTATTTTCGTTCTTACACTCAGAAGCGACCATAATGAGACAATGGCCGCTTCTTTGTTCTTGCAGAAGAAGGACTGAACAATAGATGCGCACTGAAGCAAGCAAAGCAGGAGGCTTTACCACCCTCCGCCGCCGCCTCCGCCGCCGCCGCCGCCAGAGAAGCCACCACCAGTCGAGCCACCGCTCGATGACGAGAAGTCACTCGAGCCCACGGAGGTAGAATCGGACAAGCTACTCATACTCGAGACAAACATTGCTGCATTGAAGGCACCTTGGCCAGCATACCAATCGGGCTGAGTGCCTACTTCCTCATAGTACTGCCCCAGCTGCTGGCTCCACTGCTTCTCTTGGCCAAAGAGCACGGCATAGGGCAATACCCGCTCGTAGAGTTTGACAAGCTGGGCGTGGTCATCAATATCAACCTTCTCGGCAGTCTCAGGGCTCTGTAGCAGGCGTAGGCGATCAGCCTCAGCGTAGCGGATATACATCTTGAGCCCTAGCAGGTAGCGGCGCAACGCCAGCCCTTTGTCCGACAGTGGCTTAGCAAAGCCCAGCTTACCAATGATAATCACAATAAAGACCCCCGGGAAGAAGAGGAATTGCAGTCCGCTGAGGAACGGCACAAACATCGTGGCTGCACATAGCAGCAGCACCAGCGTACCCAGCACACCTGCAAGGATGCGGAAGCCCCGTGTGCCCCGCCGGCTTGTGTCGCGCAGCTTGTAGGTGTGGTCGATGAGATTATCGAGCTTCTTGGCATTATCACTCAGGCGGAAGGCGTAGGAGGTATTGTTGCGCAGCGTCTTGAGGTTGATGCGCTCTCCCACCGCAGGCAGGTGACCAAAGATATCGCCCAGGATCTCTTGCTCCTCAGGGTGGAGGCTGCTCACATCTTTGACAACCTCGAGCTTGTACTGTGCCCGCGAGAAGAATGTCTTGGGCTTGACCTCGATCAAACAAATATAGTGCCGCACCGCCCAGTCGATCATCTGCGCTGCCATGGCCGAGCCCTTCACCATCCGGAATGGCCGCACAATCTCTGCCGCTGTCGTCACACTTGTGCTCGGGGGTGGCAGGTATTCTGGCACAATTATCCCTAGCTCCTTGCTCCGGCCAATCGCCCGCTGATAGAGCCAATACACCAGGCTCGAGGCAAGCCCCAGCACCAGCATACTCACAAAGAATATGAGTGGGAGAAGTGCCTCCAGCCGCTCTTGAAACACCTCCCCAGGCGTCTTTTTATATTCCGCAAAGGTGCCTTGCGGGAAGCCCACTGCCAGTGTCATGCCAGCATATGGCGCAAGGTAGCCCACCGAGGCAGTTATGGTGTCGACACTCGGTGACGTGACGGTGCAGGTGGTGCGACTCCCCTGCTTGCCGGTGTAGCACTGTGGCGTCGTCCGGCTGATGGCGGCAAGCTCGGGGCTTAGCTTGAGCGTGGCGGTGGCATTGCTAATGGGCACGCGCCACGATGTGCCAATCACATCCCAGTAGAACTCATTCTTCTGTGTGTCGCCATAGTTCCACGTCACATCGCGCTGAGTGTAGGTAATGACGTACGTCTTGCTACCCGAGACGTAGGTGTCTTTGTTGCCAATGCGCAGGGTGTTGCCCGACCAACTATACTCATAATCATTACCATGCTCATCCTGCACCGAGCCAAGCGCAAAGCTCGTGTGGTGACCCTTGTACTGCGTAACGAACTCTGGCGCAAGGCCATGGTTCTGCTCTGGCGGGAAGTTTGCTGTGATGGTAAGCTTCGTCTTGAGGGTGGAGCGCTTCTCGCTGTCGCGCCCGAGCTCCATATCGACCGCATATTTGGTAATGGTAAAATTATCTTTACTACTACTGCTGCTCGATGATGAATAGGCTCGTACCGATGTGTCGGCCTGCATTGGCACTGCCCCGAGCGCGATGCCCAGCAGCACCAAGCAGACACCAATCGCAGATATCACGCGTGTCATTCTCATGCATTGATTGTGCGCCATGCGGCGAGGAATGTCAAACGCGAGCATCGCTCAAGGATCACTGGTCTATGTAGCGCCTAGACCCTGCAACTTACCGCAGCCTGCTATACTCTCTTGATTGAGCACAGCTCAGACTACTCACCAAATCGCTCTCATCCACCATCAAATATCCCCGCTCATCACTTCCTCTTACCTCTGTTAATCTCTATTCAAGCTATACCGCTTATGCTGTGATATTGCAAATGGTTATGCTATACTCACAGGCAATACCCAACGGCTAATTGGCGAGGTGAGGAGTATAGCAGGAGTGAGACGATATTGGACGGATTTTCGGTTTGCAAGCGTGACAGCAGTGGTGGTACTGGCAGTTAGCTTTGTGCAGCTGCACCAGGTGGCAATGGCCGAGCCCGCCACGAATTCTGGCTCCAACTCATCCACCAAAAAAGACGATAAGCCCGACATCTGCGACCCCAACACGATGCGCTTCAAGACTACAGCGCTGAGCTCCCCGACCGACAAAGCCCGCGCCGCTAAGGCCCTGGCCAACCTCCGCGGCCTCATGCAGCCCATCCGCAACGCTGGCGATGGCAGCACCATCACCGCCGCCAAGCAATACGGCACAGACTACACTGGCGAGATAAAGGGCTCATTCCAGCTCAAGAACAGTGGTAGCTATGCCACTGGTAATCCCACACCCCTCTCTGTCACCTCACCATCATCTGTGCCAGGCACCTACCGTGGTAAGGTCTCAGGCAAAGCACCCACTGGTGGGAGCCGCGCTGTCAAGGCCTTCCGCGCTACAGATGCCGAGTACGAGCAAGGCAAGGTCACTCCTGCCCAAGTGCAGGGCGATGGCAGCTGGACGCTCGACCTCTCACCAGTCGATGGCAGCATTGGTGGTGAGTGGCGCTTCCGTCTCTACGATGCCAGCAGTGGCCAACCCCTCGGCGAGAGCTGGCCACGTGTCACGGAGTACCAAAATGTCGAGATCCAATCCTACGTTATTACCGACCAAACTTACCTCGTTGCCAAGCAAGCTGCCAACACGAACAATACCTTTAGCTTCCCTGGCACTGAGAAGGGCCACAAAATGCTGCGTCTGGTGGATACGCGCAGCAACAAGATCCTCGCTGAGTACTTCCAGCCACAGTTGGCGGGGCTGATCCGCTCGTACGAGTTCTCACCTGGCCAAGATGGTTACGGCACTCATCGCGTGCACTATTCATTTATGTACGATCAGTCGCTGGCGCTGCTCGTAGCGGTTGGTGCGGGCGACAAAGCAATGGCAGACCAGCTCGTCAATGGATTTCGGACCATCCAGATCAAGTCCGGCCGGTCACGCGGGGCCTTTCCCTCCAGCGCCCACCAGCTCGACCCCAGCAACCAGCAGGCGCGCTATTATACTGGCGGTGTCGCCTTCGTCCTCTATGCGCTCATCCGTTACCAAGAGAAGTTTGGTGATATCAATGGCGTCAGCAGTATGGTGCGCTCTGCCCTGGCCTGGGTCAAGACTAAGAAAAGCACATCCGGCCCCGGTGCTGGCCTCTACCGCGGTGGCACAAATATCAATGACGATGACAACAACAAACAATTCGAAATCGCCTGGCACTCCACTGAGCACAATACCGACCTCTGGCATGTGTACGAGCGAGCCTCTCAAGTCTACGGCGACGCCAGCTACCGCCAAGAGGCCGACAGCCTGGCCAAAGTCATTATGGAGAAACTGTGGAACAAAGCCGAAAACCGCTTCGACCAAGGGCTTGACGACCATGCCAAAGCGCTGGACACCTCCAGCTGGGGCTCTATCTTCCTCAACGCAATTGGTGAGTACGACAAAGCCAAAGTCTCGCTAGCCTACACGCGCAACTTTGCCATGAGCCGCGCAGGGTCTCAGGGCTACACTCCATACCTGACTGGCACGTACACCCCCACCGTCTGGTTTGAAGGGACGTTCGGCGTCACCCAGGCCTATAACGTCGCAGGCAACAAAGACGAAGTTGCTGCCAGCGCCCAGCGAACGTACCCATCTCAGGGAGCTAATGGTGCCTGGCCCTACGTTACTAATGTTGACGAAGCAAACCAAATGACGAACGCTTACTCCGTAGCCTCTACTGCGTGGTACTTACTGGCTACTGCCTACCCTGATGCCATTTGGTCAGAATGCCGCACCGACAAAAAGCCCGACGAGAAGAAGCAGCCGCCAATGGTGCGCCACATCGGCAAGGTCACCCTAGACAAGTTCCTCGCTGGCGAAGACAAGCCACTGTGGGTCTTCATCCTTATCTCACTGCTCGCTCTCTTGGTTGGCATTGCCGCGCTTATTCTCTACCTTATCCGGCGTTATCGCGCCAAGAATACTGCCGCCACGCAGCTAGGTAGCAAAGATAGCAACACCCCTCCTGGTGAGCCACCAAGCCCGAGTGGTGGTAGCGGTACGCCTCCGCCAAGCAGTAGTCTACCACCTCCAAGCGGCTCATCACCCAGCGGCCTGGGCGGCCTCGCAATGAGCGCTCCACCACGCACCACCACTTCACCGCCACGCCGCCCTGGCACAGCACCTAGCCGCGGCACGTCCATCGCCGTCCAGAGCGGCACCTCGCACCCCACATCACCGCGACCCGCGCCAAGCAGCCCACCACGACCACCAAGTGTATCGGGTTAGCTCGTAGCAGTGGGAGTACAAAACACCACCAGCAAGTAGCTGGTGGTTTTGTTTGTGTAAAAGGCTTCTGCTATTTGTACCGTGCTGCGGCCTTCACCTCTCTAGGATTCTGCAGATGAGCTTGTACTCTTGCTGGGAAGGGTGCGGCTCTACGCCGCTATCTTCATTGCTTCCGCTGGTGGGTCAACTGGCCGCTCTACTACCTCGTACTCACCAGAAAATTCGTGGTACACCGTAGAAAATTGCTTTGTCCTAGCACCAAGCCAGGCTTTATCATCCTCTATAATAATATCTTTTTCCCTTACTGGCGCTGGTGAAGCATATACCACGCCAGCCGTGTCGCTTCGGGCCACTGCCATGGTGTGCGCTATCGAAGCCGCAACTGGCTCATAATAGTCACTGCCAGACCCTTGATAGCATGAGTGAAGCACTACGCGGCACAGCCCCTGGCTATCCGGCTTCATCAGGGCAAAGAGTTGCGCAAATGTTGGATCAGAGGTAATATCAATCGTCGATATGCCCGGCATATCCATTGCCTCATCAAGCGACCAGTCAGCCCCCACAAGTGCACTGCTATTCCCCTGTTCTGGGTCCATTCCCATCGTTATTACACCTGGCGAGCCATGCCCTGCCAGAATAACAGTCGAGGGCTGGATGCCACGCTCTTGCAAAAATGCAACGTAGTATGGTATATCATACTCCACAAAGCCAACCTCAAAGTGTAGTGTTGCGGATGTATCACGATCACTATGCCGCTGATTGATATTGAAGAATGCACCATTATGATCATCCAGCGGTGTATTGCCCAGCACAACAGTCACTGGCTTATTTTGTAGTGTCTCAAGTGTCTGGGGGTCTTTATCAATCACATGCTTCATCAAGTCTATTTGCTTTGAATCAAGGTCACCAAGCATACTGATACCAGTGTGCTCATACACATCCAGCAGCGCACGAATACCACAGCGCTCTATAAGCTGCACTGTCTTGATGAGGTCTCGTTTGTGATTCTTGTAGTAGCCCTCGAGCTTGAACTTCTCACTCACCGAGTGGAAGCGATTATGGAGCCCTGTCGCCATCCGCAGCGGCAGCTTTGAGTTTTCATTATAGCCGCGCCATGCCTGCTCTAGTATGTCCACCGCAAAAAGTGTCTGGCTCTCGTAAAGCTCATCCTGGCTGTAGCGTTCTGTCGGATATAGCCGTTCCGTTAGCTCACTCAGCCGGCATACCCGCATGCCATGCAGCCTGTCCTTGGGTATGATTTCTTCTGCAGCCGGCGAATGGAGTGTCTTGACGACTGATGAGTGTCCCGCCATGATAGTATAGAGATTGAGCAAGTCAACTGCATGTTCATGATCATCCGACTTTTCGATACGAGCCGCCTGCCATAAGGTATGCATGGCGCGCTCGTCATCATGCTGACTATCTTTCCACAGATGCGCAATCGTTTCGCGCGGCAAATAGCGACAGGCAAACCGAAGCGTCTTGGTTGCTGCAGCACTATATGCCTGATCGGTCAGCTCTTCTTCGTCCGTTTTTTTATGACGATAGGTCTCTGCAATGAAGAATATTTTCAGTGCTGATTCTATCTCATCAGGATTATCCAGCTCGTGCTGCTTCGCAAACTCCGCTGCCAACGACTGCCGCGCTGTTTCTTCCTTAATCCAGTAGCGCCATGCGGCACTCACGTTACCGCCAGCATGGTCCTTCATTCTGTTAACCCGAGCTAGCTGGTGCACTGCTTGCATCAAATCACTTGGTTCTGTTGTTTGCTCAAAGCGTTTCGCATCATGCATGGCAGCATCGCGTGCGCGCGGGTCATTCTCGTATTGTGGCATTGTCTTTCCTCTTTTTGGTGTCATTATTATGTAGGGTATCGTCTCATATGTCAAGGGTGTATTACCTAAATATCAAACCAACAGCAATCCTCCCGGTGATTGCTTTATTCTCGGCCAGACCTTCTTCTTACTCTTCATGTATAGAGCATAGGCGAGGGAAGCCAAATTAATCCAGATTTACCCCTGGGTATACCGCCCGCGTCGTTTCGTCGATGTCGCTTTTGAGCTGCGGGAACGGCACACCTTCGCGCGCCGTGACGCCTTCAAAAATCCAGAAGACGCGCTCGCTAAAGCCCCAGCCACAGGCCGGCGGCATGCCGTATTCCAGCATCTCTACGTAGTCGATATCTAGCATCATGGCCTCCTCATCGCCGGCATCGCGCATTTGTTGCTGCTCCACAAAACGATTCAGCTGGTCGATCGGGTCATTCAACTCACTAAAGCCATTGCCAAGCTCGCTGCCAGCAATCACCGGCTGGAAACGCTCCACCGTCTGTGGGTTATCCGGGTTGGTTTTAGACAGCGGGCTGATAAACTTGGGCGTATTGACCAGCCAGACCGGCCCAGCCACCGTCTTGCGAATATTCTTCCACAGTTTATCGATGCCGCGCGGGATGGAATCAGTCTTTTCTACCTCTAGGCCATGTTCTTTCAACGTGGCAGCTACCTCGTCGATCGTGGTATTATACACATCAATCCCGTAGTGCTTGTTGATCACCTCAGCATAGTCCCACACCTGCCACTGGCCGCTCATATCGACCTCAAACTCGCCCAGGGTAAACTGCAGCGTGCCAAAGGTTCGCTCCAGCACATACTTATACATGTCTTCCATAAAGCGCATGCCCTGCTGCCAGTCCCAATAGGCGGCGTACCACTCCATGGCGATGTGCTCGGGCAGGTGCTCATCCGAATAATTCTCGTTGCGAAAGCGCGGGCCAATATCATACACCTTCTCGAACCCGGCCCCCAGCAGGCGCTTAAGCGGCAGCTCGTGGCTAATCCGCAGGTAGAACTGCTGGCCATCCAGCGCATCCATGTGGGTCACAAACGGGTTGGCATCCGCCCCACCGGTGGTGTGCTCGAGCACCGGCACATTGACCTCAGTAAAGCCATGTTGGTTGAGGTAATCGCGCGTCGCCTGCCAGAACGTGCTGCGGCGGTAAAAGCGCTGGCGCACCGCCGGGTTAACATTCATATCCACATAGCGGCGGCGGAAGCGCTCTTCTTTATTCTCCAGCTTTTCGGGCAATGGCCGCAGGGCTTTGGCCAGCAGCCGCAGCTCGCGCACGCCCACCGAAATCTCACCCGTCTTTGTTTTTAGCACCGTGCCCGTCGCCTCCACAAAGTCGCCTGTGTCGAGCAGCTTAAGCTGCTTCATACCCAGGATACCACGCGGAGCATCGAGCTCAGCCATCGTATCGCGCTGCAGGTAGAGCTGCACTTCGCCACTCGCGTCTTGCAGCTTGATGAAGGCCAATTTGCCAAAACTGCGAATGGACACCACGCGCCCAGCCACCGTCACCTCCTGACCAGCCAATTCATCGTACTGCGCCACCACTGTCGCACAGTCGTGTGTGCGCTCGGTGTGTGCCGGGTAGGGGTCGAGGCCGAGCTCGCGCAGCGCTGCTAATTTTCGTAATCGTTCGTTTCGGTAATCTTGTAATGTCGCCATAATTGCTTGCTATTATAGCGGAGAATGGGATGGTTGTCGACTAGGACGACAGCTTCCGCTCTGCTCCACCAAGTTCTCAGCGCAGTGCGACGCACAGCAGCCAATCTCTCCCCTATTTTGATTGCGAAGAAGTAGGTGGCGGTGCGCAGGCAATTGCGTGTGCGCCAGGGCCAGCTGCAGTCGTCGAGGCCTGTGTCTTTGCACCCGTACGCCCGATGTGGGGTGATGTCGTCATATTCCAGCCACCCTTGCCAGTCTTGCTTGGGCCAGTTGCAATGGCAATTGGCACCTGGTGCGCCTCACCTTTTGCGCTGGATGGATACACCAGTGTCGCTTGTGTCCGTTCTTGCGCACCTGTTGAGAAGTTGATCATCGTAAGCCGCGTCGTGCTGCCATCAGGGTTTGTGATGGTTGTTTGTGGTTTTTCTGCCGTCACAGATATCTCTTGGCGGGTTGTGTCACGGCAATGCGTCTCGCCAGTAGCCGGGTCGGTTACAAAGGGACTCTCTGCATACTCCGCTAGCTCACCAGAGGTAGGCTGCGCTGCAGTAGCCGAGGTTTTTTCGCCAGGCTGATAGTGCTGGTAGCCAAGATACCCACCACCAATCAGCGCTGCCGCAGCTGCCGTCAGTGCAGTGAGCCGCCGCAGCGCTAAGGGTGTATCGTGCTGAGATTTCGGCTGATTATGCTCATGGTTTAGCCAATTATGTGTATGCTTCTTGTGGGAGTAACGTGCGTGTCGTGGTGTGTATCGAGCCATCGTCGGTCTCCTTGGGCTGTTAATGGTTGATTACTTATCATAGCATAACATCGACGATAATGCAATGATGGTGAACTGCTTATGTTTGAGGATGGTTCTTGCATATTGCCCGCAGATTGAGCACTATTAGGCCGAGTTTTCTACGTATATTTGCGCCTTTCTCATGCCAAGATCAGAGGTCAGTTACTCACCATGAGCTTTCTCGTGTCATCAAGCAAATGCAATAGGAAAAAGGCAAACGCACACCATAAATAAACCACAAGAGCCGGAGACATGCGCCATGTGCAAATCAACCCCTACCCCTGCCGGTCCTAATAAAAAACCGAGCAGCTCGTACTGCTCGGCCTATTATCTTGAGATACGCTTATTGCACCTGCTGAATAGTGTAGGTGATCTCGCCCTTGGGGGTGGTGATCGTCACCTGCTCACCTGCACGGTGGCCCAGCAAGGCTTGGCCAAGAGGTGATTCGTCGCTGATCTTATTCTCCAGCGGATCGGCCTCAACTGGGCCTACCACAGTATAGGTCTTTTCTAACCCAGCGTCCGACGCGAGGGAGACGGTGCTACCTAGGTGGATGGCACCAGTGCTTGGAGCAGTAATCTGCTCGGCATTAAGCAAGATCTCCTCGATTTCGGCAATGCGCGTCTCTACCACGCCTTGCTCTTCGCGTGCGCTATCGTACTCGGCATTTTCACTCAGGTCGCCGTAGTCGCGAGCCTCAGCGATCTTCTCGGCAATTTCGCCGCGGCGACCCTTCAGCTCCTCCAGCTCTGCCTCGAGCTCTTGGCGGCCAGTATCGGTAATCTGGTAGGTTTTTTTCATTATCTTCATACTCCTTTCTTGCAAAGTCGGTGAGGCATGCCAGGGGCATGGCTATACCTTGCGACAAGCTCCGCAATGGTTACCCAGTGTAGCAAGCAATTGGCTTGTCGTCAAGCGCTGCTGCTTGCCTGTCCGGCGATCTACGACCTCCCACTCCTCTGTCTCAAGCAGTCGGTCGCTCACCGTGACGCGGGTTGGCATGCCGAGTAGCTCTGCATCGGCAAATTTTTCCCCGGGACGAGCGGCGCGGTCGTCGTATAGCACCGTAATACCAGCATGCTGCAGTGTATCATAAAGCTTATCTGCCGCCGCTACCGACTCCTTGCCAATCTGCACCAAGTGTACGCGGGCTGGAGCTATTTCCTCAGGCCACACTAGGCCTTTGTCGTCAGCGAGTTTCTCCACAATCACACCCATCACACGGGTAATACCAATACCGTAGCTGCCCATGTAGGCGTGGTGCTGGCGGCCATCCTCGCCGGTAAAGACCAGGCCCATTTCCTCTGATTTTTGGGTACCAAAGTTGAAGATATTGCCCACCTCGGCTGTGCGACGTTTTTGGTAGACTTCGCCAGTCTCAGGCGAAATATCACCTTCTTTCGCAAGTTTAATCTCGACGAACTCGCTTGGTCGCGGTATATCACGGCCCCAGTTAGCGTTATAGGCATGCTGACCAGTTTTATTGGCACCAGTTTCAAAGTTCACCATATCTTCACATGAATCATCGACAAACAGCCGCACATTCTCTGGTAGATTATATAGCCCAGCAAAGCCTAGCTTCGCCCCTGTTGTTGCCTCAATCTGTTCACCATCCGCTAGGCGCAGCCACGATACGTTCGCCACCGCCTTAAGCTTATCTTCGTTAATTTCATAGTCACTCCGTACTACCGCCAGCAACATACCATCTGGCGAATCGTACAACATTGACTTAGTGCTAGCTGTGCGCGGAATGTCCAACGCTTTCGTCAGTGCTTCCGCACCAATGATATTTTCGTCATCTAACATGCCTAATGGTTTCATGACGGCACCAGCATCCGGGTTCGGCGTTGCACGCACCGGTGCAACTTCGGCGTTGTAGGCAACATTCGTACTTGGCACGATGAAAATATCGTCCTCACCTGCCTCACAAATCGTCTGGAATTCGTGGCTAAACTTGGTAAAAGCTCCGCCGCTGGCAAACGTCACGTAGGTGTCATTCCCCAAACCAAAACGGTTGTAGCAGCGCTTATAGGCCTCGATAACCGCTTGGTAGTAAGCGTCCAAATCTTCCTTACTAGCGTGGATGCTATACATATCCTTCATGATAAACTCACGCCCGCGCATGATGCCGCTCTTGGCGCGCAGCTCGTTGCGGAGTTTGTTCTGGAATTGGTAGACGCTGATGGGCAGGTCTTTGTAGCTTTTAACGTAGCTACGCAGCAGTTCGATAATCGGCTCCTCGTGCGTCCAGCCAAAGCCGACCTCAGTGCCATCCTGCAGGTGCGACTTGAACCACACATCCACCAGCTCATCGCTCCAGCGGCCAGTCTCCTGCCAAAGCTCCTGGCGCTGCAGGGTGCTCATCAGCAGTTCTTGGCTGCTGATGCGGTTCATTTCCTCGCGGACAATCTGCTTGATATTCTCCAGCACGGCCAGGCCCAGCGGCGTGTAGGAATAGACGCCAGCCATCGTCTTGTGCACGTAGCCAGCGCGAATCAGCAGCTGGGCGTTGTGCGCCACCTCGTCGGCGGGGGCTTGTTTGCGGGTACGGGTAAAGGTGTGTGATAATCGCATAATCCTCCTTATAGTAGCATATTTTGTGCGGTACTACCCCACCATAAAGACAAACATCGCCAAAAATGCAATCGCATTCTTGAGCATATGAATGAGAATGCCGGGCCATATTGTACCAGTCGTATGACGCAGTGTCACCAGCACGATGCTGAGCATCGCGACATCAATGCCGACATTAAGCTGGCCGTGCACATAACCAAAGAGCCCACTCACGACCATCGCAATAAGCCACAGTGGCATGTGCGCAGCGTGGAGTTTGCTATACAAATAGCCGCGAAACACCAGCTCCTCGGCCACTGGTGCTACTACTACCAACATTGCAAAGGCGAGCAAACGCTCTGCGCCATAGAGCTGCTTGAAACCGAGATTTTGTGCCTGAGTCGCATCAAAGCCGGGCAGCCACTGCTTGGCCGCCGCCAGCGCAATCATCGACAGCACAATGTAGATAATGAAGCCCACCAGCGCCCAACCAAAGTCGCGCCACTGCAGCGAGCGCCGCCACCCAAGCTGGCGCACGCTTGTGCGAAAGCTCGCTGGTGCCTTGGGCTGTGCACGCCGCACCAGCCACGGCAGGCCAATCAGCAGCGCCAATGCCACCACATAGACCGCCGTTTGCATCATGATAAGCGGCAAGACCGGCACCGACTCTTGACCATGAAAGAGAAGGTAGAGTACCACACTACAGAGTAACCCTGCCCCCATAAAGCTCAGCCAGACCCACAGCGGCCAACCGAGCCACGAGGCAACGCGCAGCAGGCACTGGCGTGGCGTGAGCGGTGTCTTGGGCCGGGAGGCGTGAGCGGCTTTGGGTCGGAGAGTAATACGTATCATGAAGTGAGTTCCTTATGTATTACCATTACGCGATTGAGCAACCATAGCTCCCTGCGCTGCAACCCTCCACGATAACGCTCTGCCCTGCTACACTGCGTAACCTGCATCAGTGCACCAACTTCCCTATATCAGCAATCGTCACGAGCACAATCAAGCCCAGCAAACACAAGAAACCAGCTGCTTGGATATTCTCTTCCATCTGCTTGCTAAGTGGCTTGCGCAGCAGGCGGAAGATCGCCATCACTGTCCAGCGGCCACCATCGAGCGCAGGGATGGGCAAGATATTCATCACTGCCAGCGATAACGCAATGATCGCCGTCAGCAGCAGCACATGCACCACGCCAGCCTGCCCCGCTGCTGGGAAGATAATGGCAAAGATCCCCACCGGGCCAGCCACGGCATTGCCCACCTGTGATAAGTTTTGCTTGGCCTGCTGGCTCGTCGCGCTGTCGCTGCTAAACTGCTGCACCAGACTGGTGGCGAGATTTACCACCATATCACCCAGGCCTTGGAGCGTCACTCTAGTAAGCTGCGCTGTTGTCACCACACCCACAATCGGTGCCGACCAGGTGGCGCGGATCGTATCTTGCTGCTTGGTGAGCTCTGCCCCTAGGTAGCCTTTGCGGTCGGGATTATCTTTGCGCAGCGCCACCATGGCAGTGGCTTGCTTATCACCGCGGGAGTACACCACAGGCACAGTTTCGCCCTTGTGCTGGCTGGCAAAGTGTGCGAGGTCGGACGTGCTGCGCACCGTTTGCCCAGCCAGTTGGCTAATTGCATCACCCTGGCGGAGACCTGCCTTGGCGGCGGGCAAGCCAGGAGTAAG
This sequence comes from uncultured Candidatus Saccharibacteria bacterium, assembly GCA_938036785.1. Lineage (GTDB taxonomy): Bacteria > Patescibacteriota > Saccharimonadia > Saccharimonadales > Saccharimonadaceae > Saccharimonas. The sequence continues at coordinate 82,250 of CALHWE010000012.1, read as the reverse complement.
TGTGCCCAGCTGCACTGGGTGGTTGCTCACCACTGCGTCGCTTGGTAGGTAAAATTGGTTGTCGATCATCTTAGGCAAGCCCACCCAGGCGAGGCCAGTGAGGAGCACCACTGCAGTTAACCAGTTGACGGTCACGCCAGCCAGCAAGATCTTGGTCTTTTGCCAAAAGGTCGCTGCGCCATAATCACCAGGCTGATCAGCCGCATCGTGCTCGCCCTGCAATTTAACAAAGCCACCCAGCGGCAGCCAGTTGAGCGAGAAGCGGACATTCTCGCCCAGAATACTTTTTTTGATCACTTTGCTATAGGCCTGCGGTGGAAAGCCAATGCCAAATTCCTCCACCACCACACCATTGCGCCGCGCCACAATGCCGTGGCCTAGCTCGTGCGTTGCCACCAGTAGCGTCAGTGCGATTACCCCAATAATAATACCAATGACTATTTCCATATTCCTCCTTCGTTATCCTCCAAAGCGTCGCTGCCGCCGGGCATACTCGGCCAGCAAAGCATCGACGTCGGCGTGTGTCATATCTGGCCATGGCTTATCCAAGAACAGCAGCTCGCTATAGGCGCTGCGCCACAGCATGAAGTTGCTCAGCCGCTGCTCACCACTGGTGCGAACGATCAAATCACACGGCGGCACATCTGGTGTATACAAAAATTGCTCAAAGATCTGGGCTGTTACTTTCTTATGAACCGAGAGCGTTTTACGCAAGCGATTGACCGCGTCGATAATCTCCTGCTGCCCACCATAATTAAACGACAGCACCATCGTGCCCTGCTGCAAATCCTTGGTGGCAGCCTCAGCAGCATCGATCGCCTTCTTGACCCGCCGGCTTAGGCGCAGGCGCGTCCCTGCCACACGGATGCGCACCCCATGCTCGATGAAGATCGGCAGATCGCGGTCAAGCATCGTCACCAGCAAGTTCATCAAGTGCTTGACCTCTGGGCCGCTGCGGTGCCAGTTCTCGGTGCTAAAGATATAGGCGCTAACGTACGGCACACCACGCTCGATGGTAGTAAGGGCAATATCGCGCAGTTTCTCATAGCCAGCGCTGTGCCCCTCTTGGGCAGAGAGGCCACGCTGCTTAGCCCAGCGCCGGTTGCCATCAACAATATAGCCAACATGCTGCGGCAATTGCGTGATAGCACTCATGCCTGGCTCCATGATGGGCGGTTGGTTGCGTACGTCGGCAGAGAGAATGTCATTAAATCGTCAAAATATCCTTCTCTTTAGCGGCAAAGGCGGCTTCTATCGTGGTTTGGTGCTGCGCCATGAGGCGATCGATCTCCTTCTCCACTGCCTTCACGTCATCTTCGCTCAGCTCTTTGGCTTCTTTGCGGCGCTTGGCATCCTTCAGGGCGTCTTGGCGTACCCCACGCAAGGCAATGCGTGCTTCTTCTACCTTCTCGCTGGCTTGCTTAACTAGTTGCTTGCGGCGCTCCTCTGTCAGTGGCGGCACTGGCACACGGACGACGTGACCATCGTCGCTCGGGTTAAGGCCAAGCGCTTGATCGGCTCGGATGGCGCTCGCAATCTTTTGCAGATTAGCTGGGTCAAATGGCGTGATCTGCAGCAGTGTTGCCTCTGGTGCCGTCACGTTAGCCACTTGGTTGAGCGGCATACTGGTGCCATACGCCTCAACCATAATGCCATCAAGCATACTGGCGTGAGCCCGGCCAGTGCGGATCTTCCCCAAGCGCTCCTCCAGGTGCTCTAACACATGGTTCATCTTTTCTTCGTAGGGGGTGGTATCAAACATCGCGATCTCCTTCTTGGTTTTCCTTTATTGTACCATTATTTGCTGGGGTGTGAGGAGAGTTTACATAAAAAACGAGTGGCACATTTCTCGTGCCACTCGCTACGCAAAAGCTTACTCTCTCGTGACTACTCCGTCACGCCCAGCTCAATCCGCTTGAATTGGCTGACGCGGACATTCTCGCCGCGCAGTGCCACCTGCTCTTTGATGAGCTGGCCAACGGTCTTGCTGTCATCAAGCACAAAGGCTTGCTCGGCCAAGACCTGCTCGGCGAAGTGCTTCTTGAGCTGCCCTTCGACGATTTGATCACGCATTGCCTCAGGCTTGCTTGCCAAAGCATCGCTGGCGAGAAACTCCTGTTTCTTGGCGTCATATACCTCAGCTGGGATGTCGTCCATCGTGGCATAGCGTGGGTTCATCGCAGCAACCTGCATAGCAATCTGGTGCGCAAACTCCTTAAATTCAGGCAGGCGGGCCACAAAATCTGTCTCGCAGTTGACCTCGACCACTACACCGATCCGACCACTGTGAACATAGCTCTCGATCAACCCTTCGCGGGTCTCGCGGTCGCCTTTTTTCTCCGCTTTGGTCAGGCCCTTTTTGCGCAGGGCATTGAGTGCTGAGTCGAAGTCACCTTCGGCCTCCACCAGCGCCTTCTTAGCATCGGTCAGGCCAATGCCGGTTAGTTCCTTGAGCTTCTTGATGTCGTCAATTGTCACTGCCATGGTTAGTTCTCCTCCTTCGTTGCCTTGCCCTCGTTGACTGCTGCGCTGAAGTAATCGAGCATCAGCTGCAGGCTCTTGATCGCATCATCGTTGGCAGGGATAGGATAATCCACCAAGTCGGGGTTTGCGTTAGTGTCAACAATACCGATCACTGGCACACCCAGCGTCTTCGCCTCGCGCAATGCGTTGTTGTCGGCCAAGATATCGAGCACCAATACTAGGCCAGGCTTGCCATTAAGGTCTTTGATGCCACCATATTTGAAGTTGAGGCTATCGATTTCTTCTTGGTAGCGCTGGACCTCCAGCTTGTTGTAGCGCTTCTCAAGGTCACCACTAGCCATGCGGCGCTCCAAGTCTTTGAGCTTCTTGATCTGCGCTGTGGTGGTCGTCACATTAGTGAGCATCCCGCCGACCCAGCGGTTGGTGACATATGGCTGGCCAACTGCCTCGGCAGCTTGGCGAGTGATATCTTTAGCCTGCTTCTTGGTACCGACGAAGAGAACTTGCTTGCCGCTTGCCACTGTTTTACTAATGATGGGCAGCGCCATATTCAGCGCCTCGACCGTCTTGGCCAGGTCGATGATGTGGCTATCTTGCCGCTTACTATGAATGTATGGTGCCATCTTTGGATGCCACCGGCTGGTCTTGTGCCCAAAATGAGCACCGGCTTCAAACAAAGCCTTGATATCTGCCTGCACGGCCATATCGCATTACTCCTTTTTGCCTTGCCCCACACGGTATGGAGTGGTGTGGAGCTGTGTCGTTATGGTTGGTTACGAGAGAATTATAGCATATGATGGCTGAATATTAAAGGGGCGGTAATCAGCACCAACCTTCACCGTTCACCTTTTGACAACCCCCCATCCTCTCTGCTACAATATAGCGGTTATGAAAAGCAGTATTCACCCACAAACCTACCGCCCTGTCGTATTTAGCGACGATCAGGCGGGCTTTGCGTTTTTGACGCAGTCGACGGTCGCGACCGACGACACTATCACCTGGGAGGATGGCAACGAGTATCCGCTCGTCAAGGTCCATATCTCCAGCAAGTCTCACCCATTCTTCACTGGCGAGGAGAAGATTATCGACACCGAGGGCCGGGTTGACCGCTTCGAGGCACGCCGCAAAGCTGCCGAGGCACGCCGCGCCGCTCTGGCCAACAAAGCCAAGAAGCAAAACGCCAAAAAGGCTGCCAAAGCTGCTCAAGCCAGTGCTGGCAAAGACGATTTCGCTAAGGCTGCGTAACATATTTGTAGAGCAATGGTACAACGCTCACCCTTTTTCTAAAAGGGTGAGCTTTTGCTATATGCTAGCTTACCTGTACATCTACCTCTCAATCTTGATGAGAGGTTTTGTGCACCACACTAGCATACAGCAACATAGACGATAGTCTTAAGACCCCGCTATGTTGCTGTAATGATTATTTATTCTTTTATCGTGTGCCGTATTGCTTTTACTTTATCATGCCAAACTTCCGCAGCGCTCGCAGCACTGCCTCGCCTAATCGCCCTGACAAGACTTTTCTGATCTGCACCTCAGCAACGTCATCTGTTATAATATCGTGCATTATGTATAGTTCAGCATAAAACCGCTCTGGATTATCGTCTAGCGTCCAGATATGCTCATAATGACCCGCATCAGGGCCTTGCCATACGTGCTCGGTTCTCCGTATGGTGTTGCCCTGCAAGACAGTTCTGATATCACTATGGTTTGGGTTATTCGTTGCACCACCGACGTGCTCGCGGCGCACTCCAACTTGCGGCTCGCCCTGCTCACGCGTTGCAACAAAGCAGTCGCCGCCATCTCGAATAATCTTCACACTCATTGCTGGGTCATCGGTGCCCTCAAGTGGATAATCCTCAAGGATACTTGGGCGCGTTATCTCACCCGCTTCTTCTGTGGCATGCTCTTGCACCTTATCTAAGATTTCTGCCATCATGCTGTGTGCTTTTTCGCGCAGCTCATGCGCCTCATTAGCCTCTAATGTTTCAGCCGCAGGTTCTTCTTGGGCAGATGTTGCTTCATCCTCTGATGGTTGGTCTATTCCCTTTCGCGATGCAATAAATGTTTCGAGCTCCCTATCAAGTTCTTGTTGAAGCTCTTTGTGGCTAGATAGGTCAATTTTTTCAATCGTTGGATATGTTTTTTCAGTCTGAGAAGCAGGCTCATGCACGAGCTGGAACCACTGTATATCACCTGCATCAGATACATACGCACCAACAGCGCAATTATCACCCCACGTGACATCCTCCATGGTTGGCATTGTAGGAAGCTTACCTGCAGAACCTTCTGTTTGCTTCAGTAAGAATACAGAGCCTTTTGATTCTCGTATATCATTAAATGATTTGCAATCATATGCATCAAATGCTATCATGGCCGAGTTTGACCCATCAGCAGTATACTCATGCGGTGCAAAGTACTTTGCCGTAACTTCCACTGACTTTGGGAACAAATCTTCTCGCACAAGCGACACATCAAGAGCACTGCCCAGCGATAAATCAAGACGCCGAAGCGGGTGATCCTGGCCATATAGCGTACCAATGCTGTATACCTCTGTAGCCTCAGGCTTTTTAATAGCATCTTGCAACCGAGCTGCTATATTCTCTTGTGTATCGTTACTCTGCTCGTGTGTTGACTCGGGCATTTTGTATAACCGACTCAATACTGGCTGTTTGTCTCTTTGCATATACTTGACTTTCTATCTACGCTTACACTTAATACCATATAAGGTACTCTCTCTCTCTCTTAATTTGTCAAGCTATTATGCAATAATTGCATGTACAAGCAAAAATATCTGAATTCTCACACATATTCTCTTTTTTGCCAAAGAGACGAAGTAGTGGGTACTTGTGTAGAGTTGGTAGTTACTCTGCAACTTCAGTATATCCAATAGCTCAAGAGTCACCCCCGTGGTATAATCATTAGTATATGCCCAAAATTTCTCTCGATATCGCCACCCTGACGGCTGAGCGCGCTGCGCTCGAGCAATTTCTTGCCCAGCCTGATGCGTATAGTGCACCCGATTTTACCACCAAGAATAAGCGCTTTGCGGAACTCGAAACCATCATTACTACCGCTACCAAGCGCGCTACCGTGGAGCAGCAGCTGGCTGAGGCGCGTCAGCTCGCTCAGGGCAACGATGAGCTCGCCGAGCTCGCTAAGCTCGAGATTCCCGAAGACGAAGCCACCATTGCCCAGCTAGACGACGAGCTCTTCGCCCTCCTCACCCCCAAAGACCCTAATGACGAGAAGAATATCATCATGGAAATTCGGGCTGGCGCTGGCGGCGACGAAGCCTCGCTCTTTGCGGCCGAGCTCTACCGCATGTATCTGCGCTGGTGTGAGGCGCATGGTTACCGCACTGAGCTGCTGAGCGAGTCCGCCAATGACTCTGGTGGGTACAAAGAAGTCATTTTCAAGATTTCGGGCGATGCACCCTACGCCAAACTCAAGTTCGAGGGCGGTGTACACCGCGTCCAGCGCGTACCCGTTACCGAGAGCCAGGGGCGCATCCACACCAGCACCGCCACAGTAGCAGTCCTGCCCGAAGCGGAAGAGACAGACATTACCATCAATCCCAATGACCTCCGCATCGATATCTACCGCTCGAGCGGCCACGGTGGGCAGAGCGTCAATACAACCGACTCAGCCGTGCGCATCACCCACCTCCCGACTGGTATGATCGTGACCAACCAAGATGAGAAGTCACAGATTAAAAACCGTGAGAAGGCTATGAGCGTCCTGCGCTCCCGCCTCCTCCAGCGCAAGATTGATGAAGAAAACGCTAAGCTTACCGCCGAGCGCCGCGCTCTAGTGGGCACTGGCGACCGCAGCGAGAAGATCCGCACCTACAACTTCCCTCAAGATCGCATCACCGACCACCGCATCCGCTACAGCCGCAGCAACATCCCCGCTGCCCTCGGTGGCGACATCGATGACATCATCGAGCGCCTCCAAAGCTACGAACGCGAGCTGAAGGCGCAAGGGGCGGAGCAGTAACAACCAAACTGATTTGTCATCAACATAACAAATAATATAATTAAACCGAGCCCATTGAGACTTCAGAGCAACCTTACTTCCCTAGTGGCTGCAGTGTCGTTGCCGCTAATTCATTATCCAATGCACATATATCTGCCGGTTTAGCTAAGCGACGAATTTGTAGCTGTTCGTATTTCGCCCGCAATGCTTTTTGCGCCGCAGTGTGTGCATCATCAGAAGAGACCTGCGCCTCGTAAGCAATACGCGCTTGTGTATATGCTTCTTCATCAGGATAAATAACAAGAAGCGCATCATTATCATGGTGTGCATTATATGCTGAGTCAATTATCGTATATTCACGCCGTTCGTGATGGTTGCCCGCCAGCGCCAACTGCTGCACAATAATCGTTCGCACTGTATAAGCTAACCGCTCATCAATACTCTCTTTGACGGCAACGACCTTGGTGCGCTTCCCTGCCTCGTCGCAAGATTCTAATACTAGCAATCGTGCCTGCGCACCCTCACGGTGTTCGGCATCATGCCATACATCATCACTATATTGATCAAAGACCTTATTGATCAATATCTCCAAATGCGCTGCTGGTGTATCGCCCTCTTGATGGCTCTCTCTCTCTGGAATATTGTTATAATTCATATTATCTCCTTAGCTAGCGGCTTTATGATACTGCTGAGCCCACACAGCTGGTGCCGCCTCCCCCTGCTGGCGTTGAAAGCGCCGACCTACGCGACGAGCCTGCCATTCTTCTTTATTGCACACGTTACCCGCTGCAGCAAGGATAATACCACCACCCGCGAGCATTACACCGTATGAACCGAGCGTTGCGATCGTCTCGAGCGGTACCGCCTGCTCAACCCCTGCAGCCATTTCTTGAGCGATCATCATTCCGGCCGCTCCTGCTGCGATAGCCCAGCGATGGTGCTGCGCCCACTGCGTTGCACGCGTACCAATGTTATAATACGGCGAATCAAGTGGCGATGGCGCACCAGCAAGGCGTTTGCCTGCATGATATAGCTCGTGACCAACGACCTCCGTCATTTTCTTTGGTGTGGGATCATATCGCACTGCAATAGCTGCTCCATCCTGTAGTGGCGTTGTATATCCATGAAGGCCTGAGGCAAGGAGTGTACTGTCTTGAGGCTGAGCAATAACAATACTCACATCATTCCACCGATCGGCCGGCACTCCAGCGGCCGTAGCTGCTTCGTGCACTACTGCCGGAGCATAGTCCACCACCGTATCAGGAGGTAGCTGCCTGCCTAGCCCCGTCTCGAACGACACCGGTACTGCTTGCGCTGGCACGGCAATGCCATCAGCCCGATACCGCGCACCATACGTCCAGCCCATAATCCCATCTGTATAGCTATCCAGCGCCTTGTGCTTTTCTGTCATATTTATGCCAGTATACCGCATTTATCTACCATTTGCCACACCTCACCCTGTCTGCTATAACATACTATTCATTAACTTTAGATCATTATGGAGTAGTATGGACTACGATTATTCTTCGAGTTATTATTCAACCCCCTCATACACCACAGCAGCCAGCAGCCCCCTCGACCCGCTCGTGTGGGTGATGGTTATCATCATGCTCATCCTAAGCTTTGCTGTGATGGCCGTCGTACTTGCCTCGCTGTGGCGGATATTTACCAAGGCTGGCAAGCCAGGCTGGGCTGCCCTCATCCCTATCTATAATAGTGTCGTCCTGATGCAGATCATCGGTCGGCCTGAGTGGTGGGTGTTGCTGCTGTTTGTGCCCTTCGTCAACTTGTACATCGCTGCTGTGTCGACGCTCGAGCTAGTGAAGTCCTTTGGCAAGTCGACCGGCTTTGGCGTGCTAATGCTGTTCTTGCCAGTCATTGCATACCCAATGCTCGGCTTTGGCTCGAGCCAGTACCTTGGGCCGATTGCACCTCAGCCTGCGCCGTACTATCCACCACAGCAACCACAGACGCCTCAACAACCACAGCAACCACCACAAGCCTAAAGCTCCACAACATATTACCAAGCAAAAGAGCCAGCATAGCGCTGGCTCTTTTTGTGACCTCTGTTTTTTGTACAAAATTTGCACAGCAAGCAAATCGTTGTTACACTATAAGCAGAAAGGAGGTACCATGCTATGCCAACAGGAAAACCTCTTTTATGCGGTAAAGGTTTGTGGCCTTTTTACCCTTGTTAATCAATGACACTAGGCTACCGCTAGTTTAATACAACATTTGTAATAGCATTCTATTATAGCTATAGCAAAAACACATCATACAAGGAGACAAGGATGGGCAAGTATAATTATTGGTGTTACATGAGTCTAGTGCAACGCTGGCACATGCATCATGATGTTTCTTGCCTAGCTAATATCAGCTACACTTAAAGAAGTGTGGTTTTTTAGTTGATCCTATGCGTGTATAGATAATTTTTGAGCGCGCGTCTATACAAAGCGTCTACTCAGTAACAAAGCACCTCTCGCACAAGAGGTGCTTTGTCGTTGTGTTGGCAAAATGCTTCTTACGCGGCGTCCTCTGCCTCAGCTTGTTTGCGCGAGGTTTGGCGCGGTGTGGCGGTCTTTTCGAAGGAGCCGCCAGCTGCCTCAAGCGCAGCTACCACACTCTTCGACGCACCTTGCGTCTGGAGTACGATCTTGGCGGTCAATTCACCACGAGTAATCACCTTAACACTGTGGAATGGCGTGGCAATCAGCCCAGCCTCATACAGTGCGAAGTTATCAACGGTGCCCGACAAGTTATTGAGATGGTCGCTATACACCACCTGAGCAGGGGTGCGCAGGCTCTTAAAGCCACGCGCCTTTGGCACTGCTGTAGCAATACCATTCTGCCCACCTTGGAACATCGGGCGCAGCTTCTTACCGGTACGGGCGTTCTGCCCCTTGGTACCCCGGCCAGCCGTCTTACCACCGCCAGCGGCAATACCGCGGCCAACGCGCTTGCGATCTTTATTGGCTGCGATGTGGAGTTCGTTGTATTTCATCTACTTGCCCTCCTTTGCGGATTGCTTCTTGGCGCCAACCCACTGCTCACGCGGCACCATGCTGCGCAGAGCTTCCACCGTAGCATAGGCGATGTTCACCTTGTTGGTACTGCCCAGGCTCTTCGAGAGCAGGTTGCGGATGCCCGTCACACCAATAACGGCGCGCACCACACCACCGGCAATGATACCCGTACCAGGCGCAGCTGGCTTGATAAGCACACGTGCACCACTAAGCTTAACTTCCATCTCGTGTGGGATGGTCTCATTCACCACCGGAATAACAACGAGATGCTTCTTGGCTACTGAGGTTGCCTTGGCAATGGCGGTTTGCACATCGGCACCCTTCGCCACACCAACACCAACCTTGTTCTTGCGGTTACCTACCACCACCAGCGCTTTAAAGCGGAAGCGGCGGCCACCCTTAACGACGCGTGCCACGCGGTCGATGTTGACAACAACTTCTTCAAATTCTTTTGGCGTGTCATCACGCTGGTTGCGCCGGTCATCGCGGCGACCACCTCGGCCCCGACCACGCTGGTTGCGCCGGTCATTCGGGCGAGATGTAGTATTTGCAGGTCTGTCTGCCATACTAAAACTCCAATCCTTCCTTGCGAGCAGCGTCTGCCAGGGCGCTCAAGCGGCCAGCATACTGGCGACCATTGCGGTCGAAGACGACTGCACTTATCTTTGCTTTCTTGGCCTTCTTGGCGATATCCGTGCCCACCTTGGCAGCCTTCTCTGTCATGGTACCGGTTGCTTTGGTACCAACAGTAGTGGCAGCAGCCAATGTTGCGTGAGCATCATCATCGATAAGCTGCGCGCTCACATGCAGGTTGCTAATCGTCACGCTCAAGCGTGGGCGCTGAGCTGTGCCGTGCACGCGAGCCCGAACGCGGCGCTTGCGCAGGTCACGATTCAGGAGTTTTTTTGCTAATGCGTGTGCCATTATTTCTTACCTGCCTTCCCTGCTTTGCGCAAAATTTGCTCACCAACGTACATAATGCCCTTGCCCTTGTATGGCTCTGGCTTCTTGAGAGCGCGGATCTCGGCGGCGACTTGGCCGACCTTTTGCTTGTCGATACCCGTCACAACGATCACCATTCGCTCGTTCGTTACATTAACCCCCTCTGGGGCTTTGTAGTGGACTTCGTGGCTAAAGCCCAGGCTCATCGTCAGCTCGTTATTGCTCGACGAAACCCGAAAGCCCACACCTTTGACCTCGAGGCGCTTCTCGTACCCTTGGGTCACGCCAATCACCATGTTGTTGATGAGGGCGCGCATCAGCCCATGCTGGGCCCGAGCAGCCTTAGACTCATCCTTTGGATGAACCGTCACCTGTCCGTCCTCGACCTTCACCTCGACCGCTGGCGTAATGAACTGCGAGAGCTCACCTTTGGGGCCCTTGACGACCACATCACCAGAGTCAACCGTGATTGTCACACCCGATGGAATCGCCACCGGCAGTTTTCCGATTCGACTCAGACTCATTGCTTACCTTTCGATTAGTAGCCAGCAAAATGTTTGTCTCGTGCTGCCGGCCACTCTCCATAGGCGAACAACCAGAACGCAAAACTCCCGTTTCACTCGCAAAGTTAATATCTTGCTAATTGTACCACAGATGATGGAGAGAGCGCAAGAGTGGAAGACGCCAGTGGTAGTCCGGACAAGAAACTATACTGAAGCTTGCGACCAATACTGACCAAGCTAGACGGTGCTATATAGGTACTGCTGCAGGATTATGATTATTGCTGCGCGCTGCTCCGGCGGCGGACATACACTACCACTGCCACCGCAATAATCGCGCCAACCACCATCAATCCCACCAGCCCGGCAAGTGCCCACAGCGGGCTTCCTGGCTGCCACTGGCAATCGAGCCAGCCGATTATTTTATCACTACAGGCAAAGAATGTTAGCATAGCGCTCCCCTTTCGTGAAAATACATAGTCCGTGCTGGCATGGGCAACCTCCTTGCTGCATATTGGTTCTCTTCTTTATAGTATACACCTACCTCCGAGCAGCATCAAACTGCTCAGGCGTCAAGAGGAGCTCGCCGGTCGACTGCTGGTAGAGCGGGATGTAGCGGCCGCTCCGGGGAATGATCTGCCGCATGTGCTTGATTGCATCGGCAACTTCTTCCTCCGTCCAGTCTGTGCTCCGATCACGAATCACAATGCTCTTGACCCCTGTTGTCGCCATACTCACGAAGCTCTGGTACTGCTGAGTATGCTCACGCGATAGGTGCACCTGACCAGGCTCTGGCTGGGCCAAAATGAGATTGACGAGGCCATAGGGATCGTTGCGAGGTAGTGGTATATCACTCCCAGGCTGCACCGTGTGGCGAGCGGCAAAGAAGCTCACCGTCAGCGGAAAAACCGGGTCGAGCCCCTGCCGGTGAGTGACCTCGCTGCAGCGCAGGCCAAGCACCAGTGCCTCAGCCACGTGGGCCGGCTGCATAGCGTGGATCATATCGCCCTGCTCGATCAGCGGTTGGCCAGTCTCGTACTGCTGACGGTTGCGCCTATCAGCCTGCTGCCACTGCTCGGGTAAACTGGACTGCGCCATCGTCTCAAAGAGGCGCTGCCGCACTGCATCATGTTGAGCCTGCGGCACGAGCTCAGGCAGCAAAGCAACACCACGCGCCATCACCGCCCCAATCTTGTCTGGCACGCAGTACCCTGCCAGCTGCTCGTAACTCATCCGAGCAATTGGCACATGTGCCACCGAGTCAACCGCATCATCGTAGTGCATTCGGCTCCGCAGTGGCAGAGCAATCGGCAACGTCGCAAGCGGCGTCGGCCACCTGAGGCCGGCGCGCTGCAGATCATGCGTATTCAGCAGCTCCACAGCCCGCTCGGCCGCATAATACCATAGCGCATCGGTCAACTGGTCTTTATATGACGTTACTTCGCAGGATGATACTGGTGATACTTCGCTTCGTTTTTTACTTTCGTTCTGAGTGCTTGTGCATTAGTATGCGGTATTTTTGATAAAAAAGCAAGGCTGGGGGTTTGTTACAAACTCCGCCGAGATATGAGCCGGCGCAACGCCCCTATCTTGGCGACAGTATCTTCGGATGGGTTGGCGATTTCAAGACTATACTTCTCTGGCATTTTTATGTGATATGTTGTTATCGTATCGTCGTTGCCTTCTCCATCGTCTGCTTCACTATGCAAGGCCTCTCTTACTTCTCGTACGAGCGCAAAACCAAAGTTTCTCTGTAGCTCAGAACCTCGCCCACTTGTAATATAGTCTACTTCTACACCATAGGTTCGGAGGATCTCCATCAGCTCCGTGTGTGTCTCCTCAGGAAATGACCACTGTGTTATGCTCTTTCTGGTAACCTCAGTGTCGTAAGTGAACTCAGTTGGCTCAATGCCATTGCGCTCTGCTTGCTGCCGCATTTGGTCAAACTCGTCCTGGGTGAGAGGGTCATTTATATGAGTCATCAGGCGCAATTCTTCATATGGTATAAGCATCGGCTTCAGACTGATGCGCGCTACATCGCCACCAGTGCTTGATTTGTCACAATAGACAGCAAACCGATCGGTGTCCGCCTGAGAGGATAATTCTACCTGATAGATATAGCTATCATCTTCGTGCGTACCAGCCTTAATCACGCTCCAGCGCTTAATTTCTTCTAGCCAGGGGCACTCGTCTTCATAGCCATTTGTCTGTCGAAATTGCTCATACTGTCGGACTGCAAGCTCTGGAATACTATGTCTTTTTAGTGGATCAAGAATGACACGCTGCAGAACTTCCTCGTCCATCTCGCTACCAAATGGCATATAGAACTGACGTAAATCAGCTGCAAGCTCCTCAAGGCTATCGTATAAGAAGCACTGGCGACATAACACGCTTTGTTCCATATCTTGCCGACGGGATGTATCAAGCTGCCGAGCTTGCTCATCTGTATTACTCTTTGCGGCACCAATCGCCTCTGCGATACCGTCTTTCGCCTGCCATTGTTCAGCAAAATCGATACGATCCACCCCAGCTACTCGGAGCGCACGAGCAAGCTCTCGGCCAGCCGGAAATACTTTTGCATCGGCCTGTCGCAAGCGCATATCGCAATATGCATCTCGCCACGAAGTAAATATATCATTCAGTTGCCATTGGTCCTCACCGATCCGCGGGTGGTTATGCATAAACTTAGCAAAATCATCCTTCGTTGGCAAGACAAACCCCAGCTGCTCTTGGTAGTGCAGCAGATCTGGATGCGACGACGTATGATTATCAAACCAGTCGTCCAACACTGTCCTCATTGTTGTTCGCGCTTGGTCAACCACCGCTGGATCGACCACTTCACTTTGCTCCGCAATCAGCGCAGAGAGGTCCCATTGGTATACTTGTTTTGTTGTTGCACTGCCTGCAAAATCGAAAGTATCTAGCTGAGCAAGTGCAGTGTTATAATGCGATGGGTCATCTGCTACACGATCCTTCAATGCCCTGAATGTCTGCTGAAAATCACTTGGCTGCTTTGGTATATGAGGGCCCTTTGGCTCTTGTAGTCTACCTGGGATTGGTATCTCATGTGTCATAATGCGCCTACATCTGTATTATTCACTATTGGTCTATACCATACTCTCTATTTCGCCTAATGTCAACTGATTACATATTGTATCCACAGCTCCCAAATCCACACAACCATACAAATGCGCCCTCCACCACAGGAAGAGCACCCCACGTGCTGCGTTATGAGCCTCTGACCCTCAACAGTCCTTATTCCTATTACCCTACAACTCTACCAAGAGATAGCCTTACAAGCTTATTGAAATAAATAGAAAGGGATGCCACTATATGCTATGATGTTGCTATGGATAAGGATTCTTCGCCCACGCCATCACCGTCTCACGATGCTATATCGCAGCGTCACGATGACGCGCCACACCCTCAGCATGAGACGGCACATCAGCAAAACAGCTTGGCGCAGCAACCTCGCCGCTCGTGTTTTGATCGCATGACGTGGCCACAATTGCTAGGCTGGCTCGGTGGTATCTATGTATCAGCGATGGTGATTGAGTGGGGTTTAGCGTTCAGCTTAAGCTATATTCATGGATCATCCCCTACCTATCATAATTCACCTATTTCGGCCATCTCGGTCATTAATATGCTTATGTTCATAGTTACAATCTTTCTCGTGACATTTCCACTCTGTGCGCTGGCTATCATTATACACTTCTCTGTTAGGCAAGATCTCTTAAAACTCGCAGCCTCCCAAAGCGCGGCAAAGCAACCTCACGATGACACACCAAAGCACCAAACTGAGGCGGCGAAGAACATACCAATCGACCCCTTCCCTCGGTTCATCGACCGTTTGACGTGGCTGCAAGCAGTTGGGGTGGCGGCTGGTGTATTTGTTATATCTGTAATGGTGTTCGGTATTCTCGTTAAGCTATCTGGCGCACACCTTTTGGATGGATTTATGGGAGGTACTCGTCATAATTCGAGCACTCAAGACTTGATTCTTGGAATAGCATATTTCCAACCTGCAGTAAACGTACTGCTGTTTGCTCTATACTTTGCCGTGAGGCGAAAAGACGTGCCCATCTTACTACGCGCAGCACTCATTGTGCTGCCACCTCTGCCTCTCGGGTACATTGGTATGGTAGCAGCGATGATAGCTGCTGCTCCCTCTTATTAAATTGGGACATCGGCGTGAGATACTATAAACCTCACAGCCTCTCTCATCACTTCATCTGCTGGAGCGTGAGAATCGATCAGCCCTGGCGTCGAGAGGTCGATGTTTGAGAACTATCGACCCTTTGAGCGTTTCTGAGGAGGGAGTATGAAGAGATGACCGGTGAGTACTGAGCAAGGTTTTTGAGGTTCATCGTACGCACCACCGCGATAATGCCGCGTGCTATCTATCACAAAAAGCGCCCAGGATCTGCTCCTCGGCGCTTTCATTTTGCTGGCAATGTACGGATTAGTAGATCTTCATCAGCACTTCGCCACCAAGCTTGTGCTTGGCTGCTTCGCCACCAGTCATGACACCCTTGCTGGTGCTAACGAGGACAATACCGCGGCCTTGTTTGACCTTAGGAATGTCAGCAGCAGCCACATACACGCGGCGGCCTGGCTTAGACACCCGGGCCAGCTCGGTAAAGGCTGGGCTCTCGCCAGCGCGGTTGATGGTGACAACCAATGTACCGCGTGGCTTACCAGCCTCGACGGTAGCATCTGCTAGGTAGTGATTCTTGACCAATTGCTCGGCTACAACTTGCTTGAGCTTGCTGGTGGGCACACGGACTTCTGTCTTGCCAACCATCGCAGCGTTGCGGATTCGGGTGAGGAGATCCGCGATTGGGTCAGTTGATTGTAAACTCATAACTCTATCTCCTTTCCGTTACCAACTGCTCTTTGTAATGCCTGGGATTTCGCCCTTCGATGCCTTCTCGCGGAAGTTGATGCGACTCAGGCCAAAGCGGCGCATATAGCCACGTGGCCGACCACTGAGGGCATCGCGGTTTTTCCAGCGGGTTGGGCTGGAGTTGCGCGGCAGCTTTTGCAGGCCATCGAGGTCGCCCGCCGCCTTGAGCTCAGCGCGCTTGGCAGCGAATTTCTCGATCATCTTTTGGCGTTTGCGATCGCGTGCGATCATTGATTTCTTAGCCATACGCTATTTCCCCTCCTTCTCAAACGGCAGACCAAACTTCTCCAGCAGTGCCCGGCTTGCCACTGGGCTACCCTGCTCGATGGCAATCGTCACCTGGAGGCCATGCACGATCTGCGTCTCCTCAAAGGTGAGCTCGGGGAAAATACTCTGGTCGGTAATGCCAAGGTTGTAGTTGCCACCCTTGTCGAACTTGCTCCCCACGCCGTGGAAGTCGCGCACCCGCGGCAGGCTGACATTGACCAGCCGGTCGAGGAATTCGTACATCCGAGCACCGCGCAGCGTCACACTCACGCCAATCGGCGCACCCATGCCAGCACGGATCTTGAAGCCAGCGATCGACTTCTTGGCCAAGCGATCAACCGGTGCTTGGCCAGTGATCTTGGTAATCGTGTTGCGTACCAGTTGGTGGTAGCGCTTGTCTTCTTTGTGCTTGCCGATTCCTGCGCTGACCACAATCTTCTCGAGCTTGGGCACTTGGTGCACATTGCTCAAGGCTAATTCGGCCTGGAGTTCCTTGCGGTATTGATCCAGATACAAGGCTTTCAAGCGAGGAGTCGGAGCGGCGGATGCAGTTGCCTTCGCCATTAGTTGACCTCCTTGTTGTTCAGTTGCCGAGCGACGCGTACCTTAGCGCCCTCAGCATTAATAGTATAGCCAATGCGGCTCGTCGTGCCAGCTGCTTCGTCAACAACGAGAGCGAGCTTACTCAGTGGTACGGGCACATGAATCTCCTTGGTACCACCACGTGGGTTAAGCTGGCTTGGCTTGACATGGCGGTGTCGCAGCCCCACGCCCTCGACCAATGCAGTCTGCTGAGCGGGGTTAACGGCCAGCACCTTGCCCGTCGTGCCTTTGTCGTCACCACTGATGATCTTGACGATATCGTCCTTTTTGATGCGCTGTGCCATTAGAGTACCTCCGGTGCCAAGCTAATGATCTTGCTATAGCCAAGGTCGCGCAATTCGCGTGGCACAGGGCCAAAGACACGAGTTGCCTTGGGTGTCTTGTCGTCGTTAATAATAACGGCAGCGTTGTCGTCGAAGCAGATGGTGCTGCCGTCTTTGCGGCGGATCTGGTCGCGGGTGCGTACCACCACCGCCTTAACGATAGACTTCTTCTTGACGTTGCCAGTTGGGCTGGCGTCTTTGACGCTGGCGACAATCACATCGCCCACCCGGGCGTAGCGACGCCGAGTACCACCCAGCACGCGGATGCAGAGAATAGACTTTGCACCACTGTTGTCTGTTACCTTAAGGCGAGATTCTTGCTGGATCATGCTGCCTCCTCTTCGCCTGCGTCATCGTTTTTGAGCTCAATCGAGCCCTGCGAGCGCTTGAGCACGGCATCGAGCCGAAATGCTTTGCGCTTGCTGATCGGGCGTGTCTCAATGACCCGCACCGTATCACCAACATTGGCATCGTTTGTCTCGTCGTGAGCAGCATACTTACGGGTGACGGTGTATTGCTTGCCGTAAATAGGGTGTGTTTCGCGGCTGGTCACGGTCACCGTGATGGTCTTGTTGCCCGCGGCCGAGGAAACAACGCCGGTCAATGTCTTGGCCATTAGTTTGTTCCTTTCCGCTGATTAATTTCCGTTAGTATCTGCGCAATCTCTCGGCGATACACGCCAAGGATCCGCGGGTTAGCGAGCTCACCCGCCCGGTGGCCACGCTGGGCCTCAAGCAGATCGGCGCGCTTGGCGGCCAGCTCTTGCTGGAGTGTCTCGAGGCTCTTGACCTCTGTTGCAGGGGCTGCATTCTCTGCCATCGCTAGGCCTCCTCTTTCTTAATAAAGCGTGTCTTGACGGGGAGCTTGTGGCTCGCCAGGCGCATTGCCTCGCGGGCGACATCCTCTGGCACACCCTTCATTTCAAACATTACAGTGCCATTCTTGACCTTCGCAACAAAGAACTCAGGGTTACCCTTACCGCCACCCATCTTCAGACCCAGTGGCTTGCGGCTCACCGGGGTGTGTGGGAAGATCCGAATCCAGATCTTACCACCACGCTTGACGTAGCGGGTCATTGCCTGGCGCGCTGCCTCGATCTGGCGGCTTGTGACGCGCTCGTTGCTCAGGCTCTGCAGGCCATAGTCACCAAAGGCAATGTAGTTGCCCCGTGTGGCGTTGCCTCGGTTCTTGCCGATGCGGACTTTGCGAAATTTTGTTTTCTTTGGTAGCAACATTACTTCGCACTCCTTTCACCCTTATAGATCCAGACCTTGACGCCGACGATACCCACGCCAGGGCAGTTGGCCCGTGCGGTGTGGAAGTCGATATCGGCCCGCAAGGTGTGCAGTGGCACCGAGCCCTCGATGACCTTCTCGCGGCGTGCCATCTCGGCGTTGTTGAGCCGGCCGGCTACCTCGATGCGGATACCCTTGGCACCACTATTCATGGTGTTCTGAGCAGCCATCTTGACGGCGCGGCGGAAGTTGGCGCGGCGCTCGAGCTGGCGAGCGATATTCTCCGACACCAGCTTGGCACTGAGCTCTGGCCGACGAACCTCTTCAATATTGATACGGACTGGCAAGCTGGCGATCTTCTCGATTTGTCGCTTGAGCTCTGTCACGCCAGCCCCACCGCGGCCAATCACCACACCAGCCTTGGCAGTGTGAATTGCGATGGTAATCTGGTTTGGGCTGCGCTCAATCTCGATCCGGTCAATCGTTGGCCGGCTTGCATAGCGAGCTTCGATCAGCTCACGGATTTTGATGTCTTCTGCCAACCAAGCCGCAAAGTCGCGCTTGTTTTGGCCAAACCAACGCGAGCTCCAGTTTTTGTGGACTTGGAGGCGGAAACTGACTGGGTTTACTTTTTGGCCCATTTAGTTGTCTCCTTTCTTGGCTGTATCGGTTGCTTTGGCGGGTGCCTTCTTGACCTGCTTCTCCACACCACTCACCTCAACCAAGATATGGCTCGAGCGCTTCTGGAATGGCTGAGCCCGGCCGCGGCTGGCTGGCTTGTAGCGGCGCAGGCGTGGGCCAGCAGTCACGCTAAGGCTGTGGATATGCAAACTGCGTGGGTCAAGGCCATGGTTGTTGATGGCGTTGGCTTGGGCGCTGGCAATTGCCTTCTTGACGGGCAGTGCAGCGCGGCGTGGGGTGTGATCAAGAATGACCAGTGCATCGGCCACACTGCGGCCACGCACCAGGCTAGCAACAATGCTAACCTTGCGCGGGGTCTGGTCTATACCCTTGATGTGCGCCCGAACGATGGCTGGTGCATCGCTCGACCCCTGTTGTGTCTGTGATGCGGCCATTACTTCTTATCCTTTCCACCGTGCTTGCGGAACTTACGGGTTGGGCTAAACTCACCGAGCTTGTGGCCAACCATATTTTCTGTAATCAGCACCGGCACATGCACCCGACCATTGTGCACTGCAAAGGTGAACCCCACCATCTCTGGCGTGATCGTGCTGCTGCGGGCCCAGGTCTTTATCACGGTGCGGTCGCCAACTTTCAGCGCTGCCACTTTTTTGGCAAGCTTCGCGTCGACGAATGGGCCTTTTTTGAGTGAACGACTCATAGACTACCTCTTCCTCTTAGCTTCGTGACGACTGCGGACAATCATCTTATTCGTTGATTTGCGGCGGCGGGTCTTGAAGCCAATTGCTGGCTTACCCCATGGCGTCTTCGGAATGCGGCCAGGACCCGTCTTGCCTTCACCACCACCCATTGGGTGATCGGCTGGGTTCATAGCCTTACCATGGACGCTTGGACGCCAGCCCATACGGCGGCGGCGACCGGCCGAGCCAAGCTTAACATTCTGATGCTGGACGTTGCCCACTACACCAATGCTGGCTTCGCACTCAAGGCGGAACTTACGCACCTCACCGCTAGGCATTCGCACCATGGCGTAGCCGTCTTCTTTAGCCATGAGCTGGGCTTTAGTACCAGCGCTACGCACCATCTGAGCACCCTTACCGTGGTTGATCTCAATAG
This sequence comes from uncultured Candidatus Saccharibacteria bacterium, assembly GCA_938036785.1. Lineage (GTDB taxonomy): Bacteria > Patescibacteriota > Saccharimonadia > Saccharimonadales > Saccharimonadaceae > Saccharimonas. Next base: position 62,231 of record CALHWE010000012.1, on the reverse strand, counting down.
CGTAGATCTGGCTACCAACCGGGATGTTAGCCAGTGGCATGCGGTTGCTCGCCTCGATTGGCGCATTGGCACCAGTCTGAAGCACCTTGCCCTTGGTCATTTGAGTATCAGCCAAGATGTAGTGGTAGAGACCGTGCTGATCCTTCACGCGGGCAATGCGTGCACTGCGGTTTGGATCGTACTCAATCTCCTCCACCGTCAGCGTCAATCCAGCGGCCAAGCGATGGTCGAGCAAGCGGTAGTGCCGCTTGACGCCACCACCACGGTGCCGAACGGTGATCTTACCCGTGTTGTTGCGGCCAGCCTTTTGCTTGCCAGCCTTGACGAGACTCTTGAGTGGCTTGCGCGTCGTTACGTCGCTCAAATCCTGCGATGTCATGCCGCGGCGGGCGGGAGTGGTTGGGTTGTACTGCTTAATCGGCATTACTTATCCTCCTTCTGCTCTGTTTGCGGCTGTTGTTCTTCTGTCTCAAACACCTTGATCTCGCCTTCACTCAAGCGGACGTACGCCTTTTTGCTGTCGTGGCGGTGTGTGGTGCCTGGGTAGCGGCGCTTGCCCCGGCTGTAGCGAATAGCTTTGCCGCTTTGCACGGCGGTAGTGACATTGGCTACCTTAGTGCCGTCATATTGCGCCTCGACAGCCGCAGCGATCTGCTGCTTGTTAGCCGACAGTGGCACGTCAAAGATGTAGGTGTTTTGGCTCGTGATGAGCCGGTAGGATTTTTCGGTGGCGCGAGGAGTGACTAATACGAGTTGCATTTATTTGTCCTCCTGTGCGAGCCACGCCGTAATAACATCCAGCGCCTGAGGCGACAGGACGATATGGTCGGCATTAAGAATGTAATAGACATTGAGATACATCGCACTCACAGCCAGCACCTGCTGGAGGTTGGCCGTAGAGCGAATCAGCTCGGGCGACTTCTCGCCAGCGACGAGCAGCACTTTGCGCTCGAGCTTGAACTGGCGGAGGAACGCCGCAGCGTCTTTGGTCTTGCCAGTTACCTTGTCCTCAAAAGGCAAGACCTGGATCTTGCCAGCCTGGTGAGCGAGCGTGAGGGCTTGGCGGATGGCGACACGTTTGCTGGTCTTAGATAGCTTCTTGCGGTAGTTCTCGTTACCGCGTGGGCCAAAGACCACACCACCGCCCCGCCAAATTGGGTTGCGGATACTGCCGAAGCGGGCTCGACCAGTACCCTTCTGCCGCCATGGTTTCTTGCCACCACCGCGGACTTCGCCCCGCTGCAGGGTAGTTGCACTTGCCTGGCGGGCGTTTGCCAAGAACGCGTCGTAAGCGAGCTTGAGCAGCTCGTGGTTCGGCACATCGACGCCGAAGACGCTGGTTGGCAAGGTTGCTTTTGCTGGCTTGGTAGATTCAGCCATTACTTAGCACCTCCTAGGATAATTAAGCCCTTCTTGGGGCCTGGGACAGCGCCTTTGACACCAATCAAGTTGTCTTCAGCCGAGATAAACTCAACCGTCAGATTCTTGACAGTGACACGCTCGTGGCCCATCTGGCCTGCCATGCGCTTCCCTTTGAAAATCTTTTGTGGGTACATGCTACCGATCGAACCGACCTTACGCGTGTTGCCCTTACCACCGTGGGTTTTGCGGTGGCGCTTGAAGTTGTGCCGCTTGATCGTACCAGCCCAACCTTTACCCTTGCTGATGCCCGTGACATCCACGACATCGCCGAGCGCAAACTCCGTAACGCTCCATGTGTCGCCCACCTTGACATCGCCAAGGTCATCGACACGAAATTCCCGAATATGCTTCGGGGTGACACCGGCTGGCTTCACATGCCCAGCCACGGCCTTGCTCAGGTTCTTACCCGCACCATACGCCACCTGCACTGCGTTGTAGCCGTCTGTCTCGACGGACTTGACCTGAGTTGCAGCGACAGGCCCAGCCTGGATAAGCGTGACAGGAATCGTCGTGCCATCCTGGCTGATGATTTGGGTCATACCAATCTTGGTACCGAGAAGTGCTTTCATTGCCCTCTTGCTCCCATGTAAAATCCCCGGCGACTAGCAGTATCTTGGTACCAGCGCTGCATGGCTATACGCTTTGCTGGCCAAGACTTACCAATTCGTCCTGGGATGAGTTGCTATTACGTAATAAATTACAGCTACCATAGTACCATAGAATGGAGCGAGAAAGCAAGAGGCGTAGGCCATCAAGAGCAATACAGTAGAATGCCGACCATGGCAGGATACCAGTGAAGAGTAGGGCTGCTGCCACCTTACCAACATCATCGCTCACTATGCTACAATATAATGCGTTAATGCGTCACCCAATCCCCTCACCTACCTCTGTCGATGCTTGGCTTGCTGCGGCGGCTGCTCAGCTACGGACGGCTGGTATTGCTAGCAGCCGGCTCGATAGTGAGCTACTGCTAAGTCATGTGCTACAGCGGCCTCGGCACTGGCTCCATGCCCACGGCGATAGCACACTCCTGCACGAGCAACACATGCAGGCGGAGCAGCTCCTTACCCGCCGCCTTCGGCATGAGCCACTGGCCTACCTGGTGGGACATAAGGAATTCTACGGGCGCGATTTCGTCGTTTCACCCGCTGTGCTCGTGCCTCGGCCCGAGACAGAGCAGATGATTACCCTCTTGCTGCAGCTCATCCAGCCCACGCAGCGCACCATTGCCGATGTTGGCACTGGCAGCGGCATTCTCGCCATCACAGCACAGCTCGAGCTTCCACAGTGCAAAGTTGATGCGTACGACATCAGCCCAAAGGCCCTCGCCATCGCTCAGCACAATAGCAGGCAGCATGGTGCTACCTCTGTTCATTTTATTCAGAGCGATCTCCTAGCGGCAGCGCAGCAGCGCTATGATGTCATTCTTGCCAATCTCCCCTACGTCAGCCCCACCTGGCAGCGCGACGACCGCGAGACAGCGCACGAGCCAGCCCTGGCACTCTTTGCCGAGGACGATGGGCTCGCCCTCATCTCTACCCTCCTCGCTCAGACGGAGCAATGGCTCGCGCCCAGCGGCCTGCTCATCCTCGAGGCTGACCCCTGCCAGCACTCACGCATCATTGCTCGCGCCGCCGCGCACCAGCTCACTCATGTGCGAAGCGAGGGGTATGCGCTTGCTTTTGCTAAGCAGTGCTCGGCATGACCCCGCTACTAACTGCAGCGCACGCTGGCCCATCTGCCCCACCGCATCTACAGATGGTAGCGACCAACGCTCGGGCCCCAGCATACGGCTCCCTTTGTCAAGCGCTTGATGGGTGTAATAGTCTGGTGATTGGATTGTCGCGTGTTGGAGCAGATCGCACACATCGGCTAGTTCTCGGCCATCTACCTCTGTTGGTTGCACCTTATTTTGCGATATAAAGACATCATTCAGCTCGGTATAATCATACTCATAGCAAAATACCTGCGGTTCAGCCAGCGATGCATCGCTATGGTCAGGTGCGTCGAGGTAGTACGACCGCACTGCGCCAGCATACGCGCCGTATCGATCTACCTCGTAGATGATAATATGCGGGTCGTGCACCTGCCCATCATCATCCAAGGCAGCCCGAGCACTCAGTGTAAGGTGCTGCCCACTATCAGTTTTGTGGCCAAAATATACGCTGCGCACCTCACCACCGTCGTAGTGCCACCGGCCGGCTGCGCCACGTTGGCGCGCGCTTCTGTGCTGGGTGGTAATAATATCCTGGACGACTGCGGTGAGCTGCTCAGCCAATAAGCCCGGCTGCTCATGCTGGCCTGGTGGTGCAAGCTCAGCGCCAGTATTGGTTGCGTGTGACGGGAGATGCGAAGCATCGCCCGCACGGGGTGCTGTGTTGTATGTCATATTGTTCCCTCTGTGTGTTAGATATACGTCCCTTTTAGCATACTATAGAAGCATAGCTGCATGCAAATAACAGAGGTGAACAAATGAACAATTTTATACCATATTCAGAATAATTCTAATAACGACTCCTGTACTCTGCCGTTGCGAGCAGTTCACGCAGCTGGGCGACCTCATGCGTGTCGACTGGTTGGTCGTTGATGCCCATTTGGCGCTCAAGTTTTTGGTTTGCTAGTTCGTTCTTGAGATGATCTACCGTTGCAAGCGTGCGCTCGTATGCTTCCTCTGGCGGTAGATTCCTACCAATGGTCAATTCTTTTGGTATTTTACGCTGAGATTCGCTCCCCTGCGGTGTATCAAATCGCCGCACCACACCATCCTCAAGATGATAGCGAAAACTGTCGCCACCCCGCTCCCTAAGGCTAATCATTCGGTCCTGCGTGCCATCGTCTAGAGTTGTCGATTCGGTCAGGATTGTGACCGTTCTCTCACCCTGTGTTGCATACAGCAAGACACTCGACTTCACGCGGTCGGTGAAAACCGTGTGATCGTATGTATTCGCTTCACCAGCAAATTGCAGCAGCGTCTCCTGCACTAAGTCGTCAAAATCTGCCGCTGCCTGTGCCTTCTCCTCCTTGGAGAGCCGCTCAGCAAACTGCCCTATCGTAGCGATTTTCTCTTGATTGTTTGTTCCGGGCTGCTCATGTGCCATGGTATACCTCTGTTGTGTTATATACTATGACACCTATAATGCTCTCTCTCTCTCTCTCTGAAAGTCAACCGATCAAATCAAGAACATGTCTTTGCTATGCCAAAAACCACCCATCAGCTGGGTGGTTTCTTGTTGCTATTGCTCAATACGCCGTGATTATTTGATCGATGTGATCATAATGCGGCTGTATTGCTGGCGGTGGCCACGCTCTTTGTGAACGCGCTTTTTGGCTTTGTAGCGAATGACGCGGATTTTGTCGCCCTTAACGAGCGCTTCCACGACCTCGGCCTTGACCTTGACGCCTGCAACGTGCGGCGTACCAACAGTGGTCGTCTCGCCATCGATGGTCAGGAGTGCATCGGCTTCGAGCGCTTTTGTGCCGTCCGGGAGGCGGTCCACCAGGAGGGTCTCTTTTTCGGCGACGAGATACTGCTTGCCGCCAAGCTGAATGACTGCTTTCATCTGATTCCTTATAATTATTAATACTTCCGACTGATTGTAGCAGAGACGGCGGCGGATGTCAAAGTTGGTACACCTAACTATCATTACTCACCAGCCGCTGCACCACCGCTGGCAGCTCCGCCTCACTGCGCCACACCTCCGTTCGCGTGGCGATGAGCTGGTCGCTCAGGTAGCTCCGCTGGCCCACGCTGTGGTGCTGCGCCAGGGCGATCGGTTTGCCCAGCGCCAGTGCCGCCCCTACCTCCATAAGCATCCCCTCGCTGCGCCGCGACGACGCTTGAATCACGAGTACCATATCGTACTGGGGCAACACGCTCAGCGCACAGTGGATGAACTCACCTGGCGTATGGTAGCTAGGCCATGCTGGGTCGAAAAGATTGCAATACACCGCACAGCCCACCTGCTCGAGCGCTGTCACCACCCCACGCATCCGTGCCCGCACCACTGCTTCGTCCTCACCGGTAAAGGCATAGGAGCAAAAGACAGCGGGCCGGGTGGCTGGTGGAGTGGAGTTCATATATTAGTAGTATACGCTATTGAGTAGGAAGTAGCACGCTAAGGTCACCCATACCTACTATTTTCGCGGCACAAATTGTCAATACATGATGATCCCAAAGCAAGCGCCTTGACGAGCCGCTCATATATTGATATATATATTAACCTTTTGCAATCCCGCAAAGGGTTCGGACTTTTCTAGGAGAGGGAACGATGTTTTTCAACATCTTTGCGATTGCTCTATCGACAATAGCGCTTGTCCTCGCACGAGTATGTTTGCCGAATCACATCAAAAGCCATCATTGGGGCAGTGTTACCTTTTTCGGGTTTATATGTGCGGTAAATATCGCTAATATCGTGCTGAGTCTCGACAAAATTGTTATGACGATGAACTTCAGCATCGCTCACAGAATCGCGTTGTCGTTCTGCATTATTTTAGCTCTCACTGCAATTACTGTGCAGCGCACTATGCGAGACCTTAGAAGCATGAACGACACCGAAGCGATGATGATAGACCTCAGCAAATTGGAAGAAGGCGACGAGATAATCATCACATTCAAGAAGCTATAAAGTCCACCCTCACCACTCACCGTCGAGTGCACTGCATTCCGGTGAGTGGTGAGCTAACCTTGTTTATATATAACATATCGGCGCTTTGGCGCTATTTTTCTTATTTTTCTCACGATTTTTGCCTCTGTTGCGGGCCAGTTTTTCACAAATCTTATTTCACATCCTGTCATATCTATGCTACGCTGGGTAGTATGAGTATGAAGAGACTCGTGTATGGCATAGCTGGTACAATGATCGTCTTCGCAGGCGCGGGCGTCATTGTAGCAGCCCAGCCAAAGAGTGGTTCGTCAGCGCCTGCATACAATGCAACGAGTGCAACAACCGGTGGACATATGGCCAAGGCATTAGCGCCGTCCGATCAGCCATCCGCGCAGACACTCGCACAGCGCAACCAAGCTATCAAAATAATCATCGCCTCCAACGCTTCTCCCAAGGCTATCAAGCCAGCGTCGAAGCCCAGCGAGACACCAACGCCAACGCCAGCAGCTGAGCAAAAGCCAGCCGCAACCAATGGCGCTTCGTCTGGTTCGAATACGCGCTCGAATAGCAATGCTCAAAAGAGCAATCCATCGAATAACAAGTCAAATTCTAACTCCAACGTGCCATCACCGGAGTTTGTCGACCGCGTCTTTGCGACGGTCAACAAGGAGCGGGCAGCACGTTCGCTTGGTAGTGTGCAGCGCATCGAGCAGATCGATACCAGCACGCGTGCTCAGTCGGCCTACAATGCACAGATTAATAAGCTCAGCCACGATGGCGGCCTCGACCGCCTGAAGCAACTCTACAGCTGCCGCACCAGTGGTGAGATTCTCGAGCTCGTGCCAATCTCATACAATGAGCAACAAGCCACGGATGTCTGGATCAATTCCCCACCACACAACAAGATCATGTTCTCGGGCGATTACGACAAAGCTGGCATTGGCCTGACGCAAAAAGGCGACCAATACTACATTGCCATGCAGTTCTGCCGCTAGGAGAGGATAAGCAAGAATATCTGAGAGAAACACTTGCTGAGAATAGAAAAAACCAGCTATCATGGCTGGTTTTTTACTGTTCAGAAGAACGTCGACTTTAGTTAAATCTCAAAGTCCTCTTCGATAATTTCACAGGTTTTATCATTCCTTTCTCTTGAGGCTCAGGACTGACAATACCCCCAAGAACGACCCAGCATCAAAATAAATACTAGTTTGCAACCAGTTCTTAATTCTACCTGCCTAAAGCGATAGAAGGGCGGTTGAATCTCAATCACTGCAGCTCATCATCAAGCGACTCCGCCCCATTCAAAACCTTCCAGAGCTCTCGCACTTCGGCGCCGCTCACCACTTGATCGCCTCGGCTGATCCGTTGGCTCTCACCAATCGTGCGAGTGGCAGGCTGGCCACTATATGCCGGGCCAATCAGTGAGCGCACCACCCGCTGGTGGCTGCCCTCTGTGACAATGCGGTAGCGCAGCTGCTCTGAGTCGCTCACCAAGCTAACCTCATGTGCTGTGGCAGCAATCACATTATCGCTTGCGTTTGGCTGCACTGGCTCGCGCCAAAATGTCGCCGTCTCAATATCGACTAGCAGACTCGAACCATCATGATATGGTGCCATGAGCATGAGGATGGCACGGCTTTGGCTCGGAAACAGAGGTGACTTGGTTTCTTTTGCTGGCGCGGCATTGTCCATTCGGTAGCCATATACATCAACCTTATCGGCAAATTTCGTCATCATATGCAAAGCAATCTGGCTTAGCTGCACCACTGCAGCCGCTTGGTCTGCCGTAGTCACTCGTTCGCGCGGGGTGCTATGTAGGGTGAAGAATATTTCTTGGGCTTGAGTTCGTGTCATTCGTCTGCCTTTCTGCCACAGCAAGCGACGCATTATATTAGCAATAAAACAGGGGGCATCTCGATGATTGAATAATCTCGCATTCTCTTCCCCACCTCCTCTGAAAGTACTACAAAATGCCCTAGATTTAACCTTTTAGAGCTGATGGAACTAACGGCTATCTACTCCATTTGTTGAAGGCAAATTGGTGCAAGAGAAGGCGAAGCTTTGCAGCTCAGCCTATACTATTCAATCGTCTTCTCAAACACCGTCGTGTTATAGATCGTCGCGCCCTTGTGGAGATAAAAGCGATGGGCTGCTTGACGCTTAGGGTTGGAGGTGAAGGTGAGCTTGGTCGCACTGTGCTGCTGGCCCCAGCTCAGCATCGCATCCCACAGCCGTGAGCCAACCCCCTTGCCCTGCACCGATGGGTCGGTCACGAAATCATCGAGGTAGATCTTACGCCCAGCGATCGGCCCCACCAACAGCGCGAGCGTTGCCATGCCCACTACCTTACCATCAAGACGAGCCAAGAGCAGCGTTTGATTCTCAGCAGCGATCACTGCTTCAAGAGCCTGACGCAAAGCGTCTATCGCCGCTGCATCAGAGGTAGTTTGAGTAGTTGGCGCAGTTGTTCCGGCTTGGTGCAGCACATCGCTCAGTGCTGCGATTGCCGCCACATCAGCCTGGCTGACGGCGGTTGCCTGTTCGATTATGAGTTCTTCCATGTATTGATTATACTATATGTATGAACCAGCGTATACTCACCCTCCGCGATGCGCTCGCCGCTCACCCGCCGCGCATCGCCTACCCAGAAGGCACCAACCCCATTATCCTCAGCGCCGTACGCCAGCTGGCCGATTGGCAGGCCGTTCGGCCAGTGCTTGTGGCAGATAGCCCAGCAGCCATCAGGCAAACTGCCGCCGATGCAGGCATCTCGCTCGATGGTATAGAGATTCTGACGGTGCCGCACCAGCACGATACTCCATCTGTAAATACTACTGACACACCTCTCCTTACCCCACTCACCTACGCCGCTCAGCTGCTCCACGATGGCACGTGTGATGCTATGGTGGCTGGCATCGACCACCCCACCGCTGCGGTGCTGCGCGCTGCGCTAAAGGTCGTTGGCCTGGCGCCAGGGGTGCGCTATGCATCGAGCTTCTTCGTGATGGATATGCCTCACTTCGCTGGCGGGGAGGATGGCTTATTCATCTTTGCCGACTGCGGGATGAACATCACACCAGATGCCGCTGGCCTAGCCGCCATTGCCGAGGCCAGCGCCTTGAGTGCCACCCGTCTTGGTTGGCAGCCCCGCGTTGCACTGCTTTCCTACTCGACGCATGGCAGTGCTGGTGGTCAAAGTGTCGAAACAATTCGCCACGCTCTTGCAGAAGTACAAGCCCACCAGCCAGAACTCCGTATCGATGGTGAACTCCAGTTTGACGCCGCTCTCGTCCCCGCCATTGGCCACAAAAAAGCCCCCACCAGCCCCATTGCCGGCCAAGCCAACGTCCTCGTTTTCCCCGATCTCAACTCCGGCAACATTGCCTACAAGCTCGCCGAGCACCTGGCTGGTGGCCACGCCTACGGCCCTATCTTACAAGGCTTTGCGCGGCCTATCAGCGACCTCTCGCGTGGCTCGAGTGTCGATGATGTGATTGGCGCGAGCTTAATTGTTGGTAGTATGGCGACTGAATAAATTGTGGAGTTCATTCACGCAGGCTAGTGATTTTTTGCTTGTTTTTTGCAAGTGATTGTCGGGCTGCGTTCCTTTTGCACTCTCTTTTGCAGCGATTATTTTGGCTTACCTATTGCCCTCGTGCGGCGCCAAAATGCCTTTCTGCTACTTACTTTTTCCACTGCCTCACAGCATAATGACCGAGCTTTTTTGCTTGCATATTGCAAGCAAAATATCTCACTCTTTGTAAGATTCATACCCATACACGCCCTGCTATCAAGCAGTGCACAACACTATTCTCTCCGCACAATATACAATTGTATTGAATATAAACAAAAAAGTATTCAACAGTATATTGTATAATCGATCCAAACTCTTATACCTACCACACCATCAATATACTGCTATCTATTAATTTCCATGAATAAAATTAGTGTTCGATTCATAAAAATAACAGTGGTAGAAGTTGCACAAAATCTTACTTATGGGATTGTAAAAATTCGCGCACTGCCGCAATTGGTTTAATAATGTGATACGTCGCTGCATCTTCTTCTGGCGATAACTCAGCGCGCGTCCGGCCATTGTAGCCATCTGGGCAAAATATTTTGTCCCAACCAAAGCCACCATCGCCACGCGGATGCGCTGCAATACAGCCAGGTAGCTCACCGCGAAAAACGTGCATCTCGTGGCTATCATAGTAGCCAAACACACCTACCGCCAATGCCGATCGATCATCAAATCCATCAAGCATGCGGCATAATTTTTCCAGCCCATCTGGTGCCTCAACGAAGAACTTAATGAATGGGCCAGGCAATCCATTCAGCGTTGCAAACCCCAGTGACACATCTTCAACAAGAACAGGCTGCTGGGCAATCTCATACGCTTCACGCACTTTGTGCCGAACGACCTCCTCGGGCGAAGATGATTGAATCTCTACCAAATCAATTTTGCGATGCTCCAGTGGCATACCAAGCATGCGCGCGAGATAGTCGGCCTTGTGCTGGTTGCCTGTGATGAATAGTGGTTGTTGCATCATTCGTCTCCTTCGTTATTCTCTTCCCGATACTTCTCTGGCTGCGCCCGAAAAACCTCGACCCATTTGCTATCCTCCGCTAGGTCGTTGTACGCAATATAATAGCGTTTTTGAAAACCACCAGCATGAGCAGCTTTGCGCATCACTGCGTCTTGTACCTGCTGAGGCGAAAAGCCAAAATCATCGCGCAGTGCATCGAGAACAGCCTGTACATCCGCCAGCTCCTGCAGCGCCTCTTCTAGCCTATCATCGCCCAGCGGAATTTCGTTTGCCTCCTCATGAATCTTGCGCTGCAGCTCACGGCGATACGCCGCGCGATCCAATTGATAATACTCCGTATGGAGCACCTGCGGATCGGCCTTGCATTTCTCGACAACCTTGTCGCGCACGAGCTTTTCGAGATAGAATCGCACCATTGCCTTATCCTCCTTGCTTGTTTATCGTTGAGTTCTTTTGTGTATTCTATACCCTGCTATTGCGGGGTTGCTATCAATAGCATATATTGCATTATGAATTTTGCGCATCGCTATTCATAGTGTTGTTTTTGCTTGCATTTTGCAAGCCAGCTGACTACGTGTGCAGTTATGTATAATTCTTATACGTGGTTTATTTGGTTCATAAGTTGCTTGTGGCCCAACACCATGTATAGGCCATATCCTGCGGTTGCGAGTGCCCCACCAATGCTGCTGACAGCATAGACTGCTTGCCACGAAGTACTCGTTGCAAAGGCAAGGTAGAAGCCAATCAATGCCGTGCAGATGGGGAGAGGTGCAAGATAATAATCAATCGTCCGGTCAAAGATCTTCGCCTGCGGAATGAAGTGCAACCCAACGGTCAGCACAAGCACCGGCATGATATAAATCTGCTGCTGAAACATACCAAGCAGCGCAAAGATAATCCACAGTGGTGCATACGACACCGTGCTCAGCAGCTGCATCTGCTTAGCGATCCGTTTGCTGGCTGGCGTTGGTGCTGGCTTGGGCAATTTTTTCGTTGCGCGGATATGCTGCACGCCACAAAAAATTAGCCATACCGCATACACACCAAATAGTGCAAAGACTGCCCAACCAACAACACTCCACGCCACGCCAAACCACATAGCATACACGAGCATAAAGGTTGCCATGAGGATTGGAAACGGCGCCATGCTTTTTACTGCAACGATTAATTCGTCTCTTTGTGGTTGTTCTGGGGCTGCCATATATCTTTCTCCTGTTTATTGGATGAGTGTTAGAAATTGTTCTTCAGTGAGCATCATTGTACCATACTTCTCCGCCTTGGCTCGCTTGCTCGCACCAACTTTGCCACCAGCAACGAGGTAGGTAGTGTCTTTGCTGACGCTGCTTTGGAAGGTACCACCCAGGGCACGGATTCTTTCGGCTGCTTGGTCGCGGCTCATTGCTTGCAATGTGCCAGTGATAACGAATTTTTGACCAGCGAGCTGCTGTGACGATTGCGTATGTTGCGGCACGACACCACATTGAGCAAACTTATCCAGCAAGGCAATGTTATCTACATCACTGAACCACGCGACGATCGATTCAGCCACTACCACGCCAATGCCATCAATCGCCTGCAGCTGGTCAAGCGTGGCAGAACGCAAAAAGCCAAGCAATTGCTTGTCATTTGCAAGTGTATTGACGAGTGCTTGCGGCTCATCATGCAGTGCATTCTTTTCTGAATCATTATGATTTTTATTCACACCACTCTGCTGCGACTCATCATGTTTTGAATGATCTGCAAAATGTTTCACGATATCGATTGCCGTTTGCGCACCAACGTGGCGAATGCCAAGGCCATAGAGGAAGCGCTCAAGTGGTGGGTGCTTTGCGGCAGCAATGGCATCGATAAGCTTCTGCGCCGAGACCTCGGCAAAGCGATCGAGCTGGAGAAGATCCTCCTTCCTTAGCGTATAAATATCAGCTAGGTCACGTACCAAGCCAGCCTCGACCAATGCAGCGACATTCTTCTCACCAAGCGTGTCGATATCCAGTGCTCCTTTGGATGCAAAGTGCGTGAGGGCGCGTGTGAGAATGAGCGAGCTACTAGCGCCGCGCACCCGGTACACTGCCTCACCAGCAGGCCGTTCGAACTGCAGCTCGGGATATTGGCGCTGAAGCTCGGCTGGGTAATCAATCGGCTTGGTATTAGCTGGGCGCAGCTCTGGTAGCACTCGCTCAACCTGCGGGATGATATCCCCCGCCTTGAAGATAACCACAGTATCACCACGCCGCACATCGAGCCGGGCAATCTCGTCGGCATTGTGCAGGCTGGCGTGCTGCACCGTCGTGCCAGCCACGACGACTGGGTCGAACACCGCCACCGGTGTGGCAGCACCCGTCCGGCCAATGCTAATGACGATATCGCGCACGATGGTAGTGGCTTGCTCGGCTGCATATTTATAGGCCACCGCACCACGCGGGTTCTTGCCCACCATGCCCAGGCGGTCGTAGAGAGCGCGATTGTTGATCTTGATCACGAGGCCATCGGTATTAAACGGCAAATCGTGGCGCTGCTCACCCCACTGCTGGACGAAGTTCATTACCTCGGCCAGGTTGGTAAAGACCGCCGCGTGCTGGTTTCGTGTGATACCCAGCGCCGTCAAGGCATCATAAGCGTAGCTATTGGTCGGCACCTCAGCCGCATCATCACGGATGACATCGTAACCCCGAAAATGGAGTGGGCGCTGCGCCACGAGTGCTGGGTCAAGCTGGCGGATAGTGCCAGCCGCGAGGTTACGCGGGTTGGCGAAGGCTGGCTGGCCAGCAGCTTGCTGTCGCCTATTAAGTGCCGCAAAGTCGCGCTTAAGCATAACGATTTCCCCACGGATCTCCGTCCTGCCCTGCAGTAAGTGCTCAAAGCCAGGTGCTTCACGCAGGCGTAGCGGCACATTGCGAATCGTCCGCACATTATTCGTTACATCTTCGCCAACGTAGCTATCGCCCCGTGTGACGGCCTGCACGAGCACGCCATCGTTGTAGATAAGCGCGCAGGCCAAGCCATCCATCTTGATGTCAGCAAAAAATTCGTGCTTGTGGCCCGGCAAGAGCTTATCCATGCGCTGCACCCACGCCTCGACCTCTGCCGTGTCGAAGACATCATTGAGGCTGACCATCCGCCGGCGATGCTGCACCTTGACGAAGCCACCTTTGAGGACGTTGCCAACCCGCTGGGTGGGCGAATCGGGCGTGATGAGTGCCGGGTGCGCAGCTTCGAGTTGCTTGAGCTCGGCAAAAAGGCTATCATACACCGCGTCGCTCACGCTGGGCGCATCAAGCACATGGTATTCGTAGCTATAGCGATTGAGTAGCTGACGCAGCTCAGCACTGCGCTGAGCTGGCGATAGGTTGGGTGATGCTAGATGTTTGTCTTGTGTCATAGTGGTTCCTTACTGCTTTAGTATAGCGGAATTTGACGGTGGGTGCAGCTTTTTTAAACAGGTTCGTGTAAAGCTAGGCTTCTTGGATGCTTAATTTATAACAGTATAGGTACTGCCGTTTGAATACCAACGTTATCGCTTTGCCTCCGTCAGCTCCACCTCCCCCATCACTTCATCCGATGGAGTGTGAAAACCGGTCGTAATGACCGGTTTTCAGCCCAGCGCAAGAGGTCGATGTCTGGGAGACATCGACCCTTATAGCGTTCCGGAGGAGGGAGTGTGGGGAGGTGGAGCGTGAGTATCCCGCCACATGTATTACCCAACAACACTCTACCGAGGCACGCCACCTTACGCTGGCGCTGCCATATCATCAACAATCTTGCGATAAAGGAGGTAGATATACGCTGCGCACCACACCACCGTTGCCGAGCTGATGAAGCCCGCTAGGACGGGCATCGTCGGCACAGAGGCATACCATTGCCATAAGTGCTTGAGCCAGGCATCAAGGAGGATAGCAGGGATCATCACCACGCACCACAGCACTGCCACGCTGCCAAATAGCCACAGCAGCCGGTACAAAATCCGCAGCCGTCGCCCTACCACCAAATCACCCGCCGCTGCCAGCGCCCGCATAGGGTACATACCAGGCAGTGTCACCACCACAAGCGCAATGAAGGTGCTCGTGCCCCAATAGAGCGTCAGTACTGCCACAGTAGCTAGCAACACATAGAAGAGCATCGAGCCAAATCCTTCGCTAATTACCCCATTGCTAGACAGGCCAATATACACCAGCGCCATCGCCCCCAGTGGGATAAGCTGCACGAGGAAGACGAGGACAATCATCAGCGTGGCTACCAGTGGTGCACAGGCATTATACAGCCCATCGCGCAGGCGTGGCGCTCGCCCTGCCTTATACTCGCGTAATAGCCACACTGTGGTGAGCCACACCAACAAAAAGCCCAATACCACATAGAGCTGCTGGTCAGCGCTGAGGTTGCCACTGCCCGCGCCAAAGGCCGTCACCATGAGGAGCCCTGCCTCGCCTAGCTTACCCCAGGCACCAGTGAGAATATCCTTGCCCGACTCTGCTAGCATACTCTGCAGACGGTCGTACATTGTCTGGTTGGTAATCGCCCCAAGCGCCAAGAGCAGCACGGCATAAAACACCGCCAAGAGGCACAACGTCCGCCAGTGCGCCCGCACCATCCGCATCACTTGTGCAGTAAAGGCGACGTAGCCTGGTAATTGCAGTGACCGCGCATAATCACGTCGGCGGGTGCGACGGAAGCTTCGATGCGGCCGTCGCCGTTGTAAATTATGCAACCATTGACGGCTGCTCGCTACTACCCTACCACCGCGAGCCTGCCAGGTCCGCCAGTGGAGGTTAGTGCGCCAGCTGGGCAGCGTCGATGGAGTATCATTCGAGTGCTGCGAGCGGGCTTTTTCGGAAGCAGTCCCGCGAGAGGATGATGTTGCCTTTTTTGCAACGCCAGGGTGTTTTGCCTCTTTTTTTGAGCGATGTTGGCTCGTAGCCACCGTGAGAGCGGTGCGTGATGATGAGCGGCGAGTTGACTTCGTTGTTTTTTTTGCCACAGGCACCACCCTACCATTTGTTCATATCTTCGTTGAGGCGCTTGATGCGATCTTCGAGCGGCGGGTGGGTGCTAAACAACCGGCTAAAGAACCCTGGCTTGAGCGGGTTCACCATAAACATATTAGCGCTTGAGCTAACCTGCTTCTCCATTGGGCGAGTGTATGCCTGCAGCTTACCCAGCGCGCTAGCCAGGCCAGCTGGGTCGCGCGTCGTCAGCGCACCAGTCGCATCGGCCAGGTACTCACGCTGGCGACTCACTGCCATTTGCATAATGGCTGCTACGATGGGTGCGAGAATGATGGCGATAATGCCAAGCACCAGTAGCACTGGATTGGTCTCGCGGTCATCATTGTCGCGGAACCACAGCATGCGCAGTGCAATATCTGACACGAGGCCGATCGCACTCACCAGACCAAAGGTAATCATACTCACCCGAATATCGTAGTTTTGGACATGCCCCATCTCATGGGCCAATACAGCGGTCAGCTCACGATCATCCATAATCTCCAGCAGACCCGTCGTCACGCCCACAATGGCATGCTTGGGGTCGCGGCCGGTGGCAAAAGCATTCGGTGCTGGGTCGTCGATAATATACACCTGCGGCATAGGTAGCCCCACGGTAATGGCAAGGTTCTCAACGGTGCGCCACAAACGGGGGTTATCTGCCTTGCGAATCTCCACCGCACCAGTCATACTCATAGCAAGCTTAGAAGCAATGAAATACTGCACCAATGCATAGATCAGCGCCCCAATGAACGTCCCCCAAAAGATCGTCAGGTTGCCCTGCATGCCGCGGCTATTCATAATCAACTGCGCCGCCAGGCCAATCACCGCTACCATCGCGACGAAGACGATCATCAAAATAACTGTATTACGCTTGTTGTGTGCAATTGCTCTGTACATAGATATATTGTAGCAGATAATGGTGGTTTTGCAGGTACTCGCGTCAATCTCCGAGCGCTGCATTCTCTGCGCTGACTATTAGTGAGGTTTTCGGGCCTACGTTGCACCCACTTGACTCGCCCCTCATTTATTGATATATATATCAGCTTTTGTTGACATATGTTCGCATTTTGTCCAAAAGTGTTGTTTGACAAGCAGAGCATACCGCTCAAGGTGGGCTGCCCAGGCATGGCTACCATAGCCGCGCCCCAGCACCCCATCTTGAGTCGCCGCATCCGAGCGTCGACCAGTGTTATTCTACACAAGCGTCCGCTTGGGTGGGGAGAGAGTAGTGTCATGAGCAATATCAAGATCACCATTACCGAGAAGAAGGAAGAAAGCGCTTTGAGCATTGTAATGGCGTGTATTGTCTCCATTATTAATATGTTCCTTGGCGCTTGGGTGTTTTCTGTGCTATGGGGGTGGTTTATAAACCCGCTAGGCTTCCCAAGGCTGACACTATTTTGGTCGATGGGTATTCTAGCTACTGTCGAGCTAGCACTGCTACTAGGTAGTCCTGCTCGAGAGATGCCACAACCACAACTCGGGAGAAACATCGGGATGACAATCACCATCCTCGTCACTTTTCCCCTTGGATGGGCTATTCACCTCCTTGCCTAACCCCCTCACCGAACATGACACGCTCGCTTCTAGAGGGTGTCTGCCCTCTCCTGCTCTGCTTGTCATGTTCGCCCCTTGCGGTGCTCTTGCCCATTGGCAGTGCTCTAACACCCTAATCATTGCAATTATTTTTATTACTCAAATCCCCCACCTTCTAGGTAAAACCGCTCTGGTCAAGCGATAAGCCGCTCATTTGTATCCACAAACCTTCTCAAACATCCCTCGCTCCAAGAATGATATACAACTGGCATCATCGCCCTTATGTCATTGCAACACAATAAAAAACCGCCCTCCATCGAGAGCGGTTTCGCTATAGTGTGCGAGGTGTCTAGAACTGCACTTGCACTGGGTTCTCGACGCTGGCGCGGTCTTCGACCTCGAAGAACTCGCGAGCCTTGAAGCCCAGCATGCCAGCCACGATATTGGCGGGGAACATGGCGATGCGGGTGTTGAGGTCGCGCACACCACCGTTGTAGAAGCGGCGCGCTGCCTGGATCTTGTCCTCAGTGTCCACCAGCTCTTGCTGCAGCTGGATGAAGTTTTGGTTGGCTTTGAGCTCTGGGTAGGCCTCTGCTACGGCAAACAAACTCTTCAGAGCGCCCTCGATCATATTCTCTGCCGCAGCTGTCTCTTGCACGCCTTGGGCATTCATGATGGCGCTGCGAGCCTCAGCCACGTTCTCGAAGACTTCCTTCTCGTGTGCTGCATAGCCCTTTACCGTACCGACTAAGTTCGGGATGAGGTCTGTCCGGCGCTTGAGCTGGACGGTGATGTCGCTCCAGGCTTCGTCCACGCGGATCTTCAGCTTGACCAAGCTGTTGTACGTTGCCCACATGAAGATGCCAAACAGAACGAGCAGGCCAATCACGCCGAGCAAAACGATTAATGCTATTGTCATAGTGTCGTTTCTCCTTTTTGGTTATAGCTTTATTATAGCAAATTGTGTGGCTTTCGCCAGCGGTTGGGGTAATTCTACAATAAATCTTGCGTTGGCAGCTACTACGACCGCCACCATATTCTACCCTTCTGGCTATGCACACGAGAAAACCACTCTCCTCAAGTGGTTTTCTCTGTTATATCATGTCTGGTGCGCAAGGCGGGAATCGAACCCGCACGGCTTTTGGCCAAGGGATTTTAAGTCCCTCGCGTCTACCAGTTCCGCCACTCGCGCTTGCAACCGCACTTCTGGCATAGCAGCCATGTGCTGCTTGTATTATACTATGTTTATGAAGCAAATTGTAATAATTCACGGCGGATCAAGCTTTAATAGCTACGAAAATTACTTGAATAATCTAAAGAATAGTCAACTTCATTACGAACGACTACTGTGGACACAAAAATGGCGTGACTGGCTGGCGCAAGAAATCGTCGATGCTGATGTTTTGCTGCCAGATTTCCCTAATAAGCAAAACGCTAGCTACGCTGAGTGGAAAATATATTTTGAGAAACTACTGCTCCTGCTTGGCGATGACGTTCAGCTGGTTGGCTATAGTTTAGGCGCAATGTTTTTAGCAAAGTACTTGCATGAATCACCACTGCGCGTGCCAGTCCGGCGGCTCGTGCTAGTTTCGCCGTGCTATGATGATGAATCGAATGAAGACCTCGGTAGCTTTCAAGTAACAAGCGCCACTGGTTTAGAAAAATCAGCAAAGGAGATCCACCTATTCCATAGTAAAGATGACCCAGTCGTGCCGTTTACAGAACTTGCTAAATTTCAGCGAGACGCGCCAACTGCTCAGGCGCATATTTTCGAAGATCGCAATCATTTCTTCCAGCCAACCTTCCCTGAGCTAAAAGAATTATTAGAGCAAAAATAGCTCTATCGAGAGAGCTATTCATCAACAATTGTGGAGGCACGTACGAGAGTCGAACTCGTCTAAAAGGTTTTGCAGACCTCTGCGTAACCGCTCCGCCAACGCGCCACACCCCTATTATACCAAACTATATCTGTTCTTTGAACATCTCGTAGAATGCACCACGCTGCGCCATCAATGCGGCGGCAGTGCCATGCTCAACGATGCGGCCGTGGGCGATAACGTAGATAGCATCCGCCTTCTTAACAGTGCTATAGCGGTGGCTAATGGTGATGATGGTCTTGCCCTGCTGAGCAAAGAGGCGGCGAAAGATGCGTGCTTCGGCGGCGGCATCAATGGCGCTGGTGGGTTCGTCGAGGATGATGATAGGCGCATTGCGATACAAGTTGCGCGCCAAAGCCAGGCGTTGCCACTGCCCACCAGACAGGTCGACCCCTGTTTCGTGGTCATCTGCCTCCATCCATTTGCTGATATAGCTGTCCCCACCATGAGGAAGTTTGCGGACAAAATCGGCTGCCTCGGCCTGGCGCAGTGCAGTATCACGGCGCGCTGTATCTACCGGCTGCGAGACATCACCATACCAAACATTCTCATGCGCTGTGGCGAAGTCATAGCGGATAAACTCCTGCCCCAGCACAGCCAATTGCCGGTGCCAAGCTGCTGGGTTGATATGGCGGAGATCGTGCCCATCAATGGTAATGCTGCCTTTGCTGGGCTGATACAGACCAGTGAGCAGCTTAACGAGCGTACTCTTGCCAGCGCCATTTTCGCCCACGATGGCAATGTGCTGACCACGGCGAATAGTGAGAGAAATATCACGCAGCACCGCCGTTTGCGTGCCTGGATAGCAAAACGACACCCGCTGCACCGCGATCGCATCGCGCAGCGTCACCTCATCAATGGTGGCTGCATGGCTTGCAACCGGCAGCGCCATAAACCGCTGGTAGTCTGCCATAGTGGCGAGGTCTTCGTCAATCATATTATATGTATTGATCACGCTGTCCATCTCGCTCATCACTCGCCCTACCATTTGCTGCACAAGCACAAATTGCCCAATTGGCTGGCGGTGTGCCACGATCTCCAGCACCACCCAGACAAGCGCCACTACCTCCGCTGCAGCCTGGATAATCTCTCCGCCCAGGCGCTGCCCCATAAAGCGGCGCTCGTAGCCAAGCACCCGCAGCCGATCTTTATCCCGCAGTGCTGCTCGCTCGCCAAGTAGATGGTGAATCACTCCATAGAGGCGCAGCTCGGCAATGAAGTTCGGCCGGCTAAGGATGTGCTCAATCCACGCCATGCGCCGTCGCGTCGCCACCTGCTCACGCCAGTGACCAGCCTGCAAACGCGACAGCCGCACCTGCACCACACTACTTGGCACAAGCGCCACGAGTACAAGCAACCCCAGCCACCAGCTCACCATCACCATCATCCACAGGCTTGTTGCCAGCGATACCAACGCCGTCAGCATTCGCACCAGTTGGATAAAGAGGTACGAAAATGACTGGACGAAGCGCTGCGCTTTATCAAATATATCAATGGTCGCAGGGTCATCGTATCGCCAAAAATCCAGCGCATGGAGACGGGCATACATGTGGTCGCTCATGGCAGCCTCAATGCGGTAGCGCGACACTTGGTCATAATACCCTTGCACCACCGACCACACACTCGCCACAACGCCCAGTACCACAGTCACTACTACATAGGCGAGGAGCTGCTGCTGACTACCCGTCGCATATGCCTCAGCCAAAGCCGTTGTCGCAAGAGCGGCGTAGTATGCCGTGGCCAGTGGCAGCACCGCCGACAGCACCGCTCCCACCGCTTGGACTGCAATCGTCAGCGGTGCCTCCCGCCAAATAATCCGCACCACCAGCCACAGCCCCGCCAGGCGTTGGCGTAGTGAGGGGGTAGGCATGGTGGTAGGTAGTTTAGTCATGATATTCAATTATCGTGCAGGCTTATAGCCCCATTGTAGCAATTGTCGCTCCGTACTTTCTGCTTGTTTCGTAGCTGTCTCTCAACATTTTTAGTGAGGACGCTGTGCTAGCGCAAGGGGCGAGGATGGCTATAGAAACTCAAATATTGCCAGCCACCAAGCTCGAGTGGCGTCTCACTACTGATGCGCCACTCGAGCTTAGCATGTTATTCCTTGTAGCCCTATGCTTTGGCGAGGCTAATCTGCAGCTCAGCGCCATCTACTGTAGCCGTCGTTTGGTAGAGTACATCGCCTGGCTGCTGCATCGTGGCGAGCGTCTCACTCGCGATTGTGTCGGCGTGCTCGGCGAGGGCTTGGCGCAGCTGCGCGGCTGCGTCATCGGCTGGTTGCGCCTGGCCTGGCGCCGCTGGCTGGCTGGCGGGCTCAGCCCCGACCGCGAGGTGCAGCATAATCCGGTCATCCACCTGCAGCCCCGCCTTCTTGCGCGCACTCTGCACGTGGCGAATGACTTCACGCATCAAGCCTTCGCGTTTGAGTTCGGGGGTGATGGTTTTGTCAATATTAATCCAGCTCTCTGGCTTGGCCGCGCCTTCGGTCGCGTCATAATCCGCCAAGTGCTCGTCTTGGTTCTCAACCCAGCGAATTTCCTTAACGTTCAGCTCCTCGGCCATGATCTGCTCGTAGTACTCAGCCAATTTCGCACCCGCATATGCCGCAGATTGCAGCGGCTGGCGAACCTTGATCGATGCTTGGTGCTCATCCTGTTTCATCCGCAAACTCAGGCCGTTGTTTATCAGCTCACGCGTGCGAGCCATATCAGCCAGCACCTGCTCATTTACCTCACCAGCTGGCAGCCAATTCTTTAAGTGAATCGACTCATCATCACCCGTCAGGTTATGGTACAGTTCCTCAGCCAAGAACGGCGTAAACGGTGCCAGCAGGTAGCCGAGGCGCACCAGCACATAGTGCAGCGTACGGTAGGCGTCGCTCTTGTCGCTATCGTCCTCTGCGCCCGCGGCCCCTTTCGATGATCTCCAGAAGCGGCGGCGGCTGCGGCGCACGTACCAGTTGCTGGCGTCATCCAGGAATGGCAAAATTGGACTCAGTGCATCAGGGATATTATACGCATCCATCTGCCTCTCGACCTCCGCCACCAGCTCATGCAAGCGGCTGATAATCCAGATATCGAGGGGGTTAGTCACGGCGCCAATCGTCGCTTCATCTTCCGAAACATCTGCACGCGCCCGAGAATTGAGGTTATCAACATCAGGCAGATACGAGGACTGTTTGAGCGCAGCGAGTTCCGCAGTATCACCTGTGGTTGATGAGTGAGATTCCCGGTGCGCGGAAGCCGTTTCGGTGGATGATAGGGACGTACAAACCGGCTTGCCACTCAGTGGATCCACCAGCGTACCATCAAACTCCCAGCCATCTACTTCAGCGTACATGGTGAAAAAGTCATACATATTCCAGATCATCGCCAGCTTCCGAGCTACATCACCCACATCCTTATCGTGCAGCGCGAAGTCCTCGCCATTGAGCAGCGGGCTACTCAGCAGCAGGAAGCGCAAGGAATCAGCACTAAACTTATCCATCAGCTCGTTCGGGTCGGTAAAGTTACCCAGCGATTTACTCATCTTGCGGCCGTCATTGCCCGCCACCACACCAGTGGTGATGACGTTGCTGTAGGCGTTTTTGTGTTGCGCACCTGCCTCACCAAAGGCACCAATCTCTGCTAAGGCGACGTTGACGGCATGCACATAATAGAACCACGCCCGTACCTGGCCGATGTACTCAACGATGAAGTCCGCCGGGTAATTCTGCTCAAACTTAGCCTGGTTTTCAAACGGATAATGCAGCTGCGCAAACGGCATGCTACCGCTCTCGAACCAGCAATCGAGCACCTTATCAATACGCGTAAATGTCTCGCCGTCAATCGTAAAGGTGATATCGTCTACCCATGGGCGGTGGTAATCATCCAACTCCACACCGCTCAGCTCCTTAAGCTCTGCGTACGAGCCAACCACCTTAACCGTACCACGGTCACCCTTCCACACTGGCATGGCCGTCGCCCAGAAGCGGTCGCGGCTGAGGTTCCAGTCTGGTGCCTGCTCAATATTCTTCGCAAAGCGACCGTGCTTGAGGTGACGCGGGAACCAATTAATATGCTCGTTCTCATCTAGCATCAGCGGCTTCTGCCCCTGAATGTCGAAGAACCAGCTGGGGATGGCCCGGTACATGATGCGTTGTTTGCTGCGCGGATTGAACGGATATTCGTGACGAATGTACTCAATTTTCCACACCGCGCCCTTTTCTTTCAGGTCTTTGGCAATGAACTTGTTGTTGTCCCATACCTCCAGACCTTTGTAATTGCTATCAGTGTAGTAACCGTTATCATCAATCACATGGAAGGGCGCAATACCATTGGCTTTACCAAGTTCAAAGTCATCCTCACCATAGGCCGGCGCGATATGCACAATACCCGTACCCGACTCGTGCGAAACGAAATCCGCCGCGTAAATAGTGTGAATCTTGTCACTGCCTGGCCAGGTCGAGCCGGTACCCAGCGGCTGGTATTTCTTACCCACCAATTCGCTACCCGGGAAGGTGCGCAGCACGTCGTAATCAAGTAGCTGGTGCTTGTCGTCCTGCAGAGTGCGCTCGAGGGCTTCTTCGGCGATGATGAGCTGTTCGCCATCCACCAGCACTTCGCAGTACGTCATATCTGGGTTGACGGCCAGCATCAGGTTGGCTGGCAATGTCCATGGCGTGGTGGTCCAAGCGAGGACAGCCGCATCTTCGTCCATCAGATTAAACTTCACATACACACTCGGGTCGGTCACTGTTTGGTAGGCGTCGTTGTCCATGGTCACTTCGGCCTTGCTGACAGGAGTAGCAAACTTGGTGTCGTACATCAGCACCTTTTCGCCTTCGTAGATTTTGCCAGCCTCATACAGCTGCTTAAAGGCCCACCAGACGCTCTCCATAAAGTCCTTGTCCATGGTGCGGTAGGCACCCGTAAAGTCTACCCAGCGACCAATACGGTCGATCACGCCCTGCCACGTTTCGCTATTCGCCACCATGCTTTCGCGCGCCTTGGTGATGTATTTTTCCAGACTGATGGTCGGCAAAGGATTACCGTCCTTATCCAGCGGTGCTGGCTGGTCGCTACTCGTCACAATCTGCCGCCGATCCACAATATTCATCTGCTTTTCGACGAAATTCTCTGCCGGTAGACCATGACAGTCCCAGCCCCAGCGGCGCTCCACACGCTTGCCTTTCATTGTCCAGTAGCGCGGCACCGCGTCCTTAACGATTGAACTCAGCAGCGTACCATGATGCGGCACGCCAGTGATAAACGGCGGCCCATCATAAAAAACGTAGGCATTATCCGCCGGCCGCTGCGCCACCGACTTTTCAAACGTCTGATCGTCTTTCCAGCGCTGCACCCAATCCTTCTCATATTCTGCCGCTCGGCGGCGTGTGCCATGTGTGAATTTCATTATGTTTCTCCTTGATTTATCTTATACTGTTTATTCAATTACATTAAGTCTTAGCCAGATTGCCGTATGTATATCATATTGCACCTCTGTAATATTCACGTATTGATTCAAAAATTGGAATATTGTCTTTATACCCACGCGGTGATATTGGCGACGGATGAAAGATCGGTATAACTACACTCTCACCCATGGCGTAGCGTTTACCAACAACATCGCTCAGCCGGCGGAACGGCTCCTTAATCAGCGCCTGGGTCGGGATAGTCCCCATCGTCAGGATGAGTTTTGGATTTAGTATGCGCAACTGCTGTGTAAGCGTTGGCCTATAGAGAGCGGCTAGATCCTTAAGATAACGGCGATCGGATGGGAAGCACTTGATTACCTCTGTAAACGTAACTGCTAGCAGCTCCTTGCCAAGGATAGCTAGCAACTTTTGCATGATAACACCACTTGGCAGCAGCTTCCCGGCTGTATTGTGCCAGGCAACGCCACTCTTTACCCAGCCAGTTCGGGCTGGCGCCTCACCAACGATGACGATACTATTCGTATCACCAAACCATATAGTCTGGTCGCGCAAGCAATCCTTGCCCATATGGCCGTAATCGACGCGCCCAATTGCTTGAGCCACTCCATTTAGCTCAACCAAAAACCGCTCCACCCGCTCCTTCAGTAGCTCGTACCGCTGGCGAGTGTCGGCATGGTGCAGAATCCTCTGGCGGCTGCGCACGGTAGAGGTGTCGTAATCAATCGCTACCGTGCCAAACTGCGCGGCCGTGCTATCCACCACCTGATCATCAATGCGATTAAAGTAATGCGGCGTGCCCGCCACCACGCAGCGGCGGATCTCGCCACCACAGTAATCCTGCAACACCAAGGCCGAGACGGCACACTGCCCGCTGCTGGGGTTGTGCGGCGTCCAGGCCACCAGCGGGGAGGCCGTCCGCGCAGTCCAGCTAGCGGCAAGGGCGGTGCGAAACTGCGCAAGAGAGGTTGCGCACATCTTCTCCCTGGCATTAGCCGCTAGGTAAGCATCTTGTGATACGCTATTCATTTGACCTCTCTACTGCCTCTGTATCATACACCCACCCAGGCTGCCATGAGCCAACTTCGCGCCAGTTGGTTGCTATTGCCTCTGGCCAGGTCTTACCACCAAGAATAACGTCCAGCGCAAGCTGTGGTGCTTCGTGCGCCACGATGGCAATGTGCTGGCCAGCATAGTCGCGCTGCAGCATCGCCACAAAGTCACGCATACGCGCCTCTACATCGCGGTAGCTCTCGCCGTGCGGAAACGGTGTATCAACAAAGGGGAGTAAACTAGCCTTAAAGGCCCCATCCGTGCCATTATTATCACCATAATTTGCCTCGCGTAGCCGTTTATCAATAACAATCTGATGCGTTGCACCAAAAGCAAGCCGGGCTGAATCGATCGCTCGACCAAGATCCGAGCAAAATACCACAGTAAAGCTAGTATCAGCCGCTTGCTCTGGCAGCGCCTGTGCTTGCTGAACCCCCACTGCTGACAACTCACCAGGCAACCAGCCAGTCGCCTTACCAGCCTCATTATCCGTCGTCGTGCCGTGGACGAAATAAGTTATTTTTGTCATACATTTCCTCCTTGCCTACTTTGTGATACTGCGTGTCGAATCTGCGTTATAAATTCGCTGTGCTGCAACTGCTGCCAGGGTAAAAACAGTGGTTGCGGCAGCGTGTCAAAGCCTACCCAGCGCTGTTCTTTACATTTGTCTGGTTCGATAATAGAAGGTTCGCCACACTGCCAATCGCTCATCAGCCACCATGTCACATAGTGCTTGTGATCATCAGCAAAGATATCATTTGTGACGGCAGCAAAGCGCAGGTTAGTAATCTCGCAGCCTGTTTCTTCGCGTACTTCACGGATCGCTGCCTCCTCAGGCGTTTCGCCATATTCGATATGACCACCAGGGACACTCCATGTATCAGCACCATGCGACCCCTGTCGTTGCTGCATTAAGAACTTTCCATCGCGCAAGATAAAGACACCCACACCAACGCGTACCTGTGGTGGTTGTTCTGCTGCATACTGTCGATTCATTTCGCTACACCCTCCTTTATAGCCTTATATATTGCCTGCGCCATTCGCCGATGCCCTTGCAGTGAGAAATGGATGCCATCAGGCGCATAATCGTCATGGTCGTCAAGTGGATTGCTAATGGTTGTGTGAGTAGCGCGGAGCATCTCGCTAATACACTGTAGCTTGCTAGCAAGCGGCTTATAGCGCTGAGCTGGCACGACAGTAGGCTCAATATACCACACACTACCACCGCCAGCCATGTCATTCTTGCTGTCCGCTGCATAGGCTTGGGTATAGGCGCTATACCACTGTAAATCAGCCGCGATTTGCTCGCTGGAAGCGCTTTCATTTTGTGCATCATTCACGCCAAGCGCGATGATCACCCCGCTCACCGGGCTAGCCTCTCGCAGTGCTATTTCGTAACCAATCTTGCCACCAAGATATGGCGTTTGCTCTGCATACTCCCCTGCTGTCCGTCCACACAACCCTGCTTGAATAATGTCATACTCATCACCGAGTAATTGCTGGAGGATGTTCGGCCATTGCTGCTTGGTAGCATAGCGCCCCAACGGAGCACCATTCTCACCAAAACCCTTGTCGCCCCAGACGTTCGAGTCACCATAGATAAGGATTCGCCCAGGTTGCATTATTCCTTGCCTCGCACTTGTTTTGTCATCAAATAGTACTCGCCAGCCTCGTCAGTGCCGTCTGTTCGGTGGTACACGCTGGTGAAGGTTGGCTTGTCTGCCACCAATCGATACCTATAGCCACGCTTCTCGTAGATACCTATTGCCATTTTGTTGGTAATATCTACCGCCAGGCCAACTCGGTCAAACCCCTGCCGGCACGCTTCATCCTCCGCTGCAGCGAGTAACTGCGAGGCAATACCACGGCCACGACACTGCTCTGCCACCTCAAGTGCGTTAATCTGTGGCAGGCCAGGGTATTTATCTTCAATCCTCACTGACGGCTCATCAATCTCTAGTCGCTCGGTCCAATCATGCCGCAGTGTCACCCGTCCCACATAACGGTCGTCCTCCACTGCAGCAAACACCACCGCCTTGCCCTGCATAGCCAGCTCTGCAAGCGTTGCTTCATAGCGATCAGAAATACCCATATCTTGCTTGAGTAACGCAAACTGCTCGCTGCCTGGCACGACTGTTGTAATGCAGGCGGGTGCTTTCTCATAGGTGTGCGGCGGCTGCCAATGTTCATGCATGGTTGTACTCCACTTCTTTTCGCTTTTGGTATACAGAGTAGAGCGTTGCTTTTATTGTTGCATCAAGCGGCTGGGCTCGATACGCATCTCTGTCGCTATAGCCAATTGCGCCATTATGGTTGGTATATAACGTGACATGTGGAATAATGAACTCCGCCTGAGGTATCAGTTCACGAATTGCATCACGCCACGCTTCAAGCTCGCCCCACTGGGCAAGTGCAATAATTGTCTCGCGACCCTTTGCATTGTCGACCAATCTACAGAACTCACCCGTCAATTCTGGCTCTGTCGTCATCGCTGCACCAGCCGTGCGCGAGAGTCGCTCGAGCTGCCCATAGCCAGCCTCGTCCACCCCATACTCGCCAAGCACCTCAAACAGTGACAGATGAAATTCATCAGTCTTTAGAAGCAAGCCCGCAATCTCCCGCGGAAAATTCATAGCGCGAATCATGTCAGTCGTATCATACATAATGTAATCATACTCCCGATCAATTGCAAAGCTCGTCACACGACTATTCTGCTGCATAGTGCTTATCCTCTTTCCTTCATAGCTCTACGCAACCTGCCGCGTGTATTTCGCAATGGTACACTGCAAAGCTGGCGTGCGAGCTGGCAATGGCATAGCTACTCCTTAATATAATTAAAAATCACCTCTTCTGGGCTTCGAGAATCCGCTGGGTATTCGCGCGGACGGTACCATCTCGATTCCAAAAGAAGTGATTCTAGCATTTCCCGGCAAAACGACGGAAATAGCTATACTCTTTCAGCACTTGATTATTGCCTTGTCGCAGCATTCGCGGCGGGGTCTATTCTTGGCTCTTTAGATTCACAACTCTTTATGAAAATAACAAACCAATTTCTTCCCGCAGGCTTCGTGGGTGATAGCCACTCATTTTGCGCACCACAAGCTACGCAAAAATGCCTCTGGGTCTATTGTAGCGCACTAGCCGCAAAACCAAAAGTACTTACACCTCAAGATATAAGATATAGCCCGATTAATATAACTATATATCTTTTTACTCTCATGTAGGGTGAATGTTCAGCGTCGCACACTCCTTGTGCCGAAAGCACCCCACCACGTGGTCATTGACCATCCCCGCAGCCTGCATAAAGGCATAACAAATCGTTGGGCCGACGAAAGCAAAGCCGTCCCGCTTGAGCTGCGCGCTCATTGCCCGGGATGTAACCGTATCGGCAGGCACATCACCCACGCTCTGCCAGTGATGTTGCACTGGCTTACCACCTGCCAAACTCCATAAGTATGCCTGCAAACTACCGTGCTGGTGAATAGCCTGCAGCGCCGCTTGGGCATTGGTGCGCACCGCATAAATCTTGCGTCGGTTACGAACAATGCGCGTATCGTGAGTAAGCGCCTCCAGCTCTGCATCCGTCATAGCTGCGACGCGAGCAATTGCAAACTGATGAAAGGCCTGCTGGTAGCCCACTCGCTTAGCCAGAATTGTACTCCAGCTCAGGCCAGCCTGCGCACCCTCCAGGCAGAGCAGCTCAAATAATTTCTGGTCATCATATAGCGGCACACCCCACTCAGTGTCATGGTAGGCGCGCTCGTTATCGCTCAATTCGGCCCAGGGGCAACGGTTCATAATTTTAGTATAGCAAGAATGCTTGGCACAGTATACTGGCATTTGTGGCGCTCTGGCTCACCCGCCTATACCTTGCGCAAAAATCTTACTGTCACATTTTTATGCTTTGCGCATGTGCCGCAGCTAAGGTAGACTTGCAGGACGTGCTTGTGTAAAGTTTGAATGCTTTTTGCATTATGTTCATCTTATTTAGTTTGCAAGAAGGGCAAGTGAATTAGCAAACCATAAGACTCTGCACACTATTTTTTGTAAGCAGTACACTTTTGTGTATGTTGCTGTCGCGCATATTTATTATTACTAGCGAGGCATAGTAATCCATCATGTGCAAATATCGCAAAGCTGTCGCAATCCTTGCCGAGTAGTGTACACAAAAATCAAAAACATTAACGCATGTTACGAAACCACTCTCACATCACAACGCCACAATCAATATTTGGCAATGAGCAATCCAGCAACGAAAAATTTTATCAATTGTATACAACAAACATATGGCTCGTTGCCAGTAGCGTTAGTAAAGCTCCTCAGCCATATGCGAAGTTGAAAATCTGGCAGCGTACTATTACACCAGCTTTAACCCGCACTCTACTGCCTGCATACCTCAACACAAAAAACAAACACGCTTCTCGTTATTATCAAGAAGCGTGTTGTAGCGAATTATTGTTTTTCTAATTATTTAATTTCGAGCCCACCAAGGACACAGTCGCCGCGAATATAGACGGTCTTTTTTGCACTCTTGGCAGCGTTGGTTTTGTCCTCTACCCCGCCAAAGATACTATTGACCTGCGTCTTAACGATGACGTTGTCTGGAAAAATAATATTAATGCCACCACACACAACAAAAATATCAATCACTGCACCATCCTCTATCTTGGCTTGGCGCAGATCGAGGTCCACCTGACCAAATGCTGCCGAAAGCGAGTTACCTGCAAATTCGCCTTTTATCTTGCGCGTGTTGCCCGAGAAAGACGCAACCATATTATCATCCGACGATTGTTTTGCAATACGACGCTGACGCTGCGACAAATTAAAAATAATCGTCAGACCGATTGCGATCAGCACCAGCGGCAAAAACATTCGCCAAATATTAACGTTATTATGCAAAAATGCATTCGCACCAATTGTTAGGCCAACTGCTACCCAGAGCGCTCCCCACAGCCAATTGCGATTGCGCAGCGTGAGCACACCAACCATGATAAATCCAAATGCGCACAAACCATACCAAAACTCCCGCCAGTAATGGAACTGCACACCAAAGCTCTCACTTAATAATATTCCGCCCAGCGCCACAAACGCCGCGCCAGCACCAATGCGTAAAATTGTATTGTTCTTCATGTCGCTAGCATACCATTATTATAGATAGTACACAACAAGCTCTACGTCTATCCCAACTATCATCTCAAAGTAGCTAATATACTGGTGAGATGATCTCCATCATACACCAGTATACTCCGCAAAGAATCGTCTGCCTTTGCTATTCATTAGCATACTTTTATTTTTATTCGTCATGATTTTAACAACATTGTCTGATTCACCCCTGTTATTTCGTATACAGTACACAAAATCAGTTGTTGTTATATACACAATTTACATTATTACCTACAACGTTGTAGGCTTGTCGCTTTATATCCCTTGTTTTCGAGTTTATTTCGTTGTGATTCTGTGTGTTGTTTTTTATATACATATGGCATGTCTGCTTCTAATATATTGTTATATATATTACACTTCGCTCCCTATCTCTTACCGTCAACAATGTTGTGTATTTTATACAACATAATCTCAATTTACTCTCCTCACACTACTCTAGTTTTTTACAACAGATCTATGTTGTGATATATACATCCTATATACAGTCTCATTTTCTCCTATCAACGACAAACAATGGTCTATCTGCCTTCTGAGGGGCCACAGATGCATGACATAATGCTCATATAGCTTTTTACCTTATATCTAGGTTTTAGCGCGTTACAGCGCTTATAACAGGCATTCCTGTCCGTCTAGAGCGGAATATACATATATAACGTTCTTATACATATCTAGCACCCATTTGGTACGCTTACGCTTGTAACCAGTTTTCTGCAACGGTTCTGCTCAGCATATTCATATTTTGCATATCACTTATTTTGTATACCTTACATATCTTTAGCTATTTCGCATTTTTTGTTTGGCATAAAATATAGAGCAACAAGCCTGCCGCGCTGCACGATACGATCGTCTTCCTCCTGCCCTATGGTCGCGTCCTATGGTCTCATTTTTGTGCTATAGAAAACATGCGCATATTCTGTTATTACCATATGTAAAAATAGATGCGAGCTGCTTTGGCATAGTTGATGTAACAAGTAACTAAGCATGAGCGTCACTCAGAATTTTTAAAAAAATATGAGCACGTGTCAGCAATCCTACCTGTGTCATACTTCGCATAGCCTCTGCCTGCAGGCACTGCGTTGTGCTACGATAACGCACGCTTTGTCGCGTACGCGCTATATCTCTTACGCGTAGCATATTACTTTCATTATGCAACCGAAATAATTTTTTGATACACCACTTCATCTACACAATTCTATGAAATTTACGTGCTGCGGCGCTGCGTCATTTTTGCTTGCCTCTCGCTCTATAGCGCCCTTATACTAATCAGTTTTCTTTAACAAATATCAGTCAATGCGCAGCTACTGTCGCCCAGCCAAGAAACCCACTGCATTTTTAGCATCGCGCTGCAACTTGCTCGCTTGCTTTGCAAAGAATCTTCACTACCATGCTAAGCTATGACATCACGCGCGTCTACTTCACAGCTTGCAACAGCCATCCGCTATCGCACGCATATTGTCATCGCAGCCGTATTGTTATAGCTTACTTATTTCTCAGGTATCAATCGTTTCATTTTCCAGCACGTTGAATTGTTCTTTGCAAACACGCTTGGCAATTGGCCGATAAAAATCAAACTAACCCACACAACTCTATCGATTTCACATCTTCACCAAACTGAACATACATTTTCTTTTATTCAAAATTGCACCACTTAGCAAAACATATCACTCACCTCTCGCTGAATGTGTTGTGCTTGCTATTCAGGTAATGTTCATCTACTACAGCACAGCAGCATTAGCATACTATCCTCATATGCGCTAGCAAATTTATGATGCACATAAGCCTGCCAACACATTCGCTATCAATACTACATAATGAACGAAATGCTAGTTATATTCACACGCACAGGCTCGCTAATAGGCAGCATCTTCCTCTCTATCTTGCTGTTTCGATTACGTCACGAAACAATAACCTATATATTAGCAGCCCGTCGTCTTAAGCTTCATAGCTATGTTAAAATTCAGCATACATTATTTTGCACATTATTTTTCTATAACACCAAGCACACAGCACAAGCTAATGAGCGCCTCACTTGCGTCAATATAGTGGTAGCTGCCACCATACCATAGTATCCCCGGTGCGAGAAAATACTCACCATTATACCAATAGACATAAAAACGTAATGAATAATATAACATTCTGTTCATTTTAAAAAGCTTGCCAATCCTGACAAGCTCGACAATTTCACCGTGCAAAAAACAACTCTGCCTAGAGCAGCTCCGCGCCAAACTTGACAATAATCAACGCCACCGCCAGCACCAGCACACTTACGCCACACAGCACATCGTAGCCATGGCGAGCAAAGCGCTTGGTGTGCTCCCCACCAATCACCCCAACCTCAATGCAATAGCGCGTCATCCCAAAGAAGATCAGCAGCATACCCACATCCAGCGTCAAGCACCACGGGCACAGCACGCGAATAACGGCGAAGCTCATATAAAACATCCACAGTGCAAAAATCATCCCCAGCACAGCGCCGCCCCAGGCACTCCGCACAAACCAGCGCGGCAGGCGTGCCCCAGCCAGCAGTGCTACCACTACCGTTATCATCACTGGTATGGCCATCATACCAACGAAACTGTTGGGGAAGCCAAACACCGTCGCCGACCAATGCTGTGC
Source organism: uncultured Candidatus Saccharibacteria bacterium (assembly GCA_938036785.1). Classification (GTDB taxonomy): domain Bacteria; phylum Patescibacteriota; class Saccharimonadia; order Saccharimonadales; family Saccharimonadaceae; genus Saccharimonas. Next base: position 29,021 of record CALHWE010000012.1, on the reverse strand, counting down.
TACTGTGGAGCAGCTCAGCACAGCATTGACGTCGCAATTGAGCGCCCCACCTGGGTGCTGCGCCAAATGCAGTGCCTCGAGTGAAAGAACAAAAGATGCCAGCAGCCCCAGGCCACCGCCCAAAGCTGCTGCCAGTAAGGCAACTGTGCCAGGCCGACGGAGCCATGGCGTACGGCTCGCGTCGTCCGCTATAGTAGTAGTGGTCATGGTATGTACTTCGGGCGTTTTAGCGGGCATAGTACCCCACTTCATCGATAGTTGGCAGTGGCAAGCCGCGCCACATACCCAGCACCTGACCGTTATCCGCTAAGGCAAGGATGGTGGGGTACTCCACAATGTCGTACGTGCGGCAGAGCGACTGCCCCTCACGCGTGTCTGGGTCAAACTCCTCGATGGCATGGCTAGTGCGCCGGCTAAAGTCACGCAAGTAGTCGAAGACGCGGCGTGCATAGTCGCTTTCTGTCCGGTAGATGATGAGGACGCGCATATGTTTTACCTCTGTTTTTCTTGCTGCTTCGCACTCCGACGCTGCTCTAATATCTTGACAAAATCGTCCAGCGTCTTAAATTTGTAAAACACGCTCGCAAAGCGCACATACGCCACCTCATTGCGCGCGGCGAGCTCATCGAGCACGAAGCCGCCAATCACACGCGACTCAATCTCATTCTCGCCCGCATCGTGGATCCGGTCTTCCACGGCATCAATAATTGCTTCCAGTTCTAGCTCGGATTTGAAGAACTTACCGACCGAGCGACGCACCGAGGCGCGGAGCTTAGCTCGATCAAAGAGCTCACGCGAGCCTGTCCGCTTGAGCACTGCAATCGTTGGGTATTCGATCCGCTCATAGGTAGTAAAGCGGTGTCCATCAGGAGTCTCGCGGCGGCGGCGAATCGTCACGCCATCAGCCGACTCACGCGATTCTAACACGCGGCTGTTGCCAATCTTGTCGCGATGGGTTGTCACGCGTCCGCCTCCTTTTTGCGGCGGCGGCGCAAGAAGGCCGGGGTATCATCCTCGTCGTCATCCATCGATTGATCCCAAATATTCGTCTCATTCTCCTGGGCAAAGTGAGCAGCCGCCTCGGGGTCGATCGCCATATCGACACTATCGACCGCTTCATCTACCGTCTCGGCCGACTCTTCGTCATCTTCGGCATCGCTTGGTTCGTCGTCATCAAAGAACGAGTCACTATCAAAGCCAGTCGCGATAACGGTAATAATCAACTCATCCTCCAGCTCGGGCTTGAGCGTCGCACCAAAGATAATGTTGGCATCGGACGACACCGCACCAGTGATAATCTCGGCCGCTTCTTGAATCTCGGCCATACTCATATCGTAGCCACCCGTCACATTGAAGAGCACACCCTTGGCACCGTTGATCGACACCTCAATCAGTGGTGAGTCAATCGCCTGCTGGGCGGCCATCTGCGCTCGGTCTTCGCCACTAGCCCGGCCGATCCCCATCAATGCACTACCAGCACTGCTCATAATTGCCTTGACGTCAGCAAAGTCGAGGTTAATCAATCCATGCTCAGTAATCAGTTCCGATATCCCCTGCACACCCTGGCGCAGCACATCATCGGCAATCTTGAAGGTCTCAAGTAGTGGCGTCCGGCGGTCGATCGTGTCGAGCAAGCGGTCATTCGGGATGGTAATGAGCGTATCGACTTGCCGCCCCAACTGCTTGATAGCCCACTCGGCATTGATGCGCCGCTTCTCACCCTCAAAGGTAAAAGGCTTGGTGGCTACGCCCACACAGAGAATACCGAGATCACGCGCTACTTCTGCCACCACGTGGCCAGCCCCCGAGCCTGTGCCACCACCAGCACCAATCGTCACGAAGATCATATCTGCCCCCTCAAGCGCCTGACGGATCTCGTCGAGCGACTCACGGGCCGCAGCCTCACCTACACTGGGGTCAGCACCAGCACCAAGGCCATTGGTGGTGTTGTGCCCAAGATGAATCTTAATATCAGCTTGCGAATTATGCAGCGCCTGCGCATCGGTGTTCATTGCAATGAACTGCACGCCAGCCAAGCCGGCGTCTTTCATTCGATTGACAGCAGACCCACCAGCGCCTCCGACGCCAACGACTTTGATACTAGCAAAGGTTTGGATCTCGCTTGGTTTTACTTCCGGCATTCACGTTTCTCCCCTTGTGCAACTATCAACTTTACCATTACCATTTAGTATATCATCCTCATCGGTATGATTCTAGGCCTTGAGCCCTCCCAGCAGCCGACGTAACCAGCTAATCGCGCCCTTGGCGTGTGCTGTACCACTGTTGGTATAGGCCTGGGTGGGCTGCTGACCGCCTTCGCTATCGGCGAGCATCAGACCAACTGCGGTGGCGAACTGCGGCTTTTCTATCTGGTCGGCCACCCCGCTCGTAAAGCCAGTTGGTCGGCCTACCCGAGCGGCTACTCCCAGCTGTTCCCTGGCATAGCTCGCCATGCCACGCATCTGAGCCATGCCACCAGTCAGCACAACACCACTGGGCAGCTTGCCAGCGCGACCTGCCTTCTTGAGCTCTTTCTGCACCGCCTCGAAGATCTCCTCCAGCCGGGCATCAACAATCTCGTCAATCTCCTCCGTTGCAAACTCGTACGATTCCTTATCGCGCCGCACCTTAGCCACCGCATCGCTTGCCTTGATACCAGCCGCAGCATGCTTGACCTTGACCAATTCTGCAACATCAGGGTCAGTTTTGAGGCCAATAGCGAGGTCGTTCGTGACATTCACACTACCCATTGGGATGACGCCAACATACTGCAAGTCCCCCTCTTCGAAGACTGCCACACTGGTCGTTGCTCCACCAAGGTCAACCACTGCCACACCGCTTTCGATCTGCCGCTCATTCAGCACAGCCTTGGCCGCCCCCAGCACCGCTGGTGTAATGGCGTGAGGGTGGACGGTCGCCATCTCCACCGCTTTTTGCAAGTTCGCCACATAGGGCGCTAAAGCCGAGACGACATTGGCGTCAATCTCCAGCCGCGTGCCCGTCATACCCAGCGGGTCTTTGACCCCCGCCTGGCCATCAAGTGTATAGCTATGCGGCACAACCTCAAGGATCTCACGGTTGGCCTGTACTTTGCCTGTTGTGGCAACTTCTTCGATGCGTGCCACATCATCGTCATTAATCTCGTGATCGATCGTGCCCACGGCAATCATCCCAGTGGCACGAGTGCTGGTAATGTGCGCACCATTGACACTCACCGTCGCACTGTTGACTTCATAGCCACTCATCCGCTCGGCCTCACCCAGCGCTTCGTCGATCGTGCGGGCCGGGCCACTGAGATTGACCACCATACCCTTGCGCATACCACTGTTCGGTGCCTGCCCTACGCCAACAATCGTCGGCGTGCCTGTCTCTGGATTCATATGCCCCACCACGCATCGAATCGTCGTCGTCCCGACATCTATTCCTACTGCGTATTGAGAATTTTCATGCATAGTACCATTATACAGGTTATGCTGTGTCTTGTACAATATAGGCGCAATACAAAACTCGCCGTTCATTATCTCGGCGAGTTTTATGTATGCTGCAGCAATGGTGGCAGCAAGGGTAGCTACCAGGGCGAGACACTACAGCTTCGTCATAATCTCCGCCCCTGTCTCAGTGATGAGGACAGTGTGCTCGAAGTGGGCAGCCAGGCTACCATCGCGGCTGTAAATTGTCCAGCCATCGCCAGCGGTGTCACTGTAGATGGCACTGCCACCGAGGGTAGCCATGGGCTCGATGGCAATGGTATCACCAGGCTGGAGCAGCGGGCCAGTGCCTTTGCGGCCATAGTTGGGCACATCGGGCGGCATGTGCATCTCGAGGCCCACGCCGTGCCCCACCAGCTCGCGGATAATCCCAAGGTGGCCCTTTTGTAGTACTGCTTCCACCGCTGCGCCAATATCGCCAGTCCGGACTGGCCCTTTGATCGCGTCAATGCCAGCATAGAGACTGCGCTCGGTAGTGTGGAGTAGGTGCTTAATAGCCCCAGTGGGTGCGTCATCCACCACCATAGTAAAGGCGCTGTCTGTCTTCATCCCGCGGTAGGTAATGACGAGATCGAAACTAACGACATCGCCCCGCTGTAAGATATAATCGCTTGGTACGCCATGGACGATTGCTTCGTTCGTGCTAATACAAATCACCCCAGGGAAGTTCACCTCTGGGGTTTTGTAGGTTGGCTCAGCACCGTAGGCAGCAATCCGCTCTGCCGCAAAGGCATCGATCTGCTTCTCACTTACCCCGGCATGGACAAATTGACGGATATCAGCAAAGATCTGCGCCAGGCGCTTACCCCCTTCGCGCATTGCTTCGAGCTGCTCAGGCGTCTTGATACCAGTGATTAGTTGGGCCATGCGTGCATTACCTCGTCATAAATCCGGTCGTGCACTTCGCCCGCGGTGCCAGTCCCGTCGAGGTGAATGATCTTCACCCCAGCCTCAGCAAAGATACCAAGTACTGGGTACATCTTTTGGCGGTAGATGGCCATGCGACGCGCAATCGTCTCGGGTGTATCCTCCATTCGGCCTCGCTTGGCTAAGCGGCGCATGATTTCCTGCTCAGGCACTTCCAGTACCACGACGAGGTCAATGTTATCACCAGTACGCGCGAGATGGTCATCGAGCCACGCAGCTTGCTCTTTCGTACGCGGGAATCCATCAACAATAATATTTTGGTAATGCTTGCGATACGCCTCTTGCACCGCATGATCGAAGACTTGGTAGGTAAGCTTGTCACTCACGAGCTCACCAGCCTTGAGTGTAGCAATCACCGCTGGGTCGGTGCTCTGGCGCAGCATCTCACCCGTCGAGAGCCACTTCCACCCCTGGCGTACTGCCAGCATCTGCCCTTGCATACTCTTACCGGCACCAGTTGGGCCAAACAAAAGAATCATCTGTGCCTCCTTGTTATTATGTGGTTATCGTTATTATTAAGAAAAATTATTGCTCTTGTCATAAAACTACGGGGCAAGGGCACGTTGTACCAGTTGAGCGATCGCCCCACCGTCAGCTCGGTTACCCACCTTGGCCTTGACAGCGCCAATCACCTGGCCCGTCATTCGTGGATTATCTACCCCAAGCTCGGCAATCGTCTGGGTCACCACGGCTTGCAACTCCTCATCACTCAGTGGCTGCGGCAGGTAGCGCTGGAGTACTGCCATCTCGCGCTCCTCGGGCTCAGCAAGTTCAGGGCGACCATTGGTGCGATAGATTGCTGCGGCATCACGCCGCTTCTTCACCTCACGAACGATCACCTGCTCGACGGCAGCATCGTCCAGGCCAGTCTTGCGCACACCCTGCTTCACCTCTTCATCAAGGATAGCAGCACCAAGGTTGCGCAAGGTGTCACCAACAAAACGATCGCCGCTAAGCAAAGCGGCTTTCATTTCGTCTTTGATACGCTGCTTGAGCGTCGTCACCTAGCGGATCCCCAGGCGAACTTTGGCCATCTTGTCAGCCTTACGCTGACGACGGGTAATCGCCTTCTTGCGGCGATCGGTCTTGCTGATCGGCTTGGCAAATCGCATCGATGCCCGTGCCTTTGCTAGCACACCGCTCTTCAACACTCGGCTATTAAACCGACGGATGATGTTCTCATTCGCCTCGCGCTCGTCTTTTCGTGTTACTTGTACCATATCGCTCCTCATTATAGCAGATGCGACAATTTTTGCAATTCTATCGCACGTAAAGTTGCGCAAATTACTGTATCACCTACAAAAAACCAGCGCTCAGGTGTGATATACCCCTCACCACTCTGGTGCTAGCACAACTCCGAAACTCATGCAGCTTAGCACAATTACACCCTCGCGTCGAGAGATATGAGCAACGGCGATACTCTAGGGCTGAGCTATTGTGCTATTTTGCTTGGCGCATCGCTCGTCTCTGTATTATAATCAATCTACTATGACACCTTCCTCACCATACCCACAGCAACCTCAGCAGCCTCAGCCATACACCCAGCAGCAACAACCACCACAGCCATACGGACAACACCCCCCACAACCACCACAGCAGCTACAAAGCGCACCAGCACCAATGCCACCAGCTTATTCGCCCACAGCCATGCCGCGCACCGGCTCGTCATTTGGTGCAGTTATTCGCTGGGTGTCTGCCGGGCTATTATTTGCGCTGTTGGTGCTGTACATCGTTATTGCCGCTATTTTTGGTATTCTTGGCGCTGCATACAGCTACATTATTTATGTAAATCTTGGTATACTGCCGATTTTGCTCATTGTTGCACCAGAGCAAACGGAGGGTGATAGCAGTATGTCGCAGGGGCTATTCGTCACTGGTGGTATGCTCATTATTAGTCTATTTGAGATGATTGCCCACGCCACAATCGGGATGCTTGGAGGAGACTATACCACACCAACCCATGCGATAACACCAAACCTCTGGAATGTCCCTTCTCATGAGGCAATTATCTCATTATGCCTCTATGCCTTCTTCATCACTGTATATGCCATCGCCTTTGTCGTTAGTCTTGTGCTATTTTTGCAAAATCGCAAGCGTGGTATGTACCGCTAGCGGCTGATACTTATTTGCCTATTTTGCACAAAATTGCAACAAATATGCTACACTGTTATGAATAGTTTGTGACGGGTGCTTTATTTGTAGCTATGTGGCGCACACTATTGTTGTAGCGCCTCTCGCATCTCGAGAGGTATGGATACCTCAGTCCAAATACTCGCTCTAATATTGGGAGCCTAGAGCGAGTATTTGGTCGGAGGAAGCATAAGCGGTAGAAAGCGGAGCGCAAAAAACAGTGGTATCACACAGCCACAAGACAGTAGACCGGACAAGAGTAGTATTGTCTATACCCCAGACCCAAGGACACTACTCTAGCAAATCGCGTCTCGTTTGTCAACCCCATCAGCCGTGCGTGGCTCTCTTCTCTTCTACGCAGCTTATTTTCGACCAGTGTGAGTACCCTGTTGCTCTACATTATGCTTCCTCCAATTTATTCATAATTCGCTTGATACGCCGCTTGTCCCCATGCGCTTTACCAGGGGTAGCGTAGACCTCGATAAGGATAATCGTGCTGGTAGCTCGAGCCGCCCGCGACGGTGCACTACGAGGCAGTGCTCGCACTACCGCAAACACCAGCCACACCGCCCATCGATAGGCTGCTGTGTCGGTATCGAGGCAGAGCTGCACTACTGTGCACCGAGCAGTTTGCTGTATAATGGACGCCTTGCCGCACGCAAAGAGCTGCTGGCGAAAATCCGCCACCGTCGTCTCACTTGGCTCAGCAAAGATACGCACCAGCCGCGGCTTGACGCGCTCGATATCGGCTGGCAGCGTGGGAATGCGCTGTGCCAGCGTCTGGAGATCACTTGAAAATTCTGTTGCCTGCTTATAAATCATCATCTGACTCGATTACAGAGGTAACGTCTGTCCGATAAAACGTGTCGCGGTAATCAATCGTCTGTCCATATTTCGCAATCACCCATGGCGCATCTTTGTAGGCAAGGTTGCTCAGCTCGGCAGCGCTCTTGCTCCCGAGGCGCTCTAGCTCGGCATCGATGTGCTTGATCTCGTTGGCGCTGAGCTCGCTCAGCTCGGCATTCTTGAGCGGAAGGAACTTGCGCTGCTTGTGGCTAAAGTGCTTCGTCTCGATAACATCAAGCTCATCGCGGGCCCGCATCTCATCGACCAAAGCTTGCAAATCTGCAGCCGGCGCGGGCCCATAGGTCTCGTGCAGATACGCCAGGCCAGTAATGCTCTTGCCTGTGCGCTCGTAATAATCAAAATCAATAAAGTACAGCAGCCGATGCAGCACCGCCTCGCCCACATTGGGCCGCGCACCAATCTTGCCTAGCGTATAGAGTAACACCTGGCGCAGTTTGGTGGTGTGGAGCCGCGGGATAGCATCGCGCGACTGAGCAGCCGTAGGCTGGGCACGCTGCGCATCATCGTGGCGGTATTCGGCTGGTGTATCGCCCACATACAGTGCTGCATCGTCCGCCACCCGCCACGGACTGTGCTGAGCTTGTTGTGCAACAGTGTCCGTCATAGCAATGCCGCTAATCAATTCTTGCACGCCAACTTCGTAGTATTGGCTAATCTTCGTCAGCTCGCCAAGCTTTGGCTCGCGGCCACCATTCTCTAGCTTGATATACGTCGCGCGGGCAATCCCAACTGCATCGGCCACCGCCTGCTGCGAAAGCCCCGCATTGCCACGCAGTTGCCTAATACTTGCCTCAAAACTCATTGCGATTTGGTCCTTCCTGTTGCATCATGCCTCCATTGTAGCGTACTTGCCAAAGTTATACAACCATTTTGTCTAATTTTGGAACATAGTACATTTGTGCGCATGTTTACAGAGGTAAAGATATGATAGGAGGGTGCGAAGTATGGGTGTATTCTGGCTGATAACAGCACTACCGGTGCAGCGCAATGTGTCTATTGGTTCAGGTTCTTCCTGTCTATCCCCTCTCTCATCCACTAACTTTCTCAAGTATTTAAGTATTTTAGTACAATGAAGCGCAATACAAATAGTGAAAAAACCAGCCTTTGTAGCTGGTTTTATTCTTTGCTTCTATAGGGTTTATGCTGCCACAGCCTCTGGCCATGCACTCTTGTCTGACGAGCTCGTTACACCGACTTCACGGCGACTGCCCCGTCTGACGGCTGCTCGACCAATCCCTACCACTGGTGCAAGCGTACCATTCTCTCTATTCTCGTGCTCCGCTGCCTGCAAGGCGTACTCAATAGGCAGCAGTAAGCGCCGCTGCTCATTCTCGGGGAGTTCATCCGACAGAGGTACATCGTTTGCGACTAATTCGACATCACTCAGCTCTATCCCTTGAGCCTCAAGCTCTTGGATATAGCTCGCCGCAAGCGCGTCGCGGTAGAGCGCACTCTCTCGGTCGACCAGTTGTTCACTCGCTGGCTGTGGTTTATTATCCGCATCACAACCATACTCTTGCAAGAATGGCACCAACTGCTCTGCCCGTTTGGCCTGCTCGGTTGCTAGCTGCTTAGCTACTTCAGGGGTCTTATCCTCTATACCATTCAGCCGCCGCCACTGAGCACTCTCCAACAATGTAGCAGCGAGTGGCTGCAGTACTTCTTCTGATTCTCGCGTGTCTATCGGACGAACAAATCTTTCCATGGGACCTCCCGTGGTTATGTGGTGGATGTTCTGTTGGTATGGTTTGTTTGCCCCCTACTATAGCACGGATGATCGGGTTGGCGCAAATTGTAGCATTTGCTACACTAGCTGATAAGAATCTAAAGCAAGGAAACACCATGTCAGACGACACACCAACTCTACCACACCCCTATACATATCGCGCCGCATCCGTTGAGACGATGCTGCAAGCTGTGGCTGACTTGACCAGTAAGTGGCCACAGTCACAGAGCGAAATAACAGCATGTCAGGCAGGCCACCCCGAAAGTACACTCAGCTTTACTCATAATATTCTAACCTCTGTTGATATATCACTTGCAGATCTTGAGAACGGTGATGATAGCGATGGTGATCTATATTATGACGATCAGTATTATGAGTTATCCTGGAATACCTTTGACACATACGAAGCAGCTCTCACCTCGCAGTATGGCGAAGGAACAGAAATAGAGCGTGAGGAAGATATGGCATGCATCGAATGGTACTTTGACAATGGCGTCAAGGTGACACTTTGGACAGCAATGTGGAAAATCAATATTACACTTGAAGCATCAAACACTTGGGATAATATGAATTATCTTGAGCGCACCTACTACTCAGATATCGACCTTTACGACCCACGGCGCCAAACTCCACCAAGCGGTTATTACTAAAAACAAAGCTACACAAAGCAAAGGAGCCAGTCGCTATTGACCCCTGTTAATAACAGGTTCACTTAGCGATAAATGAGCGCACCTTCTCTACGACTCACTCAGCCGATATGTCTGAGCAAAGGCAGCTGCCTCAATGATGTAGCGGTCACCAGTAATCTGGCTCTCCACCAGCCAGCAATCTGCTTCGCCGCGCTGCTGGCCACCCCACGGCGCATCGATGACGATCTCGCGGCCAGTGGGGTTAGGCATGGCTTTGATCTGATTCTTCGGCAGATACGCGCCGGGTACCACCGCACCATCCTCACCACGCAGCGGCTCATACAGGGCGGCAAAATCCGCTGCCGCAATGCTATAGCGCTCACCTTCTGGCCCAGTGATAATGGCATCGCCCACCTCGGCAATGTTCTCCGTCTCTACATACTGCTGACCATCCGCTCGTGCGAAGCTGGTAGTCAGGGCTTGCCGCTCGGTGGCAAACTCCGGATGTACCGCTTTGCTCGGGTCGGCAATTTTGGTGTAGGTGTCGGTAATGGCGCTAAAGTCGAGTGCGCTGGTATCGAGGTAGAGGGGTGGCACTGCGTCGGTCTCCTGGGTTAGTTCTGGTGGTAGTATAGCTGGTTTGGCATCGTATGTCGATGCTGTGGTGCGCTCGTGCATGAGTAGTGTTCCTATCGTTATGATTGATAAGAACCCATATTGCTCTCTCTCTCTCTCTCGATTTGTCAATATATTTATGCAATGGGAGAGGTTTTATTGCAAACTACATTACCCCGCCTTCAAAGCCTCACCACCAACTCTCAAGAAAAACACCCCCAAACGAGAGCGTGCTTTAGAATAATTAGAATCTTTGGCTTTATAAATCCGTGGTATCGAGCACTACCAGCTATGTAACGCTACTCATCCACCAGCTCTACATGGAGCAGCCGCCCCTCTACACTGCGCATACCACGCCAGTCGTTGATAGTTGGCTGGAACCAAACCGAAATAACATCGCCCGGCTGACGTACAAAATTCGGTGGCGCGTTGAAGGCCAATAGTTGCAGCGCTGTGCCTTGCCCATCCTGCACCGTAAGCTTGATGTGCTGCCCGTCGCTGCCCATGTGGCGCAGCTGCGAGACGGTGCCGCGGCGCAGCTGCAAAACAGGCTCTGGGTTACCATTGCCAAAGGGTTCAAGGCGGGCAATATCGGCCACCAGCTGCTCCGTTACCTCTGATAAATCATCAATCACCACATCAGCCTGCGGCAAGAGGTAGTACATTTGGTCGGAGAGATGGAGCGAGCGGTAGTAGTCGTTCACCCGCTGACGAAAGGCGCCGATCTGCCGCGTCTCGAGCGTCACACCAGCTGCTGCCGCATGGCCACCGCCACGCAGAATGACATCATCGGCAGCGCGCACTGCCCGCTCAGCCGAAAAATCGCCAAAGCTACGCGCACTGCCCGTTGCCGTCTCGCCCCGCTCGCTAATGATAAAGACTGGCTTATGATACGCCTCTACCAGTTTGGATGCCACAATCCCAATCACGCCATGGTTCCACCCCTGCTGGCTCACAACGAGGACAGGGTCGGCAACATAACGCTCGGCCTGCTGGCAAGCTTCGTCGTAGATGGCCTGTTGGATGGCTTTGCGCTCGGTATTGAAGCGATCCAATTGCTGAGCCGCCTCAAGCGCCGCCAAACCATCGCGCGCCCGCAGCATATCAAGGGTGTACTCAGCCGATGCCAATCGTCCTGCCGCATTCATACGCGGGCCAAGACCAAAACCGAGCGTCCGAGCGGTAATCTGGGCTGGCTGCACACCAGCCACCGCCAGCAGTGCCTTGAGGCCAGGGCGGCGCTGCTTCTTCAACACCTCGATCCCCCAGTACACATTGGCGCGGTTCTCATTCCGTAGCGATACTATGTCGCATACCGTACCCAGCGCTACCAAGTCTAGCAGCCACTTCTCGTAGCCAGCTGGCAAACCCGGCAGCACCGTCTGCAGCGCCTGGACAAGCTTGAAAGCCACGCCTGCCCCACAGAGGTCACGGAAGGGATAGTGGTGGTCGTCATATTTCGGATTAACCGTGGCGATGGCGGGTGGGCGAGTCGGTGCAATGTTGTGGTGGTCGGTCACCACGGTATCGATGCCATAGCGCTCCTTGGCATAGGCAATTTCCTGGTGGCACAAGCTGCCGCAGTCCACCGTGACGATGAGCTGCGCCCCCATCGCCGCCACCTTATCTACCGCACCTTTAGTCATGCCATAACCCTCTACGAAGCGATTAGGAATAAAGGCCTCCACCGCAGCAAAGCCAAAGCTCGCAAAGGCATCAAGCAGCAGTGCCGTCGCACTGAGGCCGTCGATATCATAATCGCCATAAATCACGATTGTTTCGCGCCGTTGGTGCGCCTGCACCAAGCGATCCACCGCCGTCTGCATCTGGGAGAGTAGGAATGGATCGGGCTTAGCATCATAATCAGGGTGTAAAAACTCCTCAGCAGCTACTCCATGCAAGCCCCGCGCCGCTAATATCTGTGCGAATAAACTCATCAGAGCTGCACAATATCCGCCGCTTGTTGACCCTTTTGCTGCTGCGATGATTTGATCACCATGCTCTGCAATTCTTTGAAGAAGATATATTGTTTGTTCGTATAATACATTTTGGTATTACCCTGTTTTTCGGCCATCAAAAAACCAGCTTTCTCGAGATTCTTAAGCTCGCGCTGGATATTGCCCGGGTCTTCTTTGATCAACTTCGCCAAGCCGCGGACATGGGTGTGGAACTCCGGATACTTAGCATAGACCACAATGATTTTGCGCCGCACCCGTGATGTAATAAACGTTTCTAACATGCTTCCCTTAGCGAATTCTCGCTTCCGTTACCTCTACTCAACTGTTGCTTTTTATTCTACACTTTTTGATGGTAATTTGGCAAGACCACCCACCAATTGATTGTGCGTTTCGTCTCTCGCAACTGCGACTCATCAACCATCCACACGACACACGTGTCTGCTTTTTATCATACCAGCTTTGGGCGAAGCGAGCAAGATTGATGTGCACGTTTTGCACGCCACCCAGATGAAGTAGCGACGGAGAGACGAGCCCCTCTGCACTCTCGCGTGCTGTCGGGTATAATAAATCCTATGCACTATTATGAAGTTGCGCCGCTCAAGATTATCCGCGCTACCAGCAAGAGCTTCACCTATCACTGGCCAGAAGCATTACCGCTGGGCCAGGTGGTGCAAGTGAGCGTTGGTGCGCAGCAGGTGGTAGGCATCATCATGACGCGCGCCAGAAAGCCGACATATACTACCAAGCCGCTTGATGCCATCGTGCCACTGCCACCGCTGCCTGCTCCCCTATTAGCGACGAGCCAATGGCTGAGCGATTATTATGCCACGCACCTCGCCACTGTGCTACAGACAGTGCTACCAGCTGGCATTGCCAAGCAGCGCCGCGCGCCGCGCCGCTCTGCGAGCTCACCGCCACAGCGCCGCACGCCCACCTTCTCACTCAATCTACAGCAAGAAGAGGCCGTTCGCACCATTCGCCAAGCCAGCCCTGGCACAGTACTGCTTCACGGTGTGACAGGTAGCGGCAAGACGGCGGTGTATATCGAGCTTGCACGCCACGCTTTGGTTGCAGGCCGGTCGGTGATTGTCCTCGTGCCAGAGATCGCCCTCACGCCCCAGCTGGTGGCGGAGTTTCGACAACGCTTTGCCGATATCATCCTCACCCATTCGCGCCAGACAGAGGCCGAGCGCCACCGTGCCTGGCTAGCTGCCCTGACGAGTCCGCAGCCTCGGGTGGCAATTGGCCCACGTTCTGCCCTCTTCTTGCCGCTGCAGCAACTGGGGTATATCATCATCGACGAAGCACACGAGGCTAGCTACAAGCAAGACAAATCCCCCCGCTACTCGGCGCTGCGGGCCGCAAGTGTCCTAGCTCAGCAACATGGTGCGACCGTGGTACAAGGATCGGCCACACCGCTGGTCAGCGAGTATTATCTAGCGCAAAAAGCCAAGCGGCCGATCGCTACCCTACCGAGCAAAGCTCGGCCTGAGGCTATCGCCCCCACCATTCAGCTGATCAACCTCACCCAGCGGAGCAACCTCACCCAGCATCGCTTTTTGTCGAATCAGCTTATCGCCGCCATTGACACCACACTTGCGGCGAATCAGCAGATCCTGCTTTTTCATAACCGCCGTGGCAGCGCCAATGTATCGCTCTGCACCAACTGCGGCTGGGCAGCCGAGTGCCCACGCTGCTTTGTTCCCCTCACCCTCCACGCCGACCGTCACCAGCTGCAGTGTCATATCTGTGGCTACCACACCACAGTACCAACGATGTGCCCCACCTGCCATAGCACAGATATTGTCCACCGCGGGATTGGAACAAAACTCATCGAGGCAGAGGTAGCAGCGCGCTGGCCCCAGGCACGTATTGTTCGCTTTGATGGCGACAGCAGCAGCACAAACAGCCTCGAGCAGCAATACCAAGCCCTCTATGATGGCACAGCCAATATTATCATTGGCACGCAGGTGGTAGCCAAGGGGCTCGACTTGCCGCAGCTGCGCACCGTTGGAGTCGTGCAGGCTGACGCTGGCCTGGCCTTGCCCGATTACACCACCAACGAACGCATCTTCGAGCTGCTTGCTCAAGTGGTCGGGCGAGTGGGGCGCTCTGCTCACGCCACTACAGTGGTCGTGCAAGCATATCAGCCCCAGCACCCAGTGATTCAGGCTGGCCTGGCTCAGGATTATACCGCGTTTTATCACCAAGCCTTGGCCGAGCGCCGCCGTGGGCAGTTCCCGCCCTTCGTCCACCTGCTTAAGCTCACGTGTGTGTACAAGACGGAGGCAGCCGCCATCCGCAATAGCCAAGCACTCGCTCAGCAGATTCGCCAGCACCACCCCGCAGTAAACATTCTTGGCCCCACGCCCGCCTTCCACGAGCGGCTGCGCAACACCTACCGCTGGCAGCTTATCATCAAAGCCACCCAACGCCGTGACCTCCTCGCTGTTATTGCCGACATGCCCACCAAACATTGGCAGGTAGATATCGACCCACAGTCTTTGCTGTAGGTAGATCTGACCACAATTATCTACCGTCAAATCTCGCAACCATGCATAATTCCGAGCTCCTGTAATAACTCACCGAACAAGAAAATATCTGGAGGCCAGCGATAAAGCCAGCGGATAAGCTCTCTCTGCCATCTGGCCGGAACATTTTCGGTGCGGTGGGTTATTACAGGAGTGTTCGTGAGGTTTTGGTATTTCTCGCCACACCCTATTCGCTCACCCCATCCACCATCTGCTATAATAAAGCTAATGAAAAAAGACGCTATTATCACCCTACCCAACTCGCACTTGCGCCAGAAGTCGCAGCGGGTGCATGTTATTACCGACGAGACACGCCAGCTGGTGGCCGATATGACCAGCGCCAGCATCGACTGGGAGAATTCACGTCCACACGAGATCAGTGCAGCACTGGCGGCGGTGCAGATCGATCAGCTAGAGCGGGTCGTTATTGTACGCGAAGATTTCGACGACAAAGACAACCGCACCTTTATCCCCCTCATTAACCCAGAAATCGTCAAATACGAGGGCCAGCTGGTGAGTGATTATGAGGGTTGTCTGAGCGTGTCGGGTCGGATCTATGGCAAGGTGCCACGCTACAGCCGCATCCGGGTCAAGGCGCTTGATATCAATGGCAACACCATCCGTCTTAAGGCCGACGGCTTCTTAGCGCGAGTGCTACAACACGAGATTGACCACTGCAATGGCATTGTATTTATTGACCGCATTCGCGATGATACCAGCGCATTTTATCAGCTCGATGAGAAGGGCGAGCTCCAACCAGTTGATTATGACGAGCATATCAAGACCAATCGTATTCTTTGGGACTGAAGACTTCAGCGCTATCAGCCTCGCGCAGCTACTAAAACACAGCTTCCCCGTCCGGTTGGTTATCACTAAGCCAGACAGCCGGCGTGGGCGCGGCAAGCAACTGTGTCAACCAGCAGTCAAACAGCTTGCTCTAACACACGACATTCCAGTGTTACAGCCCACCAAACTGCGCGATATTATCCCCGATATCCAAGCGCTCGACCAGCCTGTTGGCGTACTGGTGAGCTTTGGTAAGATTATCCCCCAAGTGGTGATCGACTGCTTTTCCCCAGGGATTATCAATCTCCACCCATCGCTTCTGCCACGCTATCGCGGCCCTTCACCGATTGAGAGCGCCATTGCCAATCGCGATACCACTACTGGCGTCAGCATCATGCAGCTCAGCGCTGCTATGGACGCCGGACCGGTCTATGCGCAGCTCACCCACCCCTTACGCGGTGACGAGCAGCAGCTCGAGCTCTACAGCACACTAGGCCAGCTTGGCAGCAAGGCACTAGTGCAACTCCTGCCACGCATCGTTAGTGGTAGCCTCCAGCCCACACCACAAGATGAGTCCAACGCAAGTTACTGCCAGCTCCTCACCAAAGCCAGCGGCATTATCAACCCCGCTCAGCACACTGCTGCAGCGGCCGAAGCAATGGTGCGCGCCTACCATCACTACCCACGCACTCGCCTCCAGCTGGGCGAGCGGCAATATATCATCACTCAGGCACATACCGCGCCAGCGCCTGCCACCACGCTCGATCAACGCTGCAGTGATGGCGCCTATCTCGTCATCAACCAGCTCATCGCCCCCAGCGGCAAAGAACTCAACGCCGCAGCATTTTTGCGCGGGTATCGGGTGTGACGATGTAGATAGTAATCTCCAATAATATCCCTCTTACGCTTTCTTGGCGTAAGCTCTCTCCACGCTTTCCTCCCCACGCTTTATCTTGTGGGTGTATCGTAATCATCATAAGAACATCCCTCTTGGCGCTCAAAGGTAATGTAAGGCAAACTAGCCCATAGCCAACACAAGGCATTGCGATACTAATCAAAGAAGCTAACCAAACACAAAGCCCCTGCATCCACAGGGGTCATACGTGTTTTACTTAGTCATTATCACTACGCAGCAAGCGCTACATCAGGGTCGGGGTGGCCTCCTTCAAGCTCGTCTGGTGTATCACCATCTGCCGCATCGCTACTCTGGAAGATACTAGCCAAGCCCTCTTGGGTAAGGA
Source organism: uncultured Candidatus Saccharibacteria bacterium (assembly GCA_938036785.1). Lineage (GTDB taxonomy): Bacteria > Patescibacteriota > Saccharimonadia > Saccharimonadales > Saccharimonadaceae > Saccharimonas. The sequence continues at coordinate 12,123 of CALHWE010000012.1, read as the reverse complement.
ACTTCTGCGGGTCTGCCTTAGCGAGATCCACGAGGCCCTCAAAGGTCTCGCGCACGACAGTTGTGTAGTCTGGGCGGTTGTGGGTGAGCCACTTAAGCTGCGCATACTCTGCAAAGAGTGCCAGCTGGTCTACCTCCACACCACGCTGCTCTGCCGCTTTCTCGTAGGCTTTGCGCTGGCTCTGGTATATCTCATCCTCTTCGTAATCGGGCTCGTGCTCGTCGATCCACGCCGTAATGACCGCAGCGTCTTGATTCATAAACGACTCAAACTCATTCAGCTGCACCTCGCTCAAGCCATCGCTCAGCACCGTGCCAACGCGCAGCTCCAGCACCTGGCGAAAGTTGTCGACAAAGCGCTGCCGTGCCTCTGGCGGCCAGTCTGCTATACCGATTTTTTGCAAAAAAGCATCGTCTAATTGAAACATATTTTTCAATTCCTCCTGCCCCTAGTATACCAAACAATCCGCCCCTCATACAATAAAAATGGTAAAATATGGTGTAATTTCCCTTAGTAGTGCTGTCTACCTCTGTTACGACTCCTCGTCCTGGGCGATCTGCGCTATCGTGCGCTCAACAGCTGGCCAGGTGGGGCAGCTGACGATACGGCTATCACGCTCGTCCGGGCGTGGCTGCCACGGGTACTCACCAAAGAGAATGGTATGCACAATGCGGCGCATCGCAGGGGCTGGGCATTCGTCATTCATCGCGAGAATGGTATTGAGATGCTTTGCGTGGTCGTCAATCAGCACATTCGCACCAATGCGTTCACAAATGACGCTTTTATCTTGCCGCTGCTGCTCGTTAAAATAACTGGTGTAGTGAATACCGTCGATACAGCCAGGAAGATAGGTATCGACCATCTGCTGCGTGATCACTGCCAACTGGTCTTCGCGCCGGCCAGTAACGATATGGATACTGTGCTGTGTTGCCAAGCGGCGAATTGCCACTACCGCTGTTTCTTCTGGTACGAGAGCTGCAAACTCATCAGACTGAGTGTATGCCTCGACGCGCCGTGCCCCTTCTTGAGGGTCGTTAGCCACCCCCCAATCATATGGCGTGCCATTATAATAATGCTTTGGTTCAAGTGGCGCAGGCAAGTCTGCCCCATACTGCTTATTATAGTGGCGCAAGATTGGTCCCACTGTCTCGACAATTACTTCATCGCAGTCTATCGCGATAACTAGCCGATTACCACTATCTGGTCGTGTTGCACATTCCATACTAGGATTATATCATATCAGTTTAGCTATTCGTTGTATTTATTACGAAGGGATCTTCCATTTTCCATTATGCGGCTATGTACACAATACTCACGCTGTATCGTTCAGCTCATCAGCCTTCTTGGCCAGGTCGCCAAGGATGAGGGTGCGCTCGTCGCTCAGGATCTCGTCGAGGTGGGCAACCCGCTGCGACAGCCAGGCAAATAGCGCTGCACTATCGTCCGTTTCCTGGCGGCGCACCAGCTCATCGAGGTCATTATCCGACAAGCGGCTAATAACCTCCAGCCCCACGCGCTCATAGAGCGTGTTATTCACCTCCTGTAGCAGCGCTACCGAGTCGCGCGTTATAATCCCAAGGCGATCGAGGTCGTGTTGGGTGATGAGAGATGAGAAAGGGTTGTCGTCATCTATTGGGAGGGGTGCTGCACTCATGATTTTCTACCGCTAGGCTGCGCTGTCCTGTCGGCTCTCTCGTGCTTGCTTGGCTTTGATATACGCCTGTTTGATCGACTCAAGGGCACTATCCGCACTTTCCATTGTTCGTGCTTCTAGCGTGCTCAGGTATAGGCCACTTGCTTGGTGCTGCCGGCCTTCTTCTTGGAGCCAGCCTCGCACATTTTCTTGTATCGCTGTGCGGGTGTTTTTGATGAGCCCGTCAATATCTACCTCTTCGTTATTTGCATCAGCCTTTGTCATCTCCGCCCACAAGTCATACTCACCAAGCTGTATCTTGCTTCTTGCCGTTTGCTCCATCTGGCGCATTTCATCGCGCGAAAGCGGAGCATCCTCTTGCGTGTCGATTGCCTCGGCGACAGTTTCGAGTTCTTCGGTGGGTGCTTCATCGTCAGCGGGAGGCTGCTCTGCACCAGCTGGGAAATTGATAACCTCAGCTAGCTCAGCTTCTGGCTCGCCTTCACCACGATGAGCAGCTTCATCGTGGCTCGTCACGACTGGCTCACCAGGGTCGCTATTCCCCCTAAGAACCCCTGCTGCCCGTGCAAGTGCAAAGGGATCTTCCGTGTCCCCCGCTGGTGTCTCGTGTGATGGCACGTGTGGCTGAGTAGCTTGGGCTTCAGTATCAACTGCTGCTGGTTGTTCTTGCGCTTCGCCATTAGACGCTTTGGTAAAAGAATGGTCTTTGAGAGGACGATTGGGCCTTGGTTTTTGATCTGGCACTTTCTGGCTAAACCAATCTTTCACAGCCCGCATTGCTTCTCGGGCCATATGCAGAGCAGTCTGTGCCCGACGTGTCAATCGGTCTTTTTTCTTCCCCTCTACTTCTGTAGCCGCTTTCATAGCTGCTGCGCGGTTCTCCTCAGCGCTGTCATCCACTTCCTCGTGCGCTGGCTCTGCTGTGGTTCCTTCGGGGGCTTGTGCTGCTTCTGCGAGAGGCTGACTCTCTGTCGCTACAGAGGTGGCTTGGTGAGAGTCTGGCGACTCCAGCCGCACGTCAAGTGCTGCCTGGAGTGCTGCGAGTGCCCGGTCGCGCGTGTCTTTGAGCTGCGCTGCATCTTCGTGCGAGAGGTGTAGCTGCATCAGCTCACGCGCCGTCATGCTCAGCACTGCGCTTGCCGCCTCACCCTTCATGCGGATCGCATCCATAGTCGAGTGGCTCGCCATAATCTCCTGGGCGGTGCGGTCTGTCAGCTCACTCACCTGCGCTTCGAAGCCGGTTGGTTGTGGCGTTTGCTCACTCGTCGAGACTGGTGCGGGAGCAAGCTCTGCCTGAGCTCCGCTTGGGGTTAGTTCTTGGCTTAGAGTAGCAGTAGGCCGTGCGCCTTGGTTGCGCGCGTCGAGGGCCTGCTGCAGGGTAGCAAGCGCGTCGCTGCGCATCGTCTCCAACTGAGCAATCCCCTCCGCCGAATATGGCAAAATCACCTCATGCGCAATTTTGCTCTGCACCGCAATATCTGCCATACCCTTGGCAAATACCGCGTCCGTCGCCGACTCTGCTGCGTTAATCTTCTGGACCTTCTCGTCAGTCAATGCTGCGATTTCTGTTTGGAGGCGAGCAAGGGTTGCTTCCTCACCAGTACGTTGCTCTTGCTCAGCTGGTGGGGTTTGCTCAGGAGTTGGGGTTTGGTTTTGCTGCGCTTCGGCTTCATTTCGCGTGGAGCTTTCTACCACCGGTAGAGCAGGAGATGGTTCCTGCTTATCACCTACTGTAGTAAGTATGGTATTTGGCATCTCCACTGCAAGATCTTTTGTTTCTGGTATTACAGCCTCAGAAAGAGTGAGGGTATGGTATTTCTGTTCTTCTTCCAGCTTTCTCGGATCTATTGGTCGAGGAATTTTTGTTGCCATGTCAAAAGCAAAGACTGGTGCCGCTACAGAGGCTGCAAAACGATTGATATCCTGTTTGTGCCTTTGAGTTTTTGCATGCTCATAGGCCTTAGAGAGCTCGCCTTTTTTAATATCATCCTGCACTTTTTTTTGTAACTCTTCTATATCTCCCCTACGCTTATTTAGGGACTCAACTATTCGATCGCTTTGACGATCATAGAAACTCTTCAGTCGAGAAGGACTTGCTTCTTGCTTCGATGACTGTGAATACTCAAATGTTCCATGCGTCATATTTTTGATCGTCTCATCGATCGGCAACAGCATAACACTGTCATGCATGGTGTGTTGATCTTTTTTTGCTGGTTTTTTAGTTCTTTCAACAGGAAGTGTGTCGCCACTTGGCAACTCAAGTTGCAGTTTAGAGTCTTTTGCAAGCGATACACTATACTCACTATACTTATGTCTCTGTGCCATACTACCCGTCCTAATTTCTTTCCTTATACATTCTGCCCACATCCTACCACAACAGAGGTGATGTGTCAATGAGGGAGATGCCCCAATCTCAAAAACCCGCCATCACCCCATAGCGAGTTTTATACACCATTAGTAAAAACAGAGTTATCACTCAATATAAATACACCGAGATTCTGCACTATAAAGTACTACCCAGCCCACTACTGCAGCGTACGCTTCACCAACTCGCGGGTGAAGAACTCGAGGGTGTCGCCAATCTCGAGCTGGAGCTTCTTGCTGGTCGTGAGGTTAAGGCCGCAGAGCTCACCCTCAAAAACCTCCTTGGCTTCTTGCTGCTGGCGCTGCACGCTGGCTACTGTTACTTCGGCAATTTGCTCCTCGCCGCGCATCACACGGGCTAGTAGCCCTGCCGTCACCTTGCCCCTTGTCACTTGCCCACCGGCGATTACCGCATCGCGCATCGTCCGGAAAACACCCTTAACCTCTAGCTGGCCAATCTCCGTCTCCACCACCTCTGGTGCGAGCATCGCTTCCATGCTGCGACGTGCGTCATCGAGCAGCTCGTAGATCACTTGGTAGCGGCGCACCGTCACTTTGTCACGCATTGCCAGGCGCTTAACAGCTGGCGGCAGGTCGACGTTAAAGCCATAGATAATTGCATTACTACTACCAGCCAGGCGCACATCACTCTCGGTAATATTGCCCACGCCATGGCCAATAATCCGCAGCGTGATCGCCCCGCCCGTCTCCACCAGGCGCAAGCTATCCATCACTGAGGTAAGTGACCCCTGTACATCGGCCTTGACGATGACGTCGAATTCCTGAGCATCGTGTTTCTGCGTCATAAGCTTGAGCAAGTCAGCACCAGTCACATTGGTGGTGGCGGCATTACGTGCTTGGTCGAGCTTAGCCTTCTGCACAGCTAGGCGAGCTTCTTTCTCGTTTTTGACCACCGTGAAGATATCACCAAATTGCGGCAATTCCTTAAAACCTGTTACCGTCACTGGTGTAGCAGGTGTGGCTGCCTTGATAGGCGTACCAGTGTAATCGAGCAAAGTACGCACCTTACCATAGGCTTGCCCCGCTACGAGGAAATGCCCCGGTGCCAAGCGGCCCTGCTCGATAAGCAAGTTCACTACCGAGCCACGACCCTTCTCCATATGCGCCTCGATAACGAGCCCCTCAGCTGGCACATCCGTATCGGCGCGAAGCTCTTCCATGTCGGCCACAAGCAGGATGGTATCAAGCAGCTTATCGATATTCTGGCCAGTCTTAGCGCTAATTGGCACCATAATGGTATCGCCACCCCACTCCTCAGGGTTGAGATGATGCTCACTAGCAAGTTGAGCTTTGACCATATCAGGGTTGGCGGTGTCTTTGTCAATCTTGTTGATGGCAACGATGATCTTGGCATTGGCATCGCGTGCAAAGCGGATTGCCTCCACCGTCTGTGGCTTCACGCCATCATCGGCTGCCACAACAATCACCACCACATCGGTCAGTGCGGCACCATGCTGGCGTAGCGCCGCAAAGGCCTCGTGACCAGGAGTGTCGAGTAACGTCATCGTACGACCACCCTTTTGGGCTTGGTAGGCACTAATGTGCTGGGTAATACCACCAGCCTCGCCAGCGACTGTCTTCATCTTGAGGATGGTGTCGAGCAGCGTTGTCTTGCCGTGGTCAACATGCCCCATCACCGCCACAATTGGCGGGCGTGGTACAGCATTGCTCGACGGTTTATGCAGATGCTGCACAGTATGCTGCTCGGCGGCTTTGCGCTGCAGCGTCACTGCCAGGCCAAGCTCCTCCACGATAATCTCAGCAATCTCAAAATCAATCCGTTGATTGATCGTTACCGTAAAGCCATTCTTGAACAGCTCGCCAATCAGCTTCGTGACCGGCAGATTCAGGGTTTGGGCCAGCTCACCAACGGTGATCGAATCGGCAATGACCAACACTTTTTCAGACTGACTCATATACACACTCCTTTCTGCCGGCCACAGCCGGTCATCTTTTGTAATTTACTAGGTTATTTTTTCTTGTCGGTGAGACTCAAGCTCACTTTGTGCGCATCTTTGTCGATGTCAAGAATGACAAAACTCTTGCGCTCATTGAGGGTAAAGACCTTCTCTGGGTCGGCACCGCCGCTGCCCAGCTCGCTCACGTGCACCAGCGCTTCAACTGCTGGGCTAATCTGAACAAAGGCACCATATGGGGTAATGCGCGTGACTGTGCCCTCGATGGTCTGGCCTTTAGTGAATTGATCTACCTCATCAAGCCATGGGTCCTTAGTGAGCTGCTTCATGCTCAGGCTTAGGCGATCTTTGTCGATGCTGATAATCTTCGCCTCAACGCTCTGACCGACCTTCACATAGTCGGCTGGGTTGTTGACGCGCTCCCAACTAATCTCTGAGATGTGGATGAGCCCCTCAATCCCTTCGACATTTACGAAGACGCCGAAGTCCACCACACCAGTCACGACACCCTTGACGGTATCGCCAACCTTGAGCTTCTCAAAGTGAGCAGCCAGGCCATCCTTGATGGCTTCCTTCTCGCTAAAGATCAGTTTGTTAGCTTTGCGGTCACAGTCGAGGATGCGCACCTTGAGCGTCTGGCCCACCAGGGTGTTGAGCCGCGCCAAGATCTCATCCTTATCGGCACCACCCACCCGTGGGTAGTGCTCGGCCGACAGTTGCGATACTGGCAAAAAGCCTCGCACGCCTTCGTACTCAACCAGCATACCACCGCGGTTAGCGTCGTATGGCGCTACCTCGATGATCTCGCCAGCATCCAGCTTAGCCATCGCTTCTTCCCAACCACGGTCTTTGGCTGCTTTGCGCAGGCTCAGCAGGCTATAGCCATTATCCAGCTCGCTATCTACCACACTGGCTGTTACTTCATCACCAACCGCTAGCGTCTTAGCCGGGCCAATCTCGCGCCGTGGCACATAGCCAACCCCTTGCGGGCCTAGGTCTATTAATACATCTCGTTTGCGCACCGATAATACGCGGCCAGTTACGACCTCGCCGGTTACTAGTTGCTTGACGCCGTCGCCAGCGAGCAAATCATCCATTGTTAAGGCTTGTGTTGCCATAAGTCTTGGTACAGACTCCTCTTATTAATTATATTAATGAGACACGTCGCCATATCGCGACGCACCATTCCTCTGTATTATACACAAAGTCGCTGCAAGCGTCAAAACCCGGAGCTTCTCAGTCTCACCTCTATGAGTAATCAATAGCCCACACAGCACACTCATCGCACCAAAAGTACTCCAGTTCGGTAAATAACAGACCTTGCTCACTCCACAGTCGCTAGCCTCTAGATATTATCTTGTGCGATAGGTTTGCTGTTGTATTTCCAGATCATACATAAGGTTTAACGGCTTCGGCTCAGCAGCCTAGGAACGCCAAGCTACTTATCCCCTGGCCTGCTCCTCTCACTCACGTTGTATATAGCACAAACTATCATACAGTTATATACACAACGATGCTATAATAACAACATCTATATCACCTCTCTCAAATGACAATTACCCCTGCTCTGCACAGGGGTAATTGTTGTGTTGTCTATGAAACAGCGTCGATGTTGTATGTCTTACAGCGCGGGTGTGCGCGACTTGCGATAGGCCAGTGCTACGCCAGCTAGGCTACTTACCGCCACAACGGCTGCCAGGCTCTCAGCTGGGCCGGTCTGTGGCAAAGCGCTCACTTGCTGGGTAGATTGGGTCTGCGAAGGAGTGCTGGAGTTGGTCGATGGCGTTGCGGCAGGCGTGCTTGAGCTTTGAGACTGAGTAGACTGAGTTGATTGGCTTTGGCTTTGCGTAGTTGTGCTCGATGCACCGCTGGTTGCACCATTCGTTGCAGTCGATGTGGCGTTTTTCTTGTCTTGCGACTGAGTTTCTTTACTCTTACTAGCCTCTGTTGATTTGCTGTTGAGGCTATCGACTAGCTTGTCGTTGGCGCTTTTGCTGCTCTGCGTTGATTCCTTTTTCTTGGCGTCGGTAGCAGTAGTGCTTGCCACTTGCCGAGCGCTGCTATTGTGACTATTCTTGACGATTAAGACCCCGCCAACCAGTGCGAGTGTTAGCACTGTCCCGACGACGACGTACCCGATAATTGATCCTTGCTGCTTCATTGCCAAACCTTCGTTTACGTTACTCTTTCTATTATACCGTAATCGATCGCAAAACGCAACGCACGCGCTCTATTAATTATGCATCTCACTCTGCCTCTCTAGAGCTTGCCATACATCGATACTTCGCACCACCCACTAGGCATTACAGGCAGGCTGTGCTACACTGATCTTGACACGTACAATACACGAACAAATCATAATCTCCACCTCTGTCAAATCGTGCGAAGTATCTATTGTTTTACTAGCTGGTTCGCATGCCGATAGACGTGGCTATATCACCACCACCCATGCCACTCGATCAGCTCATCCCTCACCTCACTCAGCATGCCCATGCGTCGGGCCTTGCGCCACTTTCTTTTCGCTCAAGCAGCCATTTTCATTGGCACTACCCAAGCCGCACGGTTTATTACGATCCGCACGATGCCCAGGCCACTGCCTACCTCCTCCACGAGTATGGTCATGCGCTTCTGGGGCACTGTGGCTATGCGCGCGATGTGCAGCTTGTTGCAATGGAGCGTGCTGCATGGAGCACTGGCTGCCGTGTTGGCGCTGGCTGGCAGCTGACGGTCGACGATGATCTTATTGAGTCCGCCCTCGACACCTACCGCGACTGGCTCCATGCCCGCTCACAGTGCCCACACTGCAACGCAACTGGCTTACAGCGCAGCGATGGCACATATACCTGTCTTGCCTGCTTCACCCACTGGCGCGCCAACAACGCCACTACCTGCCAACTCCGGCGTCATGTTGTAAAAAACACGATGATATAACGCGAGCCTTGATTGCTGCAGTAATTCTCGCGCACCGCTACTTCGCTCTCACGAGCACAATGCGGGAGAATGTCTCCCAAAAACAAATCTCTCATGCTTACATTGAAAGCTCGCTGTAGCAACTGGTTTTCACGCGCGACTAGACAGAGTGACACCTGCCTACCTCGTTCAGTGTCCAGCCTTCACTCTCAATCTTCACACTAGCCCCTTTCTCTGTGTCGAGGCTAACCCTCTCACGCCCACCGCACCAAGTTTAAGGGTCAATTCATTATGACCAAACACACTCTAGCAGCCATCGCAGCAGCGCAAAACCACCACAAAAAGCCACAAATCCCCAACACAATATTCCAAAAACACCTCCCAGATCAGTGGGAGGTGTTTTAAGCGACCTGCGTTACCTTTAGGCGGCAAGTGCAACGTCCGATTGCGAAACAGCTGCGGCAGCATTCTCGTCGGCCTTTTTGGTGCGGCGAGAGATTCGGCCGCCCTTGGCGCCAGCCACGCGGGCGAGTTGTGGGTTAGCCGCAAAGCCGCCAGTGCGGCCATTCTTACCGCCCTTGGCGCCAATCTTGGCGTAGAAGTTAGGGTCTTTAGAGATGTTTTTTTGCGCAGCCTTCAGGCCGCCAGCTTTTGTTCCCGCCATAGGGTTACTCCTTATTTATATATTTATCAGAGGTACGTTGCCAGTGTAGGCCAGCAAATCCTCGCTACATACCATATATGATATGTATCATGATTTAAATATAGCATACTGTATATGTTTTGTCAACGTTTACATGAGCATTTTCAGATTGCATTATTGGTATTGCATTTAAGACGCCTATGCTATATACTAAGTATTAGCTTTGGTTCGGGTCGTTTCCACCAAGGTCCACCACAACAATTCTCGTTTGCTGCGAGATTCGAGAATGAAAAACAACCCTGCGCATACAGGGTTGTTTTTGTTATCTGGTACAGATTTCTATTCTTTTGAGACAGAGCCTCTTTTACTTACATAGGACGAGTATAAAGTAGGCCTCTACTACCTAGCCAAAGGGCCGACACTGCACATGTCGACCCTCTAATACTTTGAGAAATAGGTATCAGTTCATTCCTCAACTTTCTTGTTCTTAGATCCAACTACTCCGTCCATACGCCACACAGCCAAGCTGGCCAAGAGTGCGAGGCCGCAATGGGTCATCCTGCCGCTCCTTGGCATGGTTATGGCGCTGCCGAGCTACCTCGTACTGCACGAGCTGTGGGTGGAGTATATTCATAACATTCATAGAATATGGCGATGCATTGCCTTGGGCTGGCTGAGCCTCATTGCTGTCATAATCCACTGCTGTGCCCGCCCCAAAGACCCCTATTGCATCCGGTGTGATAGTCAGCGCAGCCCGACGATTCCGTGGGTCAGGGAGCGAGACGACTGGCTCACCTAGCGTGATAAATCGCATATCTGCGAGGTGCGACGACATATCAACCAAGCTCATTTTGAGTGCATGGCTCTCTGCTTTGCGTGGTATAGGCCCACTATCGCTCTCATCACAGAGGTACAGAAGTGCACGATTGTGCTGCATACTCACTGTTAGTGCATAGGGAGACTGTGCATCGTACATTGTATAGACAACACTCTCATCGGGCTGTGGCAATAAGGCTGCCTCTCGCGCAACATCAATCTGCGTACCAGCTACACCCGCAACAAGCATCTCTTGCCCGTATGGGTTGTCTCCTACTGGTGGCTCGAGTATTCGCGGACGTCTCGCAATCTCCTTGTCGTAGTAATACAATACATCGGCAGGCCGCATGGAACGCTCACTATAGTGATTTTTGATTGATGGTGGTTGTTGCTCTGTCATAAGAACACTCCTTTTTGGTTATGGTTATCACATCATCACTGCATTGCCATTAAGATACTCATGACCCACCAGCGGTAGTGCCTCACTCACCTAAGATACTCCAAGTCGCAGAGCAGGCACCCCTCTCTAGCAATTATACAATAGAATGGTACGTCTGTACTAAAAACGTTCTGAGCTTTATAGAAATTGAAAACTACTTTAGCAATTCATATATCAAAAACCAGCCTTATCGCTTTGATAGGCTGGTTTTGCTCGTTTCAATTAAAATAACGCTATTCTTGCTCGGCTTCTTCTGCCGACTTCAGCGCCTCAAGCCCTTCTAGCGTCCAGCCAATATAGCCAAGCGTTCGCGCCGCTTCGTTCGTCTTGCCGCCCTCATAGCTCTGGCTGGCTTGCTCCAGCAAATATTCTGGATCACACTTCGCATTGTATTCGCTAAGAGCTTCTGGCGATAGTGGGTATGATTCGGCGTGTTTGACTGGCATGTCGCTTCTCCTTGTTTTTGTTACTTAGGTACTCCATATAATACTCTCTCTCTCTAGATTTTGCAAGCAAGTAGCAAACTTCGCACCTATGACCACTGTTGAGTCTATCACCTCCTTCAATCTATGCGACATCTCACTGCACAACAGACGCCAGCACGTTAATAGAAAGCAATAACACATAGCCAGAGCCTCATCTGAAGCAGATCGATACCACACCTCAATAAACCCTACTAGCAAGCATCAAGCTATTAATAAAAATCATTTCTAAAGATAAAAGCCACCCTATTCGGATGGCTCTTATATAATTCGGCACCGTGCTAGTTTCCCACTAAAAGCAGTATAATCGCCGCTGGGGAGCTTAACTTCTGTGTTCGGAATGAGAACAGGTGTTTCCTCCTCGCCATGGGCACCGAAGTGGGGGTTTAGACGCTTGGTTCCGATATATTTCCTCGGTGGGCCAAACCCCTGCTTCGATGTCCATCTGCACGGTATGGTATGTACGTGTCAACGATTGACAGTGGTGATATACACCAATCACTAGTTAAGTCTACCTCATCCACGCCACCAATGCAAGCATTAGCATCGTAGACAAGGACATAAAAAGGCAATGGGGCGATTAGTATGCTTCGGCTCCATGCATTACTGCACTTCCACCTTGCACCTATCAACGTGATCGTCTTTCACGGCCCTCATAGGGAAATCTAATCTTGAGGTCAGTTTCGCGCTTAATATGCTTTCAGCGCTTATCTGGTCCGCACATAGCTACCGGACAATGCAGCAGGTGGCCACAATCCGTACACCAGAGGTGCGTCCACCCCGGTCCTCTCGTACTAGGGGCAGATCCTCTCAAATTTCCTAACGTCCATACCGGATATAAACCGAACTGTCTCACGACGTTCTGAACCCAGCTCGCG
>CALHWE010000011.1 GCA_938036785.1 uncultured Candidatus Saccharibacteria bacterium | reverse complement strand
TCGAACTCACGACACCCTGCTTAAAAGGCAGGTGCTCTAACCTGCTGAGCTATGGGCCCGTAGACTCTGCGAGTATAGCACTGGTCGCGGTAGACTGTCAAGCGGAGGAAGCGCTGGATTCATCATCACTCTTCCAAAATTCTACTATCTATAGCAAAATTCACCTTTCTCCTCTGTAAGAGGCTCTCCCTTACTACCTCACCTGGTAAATGTATAAAAATCTCTTGCTAAACGCAAAAAATTCAATAATTTCACCCTAAGAAAACAAATTACATAAAAATTCTAGCCTCCTTGATAAACCCTACAGAAAGCAGAGCAAACAGCATAAAATTGACAGAAAAGCCGCGATTTGGATGTAATAAATTGACGCACCAGCAACGCAATGGTTTAATGATAACCAATGACGTGGTGGCAACGGCGAATTCACCCAACATGGCAGCTCACAATGTGCTGCGGCGGCATTGTTGGTGGAGTAGCACTAGCCCAGTGGTGGCCGTACGCTGCGTGGTGGTGGCTTATTGTAGCTAGCGGCGGGATTATTTGTGCACTACGCCAAAGCCGGCGGTGGTGCCTTATTATCATATTGATTGCTGGGCTTATGATTGGCCTAGTACGCGGTGGGAGTGACCAGCAACAACAGCGCTCTTACGCGACATTATTTGGGCGCACAGCGACAATCACTGGGCAGGTGCAAGATGACCCTGATACAAATCAACCCAATCAACTCGCCGTGAGGCTGAGCGCTATTCGCCTCAATGGCCGCTCGCTGCCCGGCACAGTATGGGTGAGTCTACACGGCAACCCTGCAGTCCATCGCAGCGACTGGATAGTTGTGCGAGGTAAGCTCAAGCCTGGCTTTGGCAACTTTGCTGCTGTTGTGCAGCGTGCCCATGTGGAACGCTTTGTTCAGCCACAGCCTAGCGATGTCGCCCTGCAGGTGCGTGATTGGTTTGCTGAGCATATTCGCCACGCAATTCACGAGCCAGCGGCTAGCCTTGGCAGTGGCTATGTCCTTGGCCAAAAGCGCGCCCTGCCGCATGATATCCAAGAAGCAATGCGCACTACTGGCCTCACTCATATCGTAGTAGCAAGCGGATACAACCTCACGATCCTCGTCCGTCTCGCCCGGCGCTTGTTTGCTAAGGTGTCGCGCTACCTCGCAGTGCTTACCAGCGCAAGTCTCGTCCTTGGCTTTGTCGCCATCACTGGCCTAAGCCCAAGCATAACGCGCGCTGGTCTTGTGGCTGGGCTCAGCATTTGGGCTTGGGCCTATGGTCGTGCGTTTCACCCCATTACACTGCTGGCAGTAGCAAGTGCCGCCACAGTACTATGGAACCCAAGCTATGTTTGGGGAGATATTGGCTGGCAGCTAAGCTTTGCGTCCTTCGCTGGAGTGATGATTCTTGCACCGCTGTTGCAGCGCTATTTCTTCGGTCCAGCAGAGCCATCAATCGGCCGCCAAGTCTTAGGCGAGACAATCTCTGCACAGCTTGCTACACTACCAATTAGCCTCGCAGTATTTGGACAATTATCGCTCGTGGCACTGCCAGCCAATCTACTCATTGTGCCGTGGGTGCCGCTGGCGATGCTTCTCACGTGCATTGCTGGGGTTGGGGCACTTGTATGGCCAGCGGCAGCGACAGTATTTGGCGCGCCAGCACAATGGTTGCTCGATGCCATGCTGTGGGTTGTCCAGCAATGTGCTGCCTTCCCCTGGGCGCAGCTCGATTTCGCACTACCATGGTGGGGTGTGGCGCTGTGGTATAGCGGGCTCATTGGCCTCTGCTGGTGGCTCTGGCGAGCAACTGGCTACTCGCTGCGCGATGCCTCGCTCATAGAATAACAACTGCCCAATATGCTACAATAAGTGAAAGATAGAACAATCAAGGAGAACCTATGTCTGGACACAGTAAATGGGCCACGACCCATCGCCAAAAGGCCGTGGTTGATGCAAAGCGCGGCGCAGCCTTTACCAAGCTTGGCAACATGATTGCCATCGCAGCCCGTGGCGGCACCGATCCAACAACCAACTCAAGTCTCGCATTGGCCATCGAGAAGGCTCGGGCAGCCAACATGCCCAACGCTAACATCCAGCGAGCAATTGATCGCATCAATGATAAAAATGCTGCCGCACTCGAAGAGGCAGTCTACGAGGGCTACGGCCCAGGTGGTGTTGGCATCATTATCGAGACAGCAACCGACAACAAGAATCGTACCTACCCAGAGGTCCGCACCGCTCTCACCAAGAATGGTGGCACTATGGCAGATAGCGGCAGTGTGATGTTTCAGTTTGCGCGCAAAGGTGTAATCCGTGTAGCAGCCAGTGGCGAAGAAGCGCTCCTTACTGTGCTTGATGCTGGGGCTGAGGATGCAGCAGAAGAAGATGGCGGCCTCACCGTCTATACCGACAAAAAGGAGCTCTCCAAAGTCCGCGAAGCTTTGCTCGCAGCTGGCATGACTGTTGAAGATGCAGAGCTTCAGTATGTGCCCAACAACACTGTTGCTATTGAGGACGACGAAACCGCCCGCAAGCTTACCAAAATTATCGACGCACTTGAAGCACTCGATGATGTGACAAACGTTGCAACGAACGCGGCGTAATACCCACTAGAGCTACACGCGAATCACAATACTAAAACGACCCTCTATTATGAGGGTTGTTTTGCTAGGCACATCAACGTATATATTTTTGTAAAACCACACTTATCAAGTGACACGCGCAAGAGGGATATCTATATCTGTCACTTTTTCTTATGTGGTTTTGCGCCCTTTGTGCGAGCCACGAGCGTGTCAACAAGAGCACATGCAAACCCCATCGTTACAACCACTGCATGAGACCCATCCAGCACTGCCATAATCGTCTTGCTTGTCTCATCAACTGGTGGTACGAGACTACTCAGCGCACCAAACAGTACATACACTGCCACAACACCAAAGATCAGTGAGCCACCAATGCGCCACCAGCGCTGACTCACCACCGAGCCGCAACACACCAGCACCACAGCTGGTAGCACCGTCAGCACAATCGTCACCACTGCAAGCAAAGCAGATCGGTCAATGCCTATGCCAACCCCAGCAGCATACGGCACGACATCTGCCGCCCACAGCTGTGTCATTACCATACCAACCGCCAGGCCTATTACTGGTAGCCCAAAATGCCGCTTCGCTACATATACCAAACCAGCCAAAACTACAGCCATGCCAACAAGCAATCCAAGCAACATCATGCCATCATTATACCATGACACCGATTTAACATAAGCGTTATGAGAGACGCCACAATGCGTTTGAGTATTTATGCTCCAACGCGGTCCTTCTTGTGCTGCCGCTTCGCATTGCGCTCAATATATTCAATGATCGGTTTAGCTACATTGCGCCGCGTAATTTTCTCTATCCCAAAACCTGGGCTCGCATTGACCTCAAGCACTAGCGGCCCACGGCTCGAGCGCATAAAGTCAACACCCGCTACTGTCAGACCCATTGCCTTAGCTGCCCGCAAACACATACGACGCTCGGTATCCGTCAAGCGGATCGGCGTTCCTTCACCTCCCTTATGGAGGTTAGAGCGAAAGTCGTCATCTAGGCTCTGGCGCTTCATACTCGCCACTACACGACTCCCCACCACAAAGGCACGGATATCCACCCCAGCCGACTCACGAATAAATTCTTGCAAAAGGATGTTTGTCCCATCCTCGTTGGTGAGGTACAACGCCTGAAGCACTGACTTTGCCGCCTTCTTCGTCTCCGCTAGCACCACACCATTGCCATGAGTACCACGAGCGAGCTTGATGATAACTGGCGTACCACCAAGTTCGTTAAGGAGATCGTCTATATCGGCTGAGTTGCGGCTAAACACTGTCTTAGGAATAGCTACTCCACCTCGAGCTAGCAGCTGTGTCGAACGCAGTTTATCGCGCGCCCGCGTAATCGCAATCGAGCGATTAACAAAAAGTGTGCGTGGGTACGCCATTTCTAACTGGCGTGCCACTGCTGTGCCGTAGCGAGTCATATAGCTTGCAATGCGCGGAATTATTGCATCATACTGATCGATCGCTTCACCATCATACATCACCGTTGGGTTCTTCTCATCAATCGTCACATAACATTTGCGGTATTTAATCACTCTCACACTATGTCCACGCCTCTCCGCCTCTTCCTTGAGGCGAAGCGTTGAGTAGTTCACATTGCCATTACTGAGTATTGCGATTTTCACTCCATACCTCGTACTATTATTTTATCGATTTTGCTTATTATATGCTCTCTGTCTCTATTGTAGTCCATTTTGGCGTAGTTCTTTACGATTACTACTTTCGGCCTTCTTATCAATATCACCCTCTGCAACATGAACGATGAATTTATTACGCAAAATATTTCTTCCAATCAGCATTGGGTAGATCTGCCCCGATCTGTCTGCTAGTGTAACTTTTGCTTTCACTCGCCTTCCTGCCAAACTTACATTAATGACAACCTGATACCGCAGTTCCTCATAACCATTCGAACTCCGAACAGAGCGTATGGAATACTCAGAAAAATGCAACTCCTCACCAGTATACACTGGGGAGACTTCACCAAATAGTTTGCAATAGAGGCCTGTCTTATCAACCCGAATATCGCTTGCCCATATAGACGAGACTGTTGCCCCTGTATCTATCCGAGCTTTAAATTTTTCGTTAACAAGATCAGGCAAAGCAACCTTTTCAACTCGGCCAATCATAACTATCTTTTTGCCGATAGGATGCGCCGTTTTTTCAATAGCATGAAATAGTTTTCGCGCAACATTCCGAGGTTTGCCTTCTGTTGGAAAGTGGTGCATTCGTATCCCTGGAGATGCCATCACTCTTACGACATAGCTATCATTTCCATCGCCACTAATGTTATCCGTTACAATATCAATACCAGCAATACCAAGAAAACATGCTGATGCCGCTTGAATTGCTATGTTTTTGAGTTCATCAGACACATAACTCGTGGCATCAACTGCTTCACCACCCCTACTCAGATTCAATGTATCTAAAACCTCAACAACAGAACCTTTCTCGGGAACTTGTTGCAAAAAGTAAGCACCTTTATGTCTCGACACATCTTCAATGTTTATTTTCGCTACTAAACTAGCGTGTCTATTGCCATGCTTTGGGCAATTGTTATTTTTTCTACTTATCAAGGTTCGTATTGTTGATACTCCATCTCCAACAATATATGGTGGTCGACGATATGCTACTGCAATGACTTTTTTATTTAACACCAAGAAGCGATATTCCTGCCCAAAAACCATTTGCTGAACAACTATATCAGGTTGTCCACCACTATTCTGATATACATGGTGTATTGCACGAAGCAAACCTTCTTCATCACCAGCGTTAACAAGAACATTATTACTGTAGTTTGCTGTAGCAGATTTGACAACAAGACGCTCATAGGACTCTAACATTTTTCGAAGTGTATCGTCAATTACCACGTCTTCGGGTCTATTTATTTTTAATGGATATGTATCTGGTATTTGTATATGCGATTGGTGTAATATGTTATTCGTCCAGATCTTGTCCTCATTCACCTGGACTGCATATGAAGGGTTTAGTGCAGTATTAAGATTATAAAAGTAAAGCTCTTTGCCTTCCTTTTCACAGCGCACCACATGTGATGTTGCTAAACGACCTGGAGCTGTTGTGACCTGGTACCCTTTTCGGAGCGCCTCCTTCATTAGTAATCGAGAGGTAATGCCATACCGTGACAGGTCTGCTTTTTTGATACTATTCTTGCTTTCTTGCTCCATATTCATAGCGATGCATTTATTTAATTCGAACTATTTTCAATTATATCAATAATATTTCTTGATTCTCTCGTCAGCGTACCCTCATCGTCCATAACACGAAAATTAGTAAATATAGACGCCAATCGAGACCCTTGCGCAATAGACCTCTCGCTCCTTGTATAATCCTGTACAAAAACCTGTTTTGCAGAAGAAGACCTATCGAATGACATTATATCGCCTATGATTTGCATCTTTTCATTATATAATCCCGACCGAGGGCTGTCAGCGACACCTGTCTCACTGTCTCGTTGATGGAGAACCATCAGCGCGCAATCATTATAGTCATTACTGTATGAATTATCCTCAATAATATAATTAGCATTCGTTAACTCTAAGATATGAAGAAGATAGAAGGGGATATGCTTTTTTGCATTATAGCTCATTGTAAGAAGCGGTGTAGCACCCGTAATGCGTGCGTTAACTTCGATAGTATACACTGCATCATCCGTCACCAAAGAATCAACACCAAAAATACCACGATACCCTCTGTCGTATAATTCCTGGCCTATGACGCGCGCATTTTTCGTTAGTTGACTACTCTGCCACGTGTGTTGATCATCTGCCAATATTTCAATACCGCAAAACTTCTCAGTACCAGGAATGCTTGTATTTGATAAATTCGGGTCTGCAATAATCTGTCGCTGCACTGGCCCTATGAAGACCCCGTAGCGCGTTACAACGCCCTGCACCGACCAATCACGGCCATCAGCAATACAGTCTGATACAACTACTTCACCAACCAAACCATTGCTATTTTGCATCGTGTTTATTGCAGAACAAAATGACTCAAAGCTATCGACAATAAACGACCCCTTCCCTCCACCAAGTGCAGCATCTTGCAAAACAATCTTACTGCGTCCATCACAGAGATTAGAAAAATATTCCTCATCCAATAACATTTCTCGCCAAGGGTATATTTTATGTGATGGAATGTTGCAAAGACGCTCTGCAAAAATACACCGAAACCACGATTTATTCTCAAACTTCTGAGCCAACGCGTGCATATCGTTGCTAGGCAAAAAATGCAAACTGCTTTGTTTTAATCGCTCAGGAATTACAAAAGGTTTATACGTAAAAATATGATACTCGGGCAAATGAGTTATTACCATATCTTGGAATATTGAGTCTTGCAAAAGAGCCTGTGTAGTCAGTTCACCTGTATAAGGTCTCTCGCACTGATCGCGCACATAAGCGAGACTATCTATGTGCTCTACATTCTGACTGCGCATATTCCAGCCAGCTAATGAAGCAATTTTGTAATTATCAAACCACTGCTCAGGTCCAATTCTTGCCCATGGTTGTATACTAACGCCTGCTATCTTTAAACTTTTATCGTATTGAACTTTCATTGCTTGTATTTAGTTTAAGTACTATGTGATTCAAGTATGACTCTCTGGTGCTTCTTCGAAGTATTAATTTTACCAGCTAATAATAAACTCAGCTGCAAATCATCACCACAAATTTTCTCTAGATACTCCCATACTTCTTTTGACCCATTGTAGTAGCAGAGATCCTTAAATAGTGGCAAGTCATCAGTACCCCGGTAGATACGCATTGTTGTGTTTGCTGCCCATTGCTTGGCTTTGTCAATCTGTGCTTGTGTTGGTGTTTGATCAGGCTTGAGGCTCTCGAGAAGTTTGAGACGCCACTTCACATCATAAGCGCCTTTGAAGTCTTTGTTGTCAAAATAGGCAAGTCCAGCAGTAATATAGTGATCTATACCAGCTTCTTGATATTCTCCTTCAAGGGCGTGTTCCATTGCTTTCCCAAGCCCTTCTTGTGTATCGTTAAAACCAGCTAAGCCCTGTGCTAGCGGCTCAAGGTTTGTCGAACCACCAGTCATTCGCGTTAAGACATGCACACCTATTTCGTGCACAACTAGTCGTTTTACTTCATTAACAGACATAGCTTCTCGGTCTTGGGGTATTCTGATATGTCTTGTGTCTGGATCAACATTGATTGATTTTGCCTCTGTCACCTCGACCTTCCAATCCATATCTTTCTCGACATCTCTCGTCTCGGTATTGTCCCAGTCTGTTACAGCTTGTGCATCCTGAATATCACCTGTCTGTCTACCTTCTTCAACCTCTTTGGATGACGCAAGGAATTCCTCAGTCAAGATATTCCGAAAGATATCTTGAAGGTGTGTCGGCTGGATTTTTATAACCGTCTCATCGTGTGATTCTGTTTGAAATTCTGATTTATGCGCTTCTACATAGCTATCAACATGTCGAAGCATATTGTCATACAATCCATGAACAACTTCGTTCATCCATCTCATGGTCTCAGTAGATGGACGAAATCGATCTTGTATACGTGTACCATCTAGTACATTTTCTGGAAGAAGATTCCGAAGCTCCTGAAAGATTATCTCGGCGCTTTGACTACGCTTTTTATGAAAGATGTTGGCAATTTTTTCGCCGAGTAATGACTCATATGTTGTCTTATCTGGCTCACCATAGAGCGTAATATTTATCTCCATAAAACGTTGTGCTGCTGCTTCTCTTGCTATTGGATCTGCTGCTGCTTTATAATCCCTCATCGCTACTATCAAGTTCGCCTCTTGCTTGCGAGCCTCAATCGCCTGGAGATAGACTGTCCTCTCTGGCTCTGACATAGACTCAGCCATAGACATCAGCGTTTCTGCAGTATCTTGCATGGTTGTATAATCTTCGTCGGAATACTTCTCAATGACCGGATACTTTTGCTGAAAAGACGTGGTACTACCTGTAATTAGACTGTCAATTGCCACTTCTTTGCTTTCTTGATCGGGAACAAGTGATTCAATAACTTTCGGTGATCGCTCGACAAGTTCCTGGTACTTTCCTCGGAACACTTCAGGATCTATATCGACGGAGCTATTCTGGCTACGCAGAGCTTCTTTCACCTGCATACCATGAGATGGAAGTGGTCTATTCTCGGGAGTATAGCTCGTCATCATAGTGAGGATATTTTAGCAATAAACCACCGTATAAATCAAGACTCTTTCTCTTATATTTGCAGAGCACTGTGGGCAAGGCCACCTTTATGTCATCGAATCTTGAAATAATTTAGCAAAGCTACATTACCCGGCGAGCAAGTTAAAACTAAACTCCTCACCACAAGTAGTTTAATTCTACACCAGTACCTACCTGGAGTTACAGCCCAAATATCCCCTTCCGCCCAAGCGTGTCATTAAACTCGCGGAGGATTTCCTTTTGGCGGCGGTTTAGTTTGGTTGGGGTGTCGACCACTACCGTGACGATATGAGGCCCACGCTTGTCGCTTCGCATGTGTGGCACGCCGTGGCCAGATAGCTTGAAGTCTGTACCCGATTGCGTGCCGGCTGGCACCTTCATTGTAATCGTCCCGTCGACTGTCTTAACGTCGAGTTCAGCACCAAGCGCTGCATCCGCCATGCCAATATGCTCCTCACTCAGGATCACATCACCTTCACGGCTAAACGTCTTGTGTGGATTGACCCGCACCTGCACGTAGAGATCGCCCTTGCTGCCACCACCGACAGCTTCGCCACGACCACGGAGGCGAATTGTCGAGCCGTTATCGATACCAGCGGGGATCTTGACTGTAATCGTCTGCTCACGACGCTGCACGCCACTCCCTTGGCAGACTGTACAAGCCTTCTCTGGTATTTGCCCACGACCCTGGCAGGTCTCGCACGTTACCGCCTGCTGAATGGGGCCAAACATTGTGTTCATTGTCCGCACGCGCTGACCAGTGCCTTTACAATCCGGACAACTCTTGAGGATCGAGCCAGGTTCAACGGTGCTACCGTGACAATGCTCGCATTCGTCGTCGAGCGTTAGTGCAAGAGCGACTTCTTTACCAAAGATCGCTTCTTCAAATTCGAGCGTCACGCTCGTCTCAACATCACGACCGCGTGACGGGCCTTGGCTTGCACTGCCGCCAGCAGCACCACCAAAGAACTGGCCAAAGATATCTCCCAGGCCACCATCACCAAAATCAAAGTGGATATTCTTCCCTTGGCCAAAGTCGCCAAAGCCAGCAAACGGGTTACCATCACCGCCACCAGCAGCGCCGCCAACGCCCGCATGGCCAAATTGGTCATACCGCTGGCGCTTTTGCTTGTCCTTCAGGACCTCATACGCTTCGTTGATCTCTTTGAATTTCTCTTCACTCCCACCCGCTTTATCTGGGTGGTACTTCACTGCCAATTTGCGGAATGCCCGCTTGATGTCATCATCGCTGGCGCTTTTGGCAACACCAAGCACCTCATAATAATCTCGCTTCGCCATATCTGTCTTAGTATAGCCAACTAGCACTCTAATTGCAAGAGTGCTAACAGGTCATTCTTTATGTTTCGGCGATGATCGATATATAGCTATGTTTGGTAACGATGAGGTGGTCGAGCAGCTGGATGCCAAGCAGCTCACCCGCCTCGGCCAGACGCTGCGTCGTCTCCCGGTCGGCCTGGCTTGCGATGAGCTGCCCACTGGGGTGATTATGCGCCACAATGATCCCCGCTGCTCGGTCGGCAATCGCATCCGTAAAGACTTCTCGTGGGTGCACCAAGCTGGCAGTTAGCGTACCAATGGTAATTGTGCGTTTGGCGATCAAGCGATGCGCTCCATCAAGCGTTAAGCAGACAAAGTGTTCCTGCCGTTTGTCGCGAATATCGGTGAGTTGCTCTGCTGCTTTGCTCGGTTCATCAATGATAGGCTGGTCACTTTTGAGCAGATAGCGCCGCGCCAGCTCAAAATTCGCAAGAATCACGGTCACCTTAGCCGCACCAAGGCCAGTTATCTTAGAGAGCTCCTCATGAGTCAGATCACCCCCATGCGTGCGCAGGGCTTTCAATACACAGCGCGCAATTTTGCCAACGTCAGCTTGTGCATTACCGCTGCCGATAATCGCCATAAGGAGTTCGAGGTCACTCAGGCGAGCCGCTCCATCTCGCGCAAGTTTCTCTCGTGGGCGGTCACTTGGTCGTCTGTCGCGCATTCGCATTGGCATCATCTCCCTTCATGCTATATCTTTTATAGTATACCGGAACATTGTGCAAACACCAATTAGGTATTTTGGTTTGTGACGCAAATGTAGCCCTCTACTCTCACAATATAAGTTCACTGCAGCTTCAGGCTTGATTTTACAATATCTGTTTTATAACCAAACCACTGCCTTGCCATCAAGTGTGTGTACCATATGGCCAGTTTTATTTTCGATAATGTGCGTTTTGGTGGAGCTATCAGCAGTACTTTTTTGCTCAATGGCGGTGTACTGATCGTTTGGTGATACAGTGATGTTCGTTGTATATGCCGGCGGTGTTGTCTGATGAATCACTCGTTTGGCTGGGTAGGTGAGTATTGTTTGGCGCTGCAATATGTGCTGTTGATTAACACTCGTTATCTCCATACTATAGCCACTGCGGGTGTGTAAGAATGCAGCTAATGATATGACGTCGTTTCCTTGTTGGTGAGTAATAGGCGATTTTTTGCTATTTTCTAGATTGAGTGCAAAATACCCCTCCCCCGTTTTCATCATCATGATGTTTTTGCCATCATATGATACATCGCCAAGTACCGCTGCCTGGCCGAGCGGTTGCATAGCATGCTTGCCAGTCGGGTCAATAAGCAGTACATCATCACCGCGAGTTCGCACCACAACTGCTGCACCATGTGATACTGAGCGCCAATCATACACTGGTAATGGCTGTCCATTAAGGCCACGCATAGTGTGGTGGCGCTGCGCTGCAATGTCATGCACAATGAGATTGGTGATCTTTTCTTTGCTGTCCGCCTTTGCAAAGAGATACCCCACCGTTCCATTATCCATCGCTCGCAGGCGAGACACTGTACCCTTACCAGGCAACGGTAATGGCGATACAGTACCAGTCTCTATATCAACCTGATGCAATTCACTGGTTGTTGCATCATTCATTGTGTGGACAACGATGCGAGAACCCACCACTGCGTATTCGACAATTTGTGCTGCTTGATAGAGTGTTTTCTCATGCTTTGTTGCCAGATTCATCTGCATGATGGCATCCGTAGATTGTGCGACGTAGAACTCTGTTTTTGTCTCTGTAAGATCGCGGTGCTTGAGATAATAGAGCTGTGCTGGTGGCGTATCAAAGCGGTAACTGGCTGCTGCGAGCTGCTGGGTATAGGCGTTAGTTACCTGATCGATCGCCACGTGATACTGCGAGTTATTTCGCAAACGATGTCGGAACTGAATCGTTACAGTTGCGTTGTTTGTTATAACAGTAAAGTCTGCGCGCGGCGAGATTCGTATTGCACGAGCTTCAACCGGCTTGACTGGCTGATTAAACTGCAATTGCACTGTCTGGTAGCCTGTATTCGGATCGTCTGCCAGCACTGCATGACGCAAGCGTGGGCCCTGTTGATCACTCAGGATCGTGAGCACACTCAGTGTAATTAATAATCCAATCGCAACAAGCAAAAATCGCCATCGCTGACGCACCCACCGCCAGCTTTTAGTATTCATAGGGCTCCTTTGGCTGGGTGGTTGACGTAACCGAACGCGGCATGATGACAATCGGCTGCTGACGATGTTGCTGTGGATGTGCGGCAAAGTCACCCGTTACCGTTACCCAACTATTGGGCTGATAGCGCTCACGCCACCCAGGTGCATAGACTGGCACGCCAACCGCCTGTGCATCGACCGCACAACACGTCACGACAAATCGAGATACATAAAAAATCTGCGAATCCGCTGTATCTGGCGTGACAAACCCTGTCAAGTTGACTGTCTTGCCACGATAAAACCCGCTGTCATGCGTTTGGGCAAGTAGCCCTGCCCATTCTTTGATCGTGAGACGCGAATAATCTCGCTGAGCAAAGAGAGATGCGTGCGATAGCTTCTCTGCAGACAGCTGAGCTGCTGCCCCTTTGTTGATACCGCGCTGCGTGGCTGTTGTCGTCGTTAGCGCCGTCGGAGGGGCAAGCAGCGCTATACTTGCGACCACGCATATCATCACACAGGCAGCAACACTACGCCACCAAACGAAGTGTGTATGCTGGTGGGTACGTGATTGCGTAATAATACTCGCACTCGCCATCACCAGAGCCACCACTGCCATACCAGTCGTAAAAACGACATACCTCTGATGAATATAGAGCGTCAAACGACCAGTCGCAGCTAGCCACAGCGTCGCCACGGCAATGATAGAAAGGAGTATTATACCTTGTTGCTGTGCAACTCGGGACAAGACCAGCCTAAAACGCATAATTCACCACCAATCCCAATGTTATCGATGCTAACCCAACGATCGCACTCACCTGAAGCAGTACACTCGGCCGATACGTCGTCCGCAGCAAGCTCAGCATCTTGATATCGATCATTGGGCCAAAGGTCAAGAAACTTACAAGCGCCCCGGTCATAAAGGTCTGGCGAAATGCCAAGGCGAAGAACGCATCAACATTAGAGCAAATTGAGACGATAAATGCCAACGCCACCATTGCAATCACCGACCACACTGGCTGGCTCCCCAGCGATACCAATACCTCGCGCGACACTAGCACTTGCACAAGACCTGCTAACCCTGCACCAACTACCAAGGCTGGCAGCATCGCCTGCACCTCACGTCGAAATATCGCAAGGCTTGCTACTCGCTTGCTCTGCTGCATATGATCTGCCTGGCACGAAGCAACAAACGTATTGGTCAATAACTCCTCCGCCGGGCGATGCGCATAGACCCAGCCAACAAGATTAGCAATAGCGAAGCCACCAAACACTCGCGCCCAGAGAATGGTCACATCGCCAGCGAATGCTTGCTGCGTCGTGATGATTGTCACTGGGTTGAGGACTGGTGCAGCAAGCAAAAATACGAGAGATTCACTAGGTGTAAGCCCTTTTGCTAGCAGGCCACGAGCTAAGGGGACATTGCCACACTCACAGACTGGCAGCGCAATACCAAGGAGCGACAAACAAGCTCGCCGCAACAATGGCTGTTGCGGCAGATAGGTAAGCAAGCGCTCGGCTGGCAGCCACACCTGCACTATAATTGCAATGCAAATCCCCAGCATGACGAATGGTAGTGCCTCGATCATCACGCTCAAACTCAGCGTTATCCAGTCTTGCAATCGATCAGGTAGCGACCACTGCCCTGTTTGTGCCGATACAAGGCGAAGTGCAGCTAGCCCAACGAGCACCCCAGCCACTACCGCAACGCGGCGCCACCGCTTCGCCAACCAACGAATCATTTTCATGCTTCTATTATACCGTGAAGGGTAAGGTTGGTAATACGGCTATACGGTTTTTTCTTGCTCTCGTTGCCAGCGGCGACGAACATCGATAATAGACATCTGAGCCAATGCGTCAATAGGGATGCCCTGCATATAGGCAATGACGCGCGCTGCGTACTCAGGGTGTGGGTAGGCAGCGGCACGCTTTGGACTACGCCCCGCCTTAAGTCCATCAAGCACACCACGCATCCGCTTCCAAAATGAGTAATAATCGAGTTTAGCTTTGACCTGCCAATGCTGAGCATCCTCTATGACAAAGCCCTCGATCGGTACACCATCATACAAATAGTCAAGCCCCTGCACCTGCTCATACCAGGTCGCAAACTCCTCCCACGTTTGGAGCGTCGCCGCAAGCCGCTTGGTTTCCATACCAAGCATAGCCGCAAATCGCTCACGCTCAACTTGGTCAACAGCGGCAAATTTTGCCTGGCGATGCACTATATCGAGCAAAACAATCCGATCTTGTACATACTCAATGATGTGTGGATCCTCTGTCGGGAGCATTACTTCACAGACCAAACATACATTATGTTCGGCAAGATACTGACGGATCGCATCGACATGCTTACCATAGCGCTGCAAAAATAAGCGACGAAACCATCCGGCAAAATCACTCTCCGTTGTTGTTTTCGACGCAAAGACGAGGTCACCTAGTGTTGCATCATAGCCTACCAAGCCAAGATAACCATTCTCCTTCACCCAGGCACGCACTGGAAAGACAAGTTGATCTTTGAGTGCAGCAAATTCAGTTTCTCGTCGCTCACCAATATTGAAGAACTTGTCATAGGCGCGAATTACAATCTCGTTCGTCAGTGTATTCATAAATAGTCCACGAGCTCGCACTGTTTGCGTTGTCCATTTTTTGCCATAAAACACCTTTGGTTTAAAGTGAAATGAGCTAATATTGCCCGGCAGTGACCGCTCACCAATCAGTTTATTGGCACGCAGACCATGGATGAGCGGTGCGTTTTCCGGGTGGAGGATGCCTTCAGCCGACTGGTTGCTTACCTCAACGACCGACCAGCCCTCCTCGGCAAGCTGAGCAACCCGTAGCGTGCCACCAAACTCCACTTTGCCCTCGAGATTAAAGCACCGCTGATTATACTGCGCTGGATAATTCTGAGCGTTGCGATGGCCATGCACTTGATAGACATCATCAGGGGTATGGGCAACAAAAGCATCGTCAATAGCACCAACCTGCTCATAGCGCCCCACACCACGAATATACTGCTGGCTGGCAAGCAGCAAAGGACTCTCCGGTAGATTACTCATTCCCGCATGACTCACAAATACTTGTTTATCATTCCATGTGTAGTAGAGAAAATCTTGCATGGACTTCATCAAGCGACTGACAACACGCTTGTCTATATTGGCACGCTCTAACTGCGCTCGAGTTCGGCCATTAAACTCTCGCGCTCTTATAGGTTGGCGATTAAGCCACTGCCAAATATAGCCATCATGGTTACCCTCAATAAACGTCACATTCGGCCTGTCGACAAAATTATCGCACACATACTGCAATACTTCTGCATTCTCTGTGCCACGATCGAGCAGATCACCTGTAAAGATATAATAATCGTGCTCGACATAGGGGTGCTGCTCAAAATATTCACGCAGTGGCGTATAGCATCCTTGGATATCACCAATGTGATGAATGTGCTCATACTGACTCAAATTAATCGGTTGCCGATATGACGCGATAAGCTCTTTTACTTCCGCTGGCTGTATGACAGTGTATCGTTTTGGTATGGCACACGTGGAGAGGCGAGCGTGCATCTTCTCGAGAACTGCATCATCGACTACCTTATGTAGTGCACGCTGACGATTGCGCTCTAGACAGACCGCAAGCGGTACATCCGCAAAATCTATAACGTACAGCTTATAACGATACTTCTGTGCAAGCTGTGCATACTGCTGAAAGTACGAGCTCGTTGTATGTGTTGCATCAACCACAATAAGCTCACCACGAGCCATGCGCATATCAAGCAACTCGTGAAGCTGCTGCCACACCCGTCGATCATCCTGATATGGCATAACGATGCGTCCTGTATCATTCATCACTGGGCTGCTATACGCTAAGCGCAGAGTATCAGGAGATAGTGTATATGGACCAAGTCCAGCAGATTGCAAAAAGGTGCTTTTACCAGATCCAGGAATTCCACGTGTAATAAAAAGATGTCGCATATTTTCTCCTTTCTGTAGCGTTGTTTTTAAGATTTCGCTTAACTATATCTAACTCAAGTAATTTACTCTTGTTTTTATATTATATCATCATCTGTTAGAAAAGGCTTCTACCTCATTAGGGTATGTAGCAATTTATCTTATTTTATGAATAATATTTATTAATAGTTCATTGCAAAATACCCCATCTGGGTATTTTGCAATGAACATAGAGTAATAAATATTCTATTTTATAATGTCTTTTGTATCAGACTCTGCTTATCCCATTTTGTTCTTACCTCGGTTCGCGCTACAATATAGCTATGTTCTATAAGGTGGAAGAGACAGATGCTCAAGTTTATTCAGGTGTTGAAAGTAATACAACACCTACAAAATCTCGCGGCTTTTTTTATACATGGCTCTGTCTTATTATTACTAGTCTATTAATCTGCTCTCTTTGGTATGGCCAACAATCACAAAAATCATCACACATCACACATATACCACCATCAACAATACACACTTACACACTATCTTCTCGTGGTGCTGTTCGCTCACGCATCATCAAGCATCAATCGGCATCGCACCAAACAATCATTACCTATCCACAAACAGGCATTGCCAACATAGACAAAACGGTTGCCACAATCATCGATAGTGCAATTCCATCTCAACAAATAACTTCAACTGATGTAGCAGCTCGAAGCAACACCATTACCTATCGCATTATTCACCAAGATGACACGACGATTTCTCTCGCTGTGTTTATCCGTACTACTATACCTCACGCTCTACCAACCAACACGGTTCACTACTGGACATTCGATAAAATGAGCGGCCAGCCAATTACATCGTCTACCCTCGTTGATACATCAATCGCAGGGACAAATGAGCTTGTTATTGCTCTACGTAAACAGGTGCAGCAGCACTACCCGCATGCCCAGCCAGTAAAAGTAGCGGGAGTCATTACTCCAGAATCTATCACGAACTTTTTAGTACACGACCGAAAAACAATTGGCTTTCTCTTCGATAAACGCTCGCTTGGTATTGGTGTAGATGGAATCATTAGCCTGAAATTGCCAATTAAACAGCTCAGCCACTTTGTCCAAAACCCAACCACCAAGAAGCTTTTTGATATTCCACCATCAGCATTATCATCATCAACCGACTGCGTGCGTTATCGCTGTATTGCACTCACCTTCGACGATGGGCCTGGGTTATACACGCAAACACTACTCGAGCATCTTGATCGCTATCATGCTAAGGCAACCTTCTTTGTGGTGGGGCGAAATGTTGCACCATACAGTATCGCGCTCCAGCAAGCAGTTCAACGCAAACATCAAATAGGCAACCACACGTGGAATCATCCACTCCTTCCTAAGCGCGACGAAGCTGTCATCCGCCAAGAGATTGAGAGTACAAACAGCGCCGTTGCTGCAGCTACTGGCGTGACACCAACAATGGTCCGTCCACCATATGGTGGCATGAATGACAAGGTGCGTGCGCAGCTCCAGCAGCTTACTATGCCAGCCATTATGTGGTCAATCGATACACGCGATTGGGCCGATCACGATGCAGCAATTGTCTGCAGCCGCGCCGTTGCCAATGCCGCACCTGGTGCGATTATTCTCATGCACGATATCCACAAAACCAGCGTCGATGCTGTGCCGTGTATCCTCGATGCATTACAAAAGCAAGGGTATAGATTTGTCACGGTCAAGAACCTATTTGGCCATCCGCTCAGCGCTGGCGAGTCATATTCTCAATATAAGCAGTAGGGTCTTTATAAACCGCTCATGCTACCATTCCGCTGTGTAATCCTCTACACTAATGCTATGCAACAACCATTTCTTCCTAACAACACCTCTCTCTCTCTTCAAGTCCACTCAATCTAGAGCAGCGGCTTGACGTCCTGCAGCTTCCTGAAGCGAAGCTGCTGATCGGCGAAGATATCAAAGCCTCACCAGAGTCACAAGGGGCAGACGAAGCAGCCAATCAGCGCGCAGAACATCAACGAACTGTCTGCTCGCTCAACGTTATGGACTACCTATATTATGGTGGCGATGAGAATTATCACAAACTGACCGCCGCCCAGAACGACGCCAATCGCCTCACGCGTGAAGAATTTGAAGAATTTCATCAGTGGGTTGCGAGCAACTTGTCTGGCGAGCATAGCGCCAATGTAATGCGCTACATTATGCTTATTCATGATTTAGGCAAGAACCAAACGCTCGCGAGTGCCGTTATGGGAGAGGATGCCGCTGATTCGGTCGATCATGACGAAGTGTTGCGCCGTTTGCTCAGGTCAGATTACGCTGCAAAGCGCACAGAGTTATTACCGACATTCAGCCAACTAAGCGAAGCAGGCCAAACGATCATACGCGATGTCATCAACACAGAACTCAATCTTGGCCAGTTTATCCAAGCCGAAGCACCACCGGCAGCGCTGGCAAGTTTTGCGGACAGTACTGAGCCAGTGCGCTCGCTCTATATTATGCATACTCTATTTGATATTGCTGGTGCGGTAGGGCATGTTAATGCCGAGAGCTCTCTACTCCTCACTTCTCCTCTGTACAACCAAATGGCAGCAGCCTGCGATGTCTTAACCGACAGCACCCTCCCGACCGACAACGCACGCTACGCTCACTACCTCGCTCAGCGAGCACAGCGCTTTGGCCTCGATAACGATGCTATTGAGCAGCTCATCAACAGCCAAGCACACACTCACACTGTGCGCCTTGCTTGTATGCTACGCTACGATACACCAGAGGAGTATCAACAACTGACCAATGCACTAGATACGCTACCTGGCCCTGTACAAGCTATCCTTGCTCAAGAGCTCAGCAATGATGGTATTCATCAGCGCGCGACGCTGCCTTACTACGGCCCAGCCTTGCTGAAGGGGCTTGAGAAACATCATAGCCTCGGCACGGCGCTCACTTACTTTGCGCATGTTTTGCAAGAGGCACACATTGCCGACAAAGCAGCGCGCAAAGCAGGCGAGACAGGTGTCGTCACGGCAGACCTCAGTACTATCGCCCAAGCCGCCAACCAAGGCACGCTTGATCCACACCACGCTGAACTGTGCTTTCGCCACAGCGGCGAGACACTTGTGCCAGAATATCAGGACACACCCGAGCTTGCTATCGATTCACTCCCGGCGTTTGACTCTGAGAAGCTACGCGGCAAGCGGATCATCTACCTTGGGATGGGTGGTGGCTCGGATGGTATCCAGGCTGCTATGCTGAGCAAGCTGCATCAACAGCACCATGCCGTGCAGCCTACAGCTATTGTGTCGGTACGCAACTTCGCTGCCGATAGCAACAAACAGCTTGCTCATACTGGCCGGCAGATTGGTGACGCACTCGCAGAGATTACGAAGGAAACAACCAAAGTTGGCGACTGGCGCTTCCTTGAGGATATTATTGCTAAGGATGAGACAATCGCACCAGTTTATCTGCTTAATTCAATCGAGCCGGAGCAGATTGCCCACGACCTCCAGCTCCTCATCCGCGAGACGGGAGCTGATGCGATTTGTGGCATTGATACTGGTGGTGATGTACTCTACCGCGCCAATACTACGATCGATGCCACGACATCATCACCAGATCAAGATTATGCTGTACTTGCTGCTCTGCATATGATCAACGCCGCGGCAGAGGCAAATGGCACACCACTCGATGTCTTTACTGCTATCGTTGCACCTGGCGTGGATACACCTCCATATGCTAATGAGATACTTACTCGCAGCAGCGCCCAGCGCTATTCTCTTCACCCAGACGATACCACCACGATTACTCAAACCTACGCTGCATGGCGCATGGACGGCTCTGCTAGCGAAGAAGGGCTTTATGGCAAGACACCATTGGCGTGGATTGCTGCGCTGACAGGCAAGTACGGCTTGCAGCCACTCGCTCTCCCACGAGCTAACGCAACTTCATCTCATAACCCATGGCGTATCTTTATGAATATCCGCCCTTCGACCGCTCGCGTGGTAATGATGCAGGCTGAGCAGTTATACCAAGCTGTAAATCATTGATTAAATTAATCAGTAATGGAAGGAGTTCTCTTCATATGAAATTAACATTCATGACATACAACATCTACAATGGTGCCGAGACAACGATCGATGACGTTATTGCAGTTATCAACAAAGCAAAGCCAGATATCTTGACACTCAACGAAGCAAACGGCTTCGAGAACGACACAAGAAAACGCCTTGCATACGTCTCAGAACAAACCGCTATGCCCTATACTCACCTTGCACTCTGCGGTGATGGGTCGTGGTATCATACAGCATTGCTATCCAGGTATCCTATCCTGGATGCAATATTGCTCTACCCATGTAGCCGATCACTCTTAGTAAGCCGTGTTCAAATAAACAACCACATTCTCTCTATTGGTAGCCTTCATCTTTCACCGCGATGCGAAGCTGACCGGCTGCAAGAGGTGCACCGGCTTATCAAACATATTGGTGAGAATAGTACTCATACTGTCGTTATGGGTGACTGTAATTCACTCTCGTTTTATGATACATATCCGCCTGATATGGTAGATTCTTTTGATGCAAACCTGACGCGCAAATTTACTCGTGATGGCACAATTGTTCATGATGTGACTCGTTTTATGGCACAGGCTGGCCTTGTCGATACAGCAGCTGCTTTGCAACAACACGCAACCTCGACGGCTCCAACACCACTGCCACCACACCCTGATCACCCAACCAGCCGGCTTGACTATATCTTTGTCTCGAAGGATCTGCAGCCTGCATTAACCTCATACAATGTTGTCAAAACACCACTATCAGACCGGGCGTCGGATCACTACCCAGTTGTCGTTGAGCTTGCATTATAGGTGCAAGCTCTCTCGTCCGCTGCTAGAATTTCTTTCGTCTCTCGGTATTTGAATTTTACGACTCAAGGGCGATATACGCTTTAATAAAATAAGACCGATTTTCATCGGTCTTTATCATGCATCGTGGCTCCGGAGACTGGGCTCGAACCAGCGACCTAATCGTTAACAGCGACCCGCTCTACCACTGAGCTACTCCGGATTACTCTGTAAGTATACCGGTTGGAGGGGTGGTTCGTCAAGAGTCACGCCGCAAAATAAGCATTTTATGCTATGGCTGGCTACGGAATTGTTCGATCCGCTTAGTTAGCTCAGCGATATTGTTCCAACTACTGCCATCTGTCATGATGGCGAGCACATATTTGCCGTTCGATCCATAGACGATCGCTGCATCGTGCAGGAGACCATTCAAGAACCCAACCTTATCTGCCACCGTGCCATTCGTGCCAGCAGGAATACCCTTGCGATATACATTAGCCTTGAGCGCAGAGAGGAATCGGTCGCGGTTGGCACTGCTAAAGTTCTGCCCCGCATCAAGCATTACCATAAAGCGCGCGAGGTCATTTGCTGTGGTGTATGGCCCACCAGACTTGGCGAAGGTCGTATCTTTGAAGCCAATGTCATTTACATCCTTCGTCACAACATCATAGCCAATAACTTTGAGGTAATTCTCTGCACATGGGTTATCACTCTGGCTAATCATTTTGTTGAAGCAAACTTGGTTGTCCTCCCAACGCCAGCCTGCCAGCTGCTCGCGCCGAAGTACGCTATAACCAACAAATAGTTTGTATGTACTGGCAGTGACAAATTGCTTGTTGCCATTGTAGCTGGCATTACGCTTCTTACCATCAATCTCTAAGAATGAGACACCATACGTTCCGGGGTGGTCCTCAGCATAGTGTTTGAGAAGAGCGTTGAGCCCATCTTCGGTTGAGCTATAATTGCGGTCATATTCTACCTTGGCTGGCACCGTCTTCGTTACTGCGGCTGGCTGTGGGCGTGTTTGATTAATAAACTCCGAGAGCTGCTGCGCAGTTGCGTCAATATCGAGCGTGCGCCCTGGCTTACCATCTGTGCGTGATGTTTCGGTGAGGTCGTATGTGGCAACTTTTGTGGTGCCTGGGTCAATATTCACCTTTGGCGTGACATGCTTTGTGAGATAGCCGGAGGCCTGTGATGCACTAATGCTTGCTACTAATGTCTTATCCTTTGGCTGAGTAACAACCCATTGAATAATTTCATTCGCTGGCAATGTCACTGTCTCGTCGTTTACCTTAAGAGCGACACCTTTGCCAATAACCTTTATGATTTTTTGCTCGAGCGCCTTCGCTGCATCGGTTGTAATAGTTGGGGCGATGCCGCGCATTGGGATCTCAACGGTCGTACCCTGTGCAAGACGGGGGCTAATCGCACCAATGCTATGCGATACCGCATCACGCTGACACTCACCGCCACGCCGCGCTTGATTCACCACCAGCTTGCCATGTTCGACTTTGAGGCTCGCATCGACTGGTGCACGCTTGCAGACTGGCATGATCGTCTGAGTAATATATTGCTCGGTACGCGTCGTAGTTGTTAATTTTGGCGAGCTTGGCACATCTGGCTGCCACCAGAACGACGACAACGGCATAATTCGCCATAGCAAGGGATACTGCGCCTGCGCAAGCCGGTCGGTGTTATCTACTGTAATAGCAAGCTGCTCAATCGTCGGCGAGGCGATGGTTGTGCCATCGCCCACTAGCTTTACGGAGTGTTCTTGGTACGCCTGATTAAGCGTATCTGTGGCTTCTGGCATTGTCTGCCAACCAAGCGACACACCATCGATCCGCGCATTTGGCAGCAATCGATCACTTGGATACACCAGCTGGAACAGCACATTGAGCCCAAGAATAATACCAATGGTGATATATGTTTTGCGCCGTGTCCAGCGAATACGCAGCACTGGCACACGCCAATCGGCAAAACGAAGTTTCTCGGCAATAGTTGCCTTGCGGCGTCGGGGGTACGGACGCTGCGCGCGCGGAGGAGTGTACATCATGTAGATATTATATCATCTATGATGATTGGTCGCTTTGCAAAATTTCTAGTGCGCGCTGCAAAACCGCAATATCATCAGCGGTATTATCCTGCTGCTCAAGCGCGCTTATTTTTGCACGAATCACCTGCTCGACTGGCGCTACCACAACATCCGCAGCATTCTGAGTGGGCGGTACCACTTGCAGGCTACGCGCCGAGTTATCCTTCTTGACCAAAAATCCACGAACAATCAGGCCGTTGACATGCGCTGCTACCGTACTAACCGACTTGTAGTCGAAGGCACGCATAATTTCGCGGTAGCTTGGGCCGTAACCATTACTCTTGATAAATGTGTCTATAAATGTCAATAATTCACGTTGTTTTCGCGTTGGGCTTGTCATAATCCATCCTCCGTTATCGCTAGTGCTGCCAGCCCCCACCAGAGCATCGACACAGTGTCGTCAACAAAAACTGGTAAGAACAATCCTATCACAGTTAAGCCGATTCCGCCAGCAAAACTACCGAAAGCCAGCCAATATGACCGGCGATGCCATAATTTTACCAGTATACCAGTGGTTAATGCAACTAATAATAGTAATCCAATCCAGCCAATTTCGTGAGCAACGAACAAATAGTGGTTTTCAATGATTAGGCTCTGTCCATTGCCAAGAAGCGATGCCGAGCCAGTACTTCCTACGCCAGTGCCAAGCGGTTGCTGCAGAGCGCGCGTTAGGCCAGCTTGCAACGAAGTAATTCGGTCGCTGTCGGATGTTTGGGTCGGGCCATGCGTTGGGTCGTTATGCAAGATAACATTATCAATAAAGTGTGGATCAATAGCGTAGCCAATACTACCAACAATCACCCCACAGCCAAGTACTGCGCCAGCACCCCACAACACGATACGCCGAGATGCCTGCGACTGCCACACCCTGACAATCGCAACAATACCAACGCCAACCGCCACCGCGAGCAGCGCACTTCGCGAATAACTCTGCCACACTGCAAGCGCCGCTAGCAGCGCCATACCACCAAGCACCCAACGCCGCATATGCGAGATACGCCGCCATTGCAATGCGCTATACGCCACGATAAGCGTCAGGACAGTACTTGCATATGCTCCAAGTGGGTTTGGCCCACGCAGCGTGCTATTAATGCGGACATAGGCGCTGTTGGAGTCGACTGTTTGGTAAGGTTCGATCGTCGTCGGCCCGTAGCCAAGCGGCATCAGCACATCACGCGGCAAAACAAGCTGCGCTGCCGCAAAACCAATCACAACAACCGCGCCCGCACCGAGCATACGCAGCAGCCAGCGCCGATACTGCGGATAATTACTCACAAACACATAGACCGCCACACCAAGCGCCACAAAGCGCAGATCAATCAACAAACCTGATAGCAATGCCAAACCAGACGTCGGCACAAGCAGCGCCACCACGCCGTGCCACAGCGCAAAGGCGAGCGCAAGCTGAATAATGCGATCGCTCAGCCAACGCTGCCACTGTCGACGTAGCGTCACGTCGATAACAATAAGAAGCAAAACAATGAGAAGCAAAACTTCCTTCCATGCCTTGACAAAGAGCGCATAATCTGGCCAATGAGTACCTACCCATACGGTCAGCGGCGCATGGATAGCCAGTCCGAAAAATATCGTACACAAAAACCAAGCCGGTATCTTTTCTCGCAATAACCGCTTCATCTCTTTCTAGTGTAGCAAACTTTCGGTAAAAAGTGTTATAGTAACAGTTGTTATGCCGTCAAAAAATACGAAATTTTATAGTCTCATTCTCATCGGCCTCGATTTTGTCGTGCTGATGGCGGTGTTTTTCATCGCATACTATGTCCGCACGCAAATCGATCACCGTGATTTGCTCCATACTGTCTATGCTAGCGACTACTTGCTCGGCTTTGTCGTCATTGCGCCAGTGTGGATTATTCTCTATGCCTCGCTTGGACTCTATAGTGCGAGCGTCTATAGCCGACGACTCGTCGAATGGGGGCGACTGCTGCTCGGGACATTCATGGGTATTCTGCTCGTGATTGGCTGGGAGTACGGCACACGAATGTATATCTTCCCAGCCCGCTTGGTAGCAATGTATGTCTTTCTTGGTTCGTTTTTGGCAATTGGCACGGTGCGCGAGTTGTTTCGCCTGACACGGAGTTGGCTCTTCCAGTACAACCATGGTGTGAACCGTGTGATGGTGATTGGGACATCGCTGGCAACGCGGGATATCGCTGAGTCGATCTCGACCACCTACAAGTCAGGTTTTCGTGTTGTGGCAATGGCTGGCCCCAAGCGCTTTGTGCCACCTGGGCTCGATGTTGTTCATTTTGCATCGCTTGACCCCGCCCTTGCGCAGATCAAAGAGCTTAAGATCGACACCATTATCCAAACCAACCTCTACGAAAATGAAGAAAAGAATCAAAAAGTGCTTGGTGCCGCACAGGTCAACCATATCCAATACAACTTCATCCCTGGCGAGCCAGAATTTTATACTGGCAAAAACACCATCGATGTTTTTCTTGGCTACCCAATGATCACCGTTAGTCAAACACCACTCATTGGCTGGGGAGAAATCGCAAAGCGGATTTTCGACACAATTATTTCCGGCATACTGCTCATCGTCCTTGCGCCGCTTTTTGTACTCCTTATCATTATGCAAAAGATCTTTAACCCTGGGCCAGCATTTTATATCTCAAAGCGCCTCAGTCGCTACTCCGAGCCAATCCAGCTCATCAAGTTCCGTAGTATGGGTGCACAATATGGCAAGCAAGACGCGGCTGATGAATTCCGTGCAATGGGTCGCGACGACCTGGCTGAAGAGTATGAAAAAAATCGCAAGGTCGAACACGACCCACGCATCACTCGCTTTGGCAATTTTTTGCGGGCAACATCACTCGACGAATTACCCCAGATTTTCAACGTCTTTCGTGGTGACTTGAGTTTAGTTGGGCCGCGGCCAATTCTACCCCAAGAAGTGAAGTTTAGTTCAGCCCGCACGGCACTCTTGCACAGCGTGAAGTCAGGGGTGACGGGCTTATGGCAGGTATCTGGGCGCTCAAACCTGAGCTTCGATGAGCGGATCGAGCTTGAGCTATTTTATGCCCAAAACTGGAGCTTCTGGCTAGATATCAAGATTCTATTCAAGACGATTGGTGTAGTGCTACGCAAGACAGGTGCAAAATAACAAGGCACTATGTCATTGCGGTCAGACCCGTGTAAGAGGGTGACCTCGATATAAGCATCCTCTAGTTAAGTCGCGAACTGTACTACTGTATCATCTGGTCACGCACCACCTTGCGTAGCTTGGTTAGAAATAGCGTCTTGTCAAAACGCTGTGCGGTGCGGCGCAAGACCGTCGGATCAAAGGTTCGTTTCTCGGCCTGCTCAATTGCTTTAGCAACGCTGATGCTCGTCTGCCGGTCGAATAGCACACCCACTTCGGGCGACGTGACAATATCCGTTGTACCACCACGCGCTAGGCCAATCACTGGCGCACCAGCCGCTAGCGCTTCGACACTGACAATCCCAAAGTCTTCCTCTGCTGGATAGATAAAGCCACGTGCTGTTGTAATAGCCTTCTCATACTCGGCATCGCTCGCATCGCCAAAGCGATCGGTGCGAAACTCAACTGTTGGACCAGCCAGATCAACGAGCCTATTGTGTGCGGGGCCATTACCAAAGACGATCAGCTTCTTACCAAGCTTCGTCGCTGCCGCGACTGCCAAGTCATACCGCTTGTATGGCAACTGTCGGCCAATTGTCACATAATGATCACCCCGCTTGGCAGCAGGTGCAAACCGGTTTATATCTACTGGTGGATGAATAACTATACTATTTCGATTGTAATATTTTTTAATGCGCTGTTGCGTCTCGGTAGAGTTTGCCAAGAAAACATCGACTTGCCGAGCCGCTTGAAGGTCTAGCTTGCGCTGGTGTGGCACCATGAGCGGCATAAGTGTGCGGATGAGCGGATTAAGATTACCATAGCCTGGGTCGCGCCGATACTCGTTGTAGTGGCTCCAGTAGTATCGTGGTGGTGTGTGACAATAGTTGATAATAACCTGATCGGGCCGCGTCTTTCTCACTTGATGACCATGCATATATGAACTGGTGAGGATGATATCAAACTCACGCAAATCAAGTCGCCGCATCGCTTTTACAGCCAGTGTTGGAAATAGCTTATAATACGTGCGCACCTTGCGCGGGATTTTTTGCAAAAATGATGGCCGAACATCAAGCTCAGCAAAGGCTGGCATTTTGTCCTCATTATACATTGCGGTATAGATCGGCGCATCCGGAAAAGCCTCGTGCATGGCCAACACGACATTCTCGGCACCACCCATTGTTGTCAAGAAGTCGCAGACAATGGCAATTTTGGGTTGTTTACTCATAGTATCAGTGTAGCGCAAAGGAGAGATTTTACCTATACCTTACTCCACCGTCACACTCTTGGCAAGATTGCGCGGCTGGTCGACATCGTGCCCCCGCTCCACTGCCATATAGTAAGCAAAAAGCTGCGATATAACATTAAACAAAATTGGCGTGAGGTGCTGCAGCTTCGTTGCAACGCGCACCACTGTCTCGGCAGGGACACGTTTATCCGTATCGGTAATAACAATCGCATGAGCACCACGTGCATTCATCTCGATCAGATTACTCTGCGATTTTTCGTATAGCCAGTTGTCCTGCAAATAACACACTTCGAAGAAATGATCGTCGATCA
Source organism: uncultured Candidatus Saccharibacteria bacterium (assembly GCA_938036785.1). GTDB lineage: Bacteria > Patescibacteriota > Saccharimonadia > Saccharimonadales > Saccharimonadaceae > Saccharimonas. The sequence goes on along the minus strand of CALHWE010000011.1, from coordinate 173,332 downwards.
GGGCAATTGGCCCATGCTTGAGCTCACCTGCTGCATAGGCCTCAGCATGAATATAGCTCACTTCCTTGAGTTTGAGTGCGCCCTCAAGTGCAGCTGGGTAGAGTGTATCGCGACCAATATAGAGCGCATGATTATAGTGAGCATAATTATGTGCGATATCTTTGACGCTATCAGCTTGCTTAGCCAGCGTCTTTTCGATCTCGGCTGGCAGCATCTCAAGCTCGTTGATAAACTCACCTATCAGCTGTGGATTTGTTCCCTTGGCCGCTGCGAGCATAAGGCCAAAAATTGTCATTGCCGCCACTTGCGAAGTAAAGGCCTTGGTGCTGGCCACACTGATCTCTGCCCCCACGTGTACATATACTCCACCGTCAACTTCGCGTGCAATCGTACTCCCCACTGCATTGACGACACCAAGGCACGTCACACCACGCCGCTTGAGCTCCGTAAGGCAGGCCAATGTATCGGCCGTCTCACCACTCTGGCTCACAATGAGCGCAACGGTATGCTCGGGGATGTTATATGCTCGGTAGCGTAGCTCACTAGCAATCTCTACACTCACTGTCACATCATCAGTCAGTTGCTCAATAAAATAACTAGCCTGCATCCCCGCAAAATACGCTGTGCCACAGCCCACAATCATCACATGCTTGATCTGTCGCAATTCAGCATCACTCAGGCCTATACCGCCTAGCCGGGCATAGCGCTGCGCGGCAATCACTCGCCCAGCCAGCGTTGCCGCAAGGCTAGTCGGCTGCTCAAATATTTCTTTGAGGAGGAAGTGGTCGTACCCCTGTTTTTGAATAGCTTGCAAATCCATCTCTAGTGTCTCTACTTGCACATCGACCACTTGCGAATCAGTCGTTTGAAGCTCGAGACCAGTGCGGGTGCAACGCCCTACTTCGCCATCGTGCAGATAGACCACTTGGTTGGTATACCCCACCAGGGCCGATGCATCACTGGCAATGTACGTTTCGCCATCACCAAGCCCAACAATAAGCGGACTACCCTTGCGTGCCACAATAATCTCATTAGGGTCATTCGCTTGAACAACTGCTAAGCCATACGTGCCTACCACCATTTTGAGCGCACCTCGCACTGCCGCCAAGAGGTCTGGTGCTTGCTTGTGCAGATAGTCAATGAGCGCCGTCAATACTTCAGTATCAGTATCACTCTTAAATTCATACTCATGCGCTGCAAGCATCGTCTTGAGCGCTTGATAGTTCTCGATAATGCCATTATGTACAACGTAGACCTGCCCCACCTGATGTGGATGAGCGTTGCGTTTGCTGGGTGCCCCATGGGTTGCCCAACGAGTGTGACCAATACCAACTGTATCAGTCGTCTTGTGGCGAGCTGTTAGTTCATTCAGCGCAGCCACCTTGCCTTTCGTTCGGAGCAATGTTGGCGCAGTATCCTTGTCGAGTGTAACAATACCAGCACTATCATATCCGCGATATTCAAGCCGCTTGAGCTCCGTCAGCAGCACACCCTGCGCTGGCCGCGTTCCGATATATCCAACTATTCCACACATAGGTTTTTCCTTTCCTCTTGTATTATGGCGCTTTGGTCTTTGCCTTCTAGTGTACTCTTATTTTTAAACAATTTTGCGAGAATGTAAAAATTACAATGATTTTTCTCTGTTAGATTGTGTTGATGTTTTTACACCAATAGTACTTTACCTATAAAAGATAAAGAAAAATGACAAAAAAGCAAGAACGAATGCGGTGTTCATTCTCAGCAATAGTTAAGCCGACATACTCATACTTATAGACAAAGAATAATACGATATGTTCGACATTTTTTCGACGAAGGGGTATACTAGGTGATATGAGTAGAGAAACGATTTTAGTCACTGGTGGCGCTGGGTATATTGGCAGCCACACCATTATTGAGCTTATTGCGGCAGGATTTGGCGTCGTCGTTATTGACAACCTCGCCAATGCCAGCCGCGAAAGTCTGCGACGCGTTGAAACAATTACCGGCACAGCTATCCCCTTTGTCGAGGCTGATGTGCGTGACCGATCGGCACTTGATGCGATTTTTAGTAAGCATGATATCAGTGCTGTCATTCACTTTGCTGGGCTCAAAGCAGTTGGTGAGTCGGTTGAGAAACCGCTCGAATACTATGACTGCAATCTTAGCTCAACCCTCACTCTCTTAGCCGCAATGCGTCAACATGGGGTGCATCGGCTTGTATTCTCGAGCTCTGCGACGGTCTATGGCACACCAGAGTCATTGCCACTCACTGAATCATCACGCACTGGCACCGGTATTACCAATCCATACGGCTGGACGAAATATATGATCGAGCAGATCATTCGTGACTATTGCACGGCTCACCCCGACTTCCAAGCGACCATCTTGCGCTACTTTAATCCGATTGGTGCGCATGCATCAGGTATGATTGGCGAAGACCCAAATGGCATCCCTAATAATCTCCTGCCCTATGTTGCACAAGTTGCAGTTGGAAAATTGCAAAGCGTTGGTGTATTTGGTGATGACTACGACACGCCTGATGGCACTGGTGTACGCGACTATATTCACGTCGTTGACCTTGCCAAGGGACATGTAGCAGCCCTATCACACATGCAGCCAGGTGAGCACACCTATAACCTTGGTACTGGCCATGGTACCTCTGTTTTGGAGATCATTAGCGCCTTTGGCAAAGCGTGCAAACATGACATTCCATACGAGATAAAACCACGCCGGGCTGGTGATATTGCAGCCTGCTATGCCGACTGCAGCAAGGCACAGCAAGAGCTTGATTGGCAGGCAAAACTGTCCATCGAGCAAGCCTGTGAAGACTCCTGGCGCTGGCAATCTCATAACCCAAATGGGTATAAGAGTTAAGTTTAGATAATACCCCTAGTGGGTATTTTGCAATGAATAGTATAGATGTACATTCATTTTGAACATATTATTTGTTCACACCATAATTTTGCTGTTCAGGTATAGACTTATTAAACAATATATGTTTCTCATGTGAACAATAAATGTATCCAGACTATTCTCGTCTGCCAAATGTAAACCTGCAGAAACAAAAACAGCCCACTATCTACGGGCTGTTTTTAGTGTAAATAGCAAAAGTTAGCTTGCTTGAGCAGTTCTACTCTTGGCCAGTTGCCTGGTTGATCCGAGTTGAGGAATCTGGCTTGCCTTCGCCGGCGTCGAAGCGCATTTCTATGTTGTACTTTTTACACACTTCTGCTTCGGGAATAGCTTTTTCGGTATCGCGATCACCACCGTTGGCAAAGATGAGCTGGTCGCCTGGGTACTGGCCGGCAACCATCTCGAGAGACTTGATCTGTGTTGGGTCTTCGTCGATTGATAGAATCACTTGGTCAACACCTTTGAGGGCGCGCATGAGACGCAGGCGATTGCTTTCGTTGAGGATTATTTTACCCTTTTTTAGTAACTGCTGCTTGTCGTTGTTGACAATAACAATCAGTTTGTCGCCCATCGCGGCAGCTGCTTCGATCATATCGATATGCCCACCATGGAGCGGGTTAAAATAACCACTGACAATTACTACTCGCATTTATTACTATCTCCTTGTTGTTTATCGTTAGAAAGCTTCTGTTGCTATATTATACCATTACTCTCGTATATCTCGACACCATCCCCTATTTCACGCTATAATACAGCTATGACAAAACTGCTTATCACCGGTGGTGCGGGGTTCATTGGCTCGAACTTCGTGCATTATACCGTTCATCACAAGCCGGAATATGAAATCACTGTCGTCGATAAGATGACATATGCTGCGAACCCGCACAACCTTGATGGAGTGCGCGAGCAAATCAACTTCGTGCAGGGCGATATTTGCGATGCCGAACTGATGGATCGCTTGATTGCCGAGACGGATATCGTTGTTCACTTTGCGGCGGAGAGTCATAACGATAACTCACTGCGCGACCCAAAGCCTTTCCTCGACACCAACGTGTATGGCACGTACACTATTTTGCAAGCAGTGCGTAACCACAACAAGCGCCTCCATCACATTAGCACCGATGAAGTGTTTGGCGATCTAGCGCTTGACGATCCAAACCGCTTTACTGAGGAGACGCCATACAATCCATCGAGCCCCTACTCGAGCACCAAGGCGTCGAGCGATATGCTGGTGCGCGCCTGGATTCGCAGCTTTGGTGTGAAGGCGACGATTAGCAACTGCTCCAACAACTACGGCCCCCGCCAACACATCGAGAAATTTATCCCGCGGCAAATCACTAACATCCTGAGCGACATCAAACCAAAGCTCTATGGCACGGGCGAGCAGGTACGCGACTGGATCCATGTCGATGACCATAACTCAGCGGTGCACTTGATTCTCGAGAAAGGCACGCTGGGCGACACCTACATCATTGGTGCAGATAACGACCACGTCAATAACAAAGCGGTGATTGAGATGATCTGCGACTTAATGGGCAAAGGTAAGGACTGGTACGAGCATGTCAATGATCGCCCTGGCCACGACATGCGCTATGCGATGGACTCGAGCAAGCTGCGCCGCGAGCTTGGCTGGCAACCACAATATACCGACCAAGATGGCATGGCTAACGGCCTACGTCAAACCATTGAGTGGTACACTACCAACCGCGACTGGTGGCAAGCCCAAAAAGCCGCTGTAGAAGCAACCTACGCTAAGCAAGGACAATAAGCCAATGCCTGACACCCCCAGCAAAACTCGCGTGAGTAGCAAGATCACCTATCAAAACCCCTGGATTACCATCCACGAAGACCAAACACGTGACCGCGCAGGCAACCTGGGGGTATACGGCTATATGGAGTCGCGAAACTCGTGTATGGTCGTCGCTGTCGATGAGCATGAGCGAATCTACCTGGTGCGCGGCTTCCGTTATCCATCGCAGAGCTTTGGCTGGGAACTGCCTGGTGGCGGTGGTGACGGCGAAGATCTGCTCACCGCCTCCAAGCGTGAGCTAGAAGAAGAAACTGGTATTGTTGCCCAGTCGTGGGAGAAGCTCGGTGAAGCATATGTCTGCAACGGCCTAATGACAGAGAAAATGGCAGTATGCTTGGCACGAGACCTGTCTTTTGATGGTAACAAGGAACAATCGGATGAAGTATTTAGCGATATGCGATTCTTCACTCACGAGGAGATTGACCAGCTTATTACCCAAGGCGATATTAACGACTGCCAGACACTCGCTGGCCTCCATTATTATCATATATGGCGAAAGGAGAACGCATGAATTTCGACCCATCAAGCTATAACGACCTTACTGTGACTGAATCACCAATTCCAGGGCTATTCGTCATTAAACTGCCCGTTCATGGTGACAACCGTGGGTGGTTCAAAGAAAATTACCAGAAGGAGAAGATGGAAGCGCTGGGGTTACCTGCCTTTACCATTGTACAAAACAATATCAGCTTTAATGACAAAGCTGGTGCAACACGTGGTCTACACGCCGAGCCCTGGAATAAGTTCATTAGTACTGCGAATGGCCGCGTGTTCGGTGCATGGTGTGATGTGCGCCAAGGCCCAACCTTCGGCCACACATTCTCTGTAGAAATTAATCCTGGCACAGCGGTGTTTGTACCCAAGGGCGTGGCAAATGGTTACCAGACACTGGACGATAATGTGGCATATACCTACCTGGTTGACGCCCACTGGTCACCAGATGCGCAGTATACCTTTGTTAACCTCTTTGACCCAGCGCTCGATATTGCGTGGCCACTTGGCAAAGATCAGGCGATCATCTCGCACAAAGATGCTGCGCACCCACTACTGCGCGACGTACAGCCAATGGAATTATAAAAAGAAAGGAAGCGTGCATGACAGATTACACCTCTACCCTCATCATTGGTGCCAACGGGCAATTGGCCAAAGCAATGCAGCAGCAATACCCTAGTGCTCGGGCGGTTGGGCATAATGACCTTAACCTCTGTGACGCAGCAGCTATTGCAACCTTCGACTGGTCTGGCATTAAGACAATCATCAACACTGCTGCTTATACCAATGTTGACGGCGCAGAAACATCGGAGGGCCGCGCAGCAGCCTGGCGTATCAATGCCCAAGCAGTGGGACAGCTTGCTCGTATCTGCTCCGAGCGAGACATTACCTTGGTTCATGTGTCGAGCGATTATGTTTTTGATGGTGAGACAGCACCACATACCGAAGATGAGCTGTTTAGTCCCTTAAGTGTCTATGGTGCATCCAAAGCAGCAGGCGATATTGCCGCGAGCACCACACCACGGCACTATATTATCCGCACCAGCTGGGTGATCGGCGACGGTAAAAACTTCGTGACAACGATGCTCGGCCTGGCCGCAAAAAATATCGCACCAACAGTGGTAGCAGACCAAATCGGCCGCCTGAGCTTCACGCCAGAAATTGCACGGGCGATTAACTACTTAGTAGAAAACAAGGCACCATACGGCACCTACAATGTAACAAATAGTGGTCCACTGGTAAGCTGGGCAGACATCACACGGCAGATCTTTGCCTTAGCAGGGCGTGATGACTTACTAGTAACAGATACAACCACTGCCGAGTATTTTGCTAATAAGCCCGGCGTCGCACCACGACCGCTCAATAGTGACCTCAGCCTTGAAAAATTACACGCGACTGGCTTTGCGAGCCAAGACTGGCAGGATGCACTACATGAATATGTTGTGAGAAGTATTCATTAATGACACCCTAGAATTTCTTCTACGATCCATTCTTATTAGACCAATGGAAATATAACACATTCGACCAATATATATTATTGATCTGATCTAAGGTCTGTGTATAACCCATGGAAATCTGCAGCTTAACAAAATCACTGTAGACTTGTGCGACTTCAGAGTCAGCATCATCACTTCTAATGCTTTCGTATAGATCGCGGTTTTCTGCAATCACACCCGCATCATCATCAGCTAACAGTGAATATATTTCGCCCGCCTCGAGCAAAAAATACTGCTGAGCGTTTTTTTCGTTGTGCAAGAAATTGAGTGTTTTAGTGACCACCTGAGGGTCAATACACTCTTCAATATTAGCAAAGAACATTTCAAGCCGGTCCACGCCACGTTTATAATCTGCAATGAGAGCAAGTGGCAAAGTCTTGCCCTCCTCTTCAAGACTGTTAAATATTGTCGAATCGACAATCTCTGTTTTGCTACTGAGCAGAATACGATATACGATTGGTATATCCGTATTATATTCAGATAGATCAACTATTCGAGCTTTGCTGATGTCTTCGTCGGTGTATGGTTTTCGATCAATTGAATATAGATATGCGCGATTCGCCATATATCTCCTTTTATCTTCCTGATGATATAACTCATAATACTCTCAAGTGAACACACAAGCAAATCTCTCGTTTGTTCAACCGATTATCACAGACTGTTATCATCCACTCTATATTCATATCACATCATATTTGATACTATGGTACTATAACTATATCTGGTATGATAAGTATATAGTTAGAACAAAGGAGTTTTACGTATGAAAGGTATTATTTTGGCAGGTGGTTCGGGTTCACGCCTGTGGCCGATTACTAAAGCAATTAGCAAACAGCTGATGCCCATCTATGATAAGCCGATGATCTATTACCCTCTCACCACGCTGATGCAAGCAGGGATTCGCGACATCCTCATCATCACGACCCCAGCTGACCAAGCAGGCTTCCAGCGCTTGCTTGGTGATGGTGCGCAGTGGGGTATCAATCTGCAATATGCCATTCAGCCCAGCCCCGATGGCTTGGCGCAGGCATTTATCATTGGTGAGGAATTTATTGGTAACGACAAGGTGGCGCTCGTCTTGGGTGACAATATCTTCTACGGCGCAGCGCTCGATGACTCACTGCGTGCCTGTACCGACCCAGATGGCGGTGTGGTTTTCGCTTACAAAGTATCTGACCCAGAGCGGTATGGCGTTGTAGCTTTTGATGACAACAATCATGCGGTGTCGATCGAAGAAAAGCCCGCCCAACCTAAGTCAAACTTCGCAGTGGTAGGACTCTATTTCTACGATAATGATGTGGTAGAAATTGCGAAGAATGTCCAGCCAAGCGACCGTGGTGAGTTAGAAATTACCTCTGTGAACGCTGAGTATCTGCGTCGCGGCAAACTGAAGGTCCAGACACTAGACAACGGCGATGTATGGCTTGATACTGGGACGATTAGCAGCCTGACCGATGCTGAGGACTTTGTGCGCGTTGTACAGAATCGCACCGGCCAAGTCGTTGGCAGCCCCGAAAAGACTGCGCACATCAACGGTTGGATCACCGACGAGCAGCTTGCCGAGCTTGCTGCACCGTTAAAAAAATCAGGCTACGGAAATTACCTCTCGGCGTAGTATAATAATACCAATATGAAAACGAATACCAAGACAGTGTGCGTGATCGTCCCAGCCTACAACGAAGCGACGGTCATCAAGGACGTGATCAGACAATCCAAGCGAGTCTTTGCCAAAGCCAAGGCAGCTGGCTATACGATCGACGTTGTGCTGGTAAATGATGGGTCGAAGGACGACACACTCACTCAAGCCAAAAAAGGCGGCGCCATTACGATCGATCATATCCTTAACTCTGGTGCGGGCGGCGCAACTTTAACTGGTCTATCGTATGCTCGGCAGCATGGATATGACATTGCCGCCACGATGGATGCTGATGGCCAGCACGCGCCAGAGGATGTATTGGCAGGCATCACGCAGATCGATGAGCGCCAAGCTGATTTACTTATCGGTAGTCGTCTCATTGATAGCACTGGTATGTCCAAGACGAAGGTGCTCGGCAATAAAGGCTTGAGTTTGATCACTAAGCTCTTGTTTGGCATTAATGTGACAGATTCACAGTCTGGCCTACGTATCTATTCGCGCCGCGCCATTGATGACCTCGATTGGAAGTCAACTGGTTACGAATTTTGCTCGGAGATGATCTGGCGTGCCAAGCAAGCGGGGATGACAATTGGTGAATACCCAATCAAGGCAATCTACACCGACTACTCCCGTGCTAAAGGTCAAAACAACTGGAATGCCATCAATATCGTCAAACGCTTATTCAAACAACGCTTAACGGAGCTCTTCGAATGAGATACTTTGCCCTTGTCTTACTCAATGTGCCAATTATTCTCTTGGCGCTCGTCAATATCATCACCCAATATAAATTACGCAAGATCACTATCACTCGTCTGCGCCACCAGGTGGTGATGTGGCTGGTGGTGATGGCGGTGCTACTAAGCTGCTTCCCGCTGTATAATATTTCAATTGGCCACCCACCGTTTGATTCGTCGGAATTGAGCTTGTTTGATATTGTCCAGACGACAGCGATCGTGTTGCTCTTCTACATCGTCAACACGCAGCGCCAGCGGATCGACCAAAACGAACGCCGCGTGCGCGACCTCCATCAAGAATTGTCAATTAAACTCTCGGCTCATGACAAAAAATAAATCACTCGATATCGTCATCCCCTACTGGGGCGAGTTCGCTCTCCTCAAAGAAGCGGTTGACTCTGTCTTGGCTCAGACGAGCGATGACTGGCACCTAACCATTCTTGATGACCACTACCCATCGACCGAAGCACGCGATTATTACACAAAACTCGCCGACCCACACATCACCTATATCCGACACAAGAAAAACCTCGGCATTACCAATAACTTCAACTTTGCCGTCCAGCACGTAACGGCACCACACTGTATGATTATGGGGTGTGATGATCGGCTCTTGCCGGAGTGCGTAGCAGTGGCACTACAGACAATTGGTGAGGCAGATTTTTATCAGCCAGGAGTGCAAGTGATTAATGATAAGGGGCAGCTATATCTCCCATTGGTTGATCGTGTTAAGCGATTTTTGCAACCTCATAAATCAGGGCTTTACTCGGGCGAAAAACTTGCAACGTCTCTGAGTCATGGCGACTGGCTCTACTTCCCATCGATCGTCTGGAAGACAGCGACACTTAAGCGATACTCCTTTGATGCGACGTATACTATACTAGAAGATCTTGTCTTGGTATTTGATTTTATTCTTGACGGAGCGGTACTTGCTTTTGATCAGACTGAGACATTCCAATACCGACGCTTTGCCCAGTCGCTCTCAAGCAAAGAAAAGTCAAAGGATGGCGTGCGCTTTGCAGAAGAAAATGCAGTATATAATAGCTATGCTCAGCGCTTCGCATCGGTTGGCTGGCATAAAGCCGCTCGGGCAGCGCGGCTCCATATTACATCGCGCATTCATCAGTTGTTGTCGTAGTTAATGCAATTTGACTATCCTCTCACCTCTATAAAAATAGCGGTTATTTTATGGTAAATTAGCGTCTCTTTGCTCTTGTACTACTGTATGATAGAACTTGAGAATACATTCATTAGCAGCAATTCGCTTATTATTTTCTCTATTAGCTCATTCCAGTTTCATTATAGATGAGATAATGGACGCGAAAATCGATTTTCACTTTTATAAAACACTTTTTATATTTTTATATCGAGAAATTTTAGAATAACGCGCCGTCTTGAGTAATATGCATGATAGTAAGAGCATAAAAAATTGACACTATTCTACATCAAGAAATATTACCCTTTGCAGCGCACGACAAAACCGACTCGATTTCCTAGAGCCGGTTTGTTTTATTATATACGCTACCTCACGTTTGCTTCAGTAGTCTCGGTTTTCTCTTTATCGACTTCAGCAAATTTGCGCTCCACTGCCATGATGTATAGCTGCATAAAGATTGGGCGAGGTAAGAGATCATACAGATACCATACCAGTGTTTTCTTGGCGTGTGGAAGCTCGGTGTTTTTCCACGGAGTGAGTGCAAAGTACTTTTGCCACAGCAATCGGTTGGGGTGCTTGTTGCCAACTTCCCACGGTTTGCCCTGAATGCCATAGAGCGAGTGAATAATCTTGGGACTGTAATAGTTAGTCATAATCTCGTCGTAACTATAGAAATACGGCTGCTTAAGATTATTAATGCGCAGCAGATCTTGCGGCCGATAAGCATAAAACGCACTAGAGAAATTATAGGCGATATCGAGCGTCTTAATCTGCCCTCGGAACATAACATTACAGAGGTCTTGATCGGCAATGACATAGTCGCTTTTCTTCGACAGGTGCTCTATCACTTGACTCGATACATCATCTTTGAGCCATTTTTTGTGATTGATAAGCATGATACCACAATTGTAGTAACCATCGGTGGGCTGGAGGCCAATCATTGCTTTGTGCTGATTAGTGAGCGTATCGTAGGCTAGTGCCATGATGTTTTTTTCAAAATCAAGCTCCAGCAAACCATCGAGCGAGCTGGTAATGATCGTGTGTGGATTGAGGTAGAGTACGCGATCGGTCTTGATATCAAGATCGGCAAGAGCCAGCATCTTGAGCCACGTCACATACACGCCATGCCACGGCTTAACACCTAGCTTCTGTAATTTCTTGTGGTACGCGTTGGGATTGATAAATGTTAAATAGGCGTTGGGGTATTTTTCAACCAACTTCTTGAGACGGTCCTTACTTTGTTTGCTCAGCTTATACCCACAATAAAAAATATGAATCTCGTCGAGTGTCTTGTTATTCTCAAGCAGTGATGCGATCGAAATCGCACTCACCACTGCGTAGTTATCGTCACTCTGATACAAGACGTTTAAGATTTTCTTTTTGACTCTGGGCATGGCCTGCCTCTCTCCTTTATTCCACCGCTGCTATGTTTTTTACGTAGTTTTCCAGTAATGGCTGATAGCTCTCACTGATGAATCCTGTGTTGTGCAGCTTCGACAAATTCATATCGCTATACATTGGTCGAGGTGCAAACGGAATCTTGTCTTTACTATACTCTTGTGTTGACACTTTTACAACCCTATCGCGATCGTGCCCTGCATATTCGAAGATATCCTCGGCAAGCTCTGCCCACGATTTGATAGGCCCGGAGTTAGACACGTGATACAGACCATAGTCGGCTTTAGTGTCTAGCAAATGCTTGGTGGCACGCGCAATCTCCGATGCAAAGGTTGGCCGACCATATTGATCATCCACAACCTTGGGATTAATGCGCATGTCAGCTAGGCGCTTCATCGTCCGTGGGAAGTTGTGCCCATCGCCAATTACCCAGGAGACACGCAGCACATAATGGCGCGGCGCAAGGCTAACCAGTAGATCCCCTGCTGCCTTAACGTCGCCATAGACCGACAGTGGTGAGAGCGATTCATCCTCACCATGGTTTTTGTTCGTCCCATCAAAGACATAGTCGGATGAGTAGTGCACCAATGTAATATCGTGCTCCAGCGCTACCTTGACGAGGTTGCGTGGGCCAACGGCATTAACCTGCCACGCTTTAGTGCGGCCTTCACGCGTTTCGGATCCATCGGCATTGACGAACGCTGCCGCGTTGATAATGACATCCACACCCGACCAATCATACCCAAGCACCTGCTCTTCATCAGCGATGTCGAGCTGCTGGTGGCCCAGCGCTGTCGCCTTTGGATATACCTCCTGGAGCGCCCGCCCCACTTGGCCATTACAACCCAATATTACAATCCCCTTGCTCATATACCCTCCTTTGTTTCCGCTATTATAGCACAGTTAGCGTAAGCTTTTTGAAATATATGAAATCGTATGGTCGATGTGAGACAAAAAATACACTGAATCAATTGTAATGATCGATTTTATCCCAGCATATGAGGTCAGTATCTCATAGACTCAATACTTTTAATACTTCATCGGAGGGAGTGTGGGGAGGTAGAAATTATCTACTCCTACTATGCAGCCATAGAGCGCAGTTGCCGGTGGTAAACTGCCGCGAGTAGCGCCGCTTGGATGATACCTGCCACCATAAAACACAGCACACTGCCCAGCATCGCATAGTGCTGCACCACACCATACGACACGACTGTGAGTACGATATTACTCAGCAAGAGTATATAGAACTGCCCTTTAAATTCGCGCAGCACAGTGAGAATGTTGATATAAATCGACACCAGCGCATTAGCCACCGCTCCCACTACCATGATGAGTAGCTCAGTGCGGTAATCAGTAATACGCGCATTAAAAATGAGAGTAAGAAGCGGTGCCCCAACTAGCCACGTCGCAATCAGTGTTAGTGCACTAATACCCAAGACGATAAGGATGATCTTGCTCACCAAGGCGTGGAATTCAAGGCGCTTTTGCTGATGATAGAGCTCCGACAGCTGCACAATATTGGGCTGAATAATGAAGGTAATAAATAGCGAGAGCAAGGTAATGGGCATAGCCATAATACCAAAATAAGCGATCTCGTGCGTGTGGAATGTATCGAGAAAATAGCGCGGGATATTAAGCGAAAACATCGTCAAAAATGTGGTAAGGAACACTGGTGCGCAGCGCCGCATGATCATACCAACATGACGCAGCTTGGGCACGAGATGGTCGATATGGGGCTGGATAGGTTCGTACCGCTGTACCTGTTGCCAATCATACAACACAAGCATGAGAGCATTAACCACCACAATTGCCACCACCCCCCACAACACACTATGCACAAGCATATCAACGAGCAAAAATGCCACAAAGCCCCCTACCGCCTTGATCGTAAGCGAATAGCCAACGACGTAGAGTCTGTGGTGAATCTGCAGCACACCATAGAGTACATCGGCTACTGCCTCCAGCGCCTTGAAGAGTACGAGCGCGATGATGATACTCGACTTCACGACATCATAGTGATTTGCCGCGCAAAACAGCACCGCACCAACCATCATCACGATCGACGTCACGAGTTTGACGGCAAGGTAACTGCTGCTACTAAACTCTTTGCGCACATCCGACACCTGATAAGTACGCCCACCCCACAAACCAATCGCCCAGAACACTACCGAGAGCGACAGCGCAAAGGAAAAAATTCCCGAGTCGGCAATGCCATTCAGCCGCGTAATAAGCAGAAGGAGCGCTGGTGAGATGGCGCTTTGCAAAAAGGAGCCGATGGAATTCCAGATATAATTTTTAGATTGCATAATCTTATTTAGTATACCACTGGTTGGTTATTTCTCGCGATTTAGACCATAATTTGCTCTGTTGTGATTTGTGCTCTATAATCAGGCGTGTTATGAAGAAATATTGGGCATCATTCGAATCATTTATTGCACGGCCAGAGCGGGTCTTTCTTTCGCTATGTTTGTTGTTTGGCTTATTGTCGGCGTTTTTTGTGCCGCAGCTATCGGTGAGTGATGAGAATATGCACTACTTGCGGGCCTATGCGCTGGCAGATGGGCGCTTAGAATCCAAGCGCTGCACCTACCCAGCGGATGTTAATGGCCGGGCATCGTCGGTGTATCATGGCAATATTAGCGCTGATTATTCGCGCCCTATCAACCGCTCAGAACTCAAGACAACAAGCAAGTGCAACAGTGCCGTGGGCTATGCCCCCATTATGCATGCGCCGCAAACGCTTGGTATTTTCATCGCTAATATCTTCAACGGGTCGACAGGCCTAACGATTCTCTTTGGGCGGATTGCAAACTTACTATTTTATGCGCTGAGTGTATTTTTCATTATCAAGTGGGTGCGGATTGGTAAGTGGGTCTTTGCAGTAGTGGGGCTGTTACCACTAATGGTTCATCTCGCTGCCTCGCTCTCAAGCGATGTCATGACGAATGTGGCGATATTCCTCATTACCGCCCTGACTCTCAATCTCTACACCCAAGAAACGCCGATCCGCCGCAAGCAAGTTGCTGGCCTCTTAGCTATAGCGGCGCTACTGGCACTGACCAAGGCGGTTAATGGTCTACTGCTCTTCCCGCTGCTCTTTTTACCGAGGCGGCTCTTCGTCTCAAATACCGAGCTGTCGAAATTGCCATCACTTTTCAAGAAGCTCCCCTTCAACCTGCACAAGTGGGCACTGATCGCGGGCGCTGGCATTGTGTCGCTGGCAGCATTGCTCATCTGGCAAAAGATCTATGATGGTGCGCTCCTTTCATCCGGCGCGGCAGATAATCCGCTGCATCACAACCCGCTTGGCTTTATCCGTATCCTCTTTAATACCTACATTAATCCAAACATTGGCTACACCGATATCGTGGTGCGTGGAAGTGTAGGCGACTTCTCGAGCTTCAAATATCACCTGCCGCTCTTTGTTTTGATCCCGCTCTTTCTACTGGTCTTTCTTGCACTGATCAAGCGCGATAAGGCCGAGGAGCAAGCACTCGCCCCAGCTGCTGGTCGATTAGCCGCGGCCAACCTCACCACTGTTGCCGTCTTTATTGCGGCGGTTTCATACGCGATGTACACCGCCTGGGCGCTGCTACCAATTCGTTTTGGTGCCGGGGCATACTACGCCGATGGAGTGCAGGGACGTTACTTCACGGCACTGCTGGTGCTGCTCATCCCTTGTGGCGTGTGGCTACGCAAGTATATTTGGTTCCATACTGCCTCGGCTAAGGTGTTTCATACCCTTATATTCTTTGGCTGCGGGGCAATTTTGCTGTACTATACCTTTGGCACCTATTGGGCTTACCACGCGCCGATACCGGTACCACCAGTGGCATAAATTTCGGTGCTAGCATTAGGAGGTTGATGTTTATGGATAAGCAGTACTCTTTGTGGTGTCTTGAATGAGAGAGTAATACAAACAGAGCGATACG
Source organism: uncultured Candidatus Saccharibacteria bacterium (assembly GCA_938036785.1). Classification (GTDB taxonomy): domain Bacteria; phylum Patescibacteriota; class Saccharimonadia; order Saccharimonadales; family Saccharimonadaceae; genus Saccharimonas. The sequence continues at coordinate 157,786 of CALHWE010000011.1, read as the reverse complement.
AGAATTGGTAGGGTTTTGATATACCACTGAGAAGATAGGATTATATAAGGATTTTTTTGATATTCTATCTTCCACCTTCCCCTTTCATTACGCTTATGCTATAGTGACATGGAACACTAATAGCACAAGCATTATGAAATTATTACGTCCTCTATCCAAAAAACGTCTCACGCTCATCATTAGTATTGGCATTGCGCTCATCGTCGCTGGTGGTTATGGTGCCTATATCGTAACGCGCCCTGCCCCGCTGCCGCCCCTGTCAGACGAGCCAACGCCAGCCCAAAAACAAACGCAGCACAAGACCGATGCCACCACGAAAGAATCATTTCTAGACAGCAACACCAGCCACGATACGAATACTACCAAAGACACCTCTCAGCAGCGCACCACCCAGGCTCAGCCCGCGCCAGTCCCAGCCTCGGCCAAGCACATTGAGCTCTCTGCCGAGCAGTCAGGCGAAACGGTCGTTGTGACTACTAAGCTGAGAGAACAAGGCTTTTCCTCTGGTCAGTGCGTGCTGACGATCACTAGTAGCGAGCAGCGCTCTGAGCAGCACGCTGCCATCATCTACCAACCAGAATATTCCACCTGTGCTGGCTTCTCTGTGCCCGCCCGATCATTACCCAAAGGTATGTGGCATATCTCTCTCGCTGTCACGCCGCTTGGTGGCAAGGCACTCACGAAGACACTTGATAAGGAGATTCGCTAGATGATGGCTCAATCATATTCCACCGCTCGTCCCTTCTCGACATATTGGCGGTATATTCTTGCTGGTGTTTTGTGTGTGAGTTTATTTGCTGCAACCATCCTCTCCCGCCCAGCCCGAGCAGTAACGGCAGCCGATTGGCGAGCAGGCAATATCGTTGATGATCTGCTCTTTACTAATAGCGAAGATATGTCAGTGGCAGATATTCAGGCATTTCTCAATAGCCTTAACCCACAATGCGACACTTATGGTCGGCAGCCTGCTGCCGAACACGGCCGGCGCGATATCAGCCGAGCGCAGTATGCCGCTGCTCGAGGTTGGCACGGGCCGCCATATGTCTGCCTCAAGGACTATTATGAAGTACCTAAATACACACCGGGCAATTACATCCCTGCCAATAACTTCAGTGGAACGATCCCCGCTGGAGCAGTCAGTGCCGCGCAAATTATCTATGATGCTGCCAAACAAAACAATCTCAACCCTAAAGTCCTGCTGGTAAAGATCGCCACCGAGTCGGCTGGCCCGCTCACCTCTGACACCTGGCCCCTCCAAAACCAATACACCTATGCCATGGGCTCGCACTGCCCCGATAGTGGCCCAGGTGGCAGTGCCAATTGCGATCGCAACTATGCTGGCTTCTCGATGCAAGTTGCCTCAGGAGCGCAGCTCATCCGCTGGTATCTCGATAGTATGCAGCAACCTTGGTGGTCGTACAAAAAGCCGTTTGCGACCAATCGTATCCTGTGGAATGTGGTGCAGCGAGGCTGCGGCGCTGGCGATGTGTATATCGAGAGCAAAGCCACAGCAGCACTCTACACCTACACACCCTACCAGCCCAATCAAGCAGCCCTGGCTAATATGTATGGCCTAGGTGATCATTGCAGCGCCTATGGCAACCGCAACTTCTGGCGGGTGTGGAATGACTGGTTTGGCTCGACCCAGCATAGCCGGCCACTCATCAGCTTCCGATCGCACAGCAGCTACATCGGCTGGACAGGGATAATTCATAACCGTGGCATTACAGGCGTCACGGGTCAAAGCAAGGCAATGCAAGCTCTCACGATCGATGGTGAGGTAACTTATACTTCATACAGCAACGAGCGCGGTTGGCAGCCCACTGTACAGGGTAGTATGCAATCGGGTACAACAGGGCTTGGCCGGCCAATCACCGCCGTCAAAATCCAGCCAACTGGTACTCTCGCCCAGGCGTACGACATCTACTATCGCACCCACGTGAGCTATATTGGTTGGATGGGCTGGGCTAAGAATGGTGAAGTAGCTGGTGTAACTGGCGGAGCTAACAATGCTATCGAAGCGATCGAAATAAAGCTTGTGCGTAAAGGAACGCCTGCACCTGAGTCATCTGGAGTAGCGTATAAAAATATTGCAACACATGGCGACCCATCACCCCTTAGACTCTCACTCAGCTCACATGTCGGTATGGTTGGCTGGCAGCCAGAAGTGCGCGATGAGATGATGAGCGGTACCACTGGCCAAAGCCGCCGCATCGAAGCCATCAAAGCATCGCTCCACAACACAACGGGCCTGCCAGGCAACATCCAATATTCATCACACGTTAGCTACGTCGGCTGGCAAGATTGGAAACAAGCGGGCGACGTATCCGGCACTACAGGGCAGTTCCGCTCCATTGAGGCAGTCCGCTTCTTACTTACTGGCAAACTTGCCGCTGCATACGATATCTGGTACCGAGGTTACTCGCAATACGTCGGCTGGATGGGCTGGGCTAAGAATGGCCAGCCTGCTGGTTCGACTGGCGCTTACCGGCAGCTCGAAGCACTCGAGGTGCGCCTTGTGCCGAAGCATACACTCAGCTTGCCTGGTGGTGCCTTTTATAACCCAACCAATACTGCTGTGCCCGATCTCTACCAACTGAGCTACGCTGCCCATGTAGGATACATCGGCTGGATGCCCGATGTGTCACACCCTATCATGGCTGGCACCACTGGCAAATCACGCTACCTCGAGGCAATCCGCCTTGGTAAAGCCGTATCGCTGCGCGATGGTTCACCTATTACCATCCAGTGCGAAGCAAAAACTGCTGGCCAGTGGCTCCCATCAGCCACTCTCTCATCATCACAGCCTTGTGGCACGACTGGCCAGAGCAAAGCGCTCGAAGCCCTCAAGCTTAGCCTTAGCCCCATCGACGCCGCTCGCTACGATATTTATTACAACACTCACCTCTCCTGGGTAGGTTGGCAGGGCTGGAAAAAGAATGGCGAAGTAGCTGGCGACCGGCCCGGCTCACATGTCGAAGCAGTGATGATTAAGCTCGTCGAGAAGAGTAACGAGTGATCAACATAGAAAACACTCCTCCCATACCTGCGGGAGGAGTGTCATACGTTATAACAAGACAACAACTTTATTCGTAAATCGCTGCCACTTTCTCCTCAATATTCTTCCATTGATAGTCGTTGGCAGTTTGGCGGCCACCAGCGATGAGCTTGTCGCGCAGTGCTTTGTCCGCTACCAGGCGCTCTACGGCCGCTACACCAGCCGCTATATCACCCTGCTGGTAAAGGAGGCAGTTCTCACCATCCTTGAGATACTCGACATTACCGCCATTAGGCACTACTACCGCAAGACCACCAGTTGCCATTATCTCGAGTGGTGGATAGGAGAAGCTCTCGAGGATGCTTGTTTTGATGAGAATGTCACAGCTGGCGTATACTTCGCCGACCTTCTCGGGTGCAATGCGATTGTAGAATGTATCGACGCGGTACCAGTCCTTGGGCTCTTTGCGGTACGATAAGTATGAAATTTCATACTTCGCAGGGTCGAGTTGGTTGATAATGCGGAAGGCTTCGTCGGTGTTCTTATACTCGCTCTTGCTATCGCCCTCAACGAGGATTTTTATCCTGCGACCACTGTTAAAATCGCGCTCGCGGTATGGATAATACTCAATATCGATGCCGTTCGAGACATACTTCGCATCCTTGCCAAACATATCTTTAAGCCACTTCTGGCACCAGAGCGACATTGTTACGTAGCGCACACCCGACTGGTCACAGTATGATGCGTTCGCCGCGAAGCGTGGTCCACCCGTACCGGGGATATAAAAATCAGTCTCGAAGTTCTGGACGAAGTAGAGCCGATTGCGTACATTGGGGTGCTTTTTGATAATCTCTACCGTTGACCACAGCGTCGCCACTTGCGTGTCAAAGAAGGCCTCTATCTTCGTCTTGTGCGCTGTAATAACATTAAAACCTGGCAATTCAGAGCGGTATTGGTAGGTCTTTTTGGCCTGCTTAAGGGCATGCTTACTCACTGAATCGATCAGTGTTACATCCCAGCCCGCCTTGCGCAGGATATCGGCATGTTTGACGGCAACGATCACTCCACCCGAGATATCCGTCGAAGGCAAAACAAAGCCAATATTGCGCGCTAAGCGTTCCCGTATAAACGATGCAAGCGTGTAACCAGTGTAGACCGTCGAATAATCATTGGCGGCAATCTTGTGTGCATTTTCACCCAGCTGAGTGCGCAGTGTTTTGTCGGTAATGAGGCGATCGAGCGCTGCATACCAATCGTTATCCGCGCCAACCAAGAGGCCCGTCTCGCCGTCCTTCACTTGCTCGGCAAAGGCCCCCACCTGACTCGCCACCGTCGGCACCTTAACGAGACCAGCCTCAAGCCATTTGTTCTCAGACTTCGCACGGTTAAAGATCGTATCGACCAGTGGTGCAAGAATAATATCGCAGTCCACCATCACCTTAGGTAGCTCACGCCAATCGACAAAGCCTGACGTCATTACTCGCTCTTTATATGGTTCAAGCGCGGTCGGTACGTCGAGAATACCAGCAATCTTGAGGTGGAGCTGCGGATACGCATCGAACAGCCGAATCAAGTCTGGAATGACTAGCTCAAAGTCCTCATTGTGCGTAATACTCCCACTAAAGTACCCAATGATCAGCTTATTCTCATCCTTCTCGATGATACCTTCCTTAAGGTCTTCCAGCGCCATATTGGACGTCTTGATCATCTCATCAGAGGCAGCATTGCGGTTAATCAGTACATCACCGGTAGTGTACTTTTGCAGTTCATCGCGCAGTTGTGTCGTAGTCGTCACAACGTGATCACAAAGCTTAAGTGTCTCGCGCATGCGGTTCACTCCATCGTCGTAGAGCTGCTTATCGGCTTGGTTCATCTGCTGGACGTATTTGATGCCATCGGTGTACGTTTGATCGATGACAAGATCGTCGATATCAAAGAAGCAGGTCTTGTTGAAGAACTTTGCTTGCTTGATAAACTCCCGCACCGTCTCTGTCACTGGGCAACGAAAGAAGACGAAGCCACGATAATACTTGAGATCATCCAGCGAGAGTCGATCATAAAACACACTCTCCACCGTTAGCCCCTGCGACATCAACTGCTCCATTTGGTGTGCCACGCGGTAGCGTTCAGGGTGCGGCAAGGTGCAGCCGTTAATAAAAAGAATATCTTTGTAATACTTCTGTTTGCGCTCGGGGAATTTACGATAATAGGCATACTTCGTGGCGCGCTTACCAAAGCCAATCATTCCATCGTCTTTGATAATCTTCATGCTTTTCTTGGCGGCTTTGTGTACTTTACCGATCATACGTCCTCCTCTGGCGTTACGTGCGGGTTATATAGTGTGTTGTATCCTTTACCACAGAGTGCAGCAGTTATCTGAGCACTGGTAAGCGGTGTATCTGGCGCAAGAGCAGCAAGTTTGGTGCGCGCCACCACCACTGTTGGTGCGTCAATAATACCAAGATTATAGCGGGCTGTCAAGTAGATATGTTTGGTAAATGAGCGCCGGTTGAGCTGCTGAAGCAGACCTACCACCGATGGCTGCAAAATCGACGACAAATTTGCAATCACCTGCTGCTCATCGGCAATCCGTGGCGCCACCGCACCAATCATTGGGCGAGCAGCATCGGCAGCGAGGTGCTGCAGCGTGGCAGCAGGCAGCGCATTATACTGCGTCAGGCATATCATCTCGGCGGTAGTTATCTCAAGCAGTTGACCAACAGTGGTCGACTCATCAAACGACGCGGTGTCAGTGCTATATACTTGGCCTAAGCTATAGCTCATCTGCCACTGAGCACCATACTGCGGGTCACGCTCTACCTGGGTCTGCACCTGGCGAGCGGCGCTATCCGCTTCGAGAGCGCGGCGCTGCGCATCGATGACGTAAGGCTTAGCATCAAGATCTTTCGCCGTAGAGGCTTGGTGAACACGCCAATAGTAGAGGATATGCGGCACATGAGCAATCTGCTCGGGCTGCAAAGCCCGCGTCAGACGCAAGAACAACTCCCAATCCTGCGTGCCATTATACGCTCCATCTTCACCGCCGACCTCTGTGAGTAACTGGCGCGACATGACGGCAAAGTGCGTAATGTAATTCACCGCGCGCAAAAAATCTGCGTTCCAGTCGGGCTTAAAGAACGGCTGATAGGGCCGGCCATGTTCATCCATCTTCGTCTCATCGGTGTAGACAAACTGCGCGTCAGTGCGGTCGATCGCGGCCGCAACCCACAGAAGTGCATCAGGGTGGAGAGTATCATCATGGTCAAGCAGCGCAATGTATTCGCCCGTAGCCTGTGCGATGCCATAGTTGGTTGCACCAGCAATGTGATGGTTCTTGTCCAAAAAGAACGGCTTGAGCTGCGGTATGTCCTCGGCTAGGTCACGAATCGCCTGGCGAGTAGTCTCATTAGTCGAGGCATCGTCAACGAGGATAAGTTCCCAATGTGGGTACGACTGCGCCACCACAGACTGTACCATCTCTCGCAGAAATGGAATCGGCGTATTATACGTCGGTACGATGATGGAGATAAGCGGCTGCTCAGTAAGTGAGGCAAGTGCTGGTGGCTGCTCAGTATGCTGACGCTGCCATGCATCGTAGATGCGGCGCTGGCGAGCATCAAGATAGACTCGATACGGCGCTAGGAGGTAACGTACCGCGCGGTGGAGATGGCGATTGGCTTTGATAAGGTGCGTCAAACGATGTAATATATACGACATTTCTCCCTATTTCCAGGTATGCTTGAGCTTGGTAACACCACCCCACCGGCCATGATCATAATCACGTTGCACCGAGAAGTGCGGCCCCTCCTCAGTAAAGGCGATTGTCTTCGTGTCGTCCGCCCCCATCAAGCCAGCCTTGATGAAGTAACTCCCCTCGTTGAGGTTGAGCTGCACTGTGTAGGTCGCACGATTCTTGCCAGCAATCTTCACTTTTTCTTGGTAGGTGTTAGGGCCATAGACATACTCGCCATTCTCGCGGAAGATTGCGACACCAACGTGCTTGACCCCTGTTTGCTGCCACTCTAACTCCACCGTCATAGTTTCGTTATACTCATACACCGTCTGTTCGTTGCCATCACTGCCACGCAGTGTAATGTCGAAGTCATCTGATATTTGCTCGTCTAGCCCTTCTGACTCGTTGTAGCTCTTAATGTTGCTCCGACTATAGGCGGCGGCGATGCGGTATGGCTTGCCGATCATCTTCACCTTCCCATCCTCGATAAATACCGCCTTGTTGCAAAAGCGCTCTACCGCCGACATATCATGCGTGACGAGGATAACGGTGCGCTTTTCGCGCTTGAGCTTATCGAAGTAAGCATAGCACTTCTTTTGGAAGGCTTCATCTCCTACCGCCAAGACTTCATCTAGGAGTAAGATATCGGCATGGGCACGAATGGCGATAGAGAAAGCCAGGCGCACCTGCATCCCACTGGAATAATTCTTGAGCCGCTCCTCCATAAAGTCACCCAGCTCGGCAAAGTCGACGATTTTATCATACATTGCCTCCATCTCGTCGTGGCTAAAGCCGAGCAGTGCACCATTGAGAAAGACATTCTCGCGGCCAGTCAGCTCTGGGTTAAAGCCAACACCCAGCTCGATAAACGGCACCAGCGAGCCACCCACCTCGACACTTCCGCTATTGGGGGTGTAGATACCAGCGATTGTCTTGAGTAGCGTACTCTTACCTGAGCCATTGCGCCCAACAATACCAAAGAAATCACCCTCGTTGATGGTAAAGTCGATATCCTTAAGTGGTGTAAAAACCCGATACCCTTTGCGCCCCTTGAGGAGATTAATGAGTTTTTGCTTGATGCCCGAACTTGCCTCCAGCGGGATCTTGAAGGACTTCGTGAGGTTATTGATAACAACGATTGGTTGCGCCATCTAGATACTCTCCGCAAAATACTGTTGGTTGCGCCGGAAATAAAACACCGCCAACAGAATGATAATGATAATCGAAATAAATGGAATGAGCACCCACGGGAAGGAAACAAGATCGTAGAGCTGGATAGTCTGGGGTGTTACGAGCACTTGGCGGACGTCTTGGATGATCTGGGCTGCTGGGTTGAGCATGAGATATGGCGCAGCAGCTGGCATGCGCTCCATTACCATCTGCAAAGGATAAATAACCGGCGTGGCATAGAAGGCAGCCTGCATAAAGATCTCCCATAGGTAGCCAATATCGCGGTATTTCACATTGATCGTCGCAAGGAAAAATGCCACCGCCAAGGAGAGTACATAGAGCTCGAGGATGAGTGGAATAACCAACAATCCCTCAAGCGACCACTGTACGCCATTAACCAAACAAAAACCTAAAATCACCACCATGTTGATGGCAAGGTTGATAAAGGCCGAGATCGTACCTGAGATAACGATAATATACTTGGGGAAGTTGATCTTGCGGATAAGGTCGCCGCGCGAGACGATCGACTGTAGCCCTTGCACCGTCGCTTCACTAAAGAAGTTCCATAGCACAATTCCCACTAAAAGATACACCGGATAGTGCTCGACTTGCTTACCAAGGCCGAGGAATTTATCGAACACAATATACAAAATAATAAACAAAAATATCGGTTTGAGGATTGACCACAAATAGCCTAGCACCGATCCCTGGTAGCGTAGCTTGAAGTCCGTTACGACCAACTCGCGCAGCAAGATGCGGTTTTTTCGTTGCAAAAGATTTGTTACTTTCATAGTTTCTTTGGCCATTATATAATATGACCGTGGTAAAAAACAATCTTGCAATCATAGTTCTTAACTGGAACGGCGCCGATGATGCCCTAGAATGCATCGATTCGTTGGCGCAGCAGACGCTAGTGCCAACCATTATTGTGGTCGATAACGACTCGCATGATGACTCGGTGGCACGCTTCCGCTCATATCAAGCTAAACACCCTGCGCTCAGTCTCGTCATCATTGAGAATCAGCGCAACCTCGGCTTCGCCGGTGGTATTAACACAGGCCTGCGCTACGCACAGAAGCAGCAATTTCGCTTTGTTGGCGTGCTTAATCCCGACGCAGTTGCTAACACACACTGGTGCCAAGCCCTAGTGGATGAGCTACGAGCTCATCCGCACTGTGGCATTGCCACTGGGCTACTTGCTCGTCGCGATGGGACAACCATCGATAGCTCGGGCGATTTCTACACCACCTGGGGTTTGCCTGGCCCGCGCCACCGTGATGAACCAATTAGCCACGCGCCAACAGAGGCCGGAGCGGTGTTTGGTGCAACGGGTGGCGGAGCAGTGTATCGCACGGCACTGTTCGACACTGTTGACCTTTTTGACGAAGCATTCTTCATGTACTACGAAGACGTCGACCTCAGCTTTCGTACGCAGCTAGCAGGCTGGACAGTGCGCTTCACGCCGCACGCCGTCGCATACCACAAGGTTGGTGCCAGCAGTAGCAAAGTCCCAGGGCTCGCGGTATACAACACCTTTAAGAACTTACCGCTTATTTTTATCAAGAATGTGCCAGGACGGCTGTTTTGGTCGATTGGTGTGCGCTTTTGCCTCACCTATTGGCTGATATTCTTTAGTGCACTGCGCCATGGCAATGGTTGGCCAGCACTGCGTGGTATGCTCGCTTCTGTTATTCGCCAGCCAGCGGCCTATCGCCAACGCTTTGCTATCCAGCGGCAGCGAAGCGTATCGGTCGATTATATCCGTAGTATTATCCACAACGGTCCACTACCTAACCAGACAGGTCTACTCAAATTCCGGAAGTTTTTTACTGGTAAATAGCTCAGCTTGAGATGACAGGTCAGCGCCAAAGAAGCGAATTTTAAAGACTGACTTTCGCACGATAACCTTCGTCTTATCACCCCTGTTACGCACGCAATCATTTTGCATATTCGCCATCTATGCGTACAATAATACCTATGCGTCTTCTTGAATACCAAGCCAAGCAATGCTTGGCCGAGGCTGGTGTGGCAGTACCGCAGAGTGATATTATAGAATCTGCAACAGTGGTGCCCATCGCCCCTATCGTCCTCAAATCACAAGTTCCGATCGGTGGCCGCGGCAAGGCAGGTGGTGTAGTGATTGTCTGCGAGCAATCCACTGTTACGTCAACCATTCAGCGTCTCTTTGCTCTCGATATCGGTGGCTACACCCCCACGAAGCTTCTTGCCGAGGAAGTTCTCTCCATCGCCCGCGAGTGTTACATTTCGCTTACTATTAACCGTGAGCAATCATCCATCGAGCTACTCGCCCACACGAGTGGTGGCATTGATGTGGAAGAACACGATCGTGCAGCGTTCTTTCGCCAGGTTATTACGCCACAAACCGTTCATACTGTAGCCGAAGCACTAACGGAGTATTTGTCGCTGCCAGAGCAAGCCTTTGCGCTTGAGGATATGGTGGCGAATTGTTTGCGTTGCTTTATTGACAACGATTGTCTATTACTCGAGATTAACCCACTCGTTGTGACGACAGATGGCCAGCTCATCGCTGGCGATGCAAAGATGACGATTGACGATGCGGCGCTGTTTCGCCACCCGCAGTGGCACGAAGCAGCCCTAGAAGATCATAATTTCGTCACGCTCGACCATAATGGGACGGTTGCGACGATTGCCAACGGCGCAGGTCTCGCAATGGCAACTGTCGATGCGGTGACTGCCCGCGGTGTGCAGCCAGCTAATTTTCTTGACATTGGTGGCACAGCAACTCCAGAGAAGATCCTGGCTAGTTTTAAGCAGATTACCCGTTTCCCTGCCGTGGCGCTCATCATTATTAATATCTTTGGTGGTATTGTGCGCTGCGACGACGTAGCGGCGGCCATCATTAGTGCCAAGCAGCAGTTACCTGACCTCCCGCCACTCGCTGTCCGCCTAACAGGTAACCGCGAGGCCAAGGCTAAGACGCTCCTTGCCCGCGAACACATTCCACTCTACGATAATCTCTCTCACATCCTGGAGGAGGCCGTATGATGATCCCTGATATCTTTCATGGTAAGCATGTTATTGTCCAGGGTATAACTGGCAAACATGGCTCATTTCATACCGAGCGTATGTTAGCAAGTGGTACACATATCGTTGGTGGCACGTCACCCAACCAATCGGTTACAGAGGTGCACGGCGTGCCTGTCTTCCGGACGATTCGCGAAATTCAGGCGCAGCAGCCTGTCGATATTTCCGTCATTTTTGTACCAGCAGCCTATGCCAAAGCAGCGATTATGGAAGCAATTGATGCAGAGGTGCCACTCATTATTTGTATCACCGAGGGCGTACCTGTCCACGATATGTTGCATATAAAACAACGCCTGGTAACTAGTTCTTCACTTTTGATCGGCCCCAACTGCCCTGGCGTTCTCATCCCCGGCGTGCATAACCTTGGCATCATCCCTGCCACGCTCTCCACGCCAGGCCACACTGCCATCGTCAGCCGCAGTGGTACGCTCACCTACGAAGCAATGAGCCTCCTCACTCAGGCAGGCATTGGCCAGCGCTATATAATTGGGATTGGCGGCGATATGATTGGTGGCAGCAGCTTTATTGATTGCTTGCAGTTGTTTGAACAGGATGTGACAGTAGAGCAGATTGTGCTGATCGGTGAAATTGGTGGCACGAGCGAGATTGCCGCGGCGGATTATATTAAGCGTTATATAAGCAAACCAGTCTATGCTTACATTGCGGGCCACAGTGCACCATCTGGAGTACAGATGGGCCATGCCGGGGCGATCCTTGGCACAAATGAGCTGGAGTCAGCCCAGGCCAAGACGGCCCGGCTCGAGGCCAGTGGTGCAGTGGTGGCATCGTCCATCCAGTCGCTCATCGCGCTCATACCAACCAATAAGTGATACAATAAGGCTACGATGAAAACAATCACCATTCTTATTCCTGCCTACAACGAAGCAGCTGTTTTGCCACAGCTGTTTGCCCGGCTCGAGACGCTGCAGCGCAGTGTCGATCGCCGGCGCTACCAGTTCGAATTCTTATTTATTAATGATGGCAGCCAGGATCACACGCTCGAGCTCATCCAGATTGAGCAGCAACACAACCCCGCCATTGCCTACCTCAATCTCTCGCGCAACTTTGGTAAAGAAGCTGCTATGCTCGCTGGTTTCGACCACGCCGCGGGTGATGCTGTCGTGGTAATTGATGCCGACTTGCAAGACCCACCAGAGCTGATCCCGCAGATGATTGAGCTGTGGGAACAGGGGTATGATGATGTGTATGCGCGGCGCCGAAGCCGCTCAGGCGAGACTTGGCTCAAGAAAAAAACTGCCGCTTGGTACTACCGCCTCCTCCAGAGTACGACGCATATTCCTGTTCAGATCGACACGGGCGACTTCCGCTTACTGAGCAAACGCTGCGTCACTGCCATCACCCAACTGCGCGAATCTCAGCGCAATACCAAAGCGATCTTTAGTTGGGTGGGTTACAAAAAGAAGGAGATTCTCTATGACCGCGACCCACGGGCCGCTGGTAGCATCAAGCAAAGTCCGCGCACGCTCATTAACCTGGCTATTGACGGCATCACGAGCTTTACGACCGCGCCACTGCGTATCTCAGCCGTGCTGGGCTTTCTTATCGCCTTCTTGGCCTCTATCTATATCCTCTATCTGCTCATCCGACCACTGTTTGGTGTGCCAACCGGTGCAGGCTATTCGTCACTCATGGCAGTGATTCTCTTCCTTGGTGGAGTGCAGCTACTGAGTTTGGGAGTTATTGGCGAATACATCGCCCGGATTTTTAGCGAAACGAAGCAGCGCCCACCTTATCTCGTCGAGGAGCATCGTGAGGCTCGTCATCGCAAATAACAGAGGTAAGTTGCTGCGGTTTGCGCTCGTTGGCGGGATTAATACAGCGATCGATATTGGCTTGCTCTTTGGGCTCACCACACTTGGCCTGCCAAAGCTCGCGGCTAATACGGTGTCAACGGGCCTGGCCTTTATTTTTAGTTTTTTTGCTAATAAGTCGTATACTTTTCGCGCTCAGGGTGATGTCCGCCGGCAGCTGGTCTTGTTTGTCGTCGTTACTCTGGCGGGCTTGTGGGGGCTACAAAATGCGGTTATTTTCTGCGCTTCGCCTATCCTGGCCTCTGTTATTCATGCTGAGTCACTTGTGCTGCTGCTCGCAAAAATTATTGCTACTGGTGCATCGCTGGTGTGGAATTATTGTTTGTATGATCGTGTTGTTTTTCGAACAACAGAGAGATAATATTTCGCGAATAATACGGTTTTTAAACAGTACATCTACAAACTCACTGTACATTCATACCTATTATTGACGCTGATAATCGTCCGCCACCCGCACAATATCATCCTCTGTTGATGGGTCCGCTGGGTCGGTGTGTTGCCAGAGCTCAGCAATAATCGTCGGGTGCTGAGCATCACCGCAAGCACGGTGGCGCTCCCCTGCCGCCAGCCTTACGATATCACCTGCCTGAGCTGGTATTGGCTGGGCTGGTAGCTCGTCGCTCGTGTTGCAATAGTATGCACCAGCGGTCAGAAAACGCCACAACTCCGCTCGCCGATGATGATATTGCCAGCTCAGGCGCGCCCCTTGCCGAACAAAGAGAATCTTGGGACTGAGCGGTGCATGAGCATTGTCCTTAACTATTACTTCCGATACTGCAAAGAAATCCGCCGCAAACTGCTCCGCCTGTGCCGGGTCAATACAGATAAACCCACCCCAGGGCCGCCGGCTGTCTGTCCCAGTGATATGGTAGCCCGCCTGGTGAAGAATATATTCTATCTGTGCCAGATTCGTCTGGGCTGCTATGTGTTGCGCTAGTTCCGTCATATTACTCGTAATATGGGTATTATAGCACTTTTATACAGAGTTTAGATCATCACCCGTCTTGACACACGCGTGCCCATCTGGCGCTTTCGGTGCGAGGACTGTATACTAGGAAGTATGAGTTTTCATATTGCAATCGACGCCCGCGTTATCAATTCTGGCACGGGCACATACGTCGTGAAGCTGCTCGAGCAGCTGGAGCGGCTTGATACAACCAACCGCTATAGCATCCTCGTTCCTACTAAGGACCGCGACTACTGGCAGCCACACAACCCTAACTTCACCATCCGCACGGTCGACTTTGCCAACTATTCGCTAGCAGAGCAACTTGGCTTCCGGCGCTACTTAGATGAGCTAGGGCCCGACCTAGTACATTTTTGTATGCCGCAGCAACCGGTCTTTTACAGAGGTAAGCACGTCACAACAGTGCACGATATGACCCTTCTTAAGACGTACAATTCCGACAAAAATTGGCTGATGTTTCATCTTAAGCAGTTGGTAGGGCGCTGGGTGTTTCGGCGGATTGCCCGCACCAGCGAGCATATCATCACTATTTCTCAGACAACCAAGCAGGAATACCAAGACTTTACTAAGATCCCCGATAGCAAAATCTCGGTCATCTACGAGGCAGGCGAGGTGCACCCTGGGCAGCTCACGCCGTATATCGACCTTCCCTTCAAGCGGTTTATTATCTACGTTGGGCAGCAGCCTGATTATAAAAATCTGCGTCGCCTCGCGGCCGCACACCAGCAGCTGCTGAGTCGCTGGCCAGACCTTGGCCTGGTGTTTGTAGGGCGAATGAATGAAGACACCAAGCGCAACCAAGCCTACTACCAGCAGCAAGGCTATTGCAATATTCACTTCACTGGGTTTATCCCCGACGGGCAGCGTGATTGGCTGCTTAACAAAGCCGAGGCATACGTCTTTCCATCACTGATGGAGGGGTTTGGCTTGCCACCACTCGAGACGATGGCGTATGGCACAACCCCTGTTATATCGAGCAATACCTCGTGTATGCCCGAGATTTTGGGCGATGCCGCCGAGTACTTCGACCCACTCGATGTTGATGCCATCGCTAACGCAATCGACCGCGTCCTCAGCCAGCCAGCCCGTCGCCGCGAGCTTATCGTCAAAGGCAAAGCCCAAGCTGCCCGCTACTCGTGGGAGCGCTGTGGCAAGGAAACGTTGGCGGTGTATGAGCAAGCATTGCGGCAATCATAATCAGTCTATTTATAGCCAATCTAAGTGATGATTGTGGTATCAGAACATAAAGTCTCATTTACCTTGGTGTGAGTCTATTCTCTCTTGCCTTGTATAAGTTGTAGTTGTCATTTATAACAATACTTTATCTCTGCTCTGTATCGCGTTCTATTAAAAACAGTGGAGTGAGCACAAGAATTAGCACGCCGCTACGAAGTAGCTATTTTGATATTATTATTGCAAAAATAACCGGTCATCACTGACCGGTTATAAACTGATATATCATAGCGTAGCTTTTACTCAGCCTCTTCCAACTGGATAATCACATGGCGCTCGCGGCCTTCGCCTTCGGAGACGGTCGTGATGCCAGCTGCGTCGGCAGCGACTTGGTGAACGATGCGCCGATCGGCTGGGTTGAGGTGAGCGGTGTAGGGCTCACCAGTTGCACGCACGCGCTCGATCCAGCCCCGCGCTTTGTCGGCAATCTTTTCCTCGTGCTGCTTTTTATAGTCGGCAATATCAACACTCACACGCACTATCGCGGCATTTTGCGCCCGCAGCGCCGACGAGACGATGTATTGCAATGCCCGTAATGTCTCTGCCCCACGGCCAATCAAGATACTATTGATGTCTGACGACTCTACCCGAAGTGTCATTACCTCGCCATCGTCATCACCCGATACCGCAATATTTTCGCCAAAAAATGAGATGATGTTCTGGAGATATTCTCGGGCAAATGTTACTGATTGGTATCGATCCATCGGGTTCTCCTCCTCTGTTATTCTTTGGCTTTGATGCGTGTGATGTTGGCTTCTGTAGCCGCTTTGGCGCGCTTTTTCATCGTTTTTTTCTTGGCAGGCGTTGTAATATCTACTTCATCAGCAATTGCTTCAAGCTCTTGCTTATCTTTACGGAGGAGATATGACTGCTGTGCTACCGCTACTAGGTTAGATGCCGTGTAGTAGAGCGCCAATGCCCCTGGCAAGCCCATCATGATCATAAACATCATCACTGGCATAAACTTCGCCATATTGCGCATCATTGCGGCGTTCATCTCGGCGGGGTCGGCCTCTTTGCCAGCGGCCGTCTCCTTCATGATGTCGCGGAAACGCTTAGTGCTCTTACCGGTTGGCATAGTTTGCTTAGTCATCACATACTGGGTGAGAGCTGAGATGATTGCGAGAGCGAGAAGCGGCCAGACAATACCATCCTTGCCAAGCGCTACCTTAGTGAGGTCGATAAAACCCAGCATGGTGTGGTTGAACTGATCGGGGTGGTTGATGATGGTCTTGATGGCATCGATATTCTTGAGCGGCTCGTAGATGTAGCGCGCCACTTGGTCGCGGTGAAGCGAGATGATCATGATCACCTGGTAGAGGCCGATAAAGATCGGAATCTGAATAAAGAGCAGGAGAATCGAGCGAAATGGCTTGATACCGTACTTCTTATACAGTTCCATCTGCTGCATCGCTTCTACTTGGCGGTTACCATTAGCCGCTTTCTTGATCTTGGCCAGCTCAGGCTGCATCTTGCGCATCTGTTTGCTCTGGTGGAGCTGCCGCTTGAGCAGTGGGTAGAGCAAGAAGCGGATGATGACCGTGAAGAGAATCACCGCCACGCCAAAGTCGCCACCAGGGATGATACTATAGATAAGCAAAAGTGCGTTAAAAATGGGCTGTAAAATTATTGTCTCAAACATATTGACTCCGATTACTGCATTTATTGTATCATAGGTGGCCACGGAAGATGAATTGTGGCAAAGTATTTTTTGGAAATCAATAGTGATATACCCAAGATATTATCAATAATGCTGCGCATAGGTGTATCCAGAAGTTTAGAAAAATAGCATTCATCTAGCTTGCAATCTATCTGAGCAGAACATCAATAAATAGAATATCAGTAAAGATTTTGAGCTTTAGTCACCACAGTTTACAGAAAAAATCTCTGTACCAATTTGACTCAAATTAATATACAGAAAATTTGGCGCAAAAAGACTCAGTCGTCACAAATTATTATTCTCGCTTATCCGCATCATTACCTGGCGTGATCCTACCGGGGCAAATGCCAGCTCGCACAAGCAGATTTGTCACTACCAGCGCAAGCTCATCGTGCGACGTGGTAAGTACTTCGCTTGAGGTAATGATCAGTGCAACGTCGTATACCCCTGTAAAGTACGGTACTTGCTGGCGCAGAATCTCGTAGATACGGCGACGAATGCGGTTGCGCCCTACTGCAGATTTGTGCACTTTTTTGCTCACCACGACAGCAATTCGTGGCATACGTCGGCGGCGATTGGCAACGTACTTGACGATCAGCAAGCGTGATCGCTCAGCACTCGCATGGCGATACAAATAGCGTAGCCCGCCATAGCCATGAAACCGATATCGTTGCTGTAACATAGCTGTATTATAGCAAATCTACTCACAGACCGAGATAAAATAACCCACCAAGCAGTGGGTTATTTTCGTCATTTTGCTATCATCACACTACGAGAGTGCGAGGCGAGCGCGGCCCTTGGCGCGGCGGCGCTTGAGCACATTGCGGCCTGCCTTGGTAGCAATCCGTGCCCGAAACCCGTGCGTCCGAGCGCGATGACGAGTGTGTGGTTGGTAAGTTCGTTTTGGCATATCATTGCTATTATACGCGATTGCTCGAGATCTTTCAACTTTTCACCCTTTTAGTGGATTTTTACTCCCAAGTAGCCTCCGTCATAAGCATAGCCAAATTGTTTATCCACATTTGTTCGCGAGTTATCCACACTTTAACAGGGGTAATGTACTTTTGTGGAAAAACTTCACCCCTGTTGCTCTTCTTGCACTCATCCCGTTGTTGTATTTCTCACGGTTGTGGAAAAGTCGGTTTTTTCTTATACTAAAAGGAGTCATTGTATAACAAACAAGGAGCAGCAAAAGCCAGTGTACCACAGCCTGTGGAAGAGTGTTTTGGGTGAGATTGAAGTGTCGATACCGAGTGGCATCTTTTCGACGTGGTTTGCCAATACTGAGATGCTCAGCAATAAAGACGGGGTGATCACCATTGGGGTAGCGAATATTTTTGCGATTCGCCAGTTTGAGGTGCGCTACGATAGCATCGTCAAAGAAGCGCTGCAGCACAGTGGTATTGAGGTGTCGCGTATCGCTTATGTGGTAAACAAACACGGCAAAAAACGCACCGTCATTAGCCGCGAAACCACTGGCCAGCCAGCCGATCGCGTCGAGGAGCGAGCGGCAGCACTCATCAGCAAGCCAACTACTCCTTCATACTCTAGTTCTCCGACACCAGCGACAAGCCTCAATGCGCGCTATACCTTCCAAAATTTCATCGTTGGCTCGAGTAACGACCTCGCCTACACCGCCTGCCAAGCAGTCGCACATAGCCCTGGCACGAAGTATAATCCTCTCTTCATTTATGGTGGCGTTGGTCTCGGTAAGACACACCTCATTCAAGCGGTAGGCAACGAGATCCTTGCGCGCGACCCAGGCAAGAAGGTCGCCTACCTGAGCTCAGAGACGTTTGTCAAAGAATTTATCGAGTCGATCCGCTTCAAAAAGGCGGGCTTTTCTGATCGGTATCGCAATGTCGATGTACTGATCGTCGACGATATGCAATTCATTGCCGGGCGCGAGAAGACCCAAGAGGAGTTCTTTCACACCTTCAATGCCCTCCATCAAGCCAATAAGCAAATTATCATTGGTAGCGACAAACCACCGCACAGCATTCCTACCCTAACGGAGCGCTTGCGCAGTCGCTTTGAATGGGGGATGGCGATCGATATCCAGATGCCAGACTTTGAGACGCGCTGCGCGATTGTCGAGACCAAAGCGAGCTTCGCTGGCGTGACACTTGAGCGCGACACCGTGGAATACCTTGCTAAGAACGTCAAGACAAATATCCGCGAGCTCGAGGGCGCACTTAATCAACTTCTTGCTTATGCTGAGATGCGCGGCGTCGCTCCTGACGTGATGACGGCAGAGGGGTTGCTTGGTAACGTCCGGCGTAGTCGTCCCCAGCACCTTACTGCCAAGCAGATTATCGACAAAACTGCCCGCCACTTCCAGATCGACAGCAAAGAAATCTGTGGTGCTAAGCGGGCTAAGCATATCGTCGTGCCGCGACAAATTGCCATGTACTTACTGCGCAGTGAGCTCCACATGAGCTTTCCACAAATTGCCAATGAGCTGGGCCGCAAAGACCATACTACCGCCATCCATTCGGTCGAAAAAATCGAAAAATCCATCAAGCTCGACTATCTCATCCGTGAGCAGGTCGCTGACATCCGGGATAAGCTCTATGCCTAAGCCATGTGTTTTTTTCACGACACCTGTGGAAAAGCCGTGCACAGCTGGTCGTATAACCGGCGGACAGCTCGTGGGTAGTCATCCACAACACCAAAAGCACACCATACGAAAGCCTGACCGGCTAGTGGATAACCCCTGCTTCTCCCCGATTTATCCACGCCAGCGATCGCAGCGTTTTACACAAGTAGTGGGCAGGTCGTACCTCTGTTATTCATCATGGTTTCCACAGTATCCACAGCACCTATTACTATATCAACCAGATAAAAAGAAAGGATTGTCGATATGAAACTGTCTGTCACACAAGAAAATCTTGCACGAGCGCTCGGGGTTGTCGGGCGAGTTGCGAGCAACCGAGCTGGCCTGCCGATCTTAAATAATATATTATTCCGCACCGAAGGTAATCGCCTTCTTCTCGCTGCGACGAACCTAGAGATTGCCGCTACCTATTATATTGGCGCAAAAGTAGAGACACCGGGGGTAATTACCCTGCCGGCTAAACTTGTGAGCGAATTTGTGGCGAATTTGCCGAAGGGACCGATCGAGCTTGAGACAGATGGCACGCGTATGACACTGACGTCTGGCGGGTACACCTCGACGATTAATGGCGTAGTAGCAGATGACTTTCCGGAGCTACCGACGATTGATGAAGAACAATCGGTACGCTATAGCATTGCCGCAGCAGACTTTAAGCAGGCGGCAGCCCAGACCTTGGTGACATGTAGTAATGATACGACGCGGCCTGTCCTGACCGGTGTGTACTGGCACACAGTGGATGGTGCGCTGTATATGGCGGCGACGGATGGCTATCGCCTGGCTGAGCGGCGTTTGATGGTGAGCCAGAGCCAGATTGCAGCCATTGTGCCAGCGAGCAGTTTACAGGAAGCGTTGCGTTCGCTCAGTGACGGCACGGAAGAAGTGGAAGTGCTCTTTGATGAGACGCAGGTGCGCTTTCGGTTAGAGGAAGTGGAGATTACCAGCCGCCTAATTGATGGTACCTACCCAAATTATCGGCAGCTCATCCCTGCTCAGTCCGAGACAAATGTCACGCTGGTAGCAGGCGATTTCTCGCGCGTAGTAAAGGTGGCGGGGCTCTTTGCGCGTGAGTCTGGTGGCAGTGTCACGCTTACCGCCGACCATGAGGCGCAGAAATTGCGGATTCACTCCGTTGCGTCCGAGCTGGGCGAAAATACCTCCGAGGCGGAAGCTGAGGTGTCGAGTGATGGGCAGATTACGCTCAATTCGCGGTACATTAGTGATGCACTAGGTGTTCTTGATGGCGAGACGATCACCTTCCGCTTTAGCGGTAAGCTCTCGCCCTGCGTCTTGACGGCTTCTCAGCCCGAGCCAAACTATATTCATATTATTATGCCACTGAAGAGCTAGCGATGAAGATAACGCGGCTAGCAGTGCAGCATGTGCGGATTCATACGCTCAAGACGCTTAACCTTGAGCCAGGTACGACGCTAATTTCTGGCCCAAATGGCTCTGGCAAGACATCGCTTATCGAGGCAATTCATATTGCGCTGCGTGGAACTTCCTTTCGTGGTAGCGATGAAGCAGTCTGCCAACATGAACAAAAAAGTTATACAATTGATCTCGCGACGGATGAGCAACATTATCGCGTCCAGTACGATCGCCGACACGATACGAAGCGTAAGCGTTTTATCGTCGATGGCATGACCTATGGTCGCCTTCCCTATGGCAAAAAATATCCGATCGTCCTCTTCGAGCCAGATACGCTGCGGATCATTACTGGATCGCCGCAGCGCCGGCGTGATTTTCTCGATACACTTATCCAGCAATATGATGCACACTATAGCCACGAGTTGAGCCGCTACCACCGAGCATTGCAACAACGTAATAAATTACTCAAAGACCCTGCCCTTAGCGATGCGACACTTTTCTCGTGGAATCTTATCTTGAGTCAGTATGGTGCGTCGATTATTACGAAGCGTCAGCGGGTGCTGCGTTATCTTAATGCGAAAAGCAGTGCTATGTACCAAAGTATTGCGGGCGTAGCGGATAGTGTTGCGCTGCACTACTCAGAGGATCGCAGCGTGACCGCGCAGCAGCTTCTTGCCGAGTATGAGCAAAAAACAGCGTATGATACAGTGGTTGGCGCGACGAGCGTTGGCCCGCACCGACATGATATAACGGTACTGTTTCGAGGTAATCCAGCTGCCAAGACTGCATCGCGGGGTGAAATTCGCACTATTGTGCTTGCCCTTAAATTCCTCGAGGCGGCTTATATTCAACAGCAAACAGGCCAAGCACCACTTATTCTACTCGACGATGTCTTTGGCGAGCTCGACCAGCAGCGCCAACAGCGTCTCCTTAGTGAATTCGTCGATAACCAGATTGTGATGACGAGTGCGGTGGGATGAGTGAGCAGAGTCGGTTAATTATAATTAGTCAGCTAAACCATCAGTTTTTGAATCAAATAAGGGTGTTGATAAGCTTATATCGTCCTTTGAATATATTGACATCTCGATCTTATTTACACTAGGCATGACTACTTTAGCTATATATGATAATTGCTGGTTACGATTAAGGATAATGTCAAAAGTAACTGTAGTTTCCCCTGTTTTTTTATCTATTATTTGTTTGTAGCTGTCGAAATTGATAGTTACTTCAGAAATTACTTTCTCTTTTTTGGCGGTACGCTTATCTGAGTATTTTTTGATATATACTTTATATTGACCAACTTGCGGTTCAGTAAAACCGCGTTTTAGTAATTCAGATAACCCAAGATAAACGATATCATTACGAGAACGGTATCGTTCGGGCACGCGACCTGGCGGACTATAGACGGTTTCACCCGAGTAAGGGTCTGTATATGAATTTACTTTTGATTGATCTTCAGTTTTTTTTGGTTGCGATGGGGTGAGCCACCACCAAAGAAGAGTGACAACACTAAGAATTACTACGATAATAGCAGATAGTATAAAAAGCTGTTTTTTGACCGAGCTATCCATACTCTAATTTAAACCTCCATTATTTTGTTATAGCCCAAACATTACCCTGCCGTGCATAGGGAAGGATTGCATTGGGGTCCCACTCCTTTTTGCTGTTCTCTTGGCCAGCTTGTCCATTTGAGTCAGCAATTTTCCACTTGCCGTCATTTGTTACTCCACGGATGACAATAAAGTGCCCGCCAGCAATAAAAGGTGAAGGACCAGCCCCAGACATATTAACTAGTGCACCGCCACGGAGTGCTTCGTTGATTGCAGTGACATCATTTGCAATATTCTTGGCTTTAAGTCCCCAATGTTCGGCAAGCTTTGGACTTACATCCCAAGAGCTACCCCACTCATGGGCCATTCCGTTATCTGCAGCAAACTTTGATGTCTCTTCTGGTGTTACCTTTTTACCAGTCATTGCTGTAATAATGTTCGACATAGCAGAAGGGCCACATCCTGCTGAGCAAATAGTGTTGGAGCCATAAGAGAGATTAGCCCATGGTTGGTCACATTGGTTATGAACAATAAAGCTATCGTCCATATATGATCCCCCACCATTACTGCCTCCTATCCCAGTACAATTTGATCCTGAAGATTGAGATCCACCACTCCCCGATGATGAGCTACCACCTGACGAGGAAGAGTCGGGAATTTTTGATTGAAAACTGGTGTATATCTCGTTTGCATACTGTGCACGCTTTCCTTCTTCCCCAGCTCCGTATCGTTCAAATTTTTCTCCAAATTCGACAGCTAATTTGCCAACGTCAGAACCGGAATCGTTCTTAATGGCTTCTAAGCCGGCCTTCTCTACTCCATTTAACTCTTCCCAGAGAAACTCTAATTGTGTTTCAAGGGTGTTGTAATTACTCTTTGCTTTAAGATTATTTTTGCGTCCGCCAAGCCATTGTGCGATACCGTAAGCACCAATACTATTTTCGATAGTTGGGTTAATTCTTGACTCTTGTTCTAGATTTCCTGCAATTGCCGCTGCTTGCTTGAGGGATAAACCCTTACCAACGAAGAATCGTAAAACCTTTTCAATATTGTCATTTCCAACAAGAGCAGTACCAGCACCTGCACCACCCTCGCCAACACCAGTGAGGCATCCTTTAATGCTATAAAACCTAATTGCCTGCATGGGGTATGAAGCTGGTGATAATTCGGCATAAACAAAAGATGGTTGGACTATTACCATAAGACTAGCAAAGATGAGAGCTAAAAACCTATTTTTTTTAGCCGTCGTAAATATGGAAAATGTTTTCTTATGATGCTGCATTTCCTTGTCCTAGATCGATATGTAAGTGGTTACAAGAATCATCAAACGATTGCCATCCCTTTTGAGTGATAGCATTGTTTAATGCACCACGTGCTCCTCCACAGGTTGACTGGCCAATACCACCACCTTGAGGTAGCGCATTTGCATTGATCAACTCCTGTACTGCTTGAGCACATTCCTCACCAGCACCATCACCGCAGGAGCCAATTGGACTTAAGTCAACGGCTCTACCTCGGGGGTGTTGGCTATACCCTCCTGCTGTCATTTGTGTGCGCATAAGAGACGACACTGTGATCTTATGTTTTTGGCCAATTAGGAGAATGACTTGAAGAATCTGCGGGTCAACATTACGACTATATTGGGTTGGTACCGAATCTGGTATAGCTGGCTGGCCTTTTGCGGTATTTTCAATCTGGCTCTTAGGAGTTGTTTCGCCAGAGTTCCAGCCATAGTCTGCGACAGTGATGTTTTGGCTGTCTAAAATTTGCTGAGCAAGAGATTTAGCATCACCTGAGGGGAGCGATCCACCTTGAGATTGCTGTTGCCCTTGAGAATTGCTACCACCATCATCAACAGGTGGGTTGTCCATAGTGTCAACAACCCTTTGGTCGATAGTAAACAAAGCAGCCAGCTTTTTTTCCTCAGAATCAAACTTACAGTAACTAACATCAACACCATTTTCGCCAGTACCTGAGCCGCATTTCTCCTGCCACTCCTTAAGCGTACCACCAGTTGCTTCACCCGTTTCTTCGTTATATTGGCCTGCAAGAGCGTCTGCGACTTCCGAAGGGTCTTTATCTAGATCAAGAGCTCCACGAGACACGCTACAAAATGATTCTGCGCCAACACCCTTTAAGTTTGGGTCGTCACATGAGTTCCAAATCTTTGCAACTTTATCATCTTCCGCGTATGCCTGAGTGCCAAGTAGAGCAGGAAAAATATTCTTTGGTAGAGAAAGCATACTATTAGTAAAATTACCTAAACTAGAGAAACTACTCATATAAGGTATAAACGAACTATAAATACTACCCATGAAGGTGTAAGGTGATGAGATATCGAATGGACTATGATTGAGCCTATATTCTTGAGCATATGCTAAGTTAAGTTTAGCAGCTTCACGCTTATATGCGATCGTCTGGTCTGTGGTTAATACACCATTACCACCAGCTGCAGCTGATTCAGAAAACATATGTAATATACCGCTAGACATTGCATCGCCAGCATCTTCGCCTATCGTAGAACTATCCACTAGCGTTCCTGCCATGGTATTAATAAGTTTGCCGAGAATTGGAGCCATAATACTTGATATGACAGGTGCAGCCATTTCTGATACAAGCTGGCCAACAATGCTTGTCCAACCTCCAGCTACACTCAGGAGGAGCTGACCTGCACTACTGTTGATGCCCGTACATGATGTTTTAAGGATACCAATATTAGCGCCAAGTGCGTTAGCAAGGCCATTCATTTTACGCGCCCATCCACCACCTGGAACATACTGAGTCCAGTTTGAGGTATCTGACGAAACTAAATCGTTATACATAATTTGCTTATAGCCATGGCTTTCAGGAGCAGATCGTTTTGTAATCTTACCTTCTTTATTAACCCTTGTAGCCATAAATTTAGCTCCTAATTCGGCCATAGGTATATAGTTGTTTGTTCCAGCTCTTGCATGATCTGCGGCGGCAGCAAACAAAGTTGTAAATTGGATGAATTGCTCCATTTGAATAGCCCGAATTGTTTTACTGATAGATTGGGCACCGTCTTGTACCATACAAAGCCCACCAGCAAGCATTGCAGCAATATTGCCATTTTTGCCGACACCCTCTTTGATGAGCTTGGCGGCAGCCTCTTTGCTAACTGACTTTGATGCACCTTCAGCACCTTCACCAACTATCTTTTTCGCTTCGTTGCCAATATCAGTATCTTCGGTTATCTTTTCTTTCCCTTCTTCGTCGGATTCCTTCGCTTCGTATTTACCCTTTACTTCTTTCCCTTTGACGGCATTATCAATACCTTCATCAACTTGTTTTTTGTTTTTTGCTTCGGCTAGACGATCTTTTTTTGTAAGTTTCCACTTTTTTCTAAGATTGGCAGCTACTTTATCAGAAAACACTACCCAGCGAGGTGCGTAAACTTCGTGAATTATAGAGCGGACTTCCGTATCCTGGAAAAAGTTTTTTCTAAAGTCTGGCGAATCAATAACTTTTTTTGTACCATCACTACGGGTAAAACGCAATTGGTCTGGTTTTACGCCTAATAAACCAACATCCTCACTCTTTATAACCTTACCATCTTTGAGAGCTTCGATTCTTCTGTTTTTTTCAAACCGTTTAATCATATACTTTGACAAACGACCATAGCGTTGGCAGACACGAAGTGTGGAGCATATACCACCAGTCGCCTTACCTTCGATACGCTGATACATAATCTTATGAGCACGCTTTTCAAAGCTAGTACTTTGTGAATCCCACTTGATGACTGAATTTTGCAACCAGTGTGAAATAGAAAGACTAGCAAAATTTGCTGGCGTCATAGCAAGGAAACTACCCCCACCAAACATCATAATGGCGAGAGTGATTAAAGGCTTATTTCGTGCACCAGTTATTGTACCGCGTACTTTACCAAAGAGAGAGGTTGATTTACTAGAAGCGGCAGTATTTGCAGGTGAGACATTTGTATTCCACCCTCCTCCTGGCGCGCCTTCTTGGCCTCGGACGGAGTTGGCATAGTCGCTGCCAGTTGCGCCAGTGCTGTTGGCGTTGCTATGGGCGGATGAGCCACTCCCGCTATTCTCGCGAGATTGGAGGTCTTGGGCAGTGTTGGATTGGCTATAATCACCGCTGCCAGCGTGATTATTTCGGCCAGCGAAGGTGTCGTTGCTCCAATGCGTATTCCCCGGATTATGCCGGTCGAGGTCGGGTTTTTGCTGGGAGGGGATGGGGGTAGGCATGGTGGACTACGACCTCACTGGCTGCTGGTATAAGCTGTTATTGGCCACTGGGTTGGTGGTGATGAATTGCGTCTCGGTTTCGCTGGCGAAGATGCGGATATGGACGTGGTTTTGCCCAGCAAAGAAGAGCCCATCACCCACAGGGAAGTTAGACAGGCGCTTACGCTCCTCCTCGGTGAGCTTAAAGACCTCAGCCAACACATCCACTGCACTGGTCGATTGCTTTAGCAAAAGCTGGAGTGAGCTGTTTGCCACAATGGCCCGGCCCTTCTCGCTCCCCATAAAGTCCTCTACGTCCTGCGTGATGGTCGTCAAGCCCAGAGAGTACTTACGGGCTCGCTTGGCTAGGCTATGGAGAAACTCCGCCGAGTCTTCGTACTTCATCAGCTGCCAGGCCTCATCAACGATCAGCATCCGCCGGCGCTGTACGGTGCGAGCGATATTCCAGATGTGGCTCAGCACAATATACATTGCTACTGGCCGCAGGTCGTCTTCGAGGTCGCGGATGTTAAACACGACCATACTGTTATTAATATCAACATTGCTCTGCTGACTAAAGATACCAGCAAAGGTGCCTGTGGTGTATTTGCGCAGGCGCTGGGCCAGTGACGGCCCTGCTCCACCCATGTGAAGGAGAGTATCGTAGAGGTCAATGATCGTCGGTGGCTGAGAATTATGTGTTAGTGGATCGCTGGTAATACCAGCCCGGGCATAGGTATCGATGAGCGCTTGGTCGAGATCAGCCTCTTCAGCTGGGCTGAGCAAGGCAATCTGTTGCCCACCCACCAACGTGCCGCCCAACATGAGCTTGAAGAGCCGCTGCAGGGTGATGAGATTAGCGCGCAGGGCGTCGGTTGCTTCGTCGCTGTCGATTACTCGGGGGAGGTCAAAGGGGTTAATTCGCGTATCGCTGCTGAGGCTGAGGCGAATGTAACTGCCGCCGACTGCATCGGCCAGCTTCTGATACTCGTTCTCTGGGTCGATGACGAGGATGTCGGTGCCAAGCATCATACTGCGCAGTGCCTCGAGCTTAACGGTGAAGGATTTACCAGCACCAGACTTCGCAAAGACGACCATATTCGCATTCTCAAGGCTAAAGCGGTCGAAGATAACCAGCCCTTGGTTGTGCTGGTTAACGCCATAGAGAATCCCTTCGCCGTCGCTCAGGTCGGCACTGGTAAAGGGAAAGCTCGTGCTCACCGCGCCAGTGTTCATGTTGCGGCGGACTTGCAGCTGGTCGGTCATTTGGGGGATGGTACTGTTGAGGCCTTGCTCTTGTTGGTTACTGGCAGTTTTGCTGTAGACCATATTTTGGCCAAAGATTGTCTCGATGACGTGCTGGACAAAGCTCAGCTCCTCGAGGCTATCAGCATAGAGCGTGACGTAAAGCCCAAAACGGAAGAAGCGCTCCGCTCCAAGCTGTAGCTGGTCGCGCAATTCCTCGGCATCGGCCAGGGCAGCCTCGCGGGCTGGGTCACGCACCTTACCCTTCTCGGAGTTAAGCGCCATATCGGCCTCAAGCTGCGTCACCTTCTTGCGGAGGTTATTAAGGACGATCTCTGTCTCGACGGGGTAGATAAACATGCTAATATCAAGCACTTGGTCGATGTTGATCAGCCCTGATAGCCAGCCTGTGTAGAGCTCACGTGGGTAGCCATAAATATAGAGTGTGCGGCCATACTTGGTGCCAATGCGGAAGTACGTGCTGTGAATCTCCAGGCTGCTGGGAGCGATTAGGTCGCGCAGTGTCGTCATCCCCTTGATAAAGGCTTCTTCTACCTCTGCTTGCTCGCGCTCGCGCTGCTGGGCAGCAATGTCGATTGGGTCGGGTCGTCGTGCCATTAATAATCTCCTTTGTGATATGCTGTCGAGGTTGGGACGGCTCCCTCACCCTTGCGGACGAAGGTGGAAGTCACGTTATTAAAGTCGCCCAGTGGCTCGCGCACTGCCGTGTCGGGGTTGTACATGTTGTAATAGAGAGTGCCGAGCTCCTTAGTCTTGAGTTGCACTGCCCGTACACCAATCTGCATCAAGCCGTTGAGGATGGTGTCAGCTCGGTTGCGGATCTCCTCGCGGGCTCGCTCGTAAGTTTCTTTGCTAATCTTCGTCACGGTGTTGGTGTTCTTAGGAGCAAAGAGCTTGGTGAAGAACCCTTTACTCTGGTCGAGAATTGTCCCCTCCCCTGCTGGGTAATACGGGATGACGACGTAGAAGCTCTTGTCCATGATATTGGCGTTTTGCGAGAGGTCGTCGATGAAGTTGATATAGTCTTCCATCAGCACGCTGAGCAGCATGTTGTCTTGGGTGCGCTGGATGGCGACCAGCTTATCGAGGTATGGGCCAATGTCCACCCGCTGCGAGCGGATACAGATCTGCACTGGGAAGTACAGCGCATTGAGAAAGTTCTGGTAGCTATACTCTACCCCCTCGCGCTCACGGGCGCTCATGAGGTCGAAGTTAATCGACTCACAGGCAATGACGGCGCGAAAGCTACCATCACCCATGATGATCATATCATCGCGCAGCTCCGATAAGAGGAGGCTATTCTGCGTGGTAGCGGGCTTGGGTGGAGCCTTTTTCTTGGTATCTTGAGTAGGCTGATCATTCGTATTACCTTGCACAGCTGGTGGCTGAGCCGGTGCTTGCACGGCGGGGTAATTACCCTGTGGTGGAGCGGGGTACTGCGGGTAATTAGCTGGCACCTGGCCCGCTGGCGCAGCGCCCTGGCCTTGGCTATAGCCAAACTGGCTGGGTGGCCCAGCTGGTGGCTGTTGATTGTTGGGTGAATTTGGCGACACCACTCTCCTTCTTATTTCTTAGCGCAAAGGGATGACAATCTCATCGTCATCATCCTGACTGGCCTGCTCTTGATGTTGAATCCGGTTGGCTTCATTGGCAATGGCAGCAACGGACAAATCAGAGTTGCTGGCTAGTCTAATTATATCAGGCGAGACGGTGTTTGTGCTAGTGTTTGGCGGCAGATTGTTGCGTTGCTGGGCGAGCTGCTCTTCGCGCAGGCGCTCCTCGCGCGTGGGGGTTGTCTTGGCATAATAACTGGGGTCGAGCGGCTGGATGACCGACTGGTGAATACTGGGGTATGGGTTGTAGCGCACTGCCATATCGATGACATTTTTATCATCAGCCAGTGCTGAGCGCTCTCGGTAGGACACGGCGGCTGGGGTGGGTGCGAGAGCTTGTGTGGTTTGGGCTGGTGCGACGGGTGGCTGCTGAGGTGGTGCTGGCTGGTAGGTAGGCTGCTGGGGAGGATACGACACAGGGGTTTGCGGATAATTGGAGGCTGCTGGCGGGGTTGGTTGCTCTGCAGGTACTGGGGTGGATGATGGTTGAGTGTCAGTAGGATGCGCTTCAGCTGATGGGTAGCTGGGTGCAGTTGTGGTGCGCGTGGCTGGTTTTTGGGGTGGTACAAGCGGCACAGCGTCGGTGATGGGAGTGGCGTGCTGGCGCAGGTTGGCATAGATCGCTTCGAAGGATGGTGTTTCTTCTGGCTTGGGCTCTGGCACAGCTTCTACTGTGGGCTTGGGCGGCGTGTAGGGCTTGCTCAGGGCGTCTGGCAAGACCGAATCATGCGGAATAACGGCGGGCAGTGCCATTGGCAAAGACTGGAGTGAGTCATGCTCTCGCGGCATGGGCTGTGGCTCGGCAACAGGTGTTTCGTCATGCGCCGCATCATCCACTGGCGAAATCTCATATACCTCGGTAGATTGCTGAGGTGGGTATGGGTTTGGTTGGTTTTGGTAGGCGCTAGCATCAGGCGAGGGAGCTTGCTGATGCGACGACGCTATGCGATTCTCCGGGAAGCTCGTGGACGAATACGTCACCGCTGGGCGCTGAGGCTCTGGTGCTGAGTATGGCGACTCAGGCATACGAGGCTGAGGTGGCGACACTGGTGCAAAGCCAGCATCGTCAACTGGTGGTTGGTACGGTGGTGTAGCCTGTGGTGGAGTGTTTGGAGCTGTTTGCGGCGCTGCGTGGTATGGCTGCAGCTGAGCTTGAGTTTGTGGCCACTCCGGCTGATATGGCACGGGAGCTTGCTGGAGCGGTTGCCCGTCAGCTACGGCGGGTAGCGCCGCTGGTGGAGCCTGCATGCGCTCGATGGCGGCTCGGCGCCGAGCTTGGTTGGATTGCTCAATGCGCCGCGTCATCGCCCGTGCTTCGCTGCTGTTATCATCAAACATATCTGAGGTCTGCTGCGCCTCGAAGTAGACATCGCTAATCATCGACCCCTGTGCATCGGGCACGCGGGTGTGGCGAATAGACCAGCCATGAGTATCAGCCAGCTGTGACAGATACGCCAGACGCCGCTCGGCCTCATCTTGGCTGAGATTTTTCGTCCGCTCGATCTCCACCTTCTCGGGCACTGTAATCTCAATTAGTGAGTTAATACCATCAGGCTGCCACATGCGCCGGCGTGGCTTGGTGTAGAACGACACCACCGCCGCGAGGTAAACCTCCATAGGCTGATCCTTACGTAGTGGCAAGGCTAACGCACCAAACAGCAGAATAATCGGCACTGGAATAACCGCTAGTGGTAAAAATACCTGTGACAATCCCCACGCCAACGCAATCCCCGCTGCCGCAACTAGCAGATAAATAAACTGGCGAAAGCTAAACGGCCCAAGAATCTTATCCTCTGCCTCTACATCCTGCGCAACCTTATATCTCGACATAGCTTATGTATTTATTATAGCATGAGGGGGATGAGGGGAGAGAAGACAAAACAATACTTTGTTGTTTTATTTTTTACGACCTCGCCAAGAGAAGCGACCACCCCCACCTCCTTGGTTTTGGGTTTGATTCTTGAACGCGT
Organism: uncultured Candidatus Saccharibacteria bacterium; assembly: GCA_938036785.1. GTDB lineage: Bacteria > Patescibacteriota > Saccharimonadia > Saccharimonadales > Saccharimonadaceae > Saccharimonas. Next base: position 126,532 of record CALHWE010000011.1, on the reverse strand, counting down.
TGTCAATATTATTTTTTACAGCTTCCTCGGCTGCCGAGACAAGTTGATCTTCCAATGCAGCTAGATCCACCTGGTTTGCTCTATTAGCAGCCTCTACAGCTTCTTGTTTAATACTAGCAGCTTTGTTGATACGATCAGGATCACTAGCATCGAACCCCATAACATTCGCAACGGTTGCTTCTGGCGTTTCTTGACCACGCTCAGTTTGCAGGAAGGTATTAAAGTTAGTGCGAATCCTCTCTTGAGCAGTTTCGTCAAGCCTTTCCATAGCGCTCTTAATAATTTTACTCTGTCCGGCGCTCTTGGATGCTATTGTCTCATTAGACATCTCACCATTATTAAGCCTACTTGCTACTGCACCAACAAGACCATTCTTTGCAGCGAGTTCAGTACTAAATGCGCCATCCTCTATTTGACCAAGAGTACCAGCACCATACACATCGGCATCACCTCTACTGCGTGCACCAGATGCTGCAAGATATCGCATATACCCCACTTCCTTGCTGTTATAACTATCGTTGTTGCCAAGATCGCCTGTAGCCTTCAAAATCTCAAACCTTTGCTCAGAATTGCCACCTGACATAGCATGGTCAATTGCAGCAGCCCGTTCCATAGCTGTCAAGTTTCTTAAGCTGCCTGTTTTCTTGTCTCTAATACTGCCCGAGACCGCTGCATCTGCAATATCTGTGAATGAATAGTTATTAGCGAGCCATGTTTGAGCTTCGTCTTTTTGCTGGTTGCGTTGTTCGGTCTCAAACTTGCTTGCAATCTGAGAGCGACGGTCGCTTGCTTGGCGACCACCAAGAGTATTATATAAGAAACCACGAGCTCCTGTTGCATTAGCAAATTGCCCCATCATCTTTCTGTTACGCTCCTGCTCACGTAGTAACCTTGCCTGTTGTATACCATAGCCAATCGATGATTTACCCATATTCTCACGTGTCTTCGCTAGAAGTTTTGCATTGCTTCGCATGCCCATATGCTGTAACTTGGCTCCTAATGCTCCCATCGCTCCCATCGCTCCCATAAGTAAAGCTGGAGAAGCAAGAAGCGGAATAAACATAACACCAAGAGCTGTAATTTGGCTTGTTACATCATCCTTCGCGATAAAGATGGAGGCTGCTACTTTAGACATACCAAATATAACAGCAATCGTTGGATACACTGCAAGTAAGCTTAGGAACATCTTCCACCACTTATGGTAGAGTTTTTCAGTATTAGGAAGAAGAAGTGCCACAAAAGCAAGTGGTGAAATGACTGCCAATATAACAATACCAGCATTGCGACCTAATAGGATAATGAAAGCTAGTAAGAGTCCGATAAGTGCACCGAGTGCAATAGGGCCAAGAAGAGATATATTTGCAACCAACAGAGAACCCTCTGCCGCAACAAAGGTGCCAGCTGCAACGGTGCTACCACCAGCGAGAGCTACTTGAGCGGTCCTCTCGGCAAAACTTGTTTTGTCAGCACCACCAGAAGCTAGAGTATTAATGAAGCCATACAAAGATCCACCAAGAACATTAGACATATCAATAAGGAATTGACAAACAATAAATGAAACATTAATTAAGATAGATATCATAATCAATCTTGGTAATATCCGTTTGATTCCATAATTGGAAATACCAAGACTTGTGACGTGTGAATATATGACAAACAGGAATGCAGCAATAAGTAGAATATTAGCTATATTGCGAAATGCCGACCATGATTCATTTGCAGCATCTTTTTGGAATATTTCGTGATCAAGAGACAAAAAGTCACTAATAATTCCATACAGCCCATCAATTACTTTCCCCATAAAGTTGACGACAGGACAAACCATCCATCCGATAGCACCTATTGCATCAGAGCATGTATTTATATCTTCATCCTCTTTATCACTATCATATGTACCAGTAGCACTATTTGCGGTGCCATCGCTTTTGCCCATACCAGCCAGACAATTTTTGTATGCTTCATCGTTATCAGGGAATTTATTCTTACAGTCGTCAGCATTCTTTGCTGACCGTCCTTGCTTACACTGATCTACACCAGCCTTATTACCTGAAAACTTTTTCTCACAGGTATCTTCTTTGATCCATTTTGAATAGGCATCAGCTTTTGCAGCCATCGCTTTTGCTATGTCTACACAAGTTAGGTTCGAGTTATTTCCATTACTGTCGAATGCTTTTGTTTTTATGGTTTTATCCCAAGGCCCTCCTCTAACAGGGGTCATGTAGTAGTTCTTATTACTAACATTCCCCTTGCCATCAGCCGTTTTAATATTTTTTATAGAATACTTATCACTGTCAGGAAAATCCTTGTCTGTTACTTCGGCACCGCACCCACCTCGTAGTACGTTGTACCAATATAGGTATTCAGCTGCATCACTCATCCTTAATTTAGCATCTGTAGAGTGGGCCCCTTTTGCTTTGAGTTTATCAGCGATAGTTTGTGGAATTCCACCAAAACCTTTTGCTAAGTTAAAATTAACAGTGAATGGTCCAGTGCCGCTAACACAATCTTCGAAGTGCCCTGCGTGATCAGACTTACGCTGTGCACCAAAACTACATAACATTTCAGTTGGTGACTTATAGCCCCACAGTGTTGCTGCATCCTTTACCCAAGACGATTTCTCATCGAGGTCACAATAAAAAACCTGCGAGGCTGCATGATTACCCCATGCTTTATCATTCCTAACATACTGCGAGCCAACGTATTTTGATAAACTCTTAAAAAACCAAGAAGGGCCTGAAGTATATCGCTCTCCTGTGAACCAATTACCCGCCTCAATTTCGTTTGCATCTTTAACTGTCTTCATGCTATACGATGTATTGGTTGATTCAGGGTCGTTTATATGTAGGCAAAAGCTAAGAGCCTGCGCATATGCCCAGCTTGCAGCTTGCTCTTGTGGAGCCATCTGCGACTCTTCCTTTGCGTGGACTATAGGAGAAAATGTTGTTGCCAACAAAGAAGCTACAAACAGAATCACTGTAATAAAAAGAGAAAAACGAGAGAGTGAAAAACACTTCTTTTTGCTACTTGTCATATGTCTATTTAAGCACAGATACAAACAAAACAAAAGACACAAAGTTCATCTAACAGGTGAGAAGCAGAAAACAACATCATATAGATATTACCCAGCAATTCTAATACTGGTGCTAAGCACTATAGGTGTAAAATAATATTTACGTTTGCTATTTTTAGGCAAAGTAAGATACTAAGAATAACACTAGTCTAGTAGAAACATTTGTTCTTGCCTTTTGCGGCAGCATGCCCAAATATTGAGCTCTCTACGAGGGCTCGCTGATTGCCTGCGTTTAGTGGGCTGATAGGATAGTATGTGATCTGCTCAGCGCCATCATTAGTGCTAATAGCGCAAGGAACATAAATAATAGTTGTTGCCTTTGATGGTTGATCATCTTGACCATTGTCATTAGCAGGTAGATCGTCTTTGACTGGCTCAGTTCTTTGGCTTGTGACTGCTTTGTTATAAAAAATAGAAGTTCCCTCGATGCGCTTTTGGTCTGGGAAAAGAGGGTTATCATTGTCATAATATAGAGGGATCTGCCCAATAGGCTCCAAATCATCCCTTGTAGAGGATGGCTGTATAAAGTTTTGTAATGTCATACTTGGGGCGCCTTCTGACTCGCCCGCCCAAGCAGACGTGGAATACTGTATCATCTTGATAAGCTCATCTCGATAACTTGTTGCTACAGAACGGTCTGGTGCTTGTATGAAGCTCTTACTTGAGAGAACACAAGCATCAAGCAGTTTCTGTGCTATGCTAATAGCTTCATCTTTATAGCTACTCACCTTATATTTTTCTACAATAGTCTGAGCAACATTAAAAACAAGAGCATTGTGGTCAATGATTTGCGGTAAACTATAGCCAACATCTACACTTGGCTTCATGGTGGCATTTTGCTCAAATTTTTCAAGTTGCTCACTATTCATTGTTGGGTATCGATCGGCTATCTTATGTAGAGTTTCGTCTCGATATTGGCCAACAACAGCTTCAAGAAGTATTTGCTTGGTGCCTTCCCACTGAGGAGCTTTCCCAAAGTAATCATTTGAAGGGCTATCAACGGGTATCTCTAGCAGTGACTTAAGGCTTTTTTGGTCTTCTGCAGATAAACTGGTAACATAATCCGAGTTAAGCAAGGCTTCTTGCGGGGATGAGAGTGGCTCATATGTTTGTTCGGATGAGCCTGGAGTAGTATTAAGATCAAGCTGGGGTGTGCTAGTATCACGGCTAGCTTCTACGGAATCATCTAAAATACCGATATATGCACCCCAAGCAGCGATTGCAGCCGTAACGCAAAGAGCTCCAAACATCCGCCGATTCCATTTTTTATCAGGGTCTTCTATAGAGTCTGGTGTATCTGCTTCGTCTTCAGGTTTGTCGCTACTATGTCGATTTACTATTTCGTCTTGAAGTTCCCAGGGTATATCAGTATCAGGGTCATAATCAGGAAGGCGCTCAGGACTGAGATTTCCTTGGGTAGGCTGCAAATTAATGCTGTTAAGGACACTACTTACTAGGTCGCCTTCTGTTTGTGGTTTTTTACCTTCTGGTTGGTCTGTTTGTCGTAGTATTTCTGTCATAAGCTTCAATCCTCCCCAATACAGGATTAGTGGTTATGTGTGCTTATTATATGCGCACTTGCGTTTCATGCTACCATTGTTTGCGCGGCAGGTCAAATATTTTTTGGCCTCTGTTGAGAAAAATGAATGGCGCATGTACACAGAGGTTAGTATAGAAATATATTCGAACGATATTTTTTGGTAAAAAATAAGAGATATTTTATACATATTGCATGATGGATGAAATATGGTGGCTTGAATGTGAAAAGTTAGCCCTCAGCTATACAGATATAATTAATTTGTCTCTGTCCCTATTATTAAAAAATATAGCCACATAAATTAACAATATACCTAATAAATACTCTGATAAGCTACATAATTTACACTAACAAACCACCACATATCCGAATCACCTATACATATTGCCACCCTACCCTACATCCGCTATAATACAGAGGTACGGAGAGGTGCAAGAGTGGTTGAATTGGCACGCCTGGAACGCGTGTGTGGCGGCAACGTCACCCAGGGTTCGAATCCCTGTCTCTCCGCCATATCAGCGCCAGGCGGCACGCTGCCATAGAAGTGCGCTGCTGATTCGTCTTTTGGCATGATGCGTGGCTATACTGTATATTTTTGTGCAGATTGGGCTTGCAGAAATGTTTTTTGACAGTTTATACTAAAGGATAATTATGGTACGATCTTCTACACCAGTTATAGAACTCCGAGGCCTCACCAAGCAGTATGGTCTGGGCGACGCTGCCCAAAATGCCTTGGATAATGTCGACCTGCGAGTCGAAAAAGGCGAATTCATCGTCATCATGGGCCCCAGTGGCTGCGGTAAGACGACATTACTCAATATCATGGGTTTGCTCGACCGCGCCGACAGCGGCGAGTATTTTCTTGATGGAACATCGGTCGCGACGCTGAGCAAGCGCCAACACGCTCGGATTCGCTCGCGGCAGATTGGCATCGTCTTCCAGAGTTTTAACCTGATTAATCGCCTAACGGTGCTCGAGAACGTTGCCCTACCTCTGAGCTACCGTGGGGGGATGCGCCGCGTCAAGCGCCTAGAGCAAGCTAGTGCGGTGCTGAAGAACTTCCACCTCCAAGAGCGCGAATATTACATGCCGTGGCAGCTCAGTGGTGGGCAGGTGCAGCGCGTGGCAATTGCTCGCGCCCTGGTGAACCACCCGTCGATTATCCTGGCTGATGAGCCAACGGGTAACCTCGATAGCCGCTCGAGCCATATCATCATGGAAGAGCTGGCTCAACTACACCGCCGAGGCAATACCATCATTATGGTGACACACAACCCGAATCTCACGAGCTACGCTAGCCGCGTGATTAAGATGCTTGATGGGCAGATTGCTAGTGATGAGCAAATGCGCACTACTGCCGCTACACCAACACCAGTGGCCCGCAAGCCACGCGTTCGCCGGGCGGCGCCTGCTGGCAAGGCTGCGCCGACGATTGCGCAGGGCACGGCATCGGCCGCTCAGCCAGCTGCGCCAGTCAAGGCAATTGCTCGCGGTCGTCCAGCGAAGACCCCTGCACCAGCAACGACAGCGCCAACAGTGGTCGATTACGAAGATCCGCATACCCAAGATGGCCCAACCATCGAGCCTATGCCAGTTGCTCCGCCAGAGGTGCCGCCAGCCTTGCCCGCCACGCCGCAGGCTCCGTCGGCAGGGCAGCCTGCTCTGACATACTCTGCTGCGCCGGCTCATACAAACTCAGTTACCCCGGCTCAGTCTACACCAGCTCAATCTCAGCCAGCTGCGCCGCAACCAACCAACCAACCTGCAGCACTAGCAGCCCATACTGCAGTCCAGTCATCATCCACACCGTCTGCTGTATCGACCGCTCAGCCAGCTGTGGCAACACCAGCTCAGCAGCCCACTCCACCATCGTCTGCTCACCAATCTAGTACAAAGGAGCCCCAGGCATGATAATCATTGATCATTTCGAAAATGCAAGCAGTAGCTTCCGGCGCAACCGCGGCCGTAATTTGCTGGCGACGCTGGGTGTGGCAATTGGTGTGGGTAGCATCGTAGCGATCTTGGCGCTGAGTGGTGGCCTGCACAATATCATCTCCCAACAGGTGTCCGACCTCAACAATAACCTCATTGTGGTGCGCCCGGGCGTGCAAGACAAGAGCTTCTCGTCGCTGGCGAGCTCGGTGGCGCAGTATAATTACAACACCAGCACCATCACCGAGTCCGACGTCGAGGCGGTGCGCAAGATGCCACATATCCGCGCTGTGGCACCAATGATGACCTCTGAGAACAAGCTCAAGAGCAACGACCGAGAAGCTACCACTACTGTTGTAGCAACTTCGCCCGACCTTGCTATCACGAGTCAGCTCGAACTACGTGAGGGAGACTTCCTCGAAGGCGGCACGCACGACGCCAAGCCAGCGGTGCTTGGCCCAAAGCTGTCGGTGCAGCTGTTTGGCACCGAGCAGTCGATTGGCCAGACCTTCAAGATCCGCGGCAAGGAATTTATCGTGGTGGGGGTGATGCGTGCTACAGAAAATCCGCTGAATTATAACAATGTTGATTTCGACAACGCAGCTATCATCACCACCGAGGCAGGTAAGAAAATCCACAGTGGTCATACGCAGATTCAGCAGATCAACATCCAGGCTGATGCGTCGCAGCAGGTCGGGCAGATTGCTCAGCAAGTTAAGGATAAGATTCAGCAAAATCACCAAGGGGAAGAAGACTTCACTGTGGCAACAGGCGATGCGATTAGCCAACCAACCAACCGACTCTTCACAGCACTAACCCAGGTGTTGACGCTGATTGCAGCCATCTCGCTGGTGGTTGGTGGCATTGGTATCATGAACATCATGCTGGTGAGTGTGGTAGAGCGCACGCGCGAGGTGGGTATCCGCAAAGCGGTTGGTGCAACCGATGGTAATATCATCACGCAGTTCGTTATTGAGGCGCTGGCGATTAGCTTGCTTGGCGGTATCCTGGGCTACATCCTGGGCTACATAGTGGCGCTAAGCTTTAGCGTCTGGCTGTCCTTTCCACCAGCACTGGAGTGGCAGACAGCAGTGATGGCAATTGGCCTCGCGTTAGCGGTTGGCCTTACCTTCGGTCTCTATCCAGCTATTCGTGCTGCGCGCAAGAACACGATTGAGTCGCTACGGCAGTACCACTAAACAAGATAGTTATTCTGATACAGAACCCGCCTGGAGAGTGGCGGGTTTTTTGTATGAGTTGTGGTATTCCTGGCTCACCCTACCCTGCTCATTTACAGAGTAAGATGATAGAATTTCTGCACATATTATTCCAGATTAATCGTCACATGTAATGTTTGAGATGATGAGCGATTTCGTTGGTGAATTTATTGTAGCAGCTCGTTGTTTATGTAATATTTTGCGACAGCGAGCCATCGTACAAGATCATGACAAGGGCTTAAGAATTAGAATAAAAAAACAAAACACTACGATTCTCAAAAACTAAAACACGCTAGGTTAGAGCTTTAAGATTTGTCGCTCTTCCCCTGCTTCACGCCGTTCAACACGCCGAGGTAGCAGCTAGCAAATTCCGCTAGTATCATGCCATGCAGCACCTGCTCTATCTCTGTCTCGCCCGCAAGCAAGATAGACTTTGCGTGGGGGCGGCGGCCACTGAGGCGGCGATCGAGCGCTGCCATGCGCTGCTGGGTAGCGGTGTCATTCTCTCCCACCAGGTCGAAAAGCGCGAATGGCTTATCTACCGGGTGGCTCAGCCAGCCATGAGCGCCAGCCTGCTCGGCCTCGGCAAGAGTGGTAGCGAACGCCACATTGTGCGCCCACTCCTGCCAGCACCATCGCCACCACTGGGCCACTGGCGCGAGCGCCCCACTACCACAAAACACCGCCGTCTTGCCCGCCGCCTGGCGTGCGAGCTGCTTGGCGAGGTTATGGGTGGTCGGTACGGTAGCGCCCCACTGCTGTAGCACGTCGCTCACATGCCCTGCGTTATGGACCATAGTATCCACCACGTTACCATCCAGCAGGTGGTAAGCCGCCAGCAGCCCACCAAGCGTCGTAAGTATGCGCTGCCGCTCCACCTGCCCTTCCCTATGAGTAATTGGCATAATAGTGGCTGCAGGATATGCTGTGACGTACTCAGCCGCGGCAGCATCATGAGTGAGCAGAACGGCCGAAGCGGCATGCTGCTGTGCATAGCGCAGTATATTTTTCACCTGGTCAGGCAAGATGCCAGCCTCGATAATAATCACCAGGCTATGTGTATCCACAAATGCGGGCACTGCCGCTGCCTCGCAGCACAGTACAGGCACAGCCATGTGAGGCTGCACGAGCTGCTGAGCGACGCGAGCCAACACCGCACCACCATCCGTTGCTATAATAACAACATTACGAATATCATGCTGGGATGATAAGTGTGAGAGCTGATTTGCTACCTCTGTTGGTAGCGTCGTTTGTTTCCATAATGTTGCAACGTGATGCAGAGTTGCTTCGGCACCGCGTTGACGCAATATGGTCTGGTCATCAAGCATAATCGTCTCCTTCTGCTTGCAAGAGTATACCCTCCCATGATACATTAATTAGCAGAGAATCATAAGCATATTTGGAGACAGGTGGGAACCATGAATATCAGCACTACATCACAATCAATTACCGACGATCAAGAGCTTGCCAAGGTGCTTGCTGGGATCGGCCCACAGGTGGGCACAGCAGCATCGCAGCGGTCGCAGGCAATGATGTCGGGGCAAGGTGCTGGCCGTTCATCACTCTCGGGTATGTCGGGTAATATGGGCTCATCAGTGCCAGTCATGTCCTCGCAGCAGCAACCATCGCAGCCTGCCCCCAGTGGTGAGGCGCTCAATGGCGTGAAGCAATCGGCCATCAAAGAGCTGCGCCCACTAGTGGACAAGCTCAATGTTAGCCCAGATGAGAAATTCGATACCTATCTGCTTTTGATCCGCTCGACAGACGACAAGAGTTTGATCGACCCAGCGTATCAAATTGCCAAATCCATCCGCGACGAAACCCGCCGCGCCCAAGCGCTGCTCGACATCATCAAAGAGATTGATTATTTATCGCAGCGGTAGCGGATACTGCAATAAGAATAGGCATTATCACCACTGATGTGGTGATTTTGTTATGGTGCTAAAAATGATATATAATACAAACACAACTATGGTAAAAACACGTCACTATAAGCCACATCGCCGTACACGCAAGCATCACGGTATTGACACAATGCCATCGCTTATATCGCCGAGCCAATGGTCGACGTCTTCTTCGAACATCAAAAAGCAGCTTGTTACCGTTGATGCAGCGCTGAAGAGCCAAAAGCCACACCTCGCCTACCTCGTCGAGCAAGCAGGTCGTAACTGGAGTGAGAAAAAACGCCGCCAGCGGCGCTCGGCTGCCCTGGGAGAAAGTGCTGTGACGCTTGTGCAGCACTATGCGAGCAAAGAACAGTGGTCGCATGTGGATATGGCGCGGCTGCTTGCGGCGTATCCTGGCTGGGTGGAGGCGACTGAACAAGATGGTACAACGCTAACTCGGCAAGAAAAGAAGCAGCGAATCAAGAAACTCACGTACTTTAACCATGCCCTACGCGACGTGATAGACAACGCCACACATTCCTGCGAGACGTGGAAATCGATACCGTCTGTATCAGATATAGTTAACGGCTTAGAAGTAGTGTACCCAGGCAAGAAGCATGCTCAAAACAAGCAAGATCGAAAAGATATGCTGTATGCGACAGTAGCGGGCATTCGCAATGAAGTGCTCTTCATGCGGGTGCTGGATGAAGCGGGCATTGCCTATGAGCCAGGTACGGCCAACCAGGATATGCGCGGGATAGACATAATGGTGAACGGTAAGCTTATTGACCTTAAGTCGTCTGAACACTATGTGCATGAGGCCCAGGAAGATGCTGCTGAGCATGGTGATGACAGACGGATCTTTTTCTTCCCTGGTGTTGAGAAGTACGAATTCCATAATAAATTAATGTTACCGAAGGAGAAAATTATCCGGGTTATGCCACGGGTGGTAGCCCGCATGTATAGCCATGGCATTCTAGATAAGCCAACACAACAGAGGTAGATCTCACAACAGACACGCGACCATAACAGAGGTAAAGGAGGTGCATTGCCATATGCCACACGAAATACCACAGCAGCCGTCAAATGAAGAGCATGAGAGACACTCAGTGCTCAAGGAGGCAATTTCTCAATCGATTTTTGCCGGAAAGCCATGGCTATATAGTGATCCTGAGGGCGAGCCGTGGCTACTCTTTATCGAGTGGATATCGCTGCAGCGCACAGAGGATGGCTGGGCAGCAACTGGTCTGACCACTGATGGGTGCTATGTAAGAGTGGGTAGTAGCGATAATGCAGACGATGTGACGTTCGAGGTAGAACCCAAGCAAGCTGATGGAGAGACAGACACCTCACAGGGTAGTTAGAGTGGTATCCGCAGGGTAAAAACAACTAGCTTAGCTCGCTGATGCACGCTTGCTGTGGCGCGAAGCTGGCTTTTTCTTGCGCTTGGCTTTGTCTTTGGTTTTGGGCCGAGGTTTGCTGGCGTCTTTTGTGCGCTTGCTCTTGCCTCGTGCTGGCTTTTTCTTCGATGCTTGCCGCTCGTGGATAGCGTTTCGTACCTCTGTTATTTCGTCCCAGGGGTGGGTGCCGTCGGCGCGTTCGATGGTTTTTTCGTGGCCTTTGCCGAGGAAGACGACGGTGTCGCGGGTGGTGCGGGCACGGCGGACGGCAAAGCGGATGGCCTCGGCGCGGTCGTGAATGAGAAAGAGGTCGGTATCTTGGGTTTTGCCAGCGGCTTCTGCACCTTTGGCGATTTGAGCGAGGATGTGCTGCCCGTCTGTATCGCGGTCGTCTTCTTCGGTGAGAATAAGCTCGTCGGCGATTCGTCCTGCGATCTTGCCTTGGATGGCTCGCTTGGACTCATCGCGCCGGCCAGCTGAGCCAAACAGGACGACTAGCCTGCCTTTAGTGCTCGCTCGCACACTACCGAGGAGCCGCTCGAAGGCGTCGGGTGTGTGGGCAAAATCAACAATAGCGGAGAATGGCTGCCCAGCATCCACGACTGTCATACGGCCCTCCACCCCAGTGAGTGCAGCCAGGCCGTGTTCGATCTGTACCCGGCTTAAGCCCACTTCGTGCCCCACTGCTACTGCGGCTAGGCTGTTGGCAATGTTGAACTCACCCGGCATATTGATGGCGATGTGGTGCATCTCCCCCATTAACCACACATCGTAGCGGCTGCCCGAGGCGGTTTGGGTGATGTTAGTCGCCCGGATGTTACCGTCAGCGATGCCGTAGCATAGGCTACGGGGCACGGCTTGCTCGAAGACTGCTGCTGATGGGTCATCCGCATTGATAATGCCAACCCGCCGCGCCAGCTTGAAGAGGCGCATTTTGGCAGCGCGGTAGCGCTCAAATGTCTTATGATAATCTAAATGCTCGTGTGTAACGTTGGTCATGACGGCGATGTCTATTGGAATACCAAAGATGCGATGCTGCGCCAACGCATGGCTCGTCACCTCTAGCACTACCCACTGCACATTATGCCGCCGAAACTCTGCCAAACGCTGCTGCAACAGGGGTGCAGATACGGTGGTCATGTGATCGGTTTGCGATGTGATGTCGTTGTTTACTCCATATGCCACTGTCGTCATCAGGCCGACATTGTAGCCTGCTTCGACCAGCATGCGGTGGATCATAAAGCACGTCGTGGTCTTGCCATTTGTCCCCGTTACGCCAATGACGTGCATGCCCTGGGCTGGGAAGCCTTGGTTAGCCGCTGCGGCAGTGGCTTCAAGTAGCCGATAACCTGGCTCCAGCGCCGCCAGCACGCTGGGTGGGAGCGTATTCTTGAGTGTTTGTTTTAGAGAAAATGCCATGGCACATATTATACCACTTTTGGTAATATTTAAAACCATGAGAGGCATGATTTTTTGAGTAAGCAAACTTGGGAGGAAAAGTGCAGAATTTCTCTTAATTTCAGCCGTATTGTTTTGTCATTCTATCTGATAAAGTGGCGAAATTTGTCGTTGTGTTAATTAATATTCTCGTAGAATGTTGACCTGAGTATCGCATGAGACGGAAAAGGAGAAGTTGAGAGTAAGCCTACCATTGAAACTCAAACTCATGCAATTTGATTTTTTATTATCACAACACTACTCTCTCATCTTCCCTGCTCTGCTATAATAACCCTATGAAGATTCTTGGGATTGAAAGCAGCTGCGACGAGACGGCGGCTGCAGTGGTGGCTGATGGGCGGCGTCTGCTGAGTAGTGTCGTGCACTCGCAGATAGATATTCATGCCCAGTATGGCGGCGTGGTGCCAGAAGTAGCAGCGCGGAGCCATATTGAGATGATTACCCCGGTGATTGACCGCGCATTGGCCGAGGCGGCGTGTAACTGGGATGAGATTGATGGCATTGCTGTGACGTATGCGCCTGGGCTGGTGGGGTCACTGCTGGTCGGGACGCTGGCAGCGAGGACGCTCGCAATTGTGCACAAGAAGCCGCTCTACGCGATTCATCATGTGGAGGCGCATGTCTATGCTAACTTTGTGGTGGAGGACGGCCGGCCAAAGCCCGAGCCTACCCTAGCGCTCCCTGCTGCGCAGCCGAGCTTCCCTATGCTGGCGCTCATCGTCTCTGGTGGGCATAGTCAGTTGGTGCTGTTTCGGGCGCATGGTGACTATACACTACTTGGTCAAACACAGGATGATGCTGTGGGCGAAGCCTTCGACAAGGTAGCAAAGATCATTGGTTTGCCTTACCCTGGCGGCCCGGCCATTGCTGCTGCCGCTACGCACGGTGACCCGCAGCATTACGCGTTACCCAAGGCGCGGATGCATGGCCAGTACGATTTCTCCTTCTCGGGCCTCAAGACGGCCGTGCTGCGCCGAATGCAAGCCGAGGTGGGCAAAGATACCTCTTTTCCTTCGCACGAGCTTCCAGCACTTGTTACGCCGCAGCAGCGCTATGATATGGCGGCGAGCTTCCAACGTGTGGCGGTAGAGACGTTAGTCGATAAGACAGTACTGGCTTATGAACACTATGCGCCGCGCTCTGTCGTGATTGCTGGTGGTGTGGCGGCCAACCAAGAACTCCGCCGCCAGTTACGCACCGCCCTGCCCTGCTCCATTAGCTACGCACCAATGGCCTTTTGCACAGACAATGCAGTGATGATCGCCACGCTGGGCTACTACTACGCCCAGGCTGGCCACACAGTCGACCCATACCTACTCGAAGTGCAGCCAAGTTTGTCGATGCGCGAAGCAGTGTGGGCTGATTAATTAGCCTTCTTTTGCGCGAATCTGCTTGGCTAGCGCTGTGGCAGCTACAACAGTTTCGTCGAGTGTGTGATAGATCGGGAGCTCTGGCCGCTCGAGGTGTGCTTGTGTTTCGATGTCAAATGGTCGGTCGAAGCTTTTGTCAATGCCAAGCACTATGGGCGAGCCGCGCCCGAGTTCCTTACCAAGCTCTAGTGGTGTAATGATGCCCGGCCCCTTGACAAAGTAAAACATGACCACGCGTGCGAGCTGTAGATTCCGGTGTTCCCATGTGATCTGCTCCTTCGCAATATCACCAACGCGTGGTATTCCTTCTGGGCGTCGTGGGTTGGCAATAATGAGCTCTTCGTCGCGCTCAATATTTTCTAATAATTTTTCTGCTTGCTTTTGCCAATCCTCTGCCCCAGAAATAGGGCCTGCAACGAAGATGTCTGGTCGTAATTCTTGCATAGATAACGCTGATGTTGGGCGCTTGACGAGCATGGCAAAATAGTATCATGGACTATTGCAAAGATCAAATATCATAGACACGAAAAATAAGCTGAAGATCTGCAAGTCGCGGATTTTTCATCTCACCGTAAGGTGGTTCTATCCACCACGGTGCCTAATAGTGTAGATATTGTTACGAAGGCAGTGCTCTACCGCGCTATAATCTTTCGCATCGCACGCATGAAGCGAACCACCTGATGTATGAATGACCGAGCGATATATTCATAGCAACCAGCGCGTTCCTCCAGTTGGCCACCAAAGCCTTTCTTGAAGTGATACACTCCCTCTTGCTCGGGGAAGCCATTGAAGTTTCCGCTTGTGCCGTAGAAGTTATAGCGCTGAGCGCCAAGGCTGATGGCACGGCGCATCGCTGCGTATTGCAGAGCGTATGAGCCAGAAAATTTGGCATGTTGATCGTCCGACCCACTGAGAAAATACACCACCTCGTTATCGCTCGTGTGCATGAATATGGCGGCGGCAAGTGGCAATACATCGCCATTGGCCGCTTGACGGAGCGCTTCATAATCTGCCAGGCGCTTTGACACCGCAGCGAGTTGGTTGTTGAGTTCCTTCACCTGTCCTTGCTTGTCTGGCTCGGTCGCTAGCGCATCGCGCTCGGCTTGCAGGGTATCTTGCTGGGCGCTGAGACGGGCTTGGTAGCCAGCAAGGTCGAGCTCGGCAATCAGGAACCACGCCTGCTTACGGTGAAAAGCGTGAAACAATTGCTGATAAAATTCCTCGCTGCGCCCTGAGAAGCCACGCCGCGTACCAGTATCGATTAGCAGCTTCGCAAACGGGGTGAGATCGTCCACTGCAGTAATCTCGCGTACCGCCACACCATACTTGGTGGCTGCCTTGACGCAGCTGCGTGTCTTGGCGTCGAAGCTCTTGATTAGTGCTGCGTCGTCGTGATAGAGCGAAAGATCTTTGGCAAAGAACCAGCGCACGTAGCGCGCGTTGTGGTCGGTCTGCTGCGGGGGGATAGCGCGAAAGCCTGCCTTTTCTAATTGTTGCAGCGCCTTGGCTGTGCCTGTTACTTCGAGAAGCTGAGTAGGGTCACTTCCCTGCCGTAGGATGAGTGGCGGTTGAAGTCGAAGTAAAATACCTTTGTGTGCTTTGACATATTTATTGAGTTCTGTCAATAATGTACTGAGCACTGCTGAGTTGTGATAGTCCACGAGCGGCCCTTGCAAACATTCAAACTCGCTATAGCCCAAGGTGCGCCACTCATATAACACGGCGGTAGCCACCAAGCGCTCACCCTCAGCAAACAGCCCCAGATAATGTGGCTGCCAGCCCAGCTGTGCCACTCGCTTGGCATTGACGGCTGATTGGACGAAGCTCCCTAGCGGATGCTGCGCCACAAATTGCTCGAGTGTGGATGGATCAATAGGTTTGAGCTGCATAATAATAGCGCTAGTATAGCATTTTTGAGTGGTAAGAGGAAGAGAGTGATGGTGATGAGTAACTCGCGATTGGTTATAACGAAGGTGCTTAGAGGGATAATACCTTGCATCAGACGCATCATTTCGTCCGAGCATACATGAATGTGTTTTTGCAATAATCATCAGTGAAAATCCGCCGTAAAGTTGCTATACTAATGTTATGAAACATTTTTTACAGACTGAGGCATGGGAGGCCTTTCAACAAGCGCAGCAGCGTCATACGGTGCGGCGG
This sequence comes from uncultured Candidatus Saccharibacteria bacterium, assembly GCA_938036785.1. Classification (GTDB taxonomy): domain Bacteria; phylum Patescibacteriota; class Saccharimonadia; order Saccharimonadales; family Saccharimonadaceae; genus Saccharimonas. The sequence goes on along the minus strand of CALHWE010000011.1, from coordinate 110,502 downwards.
GTAGACAAAGGGTGGCAGTATTATGGCATTATTGAGCACGGTCGGCTCAACCATCGGTTGTATGTACCCTATGGGCCCGAAGCAGATAATGATGCAGCCCAGGAAGCTGCACTTAAGGATATTATTGCCACTGGGAGGCAATATGGTGCAGATTTTGTGCGGGTCGATCCCCGAACGACGCGACTTGAGCAGTTGCAAAATCTTGGCTTTCGTAAGGCGAAGAGCCTCCAGCCAGACCGAACGATTATTAATGATGTAACAATGGATCACGACGCTATTTTGGCCAATGCCAAACAAGCAGTGCGTTACACGTGGCGCAAGAATCAGAAGGCAGGTGTGCGTTTCCACACTAGCTACGAACCAGCAGATATCGAGATTTTTCTTGATATGATTCACGATGTTGCCAAGCGTACTGGCATGCAGCCTCATAGTGATGCTTACTTTCGCCAGATGGCAGAGGTGCTCTTCCCGCGTAAGGCAGCTGGCCTGATGTATGCCACGCTGGAGGACAAGCCTGTTGCTAGCCTCATCTTCTTTAGTGACGGCACGACGATGGCCTATGCCCACGCGGCGTCCTACACCGCTCAGCGCAACCTCAGCCCAGCCACAGCACTGGTGGTGTCTGCCCTCTTCTACGCGCATGATACCGGGCACAAATTCTTCGACTTTTATGGTATTGCGCCAGATGATGTGCCGAAGGATCACCCCTGGGCGGGCTTCACGCACTTCAAGAAGTCGTTTGGTGGCACACCGGTGGATTACATCGGCACCTGGGAGAAACCCCTTCATCCACTGCGCTACCGGCTGTATCACCTCTATCAAGCGCTGTATCAGCACGTGCGTAGCCTGCGCCAGGCGTCGTATCGTCGCTCGCATAAGTAGTAGCTGGTGGGATCACTCAGAGAAAGACGCTCTAGTAGGGCGTCTTTTTATAGTATCCCTTCCCTACTCTACTGACGTGACTTTAGACGGAAAACAATATGAGATCCATATGCTGATGTGGGGTTATAGAGCTTGATAAAGTTTCACGCATTATTCACGTGAAATAAAGATATGTATGATAAGTAATTGGGCTATCACTTCCCTGTTGCAATTTAATTTTGGTTGTCACTATGATAAACACAATTTATCTCTGATTTACTATTCGTACTTCCCTTTTGCATTGGATGAAGCACGTTGATGAATGTAGCATGATGGTATGTGCGCAGACATTTGCAGTGCAAAGACTTCTGCTGCTTTTCTGGTAGTCTGCCCATTTCTCATGCTCTACTGGATATGGTAGTAAAATTGTAATTGCTTTAGTTACAGACCGTCACACATCACACCTTCCACGTGAAAACTACACAATGAGAAACTATCAGAACAAGTGACCACTTGATAGTGACTAATCTGTAAAGCGAGAAATAAATCACATGATCTTAATCAGCTGCGTCTTAGCCTCATCACCAACCCCTGTCACCCCTGCCATTGTGCTATCAAACATGCTATACTAGGTAGCTGAAGTTGCACCAAAAATCGGCCTGGCAGATGCTGCACACATATTTTCACGTGAAGTATCGACCGCGCTGTTTTCGTGTGAAAAGTATCAATAATCTGTAAGGAAGCCACCGCCATGAAACTTGCCAAGACCTACAACCCTAACGAATACGAGCCAAATATCTACGCAATGTGGGAGAGTGCTGGTGTGTTTCGACCAAAAGGGGAGGGCACACCGTATAGCATCGTGATGCCGCCGCCCAATGCTAATGGCAACCTGCACGTCGGGCATGCGCTAGGCTCGGCCTTGCAAGATATCTTAGTGCGCTACCACCGGATGAAAGGTGATGACGCGGTGTTTATCCCTGGGGCAGACCATGCGGGCTTTGAGACGTGGGTGGTGTACGAGCGCGAGCTAGAGAAGCAGGGCAAGACGCGCTTCGATTACTCTCGTGATGAGCTGTATGCGCAGGTGTGGAACTTTGTCGACCAGAAGCGGGGTGATATGGAGCTCCAGCTGCGCGCCCTTGGCGTTGGGGCTGACTGGGAAGATATGGTCTTTACGCTTGACCCTAAGGTGGTGGAGACGGTCTATGGCACCTTCAATAAGCTGTGGCAGGACGGGCTGATCTACCGGGGTGAACGGATCGTTAACTACTGCACCAAGCACCAGACCAGCTTTGCCGATATTGAGGTGGTGCACAAGACGGAGAAGTCTAAGCTGTGGCGCATCGCGTATCCGCTACTCGATCATATTGGCGAAATTATCGTTGCTACGACACGGCCCGAGACGCTACTGGGTGATACCGCCATCGCTGTCAACCCGGCAGATGAGCGCTACAAGAAGTTGATCGGCACCAAGGCACTGCTTCCACTGGTAGGGCGCGAGATCCCGATTATTGCTGACGAATATGTCGATGCGTCATATGGTACAGGTGCGGTCAAGATCACACCGGCCCACGACCCAAATGACTTTGAGATGGGGCAGCGGCATGGGCTGCCGGTGGAGCAGGTGATTGGTTTTGATGGGCGAATGACGAATGTTCCTACGCCGTTTGACGGCCTCACCACAGCGGAGGCACGCCAGCGGGTGCTGGAGGCGCTGGAGCGCGAAGAGCTCCGTCGTGGCGAGGAAGAGCTGGAGCACTCGGTGGGACATTGCTATAAGTGTGATACTGTCATTGAGCCAATGGTTAAGGAGCAGTGGTTCATTTCGATGCGGCCATTGGCGGATGCAGCGATTGCTGCTATTGAGCGCGGTGATGTGACCTTCACTCCCGCCAATAAGGGTGAGGTGGTCATCAAATACCTGCGCGAGATCAAAGATTGGAACGTGAGCCGGCAGATCCCGTGGGGGATACCCATCCCAGCCTTCCAGAGCACGACCGATCCAAGCGACTGGATCTTCAACACAAATGTCAACGAAAAAGAAATAGTTGTAAATGGCACAACATATCGTCGAGAAGAAGATACGCTTGATACCTGGTTTAGCAGTGGGCAGTGGCCATTCATCACTACCGACTATTTGCAAGATGGACCGCTGGCGAAATTCTATCCCAACGCAGTAATGGAGACGGCGGGAGATATCCTCTTCTTCTGGGTGGCGCGGATGATGATGCTTGGGCTGTACTGTACAGGCCAGGTACCGTTCCGCCATGTGTACCTGCATGGGCTGGTACTGGATGAGCACGGGCAGAAGATGAGCAAGAGCAAGGGTAATGTGATCAACCCAATGGAGGCAATCAGCCAGTATGGCTCAGACGCACTGCGCATGGGGATTATCGCTAGCCGCTCAGCCGCTCAGCCACAAGCCTTTAATACTGGCAAGGTCGTGGCAGCGCGCAATTTCTGCAATAAACTGTGGAACATCGCTCGTTTCATCGAGGCGCAAGTGGGGGATACGCAGCCGGTGCACGTGCCAGTGCCGCAATCGATGGCTGACCATTGGATCATCCGCCAGCTGAGCAGGGCAGGGGAGACGATGGAGCAGCAGCTAGCGCAGTATCGTTTTGCCGAGGCGGCAGAGACACTTTACCACACAGTGTGGGATGACGTAGCTGATTGGTATATTGAGGCAGCTAAGGTGGAGCAGCACGCTGATATGCTAGTGTGGGTGCTCGATACATGCCTGCGCTTGGCTCACCCATTTGCACCGTTTGTAACGGAGACGATTTGGCAAAGCCTAAGCTGGCATAACGACCTGCTGGCAGCGGCACGATATCCGCAGGCTGAGGAATACAATGAGTTGCAGGCGGCTGAGTTTGGCCGACTCAAGCGGCTCGTGACCGAAGCGCGCTACGTAACCAGTGAGTTGCCAGGCAATGAGCGCTATACAATGCTCTATATGGATGATGCGCTTGTAGCGGATAATGCCGAGCTGGTGCGGCGTTTGGCTGGCCTAGCGGCGGTGGAACATACTGATGTAGCACGAGGGCTGCGTCTGGCCGCCAGTGGTCGCGATGCCTGGCTCGACGTAAGCGACGAGACGCTCTATGAGCACCAGACGAACCTTGAGAAGCGTTTAGTTGCAGCACGTAATGACGCCGCCAAGCTGGAGGCACGCCTAGCAAACGAACGTTACACCAGCCAAGCACCCGCTCATTTGGTGGAAGAGTCACGCCAGCAGCTGGCAAACAAGCAGGCGTTGATCGAGCGGCTGGTGAAGGAATTGCAGGTGATCGAATAGCAGTACTGCAAATTTAATACCTTGTGCTAATAGAGAAGGCTACCGTCGATGTGTGGTGGTAGCCTTTTTGATGAGTAGGGATAATGAAGTGTGTTGATTTAACCTCTTGCGTTCTCAATGACAAGCAGGGCACTTGGTGGCGAGGAAGGAAGAGGAAGCACAGACAAAGTGCTTATTGTGATGATGAGCTATAATGACTTGAAGCTGAAAATCTCACCACATCACTCTTTCTATTCGTACCGTTATTTTCTGAAGCTTACTACGAGCGTTCATCGTATGGATTTTATAAGCATACATATGCTGCGACAAACAGCTTTCATGCCTCGTCAGGCAAGATGATAGGGAGGAGAGTTAATGAAAAAAAGAAGGGCATTCCTATATCTACACAAAACATACTTGACAGAATAGAAACATCCTGCTACCATGAATATGAACAAAAATAGAACTAACGATATTTACCAATACACAATGAAACACAAACACCACACTACTTCATATAAAACCATTCTCGCGCAGGCGGCTGTGGCGGTCTTTAGCATAGCGACTGCACTGGGGGTGTTCTTGCACGATGGGCAATTTGATAAGATGACCACTGCGCTTCTTACGCTCGAGCCTGCCGTGCTGCGAAGCCGGGGACTGCAAGGCTTGGCAGAGCCCGATAAGCTAATAACCGATCCACACGTCCATCCGCATCATGCGTCGCTTGGGCACAAGGCGGCGCATCATGGGCAGCACCACACGCCGGGTGTGCCACCGCGCGATGATGAATATAGATATCTGGTGCATAAGCAGCGGGGAACGCGTCACGCCTTTGATAATCAGTTCTTGCCGATTGTTGGTTAGTTATTGATGGTGATACGGATGACCAGCGGCAATCTGCTGCGCCCGGTAGAGTTGCTCGGCTAAGATGAGTCGCACCAGCTGATGTGGAAACACCAGGCGAGACAGCGACCACACCAGGTTGGCGCGCTCCATCACTGCCTCTGTCACACCGTATGCTCCACCAATGATAAGTACGAGTGATTTGCCTTGCGCCATTGGCTGATGCAGGCTGCGCGAGAGGGCGGGCGAGTCGAGCATTGTGCCGCGCTCGTCCAGTAGTACAACATATGCTTGGGGCGAAAGCACTCGAAGAATCTGCTGCGACTCCTCACGGCGCGCCGCATCGCTACTATGCTGGCTCGCCGGGATGAGCTTCCATTGTAGCTGCCAGGCACGAGTCATGCGTTGCTCATAGCGTGCTATGCCATCGACTAGCCAGGGCTCGTGCCGCTTGCCAACAGCGATGATGGTGATCATGCGTTGGCGTCTCTACTACTGCTGGACACTGCTGCAGCAAGACGCTGGGCAGTGGTAGATAGGTGAGTATCGCTGGTGTCGGTTGGATAGCCATGATGGAGCTGCAGCACCTCGCGGTCATATAGCGGCACGAGATGAATGTGAGCGTGCGGCACATCAAAGCCTTCCACTACCACGCCGACTCGCTCAGGCTGGAGCTCTGTCTCCATCGCGTGGGCAATCCGTTGCGCTACCGCCCAGAGGTGCTGATACACCTCAGTGGGGAGCGCCCACAGCGAGTCAATCTGCTGCTTGGGTACCACCAGTACATGGCCATCACTCAGCGGGTTGATATCAAGAAAGGCAATCGCGTGCTCATCCTCATACACCGTATGGCTTGGTATTTCACCTTTGATAATCTTAGTAAAAATAGAATCCTGCATAGCTTTAGTATACGCGAAGGTGGGGCAGGAGCTCAAGGATATCTGCTGCGCGATATTTTCGTTCGGCAGCGCATCTGTTATAATGAAGGCAGACCACATGGAGAGGTGCAGGAGTGGTTGAACTGGCCGCTCTCGAAAAGCGGTAAGCCGCAAGGCTTCGAGGGTTCGAATCCCTCTCTCTCCGCCATGTTTCTGATACTGTTAATCTACAGGCTGATGATGCTTGTAGATTTTTTATTACGAAAAACATGTGATTACTTTTGTACGCTGTGCTTACTCTCTTTCTGTTTTTGCAAACTCGATCAAGAACAACGAAAAGCGCACACCGCGATGGTGTGCGCATATGTTTGTGTGAGAAGAGAGCCAAGTAGTATTGGCTAGGTGGTCGAAGCACCAGTGTTGCTGCTATTGGTAGTAGTGTTGATGTTACCACCAGGGATGATAGTGTTGATGACGAAGTTCACCGCCGCATAGGCTAGCAGCGCCACCACGACACCGACCAGAGCGTACATGATAGTATTCTTCGCGCCTTGTACCTGTGATGAATTACCACCAGAGACGACATAGCGAATACCACCGAAGATGATCATGATAACCGCGATAGCTCCAACGAGGAAGAGCATGATGTTGCTTACCCGTGTGAAGATACCGGCGTCACCAAAGAGATCGGCTGGCTGGTCTTTGCCCCGTGAGCGGCTGGCACCATCTGACACGCCGCCGATTGCAGCGCTGGGCGGCGCAGCAGCAATTATCCCACCCCCGATGAGGGCAAGAGCACTGATAGATAGTAGACATTTTTTTAGCATAATAAACTTAGCTCCTTTTATCTTGTAATTATACGATATGGCGTTTTTTTTGTCGAGAGGAAAGCGGTGAAATTTCTCAGCTTGTGGTACTGTGGTGGCTTGCTTCCTTCATCTCTTTTGCTAGTAGCGTCTTGAAAGCTTGCTATTATGACGGTATCTTGAAGCTTAACGTGAGGAATTGGTATGTTAGTGGGACGCGCTTGGCAGTCTACTTATTTATATTGCTTGATAAAGGGGAGGGAAGGGGAATGCAGGAAATATATAGCTCACGACACCGCGGCGAAGTAGGGGTAAAATTGCACCTCACAAATGGCTAGCGCAATTGCCTGACCTATGCTACAATAGCCAGTGCACGTTGGTGCACAATCCGACACGCTGGAGGAGTACCCAAGTGGCTGAAGGGGACGGTTTGCTAAATCGTTAGTGTGGGGAGACCTGCAGCGGGAGTTCGAATCTCCCCTCCTCCGCCAGGATTGTTAGAGCTATTGGCTATCAGCTCGGTTATGTATGACGAAAACAACCGAGTGGCGTATATAACTCAATAATGACAAGCTAAATGAGACGAATGCTGAGGTTGCTTAGCAATCTATAGTTTTAGCATAAAAGCAACACAAAGGCTAGATGAATGAATCATTGTAGATATTACAATGATATTTTTATTTGTGTGGATCTTGGTGAAATAAGTGATGTATTCAATACATGCGAAGTATCGAATATGTCAAGAGCTCTATCTGGGGTATGATCTATATATGTACGGTACAAGCACACGACTGGCGAGAGAGGCGAAGTATGGGTGTTGAGCGAGGCGTACATCACAGGATTGTGCAGTTATGCGGGTTATGGTTAATTGACCAGTGCGGCCATTATGATAGAATAGTCTTTGTAACGTAAATCTAACGCCAACCGACAAGGGGAGGAAAGAGCAGTGAAGATTAGACGTCAAAAACGTGGGATCGTCATGCGCATCGCATCGGTTGTGGCTGTGAGTGGGCTCGCTATAGGCGGGCTTTTTTATGGCCTCAATTCGGTGAACGCAGCCGGTCTGAATAAAAACTATAATTATATCAAGGCAAATTACGCTGTGCCGAACGCCAACGTAGCCTGGGTGTCGCCCAACGGGGATGACAACAAGGGTAACGGAAGTGAGTCAGCACCGTACAAGAGCTTTGGCCGTGCCGTGACGAAGATCGGCGACGGCGGAACAGTGGTGGCAAAGAGTGGTATCTACCGTGAGCCACACTTCTTTGTGACGAAGAAGAATGTCACCATGCAGGCAGCACCAAACGCTGAGGTATGGCTGAAGGGTAGCGACGTTGTGACCAACTGGTCGCGCGAAGGTAATATGTGGAAGGCCACTGGCAACTTCCAGAACTTCTGCCACGTCTGTACGACCAACATCAAGCCAGAAGTCGAGGGCATGGCTGCCTACCCAGAGCAGGTCTTTATTAACGACAAGCCACTGACGCAGGTCGGCAGCAAGGCTGAGGTCGGCCCAGGCAAGTTCTATGTAGAGGATGCCACCCAGACAACGCGTAGTGGTGGGCACTTCAATCCAGGCCGGCAAGACACCGTCAGTTACTACCTAGGTTCTGACCCAACGGCTGGCACAACAGAGATCTCGCAGCGCACCCGCGCCTTTACCACAACAGGTGAGAACTTCAAGCTGCAGGGTATTAATATTGCACAATACGCGCCAAACCAAACCTGGGGCTTTAAAGACCCTCAGCTAGATGACAAGGCTGGGCCAATTGCCATCTCCATCAACGGGAAAAACTCGCTGGTGCAAGATGTGATCGTGGCGCAGAACTCGAACTCGGGGCTATTCCTCGACAAAGCGTCGGGCAGTGTGGTGAAGAACAGCCAATTCCTCGACAACGGGGGTAATGGTGCTGGCGCAAACCGCATTGAGAATGCCGTATTTGAAAACAATACCTTTAGCAACAACAACGCCGCTGGCTTCGAAACGAACGGTAGCTACTGTACTTCGTGGTGTGGTATGGCCGATGTGAAGGTAACTCACGCCGAGAACTTCACCTTCCGCAACAACGTAGTGGACTACTCGAAGTCTGGCTCGACCAACTCCGACATCGCTGTAGCCAAGCGTCACCAGCTGCCAGGCTTCTGGTGTGATGAAGGGTGTATCAACACCAACATCGTCAACAACTACTTCACTAACGTGCAGATGGCGATCTTCTACGAGGTGTCACACACTGGTATCATCGCCTCGAACATTATTGAGGGTTCGGGCTCTGGTATCTTAGTGTCGGGTAGTAGCAAGACGAAGATCTACAACAACTCTATCTCACGCACCGCGTACCCAATCCGCATCCGTGAGGATACCCGTAGCAAGGGTTGTAATGCCTACCAAGGCAGCACCTGTACTGCACCAGAGAGCTGGTCGCAAGCCAAGGGCCTGAGCTGGGACACAACGGGCACAGAGATGTACAACAACATCATCTCATCGCGTGCCGCAACCGCCAAGGATGGCGACAGCCCATACTGGGCATACGGTGTCCGCACCAAGGGTGGTGCCAACATTGGCGGACCAAAGGTTGGTACGAATGAGATGTTTGCTGGCCTCGACTACAACGTCTACTACCGCAACGATACCAATGTCGACAAGACTGTCTTTACCTGGGACTTGGCTCAGACGGACGCGCCGATCGATGTTCTCTTTAGTAAAACATCAGACATTGCTAAGGATGGCCGGGTCAGCAAGGCGATTGATGGCCTAGAGCGCAACTCGCTCGACCAAACTGGCTCACGCAGTGCCAACCCATTCTTCACCAGCGAAGCTGCGAACAACAACGACTACAACAAGAGTAACTACACCATCAAGGCTGGAAGCCCAGCTGCCAACAGTGGTAAGGAACTGCCTGCCGACGTTGCGAAGGCAATCGACCCAAGCGGCGCAACCGTGAAGGCTGGCACCAAGGTGAACCGCGGTGCATTGGTCAATGCCAACATGACTGGTGGCGAGCCAAACGTCAGCAGCAAGAGTAGTAGTACTCCACAACAAAATAACGCCAACGGCGCAACCACCAACGGGCAAGCGAACCCAAAAGCGCCGGGCATGGGCAGCGCCAGTAAAGCTGACACTGCTCATGCAGCCCAAACCGCTGAGGCCGACACCAAGAGCGACAACAGCGTTGTGTCGGTCCCAGACGCTCGCCTCAAGGAGGCAATCAACAAGCGCCTGTCTGAGACCCTTGGCGCACATCGCAGCGCCTCACAGGACGTAACAGCGGGTGAGATGCAAAAGCTAACTGGCTTGTCGCTCATCCTGCCGGGTGATGCAGCAGATGACCGCAAAGCGGCCGACCTGACTGGTCTTGAGGCAGCAACGAACCTCGACTGGCTTGCAATTGATGGCAACAAGGTGAAGAGCCTCGCGCCGCTCGCTAAGCTAACCAAGCTTACGTCGCTGACCGCTCATTCCAACCAGATTGAGTCGCTCGATCCAATCGCTGGCCTGGCAAACCTCAAGCTTGTGATGGTCTCGGGCAACCCAATTGCCTCCACCAAGCCACTTGCTAAGCTGGCGCACCTCAAGCGGGTCTCGCTCTCGGGCAAAGATGGCTTCGTGCTAGACGTTGCCGACGTCGCAGCCAGCAAGGGTAGCCTGGAGTCGCTCTCGCTCTACGACTACAGCCGCAAGACCGCACTAGCCAACGGCAGCCAACTAGCGACATTTGGCAGCCTCAAGAAGCTTCGCCTCACTGGCGTCAAGCTAAGTGCTGCCGATAGCGCCGCCATTGGCACACTCAAACTCGAAAAGCGCCGCATAGACTAGGTTCCTCCCCATCAGCCAAGTCTGGTAGCGTACACAAAAAGCCGAGCAGAATCGCTCGGCTTTTTGGTGTGAAAAGGAGTGCTCTTCGAGCTGCTGGCGCGCTCTATCGTAGGCAATATTTATACCCATGGCTGTGCTACAAATCATGCTATGGGGTGGTGATTTATAGAAGTAAATGCTAGGGAAGAGACATGAGAATGACTGGGATTTTGAGGCGTAGATATGATGAATGCGTAATACTGCAAGAGCAAGGGTTAAATAAGACACAATTTGGTATTTGGAAAAGCGTGCACTCTATTTTTGTAATAATAAAAAACTCAGCATGCAACAACATACTGAGTTAGTATTCTCTATGGTACACTCGGCGCGATTCGAACGCACGACCTTTGGCTCCGCAAGCCAACGCTCTATCCAGCTGAGCTACGAGTGCATACCTGGGAAACAAATGTTGCCCAGACCAAACTATAAGGTGCACTGGATGATACCAGATCGCTTATTATTGTAGCACAGAGGTGCGCCGAGGGCAAGACGCCAAGTTAACCTAAATGAACACCTAGCCGCTTTCTTACGCTTAAGGTCTGCTCTAACTCCGATTACCCACTCGATCATCAACTTGCTCTAAAACACCCTTCCACCAAGCCATATTGTCTTGGGAAGCATGTACCGAATCCATAATTTCAAAACCTCGTACTGACATACCAGCTAAACCTAACTGTTGAACCAGCTGTTTATTATACTTAAGGGGACTTATTTTATCGGCATCGGTTGCGTTTACTGTGATTATGGCTTCACTAAGTGAGTGATGTTTGGCACTTAACAAATCATCGACAATATTATTATGCGGATGAACTATGGCTCGAGGATATTGCCATAAGCCTGCTGGTCGTTGTATTATCATTTTAGGCAGTAATAATGGACTCTCGGTGCGACACTCGGCTGCCCAGTCAGGATTTGATGCGATGGTTTCTGATAGTTTGGTGCCGCCGTGAGCCAGAAAACTTAAGGCCAGCCTAGCCATCGATAGGGATAGATTAGATTTTTTATCCAGTCCTGGGATTTCAAATAGATCTAATTGTGCTAAATTTACCTCTCCTGGAGCATGCTTCGCTGCTGACACAGCCAAGTGTGAACCCATTGAGTACCCAATCAATCTTTCTATATCATTAAAACTGCGCCCTTTACTATCCAATGCTTCACCAATAGTATCCCATTGTAATTTTGATACCTTTGCTAAATTACCTTCACATAAAGCACTTCTCATTTTTGAGTCCATAGGATTTGCGCTTGGGCTCACTCCAGGATTATCTATCGCAATAGCCATTCCTTCGGTGTGGCTGGCTACTATATCTGTTCTTGTCTGTTGTTTTATCCGTAGAGAGTAGTCCGACCATTGAGAGAAGAGTAAGCTAACAGGTGCTTTGTCACTTGATAACTGGCTATTAGCAATATAAGCAGAATCTAATAACTCAGTACAAACCTGACCTGGTGGGGTGATGGCATTTAGGTCTATAGGGTCAATTTTTTCGAGTAACTCACTCATGACAGATATTATATCACAAGTTGTACTAGAACAGGTCGTCCAGTAATACAACCCTCATCAATACAATTTACAGTGTGATATTTGCATAGAAACAAGATAGGAGTTTCAAATTAGTTCTAAAAAATGAGAGATACTTACATAAGCAGAATACGGAGAAAACATAAGATAAATAATAGTACAAAACTACTACTGTAGCCGCAGGTAAATAATCAGCCGCTCAAGCAAATCGGGCTTGCGCTCGCTCATGGGTAGGTGAGAGGCGATGAGATCAACCAGCTGCTCGCCCACATCCTCGGGGAAGTACATGACGATGGGCATAGCGAAGCGTTTGCGCGGGATGAGCGTGATCCAATTTTGCGTGGGTTTGGCAGTAACGCTAAAGGAGCGGAAGGTGTCGTACGAATAGGTACGCTGGCCTATCACCACCTCGGCGTGGCTAGCGCTGTAGTTTAGCAAAGCAGCTGGCCGCTGCAGCGAGACGATCAATGCCACCGCCATAATGGGAATAAGCAGCGCAAAGGTGTAGGACTTAAACAAGAAGATCGAAATCGCGAAGAGTACCACCACAACCACACCAAAAATGATATACCAGCCACGGGGGCGAGTGGTGTCGTTCACCTCACGCTCTTGCCAGATGAGAAGTGGCTCGGTGGGGTCGGGAAAGGGCGAAACCTGCGACGAATTACTATTGGCCTCACTCGGCCCACGGCGAATCTCGAGCGGTGGGTTAGGCTCATCTGTAGCCTGCGTCTCGGCACGAGCAGTGCGCGACGGGTCGGCTGCATCTGAAGCTGATGGCTGATCGAATTGCGATGGCTGCATATGTTTAGTATAGCATAGAGTAGAACTCAGGGCATACTCCATCGGAGAAGAATGGCAGAAAAATAAGATAAAGAAAGATGAAGAGTGAACCTTTGAGGTCTGGGCTGTGTAGCGGCTTGATTCAATATAAAATACCCTCGGCAGCGCACCTGCTACCGAGGGTTCGAGTAAGCCCAATATGGCGGAGAGAGTGGGATTCGAACCCACGGTAGGGGATGCCTACGCCGGTTTTCAAGACCGGTACCTTCAACCACTCGGTCATCTCTCCAGTCTCGCTTATTATAGCATGAGATGAAGCAGGGCAAAAGACGAGGGTTGTTTTTATCGATATACCCTAAAGAAGCTACCACCAAATGACCAACTATCCAAACGGCTGATGGGCCACCACCACAGCAATAACCTGCCGTGCACCAGCAGTGCGGAGGCAACGCGCGGCATAGCGGATCGTTGCCCCCGTTGTAGAAATATCATCAATAAGGCAATAGGTGGCCTCTGATGAAAGCGCGCGTGGGCAGGCGAATGCTTGGCGGGCTTGCTGCTGGCGCTGGGTACGGCTACTCCCCAGCTGCACACTGCGCTGAGCGCGCGTGAGAACTGGCTGGCAGGGTAGGCCGCGCAGCCGGGCAAAGGCTTGAGCTAGCAACCGGCAGTGGTCATACCCACGTTGGCGCTGGTGAGCCGGAATGGTTGGGATAGGCACAATGATGGTATCGGCTGGTAGTGGCGGCGTGACAGCGTCGAGTAAGTCTGCCAGGGTGTGCTGAGCCGCCTGGGCACGCTCAAACTTATAGCGGTCGATCAGTCGCTCTAGCGCACTCTCACGCTGCAGGGCACACCAGGCAGCCGCATAGGGCAGCGAGCAGGTTTGGCACTGGCCAGACAGGGTGGGCTGGCCACATTCCAGGCAACGGTAGAGTGGGTCGCGAATGATGTCGTTTTTACAATTATCACAGAGCAGTGTCCCAACGATGTTGCAACCACAACAGGTATGCGGAGCAAGGAGGGTGGCAAGGTAGGTCGGTATTGTGATTTTTACACTCATGAGGCCTCTCCGGTTGATTATACGCCATCGATTAGCTATAATAAATCCAGACTGTTGTCGAAATGGTAATTGTGAATTAGCAAAAGAAAGTATGTGGAGGAAACTATGGCCCGGAGTCAAGATGATGATCTTTTGATCGGTGATGAACTTGCGGCAGCATTTTTGGAAGGTGATGACTCGCTCGCGCCAGCTGCGCCAACTCACCAGCCAATGAATCACGCCCAAGCAAACCCAATGCCTGCCCAGAATCAGCAGAGCCAAACTTCGCCGTGGGGTGAAGAGCCTGCCCAGAGCGAGGAAGACTACACTGGTCAACTGGCAGTCGATGTGTACGAGACCGAGACGCAGCTCGTGGTAAAGGCCCGCACCGCTGGGGTGAACCGCGAGGAGCTGGATGTGAAGATCAATGACGGGCTCTTGACGATCGTTGGTACGCTAAGCAGTGGCGACGACACTGTGGCCACGAAATGGCATAACCAAGAGTGCTACTGGGGCGAATTTAGCCGTACACTGGAGCTGCCCGTAACGGTACGCGAAGATGAGACGACTGCTGTGCTGAAGGATGGCGTGCTGACCATTACCTTTGAGAAGGTCAAGCAAGAGCAGGCTAAGAAGATCCCGATCCTCTAAAGAAGGGAAACGAGCTTTGAGATGATGACCCCGCTGGTGCGGGGTTGTTTTGTGTTTTGGGTAGCTAGTAGGTAGTGTGAGACTTGCTCGTAGTATCTAGCCTTTGTTTTCTATTTCGTTAGTAGAGCGTGAATATTGGCAATCTGGGGCTAGTAGACGGCATTCTAAGAGGTTAGGGTTGTAGTAATCGGAGGAGAGTAATAGTTCAGTAAGACAAGAAGACACTAAAAACACCGCTATAATAGAGTCAATGGCTTGTTACGAGGGGTTCTGAGCTAGACTAGAGGAATGTAGATAAAATTTCTTAGCTAGAGTAGAATAGTGTGGCTAGTACTACGCAAAACGGCTAATATTAGACATCTCTGCAGTAAGAAGGACAAGATTTCTTGCACGAGCGTCAACAAGTATATTCCTAACGAAAGTACCACCCTGCGAGAGGGTGGTATAAGAGAGCCAATGAAGAAAGGTGAGTTGTGTTATTGTCCTTGGTTGGCACCGATGTTGACGACAACGAAGTTGACGAGCGCGTAGGCGATGATCGCAACGACAAGACCAACGATGGCGTACATGATGGTGTTTTTGGCACCTTGTACGGCGTTTGAGTCACCATTTGAGACGGTGTAGCGCACACCGCCGATGACGATCATGATAACAGCGACTGCACCAACGATGAAGAGAATCACGTTAACGATCGTTTGGAAGATACCAGTACCATCAGTACAGCCTTCTTTTTCGCTACCAAAGAGACAACTTACTTGGTCGTTCCCCTTAGCAGAGCCAACTCCCTTCCTGAGGCCAAGACCGTTGTCGGATGCAGCTGCTGCGCCAACGTGTGGAGCTACCAGCCCAGCAACACCTGCAGCTAGCATTGGCACGGCGAGGAGTGTAAGCATAGCTTTTTTGATATTGATTTTCATTGTCATGTCCTTTCTATTGGCGTTAGTACTGTCTTGTACTACCTGTACTATCTATATATACCAAAAATTTGCCAAAATGTTAAGAGCTAACGGAGAAAATTACCGAAAAAGAGCCTATTTTATTGCAGAATGCAAGCAAAGTAAATGATAGTGGTAGTTAGACGTAATTATATTGAGCAGTTGGAGTGGATTGACTGCCGCTACTCACGAGGTTATCGACGACGAAATTGACCATGGCATAGGCGAGAATAGCCACAACAAGGCCGACAATAGCGTAGAGAATGGTATTTTTGGCACCCTGGATGCCGTTTGAGTCACCATTGGATGTAGTGTAGCGAATACCACCAATCACAATCATGATAACGGCGACCGCACCGAGGACAAAGAGCATCATATTAATAATACTCTTAATAGCCGTACCAACATCAATCCTATTCTCGTTACCGCCCGCCTTGGTGATACCATCCTTAACCTTGCTTTGCGCAGTAGTATCCGCAAAAGTATGCAGTGGTGTGAGGGCACTCACAGAAGGGGCGATAAAACCAACAAATAGAGCTGAACAAACTCCAGCACCGAAAATTGTTTTTGCTACGATATTCATATGATCTCCTTAGTTAAATTTTTAAAAGATTATCGGTTATCCAGTTAACAACACTATATGACATGATAGCGATCACTAGTCCTGCAACTGCATAGAGAATTGTATTACGAGCAGCTTTTACTGTCTGAGGGTCGCCTCCTGCTAGGCTAAAACGAAAACCGGCATAGACAATCATAAGGACCGATACAGAACCAAGAATGATGAGAGCAGTATTAATACCGTTTTTAGCAATTGACTCAGGGGTGACACCAGCACCGCTTGAAGTTGCAATTTTACAGCCATCTTCTCCATCATTATCAGTAGCATTTTTACACGCCTCATTACCATGGAGCGGCTGGGTGACATTAACGTGTGCATACGATGGTGCTGACAGCAGAACTGTGCTTGACGCTATAGAGCTAAAACATACACATAACACAGTACCGAGGTAAATAAATACAGTTCTTTTTTGAAGTTGAATCATGTACCAAGAACTCCGTTTATAACAGTGTTAGTGATGACAAAAGCAAGAAGAATAACAGCCAAGCCGACACAGGCAGCTAATAAGGCATTTTTTGCTCTTCGAACTTGGTTAGGATCATCTTGGGAAGTAGCATACATAAACCCTGCAATAATGATGGCTATAACTGCAATAATACCACCCCATATATAGGCTACATTGAGAATATCTTTTATGATAGAACTGTTATGAGCACTGCTGTGGTAGCCTATTTCTGACGCTCTGATCTCACGGAGTTTATCTGTTGTTGCAAAAAAATGTGTGAACATTAAATAACTCCTGCCACCATATTAACGATTGCTGCTGCAGATATTGCAATGACGAGTCCAATTAAAGCGTCCCTAATGGTGTTTTTTGCTTTTGCCATTGATTCTGGATTTCCAGCACTAACTATATACATGTACCCGCCTTTGATAATAAACCCGACTGTGACATAAGCAACAACAACCATTGCCCCCTGCAGTACGTTTAGGCCGATAGTGAGAAAATAGGTTTCTACGCCTACTTTCTTTATATTTGCGCAATCGCTCTTGTCCTGGAGACCACGATACCAAGCTGGTATACCAAGAAAATTTGGTGGAGAGCAGGGCGCTGCAGCTTGTGCTGGAGAGGGTGGAGCAATAATAGATAGACCTGCAATAACCATAAAGGCGTAGGCCATAACATGCTTTTTCATGATGTAATAACACCTCCTGGCACGAGGAAATTAATAACAATACTCATTACGGCATAAGCTAAGATACCAACAACAACATTTGTGATAATACTCTTCGCTTTTGCGGTCTGTTGTACATCACCACTTGCACTTGAGTAGAGGATTCCAGCATATGTTAGACCACCTACTGCAGCAATACCAACGCCAATGGTTAGCAGCTTTAAAATGCCTTTCAAGGTGTTGATAATATTTTCCTGGCCAAGCTTATCATCGTCTTTGTTGGAAACGCATCGTACTTTGTCAAAGTCTAATACATTACACCCACTTCCGGGGGTTGCCATCACCTGTGCCGGCATGGCAATACCGCCGGCAAACATCGCCAGCATTGCACCGAAGCCCAAGATCAATCGCTTATATTTCATGATACTATTCCTACGCTGTAGTGTATACGATATGAGCGGTGTTGTAAAGACTGGGGCGGGGCACGAACAGAGTAGGAGTAAAGGGCAGAATGGTACATTGGTATCGTGGCGCATAAAACTTGGGCTGCAAGGTCGATATTTTCTGAGTTAGGTTGCTTTTGCTTGGGTTGCTTTGTGAGAGATGAAATAAATAGTGATAGTTTTTAGCTCTGCACAGGGGTAGGATTATTCGCCAATAGCAGCCTATGTAACGCTAGAAGGGGGTGCGCAATAGATACGATTTGATATGCAGGCAGCAAAAACTTGACCACTGTGCGATATTATGCTAATGTCGAACAAGACATGAACAGAGCATGGCGAGTGGTTGCGTGGGCGAGGGGTTGTCTGCGGCAATATACGGGGTGGCTGGCACTACTAGTGGCGGCGCTGTTCGGGCTCGCGCTCGCTACTCCTGTGCCAGTGTATGCTGCCGAGACGGCGCAGCGCCAGGGTGAGAACCTCATCTTTCGTCATAATACCTTCAAGCCACACCGGGCCAGCGACAAAGATCTAACCGCTCGTGGCTTACCTGCTGGTGTGCACTTCTATGAGTATGAGCCGACGACTAACCGGCGCCAGACCATCATCTTCCCGGCTGGTAGCGACCCACTACGTGCCAAGGAGGCGACGTACGTGGAATATATCTTTGTTGAGCCAGATACGTACAATAAGATGGATGATGCCATCGCTATCTCCGTCTCAGGGCAGCAGGATGCCACGCCGCAAAATAACGGCGGCCAGAATAACCAAAATAACGGTGGTCAAGCTGGGCAAAACGCTGGTAATAATCAGAACAACGCCAACGGCCAAAATGGCGGAAATAACGGCCAAGCGGCAAATAATAACAATAACAACCAACCCCAAGACAAACCCGCCGAGCAAACAGACAAAGACGATGGTGCTACCACCAGTTGTAGTGGCACAGCGCTGGGAAGCATTGGCTGGATTGTCTGCCCGGTGAGCAACTTCATGGCGTGGATCACCGACCAGCTCTACCAGCAGGTGGCGCAGTACTTGGCGGTGCAGCCACTCCAGTCTGGTAGTGATGGCACACTCTTTCGTTTTTGGGCGATCATGCGCGACTTGGCCAATATCGCCTTTATCATCGTCTCGCTCATCGTAATTTATTCGCAAGTTACCAGTGTTGGTATTAGCAATTATGGCATCAAGAAGATGTTTCCGCGCCTTGTCGTGTCAATTATCGTCGTTAATATGTCGTTTTGGCTGTGTGCGGCAGCAATCGATATTTCGAACATACTGGGCTTTCAGCTGCAGCAGCTGTTTGTTAATATTGCCTCAACGGTTAATGGGGCGGATTATAACACGCTCAACAAAATCACATGGCCTAATGTCATGAGTGCTCTGCTGACAGGTAGCGCTGGTGCAGTGGGTGCGGTGGTGGGGGTGAGTGCACTGGTGGGTGCGACCGATGGGGCACTGGCGATGGCTATTCCGCTGCTGGTGGGTATCCTGCTGGCAGTTATCATCGCTGCGGTGATTATTGCGGCGCGTCAGGCGCTCATCACTATTCTTGTTATCATCTCGCCCTTTGCTTTCTTGTTACATGTATTGCCCAGTACAGAGAAGTATTTTGATAAGTGGAAGGATCTCTTTATGACGATGATGCTGATGTTTCCGCTGATGTCGATATTATTTGGTGGATCGCGCCTGGCAGGAGTGGCTATCCTGACGAATGGCAAGGATGCAAATAATCTCAATCTTATCATCCTTGGCCTGGCAGTGCAGGTAGTACCACTGGTGCTAACGCCCTTTGTGGTGCGGATGAGCGGCTCACTGCTAGGGAGGCTGGGCGCGATTATGAATGATCCACGGCGTGGCATTGTCGACCGGACACGGACTTGGGCGCAGCAGCGGGCAGACCTGCGCAAGTCGCGCGTGCTTGCTGGCGATGCGCAGCGCAACTGGCTGGGCAATGCGGCGCGGCGGCGGGCCCTGAAGAAACGCGCTATTCAGCAGCGAACCGATGCTTACACGAAGCGCTTTGAAACAATGGCCGACTTATCGGCGGTGGGGCGGAGCAACGATGAATATAACCGCTACACCGACCTGCGTGGCAAGGAGGGAGCGGCGCGGCGCGACCGAGCCTGGAACGCACGCCTCTTGCATGATGATGAGCTCAAGCAGCGAGCGCTTAATACCCAGCTTACCACTGATGAGGCCAAGAATGCCGCCCATAAGCTGGATACGCTCTATGATGAGCTGAAGCTTGGTGGTGAGGTACCGGCTGGCTTGAGTCATGGTCTGGGGCGACGCGCTTATGCGGCAGCTGAGGTGGGTGCGCTAACGGAGATCCGCAGTGCAATGGCACAGCGCGAAGTGCGGGCGAAGATCGACCGTGAGCTTCTTGCTGATGGGGCAGTGGCCAATGCTGATGGTGTGGTGCTGCGCGATGGCGATGGCGTTGCTCTGCGCCGCCGGATGGTCGATGGCCAAACGCTGCAAGACTACGCCACAGGGGTAGGGCATAAGAACTTGATGGTAGCCGGCCAGACGGCGCGGCTGCGCAAGGAGTTTGGTGAGCATGTTGCAGCTGAAGACCAGCTGATGCGCCACTTTAAGCTCAATAGCAGCCAATGGCAAGCTATGGCTGCTACGGGCGATACCGCTATCACTCTCACCGATGCCAGTGGCAACCAACACACCTTCCGGGCAGATAATGAGTACGTCAAGGAGGCAGCTATTGAGCACCAGTTCCGAGCTGGCTCGGCTGGCCAAAAGCGTGAGATCATCCGCGAGACTGGTCGCGAGATCGAATACGTGGCAGACGATGGCACGGTGCAGGTGCGTCAGGGATACAACTACGATGCTCGCGCGACCGTCTCGGCTGAGGCGGTGGCCTCTGGGGTGGCAAGTGCGGTGCCGTTTGTTAATGATGTGACGTACGATGCAATCTTGCGCGGCGAATACAACGGTGCGGCTGCCGAGAAGATGCACTCGCTGCGTCAGGTCTTTGAGGGGCGGCTCAAGGCAGAGAACTTCGCGGGGGCAAACGATGGCGCGCTAGAGCTGATCTATAGCATCCCCGACTTGCCCGACTACCAGCAGATCAAAGACTCGTACCTCCGCACCCTCTCGCCTGAGAAGCGAGCTACCATCGAGCCGACTTTCGATCAAGCCTATGCTGAGCGTCACCAAGCTCTTCGCCACGATGCTTACCGCATTCTCAACACTCCAGAGCTTCGCCGCAATACCAACGCTGCTAACCGCGCTGTGTATGAGCGGTATGCAGAGCGGCCACAGGGGTAGAGTACACAAAAAATACTCCGCGCGGTATGCGGAGTATGAGTGGCTACCAGGATATCTAAAAAGGCAAAGAATGTGGCTCACGCCTCATTTGTTTTGGCTTCTACTGCCTCAGCTTCTTCAAAGTAAGTGGATGACTTCTTACGAGCACACCTTGCGGTATATGTGAGAGCAGTGCCTATCGCTCCAACAGCGAATCCTTTTGATGCCTGGACAAATGCCTCTTGCCCTCTTTGTCTATTGAGGTTGGTAATATCTGCAGGATCAGCTACATCTGCAGTATCTAGTGACTCGATAGTAAGAGTTGGAAAATTTGACGACTCATCAGGCTCCCATTTAATGCCGTAGCCAGTAAATAATTTTATCGCTGCCAAGGCAGATATACCAATAGCAGCACAAGATAGTCCAACACCAACACGTTCCCCAAGCCGCCCGAGCAGTGACAGTTCCTCGCCTCTCGTAGAGAGAGAGTTGATATATTCCTGATTGATTGCTGCCTGGACTGATGGGTCTAATTCATCATACCCATCATCCGCAGCCTCTGGGCTCGCTGGTGTCTCGAAGTGGGCGGTTGGTGGGGTGTGTGGGTAGCTTGTCGTCCGGGCGGTCGGGAAGATGGCGGTTGGGCTGTCGTCACCTCTGGTATGTTTGGTATCGGCGAGGATTGACGTGGGCAGCTCGGTTGCAAGGTCAGTTGGACTAGCCTCATGGGGGTTTCTACTAGGCATTGTTTTCTCCTTGTGATTACGAGAAGTTATTGTGTGCTATGCTCATATATTACGAATTGATGGGGATTTTGTCAAGGAGCAAAATTTGTACCCAAAACCCACCGACCAAGCGGTGGGTTATGAAGCACGAAACAGAGGTAATGTGCCAGTTTTTTGCTGTAATAGACTAGCACGCTGTGCTGCTACTTGCGGGTAAAGATCTCGCGCAAGCTGAGTTTGCGGCTGTACTCGAGCGCACCAAAGCGGAAGAGGCGCACGCCCATCATGATGGCGATGGCAGCACAGACAGTCAGGATACTAATGCTAATGGCGGCATCCATGGCGCTGAGGTTGCCAATCGCATTGCGCAGCATGAGTGGGATGGGCGAGGTGAGTGGGAAGTAGGTGATGATCTTGCTTGGCAGCGCGTCTGGTGTGGAGACGAGCATAGCGGCGGCATAGAGCGGCGCAAAGAGCAGGATCATGATGGTAGCAAAGAAGCTCCCCGCTTCCTTAGCGGTTGGCACAGCAGCGCCGATTGCCACCAACATACCGGTGAAGAAGAGGAAGCTCGCGGCAAAGGCGAGGAAGCCTATCCCAATCCGCACGGGGTCGACTGCAATGTGTGAGAGGTCGACATCGGGCAGCTGCAGCTGATCTTTGAAGAAGAGATAAGCAACAAGCACTGGCAAAATAACGAGCAGCCCTTGAATAAACGCCAGGACGATGAGCGAGATAATCTTGCCGATGATGAGCGTGCGAGCGTACACCGTGGTGAGGATCATCTCGATGACGCGGTTTTCTTTTTCCTCTGTTGTGCTGGTGAGCATTTGGTTGCCAAAGAAGCTAATGAGGAAGTAGAACAGCACCAAGAAGAGCCCAGGTAGGATCATCTCGTTGATGGCGTTGTATTCTTTGCCATTTTTGTAGACAGTGTTTTTGGTGTTGATCTTGTCTTGGATAACCATGCGCACTGCTGGGCTGACCTCTGATTGGACAGAGTTAGAGAGCAGGCTGGTGGCAATGCTGCTGTAGCGGCCGTTGTCGAAGAGTCCAACGTCTTTACCATAGACTTCGACTCGTTCCTTAGCGATGTCTTTGGGGTAGTAGATGTAGGCGTCCAGCTTACCTTCTTGGACCCGCTTGATGGTAGCGTCTTTGTCCGCGGCAGCGACAGGCTGGGCCTTGGTAGCGGCAAGCAGTTCTGGCTTGACGAGCTTCGATTCATCTGTGACGGCAAAGCTAAAGGCCTGCTTCTCGAGGTTTTTAGCAGCATCGGCCGAGGCTTTATTAGAGAGGAAGATAACCCCAAAGAGCACGGCAAACACCAGCGGGAAGCTGATCGCCGCAAGCCAAAACGACTTCTTCTTGAGCGAGCGGGTAATCTCGAAGCGGATGACGGTAGATAAGTTATGCATATTAGTTGTCCTCCTTGCTGGGCTGGCTATAGACCTGGATGAAGATATCGTCGAGCGATTTGCCACCAAACTGCGTGCGTACCTCGTCTATTGTGCCGTAGGCATGAGCCACGCCATCTTTGAGCAGCAAGATGCGGTCGCACAAGCGCTCGACTTCGTCCATCTGGTGGGTGATCATCACGACTGTGGCACCCTTGGCTTGGTGCTCCTCAATGATTTCCATCAGTAAGCGCCGGTTGACGGGGTCGAAGCCCTTGGTAGGCTCATCGAGAATGATGAGCTCTGGGTCGTTGATGATAGTGATACCGAGCTGAACTTTTTGTTGCTGGCCACCACTGAGCTTGTCCAGGCGGGTCTTGGCTTTGTCGGCCAGGCCAACTCGCTCAAGAAAGGCGAGTGACTTGCTGCGTGCTTCGCTGCGGCTCAGGCCCTTGAGCTGGCCAAAGTAGACCATCGTGTCGATGACGCTCTCCTTCTTGTAGAGGCCGCGCTCCTCTGGCAGATAGCCAAGCTTGACGTCGCCCGAGACAGAGTATGGCGCGCCATTGACGAGCAACTCGCCACCAGTTGGTTGATAGATGCCGAGGAGTGAGCGGATCGTGGTGGTCTTGCCCGAGCCGTTGCTCCCCAAAAACCCAAACGTCTCGCCGCGTTTCACCTCAAAACTGAGGTCGTCGATGACGCTGGTCTTGCCAAATTTCATCGAAAAATGGCTGACGGTGATGATAGAATCTGTTACTTCCATAACAATATCATATCATATCGAGGTGCGATGTAAAGAGGAGCGATATAGCATCAAAAAACATAGCCCACCAACCATGCTCAAACTGAACCGGATTAATCGCTCAATCCGAGAGTGTAATAAATGACACTACGATCAGATTGAAGCACGAATTCAGTGAGCTATGTTGATGGGCTGGAAGCCCTAATCGTCGCGGTTGATGGATAGTATACCCAGAAAAGCAAAGGCTATCCAAATAAGGATAATGATAATCTCCATCCTTCTCACCTCCTCTCCCAGAAAGTGAGCTCGAAGCAAAGGGCAAACTCTTGCCCTTGTAACCAAACTTCGAGCAAAAGTTAATATATATATATCAATATATGAATGGCGTGTCAAATTTCGCTAGCCCGAGAAATGTAAAACCTTGCTATTCCTCACGCTCGCCCCTCCCCATACTCCCTCCGATGGAACACTATAAGGGTCGATGTCTTCCAGACATCGACCTCTTGCGCTGGGCTGAAAACTCGTTATTACAACGAGTTTTCACACTCCATCGAATGAAGTGGTGAGGAGGGCGAGCTAACGGGGGAAGACGAGGCTATTATGATAGCTTTTTTATTGCTAAGTTTAGCTTCCAAATATTCAATACGAGAGTGCTGGGACATTCACGTCGCATTTTGCACCATGCTACAATACTCCTATGAAACTGAAACGACTGATAATGCCGCTGCCGTATCGGCGTTTGGTGATTGCATTTGTGGCGGGGCTTTGTGTGATGGTGTTTGAGCTGGTGGCAGCGCGGGTGATGTCGCCAGTGGTGGGGGCATCGACGTATGTGTGGGCGAGTATTATTGGCGTCATCATTGCGGCGATGAGCCTGGGCTACTGGCTGGGTGGGGTGCTGGCCGATGCACGCTCGCGTGATAGTGATGTGGCGTGGCTGCTGCTTGGTGCGGCGCTGCTGGTACTGACAATGCTGTGCCAATACCACGATATACTGCGCTGGGTGGCGCAATTGCCGATCGATATTCGCCTGCAAGCTACAGTGGCGGCGAGCTTGCTCTTTGCACCAACCAGCCTGGTGCTGGGAGCAGTGAGCCCCTACCTGGTGGAGCGGCAGACAGACACGCTAGCGCGAACGGGGCGGTCGGTGGCGTCACTCAGTGCGGTGAATTCGATTGGTGGGATCGTTGGCACCTTTGCGGCGGGGTTTTTCTTGTTTGGCTGGTTGGGAATTCATGATGTAGTAGTGGTGCTTATTAGTCTGCTCGTGCTGGCCAGCTGGCTGGTGGTGCCAGGCCAGCGCTGGCAGTGGCGCGTGGTGGTGAGTGTGCTGTGCGTGGGCTTGGCGCTGGGTTATCGCGTGGCACCAGTGGTGCAAGCCCAGGCCGCGCAGACGATCGATACCGCGGCGGCGCACTACACGCTCCAGCAATGGCGTCGGCAGGATGGTGCGATTATCCGCGGGATTGCCAGTGGCCCGGCTGGTGTGCAGTCTGGTGTGGCGGTAGGGCAGCCGCAGCAGCTGCCTTTTTGGTATACGCGTCAGATGATGCACGCGGTGGAGCGCGCGCCGCAGCACCAGCGCATTTTGGTGCTGGGTGGTGGGACCTTCACAGTGCCGCGCCTCCTTGCCCAGCGCTACCCACAGAGCCAGATTGATGTAGTAGAGATTGATCCGGGGCTCGTGCCGATTGCTCGTCAGTATTTTTATTATCGCGATCCAGCCAATGTGTGGCTGATCTTCCAAGATGCGCGTGTCTTCCTTGAGCGCAGCACCGATCAGTACGATATCGTCCTTGTTGATGTGTATAACGACGGCGATGTACCCGCCTCACTGGCAACACAAGAGTATGCTACCGCACTCAAGCGGCATCTCCGCCCTCAGGCTCGTGTGGTGGTTAATATGATTGCCAGTCGTCAGCCAGCCTGCCAGCCACTGTTTGCTGCTCAGGATGCGCCGTATGCTGCTCTATTGGGACAGGGAAGCTTCCGTTATGAGCGGGCAGATGGCTGGGAATATACTAATGTCGTGGCGACGTATGGTGGTGACGCTTCTCATCAGCCAGCTCCCTTCGCTAGCCAGCCGCCCTACCATGATGATTATGCTCCTCTCGAGCGATTGCGGCAGGAGTGCCGAGAGGTGTATGAGCAGTAATGCGCTATATATCTCACGCTCCACCTCCCCACACTCCCTCCGATGGAACACTATAAGGGTCGATACTTCCCAAGTATCGACCTCTTGCGTTGGGCTGAGGATCTGTCAGCACAATGACAGATCCTCACACTCCATCGGATGAAGCGATGGGGAGATGGAGCTAACGCTGAGAATATCTTTTTATTATGTTTATGCATAAATAACACAGAGTATCATATACACTCCTCGCTCATATTATGAGGGGTCAACTAGATATACTAGACCGAAAATTCCAGCCAGATGGTGCGTAGAGCTCTGCTCGCTTGCACTGGCGCTAACCTCTAGATATTTTCTTGTACGAGGCTAGGGTGTGCTATCACCCACAGAGGTCACCTGCAAAATCGGTTGTAGTTTTCACAAAACCCCTTGCCAAGCACCATATCTGGCGTCTATAGTAGGACCCAGACGCTACATATATAGCGAGCACACATAAACACGGGAGAGACAAATAATAGAGATCGGCTCCAGGCGTGCCCTGGTGGCTGGTTTTGTGCACCGTATGATAAGGAGCCTAAGGGGAGGGATGATGACGATTCATATTACTAAGCGTGATGGTACGACCGAGCCATTTGACACAACCAAGATAAATGCCACGTTGCTGGCGGCAAGCCAGGGGTTGGCTGATCCGTTGCAGAAAATCGTGCAGATTGCTCGCGAGCTGCAGCTGACGCTCTTTGATGGAATGACGACCAAGCAGCTGGAGGAGACGCTCATCCAGACGACGGTGCAGAATATTAAGGATGACCCAGACTACGACACGATTGCGGCGCGCCTGCTGTTGGGCACGATCTACCGCGATTTGCTGGGCGTATATACCACTGATGGAGAACTGCGCCAGCGTCACGCTGAGGCCTTCCCGCGCTATATTCGCCAGGCAGTGGCCGATGGCTTGCTTGACCCCCGCATGCAAGATGAGACAATCTTCGACCTCGAGCGCCTGGCTGCTGCGCTTGACCCGAGTAAAGACAGACTGAGTAAATATCTTGGCGTGGTGACCAACCGCAACCGCTACGCCCTGCGCAAGCAGAACGGTGAGCCGCTCGAAGTGCCGCAGTTTACTACTATGCGCATCGCCATGGGTCTGAGCTACAATGAGGAACACCCTACTGAGGCAGCCATTGAGTTTTACCAGCACATGGCTAATCTCGAATACAGCCCGGGCGGGAGCACTCGCGTTAATGCTGGCGGGCTGTTCCCGCAGCTGAGCAACTGCTTCGTCATGGAAGTGCAGGATGATATGGAGTCGATTGCCAAGAGCGTGCGCGATACGATGTGGATTGCTAAAGGGACAGGTGGTATCGGTGTCAGTTTTACGAAGCTGCGGGCGGCAGGCAGCCCAGTCAAGACAACTAATACAACAAGTACCGGGCCAATCCCCTTTATGAAGATGGTCGACACGGCACTGTTTGCGGTGTCGCGCAAGGGCAAAAAGATGGGTGCGGCAGCCGTGTATATGGAGAACTGGCACATCGATTTTAGAGAATTCATCGACCTACGCTCAAACTCCGGCGACCCGTATTTGCGGACACGCTACCTCGACACAGCGGTGTTTATTAGTGATGAATTTATGCGCCGGGTGCAGGCTGATGAAGACTGGTATCTCTTCGACCCAGCTGAGGTCAGTGACCTGAGCGAGCTGTATGGCGCGGCCTTTGCTAAGCGGTATGCGTATTACATTACTCAGGCCGAAGCGGGCAAACTGCGCGCTTATGACAAGCTGCCTGCGCGTCAACAATTCCACAAGATTCTCAGCAGCTTACAGGCCACTGGCCACCCGTGGCTCACCTGGAAGGATGCCATCAACCTCCGGGCGCTTAACAATAACACTGGTACTATTCATCTTAGCAACCTCTGTACAGAGATCACTTTGCCGCAAGACGAGCACAATATTGCGGTGTGCAACCTGGTGAGCATTAACCTCAGTGCTTTCCTGGATGACGCGACCAAGACGTGGGACTGGCCACGGCTCGAGCAGGCGACGCGCTCAGCTACGCGGCAGCTTGATAACCTTGTAGACATTACCACAACACCTATTCCGGAGGCGATGAATAGTAACCTGCAAAACCGGGCGATTGGCCTGGGCTTTATGGGTCTTGCCGATGTACTAGAAAAGCTGGAGCTGAGCTATGAATCTGAGGCGGCGTATGAGCTGATCGACCAGCTGGCGGAGTTTATTAGCTACTATGCCATCGATGAGTCGGCCGAACTGGCAGTGACGCGCGGTAGCTATCCTAACTTCGCTGGCAGTGGCTGGAGCAAGGGAGAATTGCCTATCGACACGATCGACCGGCTTGGCGCGCAGCGGGGTGAGGCAGTAGCAATTAACACGACTCGCCGCCTTGACTGGGAGGCGCTACGCCCCAAGGTGAAACGCGGCATGCGCAATGCCACGCTGATGGCTATTGCGCCCACCGCCAATATCTCGCACGTGACGGGCACCACTCCAGGGATCGACCCGCAATTTAGCCAGATCTTTAGCCGGAGCACGCTCAATGGCAAATTCCTTGAGGTTAATGCCAACCTTGTGCGCAAGCTCAAAGCCCTCGGCCTGTGGGAGGAGCTCAAGGATGAGCTGCTTACTAACCAAGGCGACATCCAGCACATGGAGCAGATCCCCCAGGCGGTGCGCGATGTGTATAAGACGAGCTTTCAGCTGAGCCCGTATGCCTTTATTGAGGTGGCGGCCCGCGCTCAGAAGTGGGTCGACCAAGCAATTAGCCGCAATATGTACTTAGAGTCGCGTAATATCGAGGAGTATATTACGATCTACAGTGAAGCCTGGCGTCGCGGCCTGAAAACAACGTATTATTTGCACGTGAAGCCACGCCACCAGTCCGAGCAGGTCTCCATTCGCGCTAACAAAACCGAGCAAAAACTTCACCAAGACGCCAAGCGCGTGGGCTTTGGTGGCTTCTACCGCGCACGCAAGAAACAAGAGGAAGGGAAGGAGAAGGAATAATATGACGCATGAAGGAAAAACGGGAGTAGCGAGCGAGCAAAGCACGATAGACTTTGCTGATTTGTCACTGGAAAGGCGAGCAGAATTGGCCACCGTGAGTGTGAGTGGTGTTGGCGCTGCAGCGCTCAAAGGAGAGATTGGTATATATACAGAGGGTACAGAGAGCGATGTCCACGCTGTGCCTGGCGATGTAACGGCAAGTGACCCGTCGTGGAATAGCCGAGGTATGGGAAATATATACCATCCCGATAAGCCTCAAAGGTGGACGCAGCCGGAGCTCGATATTT
Organism: uncultured Candidatus Saccharibacteria bacterium; assembly: GCA_938036785.1. Taxonomy (GTDB): domain Bacteria; phylum Patescibacteriota; class Saccharimonadia; order Saccharimonadales; family Saccharimonadaceae; genus Saccharimonas. The sequence continues at coordinate 81,300 of CALHWE010000011.1, read as the reverse complement.
TTGGCACTGATGCGAGTGCTGAAGAGCAGGATGGTCAAATATCCGACGGGACGCCATCGATTGATCCAGAATCGTAGGATTATCTGGTATCCAGAGGCTAGTCCAGAAGATGGAGAACGTCTCGGGGGAGATGACGAGTAGAATACGACTGGTAAAATTATCAGATACGAAATCATTAAGTAATACAACAAGGAGGTAATAATGGGCATTTTAGGATCAGGCGTACGCGATGGCTTGCAGCTCAAGCCGGTGCGCTATGACTGGGCGTATCGCCTATACAACCAAGCGGTGGCCAACACGTGGTTCCCTAATGAGGTGCAGCTGAGCCAGGATTTGGCGGATTTTGAGAAATTGAGTGAGGACGAAAAGCACGCCCTCAAGACGGTGATTAGCTATCTTAATCCTAACGAGCTGCTGATTAATAAATCGCTGGCTTTTGGTATTTACCCCTGCGTGAACGCCGCCGAGTGCCACCTGTATCTTTCGAAGCAGATGTGGGAAGAGGCGAACCACTTTATGACGTTCGAGTATATTATCGAGACCTTCCCGTTTGACCGTGAAGAAATTTATGCGGCCGGCTGGGGTAAAAAATCCCTAGCAGATAAAGCTGCCTTCCAGACCAAATACGTCACGCGCATGATGGAAGAGCGCCCAGATGTGACGACGCTGGAGGGCAAGAAGGACTTTGTGCGTAACCTGGTGGCGTATAACATTGTGCTGGAAGGGATTTGGTTCTACAGTGGCTTTATGGTGGGAATGAGCTTCCGTCGCCGCAACCTACTGCGCAATGTTGGCACGCTGCTCGACTGGGTGACGAAGGATGAAAACCTACACCTGGAGTTTGGCATTAACCTGCTGTTGACGATTCTGCACGAAAACCCGGACCTACAGACCGAGGAATTTGCCGACGAAATCCGCAGCCTCATCCTGGAAGCCGTTGAGCTCGAGAAAGCGTATAACAAAGACATGCTGCCGCGTGGCATTCTGGGCCTAAACGCCGACTACGTCAACCAATACGTGATGTATATGACCGACCGGCGGCTGGAAGAGCTCGGTTTTGAGCCAGAGTACAACGTGACCAACCCGGCCAAGTGGATGGCCGCTGCCAACGACACGCTGGAGCTAGTGAACTTCTTCGAGAGCACCAATACGAGTTATGAGGTGAATACGACGAAGTAGTAGACAGAACAATCTTACTAGTCTACCGGTCTTATGGGAGCTCTCGCTCCATCACCAGACCGAAAATGTTCCGGCCAGATTATACTACAGCAATCTTCCGCTTGCTAAGTAGCTGGTCTCCAGATATTTTCTTGTCTGGCAACGGAGCGAGAGCGGCCCGCTGATGCAATAAATAATATTCGCACATTAGATACGAAAGGAATACAGCCACCATGAATACCCTCACGCAAACAGTCCTCGATACAGTGCCAGTTGGTGTGCTGGCTACGGTGAATCGCGACCGCACGCCGCTGGTGACGCCACTGCACTTTGCTCGGGTGGGGGATGCGATTGCCTGGCTGTCTGATCGTGAGGCGCGCCACTCGCACAACGCTTTTCGCACTGGGCGGGCAGAGTTTGTGGTGTGGAATGACGCGAAGCAGGCCGTCTATCTCCATACCACGGTGCGCGAAGCCCGCGAGGACGAAGTCGCGGCCATTACTGAGGCATACACGGCTAAACTGGGGAGCTTCCGCCCGCAGTGTGCCCAGCCGCAGTGGTATGTCGCACCAATTGGCCAGCTGGATGATAATTCTACAACAGAAAATTGGGTGCATTACCTTGCCTAAAACACTATATATAGCGTAGAATAGACATTATAACCACAACGGGTCGGGAGAAATTATTATGACACAAACTACAGCAACAATAACACCAATCACAGATACAACAACGACAACCACCACGCAGGCGCAGGCTAGCAAGCCTCAGCTGACGGACGACATGACGCTCGAGGAAAAGCTCGACGCTATCGAGCAGGCATTGCTGGCTGCTCAGCAGGTTGCCGTCGACCAAGCAGCGGCGAGTGGCACTCCTGTTATTATGCCAGATCCAGCAGAGCTGACCATGTGTGAGGGCTGCCAATAGGTGGCGTGTATCACTAACCAGCAAAAGACCAGCGATCGGGCTGGTTTTTTGCTGGTATATTGCTTATGGATACATGCTACAATAGAACGCGAGAGGGAGATTGTATGACACAGACACACCAACCAACCTATATTTTTGTCACCGGTGGGGTACTCTCTGGGGTGGGTAAGGGCATCACGGCGGCCAGTATTGGTGCGGTGCTGCAGGCCAAGGGCTTATCTGTCTCGGTGCAAAAGTGCGACCCGTACCTTAATGTCGATGCTGGGCTGCTTAACCCCAAGGAGCATGGCGAGTGCTTCGTCACCAAAGATGGAGCGGAGACCGATCTCGACCTTGGTCACTACGAGCGCTTCTTAGACCTCGAGCTGACCCAGCGCAATGCTACGCTGGCGGGGCGGCTGCTGCGTGACTTGATCGCCGATGAGCGGGCCGGGAAATTTGGCGGCCAGACGGTGCAGTTGGTGCCGCACCTCACTCAAGCGATCAAGCGAGCTATCCACCAGGCAGCGGCGGGCCAGGTGCATATTGTGGAGATTGGTGGCACGGTGGGAGATTATGAGGGGCTAAGCTTTGTCGAGGCAATCCGCGAATTCTCATTAGAGGTGGGGCGTGAGCACTGTCTCTTCGTCCATGTGGTGTATGTGCCGTTTCTTGCGACGAGCCAGGAATACAAGACGAAGCCAGCCCAGAATGCTATGGCTGACCTGCGTGGCTTTGGTATTATGCCCGATGTGGTGGCAGTTCGCACCGAGGGCAGCACAGCGCCGCCGCGTGGTGTGGCGGATAAGATTGCCATTGCCAGTGGGGTGCGGCCAGAGGGGATCATTATGATGCCAAATGTCGATACGGTCTACAAGGTACCCTTGATGGTGGCGCGCGAATTAGGCCCGGTGCTGGCGAGCTTTACCGGTAATGATACGGCGCCAGATATGACGCGTTGGCAGCAGCTGGCCCGGCATGACAGCCAGACGTACCGCCAGCGGCTGACGATTGGCCTCGTGGCGAAATATGTTGATAATGCCGATACCTATCTCTCTATCACCGAAGCGCTCAAAGCCGCCGCCTGGGCGCACCGTAGTGAGGTGACGATCCAGTGGATCAATGCCGAGACAGTGACCGACGCAGCGCTTAGCGCTGTGGATGCTGTGGTGGTGCCTGGTGGTTTTGGCAAGCGCGGGGTAGAAGGGAAGATTGCGGCGGCGAGTTATTGCTTGCAGCACAATATACCGTATCTTGGTATATGCCTGGGGATGCAGGTCGCAGTGATTGCCGCTGCCCGCCGCGGTGGTCTGGCCCAGGCTGGCAGTGCGGAGTGTGGTGCTGCGCCAGATAATGCCGTCATCTACCTCATGCCTGATCAGCAGGGCAAGCAATCGACCGGTGGGACGATGCGCCTGGGTAATTACCCAGCGGTGCTGCAAGCTGGCTCGCGCACCGCTAAGGTATATGGGACAACAGAGGTTGTGGAGCGTCACCGCCACCGCTATGAGGTGAATCAAGCGCATCTCGCTGCGATTAACGCGGGCGGGGTTGTGGTGTCGGGTACGTCACCCGATGGCAGGCTGGTTGAGTTTGTCGAGGCACCGACCTGCGACTACTTCGTTGCGACTCAGGCTCATCCAGAGTTTACCTCGCGGCCATTCCGAGCTCACCCACTCTTTGCTGGCTTGGTGCAGGCGGCGCTCAAGCGGCAGAAGCGGATGCAGAAGGGCAAGGCGTAAACCTTCTCGCTACGCTTACGCTATTCTTGCGCCGCATCTGTTGTATACTATAATCATGGAACAGACGATTCGTGATGCAGTATATACTCTTTATCAACAAACTCCGCCGGTGGAATTAACGCGGCCGGAGCCGACGTTTGGCGATTTTGCGACCAATGTCGCGCTCAAGCTTGCCAAGCCACTGGGCAAGAAGCCGCGCGAGATTGCCGAGGAGGTGGCGGCGGTGCTGCGCCAGACTGGCCAGTTTTCTGACGTGAGCGTGGCTGGCCCGGGTTTTATTAATCTCCGCCTGAGTGATGAAGCGCTGTGGCAGGCGGCCAATACCGCACCGCAGCAGATCTATGGCGGCATGCGCTACACGCTGGAATATAGCTGCCCCAACGCCTTCAAGGAGTTACATACTGGTCACTTGTACCAGACGGTGTATGGCGATATATTGGCGCGGATCATCGAGTCGGTTGGCGCGTCGGTAGACCGAGCCAGCTTTGGTGGTGATGTCGGCCTGCACGTTGCTAAGTGCCTGTGGGGGATGCGCCACACGCTAGGCGGCGAGCTACCAGAGAAGTTACCAGAGGTAGAGAGCGATGTCTTTGCTCGGGCGCGGTGGATTAGCCAGGCCTATGTGATCGGTGCTAAGGCGTACGAAGAGAACGAGACGGCGAAGCAAGAGATTATTGAGTTTAACAAGCTAGTTTACAGCTACCACGAGCATGATGAGCACAATACGCCGCTGGCTCAGATCTATTGGACGACGCGCCAGTGGAGCTTGGACTACTTTGATGCCTTTTATGCGATGATTCAGGTCGATCATCTTGACTATATCCCCGAGAGTAGCACTGCACCGATTGGCCTGGCCGTGGTGCACGAGCAGCTGGAGCGGGGGAATTTGCAGCGCTCTGAGGGGGCAGTGGTCTTCGTCGGTGACCCCGCCAAGCATTTGCACACCCGCGTTTTTGTAACATCAAATGGCCTGCCGACGTACGAGACAAAGGATATTGGCGTTATCTGGAAAGAAGTAGAAGACTACCACTTCGACCACCGGATTCTCATCACTGGCAACGACCAAAAGGAGTATATGCGCGTGGTGTATGCTGCGGCTGAGCTCTTCCGGCCTGAGCTAGCTGGGCGGATGACCCACCTGACCAATGGTACGGTCCGCTTTGGTGATGGTAGCAAGATGAGTTCGCGCCTGGGTAATGTGGCGCGAGCGGCCGATGTGCTTGCCATCGTTCAAGAGCGCGTCGCAGGCCTCACGACAGACCCGGTGGTGCAGCGCCAGGTGGCCTTGGGGGCGATCAAGTACGCTTTTGCGAAGTATCGTATGGGCAACGATATCGCCTTTGATATGGACGAGACGGTGAGCCTGCAGGGTAATTCTGGCCCCTACATTCAATACGCTCACGCTCGGGCCTGCAGCATCCTGGCCAAGGCGAGTGCCGAGCCTGTCGAGCCAACCGATTGCACTGATGATGAGCGCCTCCTCCTGCGCAAGCTGAGCGAATATCCAGAGGTTGTCGAGAAGGCTGCCCGCGAGTATCTTGTGCATGGCATCTGCCACTACCTCTATGAGCTTGCCCAAGAATTTAACCGCTTCTACGAGAAAAACCGCGTCGTTGGCAGCCCGCGCCAGGCCGAGCGCCTCGCCCTAGTGCAGCGCTACCGCGACACCCTGGCTGCTGGCCTTACTCTGCTCGGTATCGAAGCGCCGGAGCGGTTGTAGTGGGTGAGCGTACGCCACATACCAATCCATCTATCTTAGATGAGTTGCTGATGGCAGGGCTCAAGACACCAAGACGTGGTATAGCGGAGAGCAATCCCGAGATTGGCCGCCAGCGTTTGCCCGATTCTACTCAGCTCAAGATCATCGGCACAGCCTACGAGCAGTCGCCGCTGACATTTGATGACACGATCGAAGCAGCTATTCTTGTGGGACATTTGGTGCGGCAGACACTTGAATTCGAAGACATGGATGAGGCAACACCGCTGTTGACTACAGAGCTTATCGCGCAACGCGAGAAGGCTAATTGCTATGGCTACACCATTGTGGCATCGGAGTGCCTGGATCAAATAGGGGTGGAGCATTATGTTGGGTATGTAAACCAGCACGCAGTGGTTATGTTGTTTGACCGCACGAGTGGGAGTAAGCGCTCGTTTTTGCTCGATGTTGCAACCAAGGAATTTTACCAAGAAACGACCAAGGCGGTTGGTGGTGAAGACCCGCTTGACCAATTATGGCGTGGTGAGCTGCGCGCGATTAATACCTTGCAGACTAGTGAATTATTACGAAAAGTCGATATAGACGATCCAGGTAAGCGCCAAAAGTTCATAAGAGATCGGTTCTGGCTGAGTTTTGATAAAGACAGCCGCCATCGAGACGACGATGAGTATGAGTATCTGCTCCATAGCCAGCTGCAGCTCATTACCATGCCATCAGTACCGGGCCGCGAAATGCTGCGCCTGTATCATAATGTGATTATTAATACACTAGGCAATAACCCCGATCCAGTTGCTGCGAGTGAGGATATTATTGATCAATTTGCTGGTATCTACCCAGACATCGACCCACGCAACAAGCTTGAGCATGCAAAATCACTGTGCTCACAGCTCGTTGCGCGACATATGGGAGAGAGCGCCCTAGCCTTGGCGGATGTAATCAAAGCAAGCCTGCTGCCCGATGACACTTCGGAAAGTCGGTTCTTCAAAGGGGATCTACTACGCAAGATTGCAAAAGTTGAGAGTGACCCCAAGAAGGCATCCGAAGCTGTAGAAGAGTATAATGGAATGTTTGAATTACCGCCTAATAATGATAATTTCTTAGCGAGCATAGGACGGGTGCTGACGCGTGAGCCAGTGCTGTCGCGTGGGTTTAGGAAGACGCTCATAAAGAAGATTGCAGCTGCCGAGCGAGACAAAAAGAAGATTAAGGAGAGGTTAGCGAAGTCCTCGCGCCATAGAACACCACCAACACAAGAGCGCTAGCAATTAATGCAGAATATGCTATAATTTGAATAAACAATGGTTAATAAGGAGAACCTATGGCAGAACGAACAACAACCAAAACCAAAGCAGCTGCTGCAAAGAAGCCTGCTGCACGCCGCACCCCACGCAAGGCTGCTCAAGAGGCTGCAGCTGCTGCCCAAGCGATGGAGCAGAAGATGAAGAACAGCCACCTCGGCGGTTTTGCCGACTTCATCCGTGAGCAGGGCGTGGTGGGCCTGGCTGTTGGTTTGGCGATTGGTACTGCTGCTGGCGATACGGTTAAAAAATTAGTTCAAGGGTTCATTAGCCCGGTGGTGCAGTTTATCGTGGGTTCGCAGAAGGGGCTCGAGGCTGCTAGTACGCATATTGAGATTGCTGGGCGCAGCGCTGACTTTGCGTGGGGAGCTTTCGTGAGCTCGCTGATCACCCTGATTGCCACAGCATTTGTCATCTACCTAATCATCCACCTGCTCAAGCTCGACCGCTTGGACAAGAAAAAAGACTAAAGAGGCGAGAAGCCTCAGAGCGATCAACCACACCCATCCAGGGTGTGGTTTTTCTATGGTGAATAATAAATTTGCGCACTACCCAAACACCTACTGAGCGTGAACATATGATTGAATAATTCGGAAATAACAGGGGTAGGATAGAGGATTTACCGCATAATTACGTCCTGGAATACGGAGCAAGAAGGGAGATAAAGACACCTGAACAAAAAAGTAGTACACCAACTTGCACGTCAGTAAAGCTTATGCTTATAACAGTAATAGCTAAGGATGAGCGCTATGCGGTGGACATGTAGTATACTAGAAGCATGAAACCAAGCTTCAAACCAAAACGGATTTTGTGGGTAGACCTAGAAATGACAGGGCTGGACCCTACCACGGATGAAATACTAGAGGTAGCGGCGATTGTGACGGACTGGACCTTTGCCGAGATTGCAACGTACGAAGGGGTGGTGCGCCATGATGCAGCTAAGCTTAAGCGCCTCCTCGACGGTAACGCCAGCTTTTGGGATCAGCACCCGGCGGCGCGGCGTGGGCTGGAGGAGCAGAATGCTCAGGGTAAACCGCTGGCAATAATTGAGCAAGAGCTGTTGGCGTTTTGTGATGCGCAGTGTGCTGGCGAGGGGCGGATATTGCTGGCGGGAAACTCCATCCACCAAGATCGCCGCTTTATCGATCACTGGTGGCCGCAGCTGGCGCAGCGTCTCCACTACCGCATGCTCGATGTGAGCGCCTGGAAGGTGGTGATGGAGGGTAAATACGGCAAGAAATTTGCCAAGCCAGAAGACCACCGCGCGCTGGAGGATATTCGTGGTAGTATTATGGAGCTGCGCTATTATTTGCAAAAGGTCGCTCTGTGATGCCCGAGCTGTGGCGCGATATTACGATCGACACAATCGAGCAGCGGCGGGCGCTGCTGAGCGAACTGCGCCTGCCTGAGTTGCAGGCCCGCATGGTGCGCGAGCATCGCTGGCTGCCGCAGGCGATAGAAGGGGAGGTGTGGCTGCTGCTGACGCTGGATATACCATACGTTAGCCGGCACAATGTAAAGTACCACACTATTACTATTTTGCTCAGTAAAACCGAGATTATTACGCTGCACCAGGGTAAGCTGGACGATGAGCTCGTTCAGCGCATTACTGCGCTGCGGCCTAGCCACACAACGCCATCGCTTATTCTAGCTACTATTGCCCAGTTTTCTATTGAGCAATTTATGCCGCTGCTTAATCATATAGACGATGTGACTGACCAGCTGGAGGATACGATGATTCGCACTCCAGATAATCGGCAGCTCCAGCAGCTCTTCGTGTACAAGCGTCAGTTAGCCGACCTGCGCAAGGTGGTGCTCCCCTTGATGAATGTGCTCAATGGTCTCAGTAACGGCCGCTATGCCTTGTTTGATAAAAAATGCGCGGTGTATGTGCGCGATAGTTACGACTACGCCTGGCGCGTTCACGAGCTTATTGATACGATGCGCGACCTTCTCACCAGCGCGCTTGATATGTACCTCTCGGTGGTGTCTAACCGTATGAACGATGTGATGAAGCGCCTCACCTTGGTTGCCACCGTCTTTATGCCGGTCTCGTTCTTGACGGGCCTAGGCGGGATGAACTTCGTGCAGTTGCCATTTCGTAGTGATATCGCCTTTTGGCTGATGATCGGCCTGATCATCCTCATACCGCTGGCGATGGTGGGGTATTTTGTGCGGCACAAATGGGTGTAGTATTATAGTGCTATGACACACAAGCAGCTTGAAGAATTTTTGCTCAGCCTGCCCGGGGCGTGGCTCGACTATCCCTTTGGGGACGATATCGCGGTGTACAAGGTAGGGCACAAGGATGTGCCTGGTCAGCAAGAGAAGATGTTTGCGCTGGTTGCCGAAGGGTCGCAGCCACTGCGCGTCAGCCTCAAGTGCGACCCGCAGCTTGCCCGCACCCTGCGCGAACGCTATGAGTCGGTGCAGCCAGGCTACCACCTCAACAAAAAACATTGGATTACTGTTATTTGCAGCGGCCAGTTGAGCGATGATGAAGTGATTGACCTAGCGCGGCTTAGCTACCGGCTGGTGACGGAGTAGCATGCTCGTTTTTTGAGGAGAATCGTCAGTATATATAGGAGCGCTCACGCTGTGTGAGCGCTTTTCTTTTTATTATGTGATAGATATCTGACACCTTATATTTACCACCTCACGCGGAGGAAAACCCCTGGGACTACGCCATACAGCCATATGTAAGTAGATGTTTGTTTTATAGTACAGTGTACTAACAAAAAAGCCCACCATAGAGGCGAGCTTTGTCGATAGGATAGCGTATGTCGCTATTTCGTCGAGGTAAAGTTGCTAAACGACTTGGTAGCGGCGTCGAGCGTCTTGCTGTTGGTGGCGACGTAATCGGCAATGGCTTTGCGGTTGCCACTGGCGGTTTTGAGCTTCTGGAGGTAGCTCTTGAGGATGGACAGCTGGTAGCTCATCTCGCGTGCATAGACGCGGTCGAGCGAGCCGGTCAGGTAAGCGTCTTCGAGCGTTTTGGAGAGTTTGTCGGAGTAGGCTTTTTCGGTCTTTTTGGCGTCGCCTAGGAGCTCGGTCTTGATCTTCGCATCCTTAAGTGACGACTTGAGCTCTGTCCCCATGCTACCAAGCGAGGTGGTGAGTGTGGTGTTCATACTCGAGAGTTCATTTTCTGTTAGGCGTGATTGCTGCTCCTTGGTGGCTGCCTGCAAGGTTTCGATGCGGGCTAGGGTGCTTTGGGCTTGCTTGGTGTAGTTGGGCTGGCTGTTGACCATCATCATGATAATGGCAAAGGCGAGCAAGAGTACACCGCCGATCAGCCCAAACACCGCAAAGCGGTTAATCTGCACTGGCTGCTGCTTGGGTGCAATCTCGTTGAGGTAATCTACTGGGAAGGAGGTGTCTGGCTCGCTTGCTGCACCAAGGTCTTCTGCGCCGGTAGCAGCCATGGCAGTGGCGCCGAGTGGCTGCTGTGGGTTGGCATACGCCTGGCCAGTGTAGCCGCCTACTTGTGGCTGGTAGGGCTGTGCAGTGGGTTGGTTGGCACCTGGGTAGGCATCAGCATTGGCGTAGCCATGCGGTGTGTCTGCGGTGGTTTGGGGGTTGGTTGGGTGAGCCGTTGCGGCTGGCTGCTGTTCGGACTGCGGCACGTAGTGGTATGACTGGCCTGTACCGTAGCTGGCGGCTGGTTGGCTAGCTGGTTGGTCGTGTGACGGCTGATACGGCTGGTAGGGCGCAGCCTGAGGCTGTGGTGATGAAGGGGCGGGCTGCTCTTGATACGGTGGCTGAGTTGGTTGGCTCTGCGTCGCCGGATTATATGCACCATAGCCATAATCCTGCGCACCGTGTGACGCCGCTTGGGTAGCATAGTAGGGGACATACGGAGCAGCCGCCGGCGCATTGGGCTGCGGGGGCTGTTGCTCGGGCTGCGGTGCCGAACCATTCGGTTGGGGAGTGTATGGTTGCTGTGGATTCATAGTTACTATAATACCATTTAAACACAACCACTAACAGGGGTAAAGAGGATAATATTTAACAGAGGTCAGATAGATAAATCATACATAGTATATACCCCTATATCCTATATACTCTATACCCCTATCTACTATATAAAATTAATTATGTTTTGGTTTGTTGCTGTATATGATCGGTCGTGTGGGTTGAATAGTTTTCGGGGGAGGTGAGAATGATCAGATAGGCGACAAGCACGGTTCGATTGGCTCATGCTCAATGCGGTATACTATACCTATGGATGCCAAAGAAGAGGTGCGGGCACGCTTAAATATAGAGGATGTGGTGGGCGAGTATGTGCAGCTTAAGCGAGCGGGGCGGAGTTACAAAGGTTTGAGCCCCTTTACCAGCGAGCGGACGCCGAGTTTTTTTGTGAGCCCCGAGAAGAATATTTGGCATGACTTTAGTAGCGGGCGGGGCGGCGATGTCTTTAGCTTCATTATGGAAGTAGAGGGGCTGGACTTTCGCCAGGCGCTGGAGCTACTCGCGCGCAAGGCGGGGGTAGACCTCTCGCTGTATGAGCAGAAGGGTAACCGCGACCTGGCGCGGCGCAAGCAGCGGCTGCTTGAGGCGCATCGACTAGCGGTGAATTTTTATCAGCATTGCTTGGTGCGGAGCCAGGATGCACTGGCGTATGTGTTTCGGACGCGGCGGCTGAGCAAGGTGATTGTCCAGCAGTTTCAGATTGGCTATGCGCCGCGCGATGGTCATGCTCTGGTAACGTATCTTAAGAAAAAAGGCTTTTCGCTGGCGGAGCTGCGTGAGGCGGGTCTGGTGAACCGCTACGATGGCGACCTCTTCCGCGGGCGGATGATGGTGCCGTTGATGGATGCGGGTGGGCAGGTGATTGGTTTTACAGCGCGCTTGATTGCTGATGTGCCCAATGCACCAAAATACCTCAATACACCCCAGACACTGCTCTATGATAAAGGCCGGCATGTTTTTGGCTTGATGCAGGCCAAGCAGGCGATTCGGTCCCAGGGCTATGCGGTGATTGTCGAGGGCAATATGGATGTGATCAGCAGCCATCAGGCGGGCGAAGCAGCAGTGGTGGCGACGGCAGGCACTGCTATGACGGAGCAGCATATTCGAGCGCTCAAGCGGCTGGCGGGCGATATTCGGCTGAGTTTTGATGGTGATAACGCTGGGCGGGCTGCCACAGAGCGAGCGATTGGTTTGGCGGCTCAAGCGGGGGTGGAGCTAAAGGTGGTGTCGCTGCCGGCAGGGGTAAAAGACCCTGATGAACTTATTCAGCAGCAGGGGGTAGCGGCCTGGCAGCAAGCGATTGCGGCGGCTCAGCCAGCGGTGGACTGGCTCCTAGCGCAGTATCGGCAGCAGCTTGATCTCACCACGGCGGCGGGTAAGCGGCAGTTTACGACGGTTGGGCTGGCACTTGTTAATCGTTTGGGTGACCCGGTTGAGCGTGAGCACTACCAGCGGCAGATTGCTCAGGTGGTGGGCTCGAGTGTCCAGGCCGTTCAGACCAAGGCGCAGCAAACGGCACCGGCTGCCCCCATCCGCAAGGCTATCAAGGCGGCTGCGGCTGCACCACGCAATCGCTACCTCGTACAAGACGATGTGCTTGCGCTGGCAATGCTCGATGGGCCGAGCCAGGAATTGTTTGGGCGGGTTGACCGGCAGCTCTTTGCGGGGGAGGCGCGCCAGGCCTTGGCTCAGTATTATGCGGCGCACCACGGGCAACCTCTTACCACTACGCCGCCGCCATTGCAAAACTTTGACGAGTATATTACAATGGTGCGGGTACGTGCCGACGCTCGGTATGGTGCGTGGAGCGAGACCGATCGCTACTACGAGACCGCCCGGCTTTTGCGGCAAATCGAAACCGAACATAAGCAGCAACACAAACAAGATCTCATCACCCACCTGCGCCAAGCAGAAGAGAGCGGCGATACGACTGCCGCCGCCGCTTTGCGCGAGCAACTGAACCAATTAATCAAGGAGATAGCGCGTGGCAACCGACGATAAGGATACCAAGCAAAAAAAACCAGCAACCACAGCTCAGGCAGCGCCGCCCGATGCCCAGCCACCGATCATGGATCTAGCTGTCGACGACATGGAACCTGACCTCGCGGCGCTTGAGGAAGAAGACACGCCAGAGGAGATTCTTAACAGCAACCAATACTTTGATGATATTAGCGACGACTCGGTCCGGCTGCACCTGCGTGAGATTGGTAAGATCCCGCTGCTTAGTGCTGATGAAGAGGTAGACCTAGCCTACCGGATTAAGCAGGGCGATAAGCGTGCGAAAGACAAAATGGCCGAGGCTAATATGCGCCTGGTGGTAAGTATTGCTAAGCGGTATAGTGGTCGTGGCCTTGATTTTCTCGATCTTATCCAAGAAGGGCACACCGGGCTGCTGCGAGCGGTAGAGAAGTTTGACCCAGATAAGGGCTTTAAGTTTAGCACCTATGCCACTTGGTGGATTCGCCAGGCGATTACCCGTGCGATTGCCGACCAAGCACGCACTATTCGTATTCCTGTCCACATGGTGGAGACGATCAATAAGCTGCTGCGCACCCAGCGCCGCCTGACGCAAGACCTCAACCGTGAGCCAACCATTACCGAGCTTGCCAAAGAGCTCGATATGGAACCGGATAAGGTCGAATATGTGATGAAGATTAAGCAAGACATCAGCAGTCTCGACGCTGGTGTGGGGCGCGATGGCGACGACTCGGAGGAGTCGGTGCTTGGGGACTTTATCGAGGACGAAGATACGGTCAGCCCTGAAGAGTCGGCCTCTAACCAGCTTCTCAAGGAGCAGGTGCAAGACATCCTCTCGACCTTGAGTGATCGCGAGCAGAAGATTATTAAAATGCGCTTCGGCCTGGAGAATGGCAAGAGCCATACGCTGGAGGAAGTTGGGCAGGAGTTTGCCGTGACGCGCGAGCGTATTCGTCAGATTGAGGCCAAGGCCCTGGCAAAGCTGCGCAAGCATAAGGACGCCAAGAAGTTGTATGAGTATTTGCAGCAGTAGGGGGTAGTGCACGAGAATAATCGGCATACAGTATGTATGTCGATTTTTTGGATAAATTGCTTGCAAAAGTCGTTACTGTATGGTTTTTTGGTGAAGCTTCTGTATAATAATGGCTATTTACTTTGCTGTGAGGGCACAAACCTCTCGAATACCCACTCCTGCTATCGCTACCGAGAAATAGAGATCATGATTGTAGAGGGGTGAATACGAAAGCCCTAAAAATGCAGAAGGTACTCCCAAAATACTTTACATAAAAATACCCAGTAGTATGCTGGGTATTTTTATATCAAAGTAAGTGGCTTAGTAGTAATAATAGTACCACCAAGATGGCTTGGACAATACACCAACAAACACAAGTATCCAGAAAAGCCAGATAAGACACCAGCAGACTGACCCAAAGATGCCCCAACCCAGACTAACGTTACCCCACGTTGTAGACATACCGGCTTCCTTAGACTTATTGCGCGAAATAATGCCAAGGAGAATACCACCGATAGAGATACCAAAGAAGCTCAAGACGCATCCAATAACACCCAGTGTCTCACCAGGGTTATCATAACGAACGGGATAGGCATATGGTGTTGGCTGTGGCGCTGGCGCAGCAGGTTGCTGGTATTGATATGTTGGCTGTGGCTGGGGTACTGGTGCGGCTGGCTGCTGGTATTGGTATGTCTGCTGCGGCTGCGGTTGTGGTTGGGCTACCGGTTGTGGCTGCACGGCTGGCTGCGGCTGCGGCGCCGGTGTAGCAGGTTGCTGGGGTGTTGGCTGGTTGTTCATAGACTCCTCGTATTAGGCTATTATCGTAGTGTGCATTTGCCTTATGCACACGTGATCTGTGGGAGGATTATAGCAGGGAAAGGGCGATGTGTCAATTATCCGTTGATTTACATACCCCACTGGGGTATTTTACACCCAACCAATTTCGCGGCAGAGAGCGTCGACTTGCTGGTGGAGTTCGGCGAGGTCGTGACTGTTGGAGATGAAGTGGTCGGCAATGGCGATGGGGCCGCCCTTCTCAATATCTTCAATTTCCGACCAGTCGCGGGCGATTGCTTCCTGCGCGGTAAAGGGCCGCTCGGGCCGCTGAGCAAGGCGGCGGTGACGGAGCTGTTTGGGTGCCACGATGGCAGCGACAACGAGCTCACCCGGGAAGTGGTGGGTGAGGTATTTGTACTCCGTCCAGGAGTAGAGGCCGTCGAAGAGGATGTGGCGCTGCCCAGCGGCGGCGAGGCGCTGCATTTGCTCGGCAGCGGTGCGGATGATGATGTCTTTGCCAGCCTCTTCGCGCCAGGCTTTGCGAAATTCGGCTTGTGACTGCGGGGTGATAGCGATGCCGCGGCGGCGCATTTCGTCGTAGAGGATGCCACCAGCGTAGACCTTGGGGATGCCAAGGCGTGCGACGTGGTTGACTGCCTCGCTCTTGCCTGCGCCTGAGAGGCCAACGAAGGCAAGGATTGTTGTCGGGTGAGATGGATGATTCATATCTCTAGTATAGCAGATAATGACGCTTATGGTTGGCAGTGCGAGGAATGGTACAATAAAGATAGTATGGAAGAGCAGCCAGCTGCACAGCCATCACGACCAGAGCAACCACGACGCTATGCACCGAGCGATCCTGCCTCGCGAATTTTCTACCTGCGTATGCGGGTGCGGCAGCAAAGGGGAGTGGCGCTTCCACCGCAATGGATGCGCGATGCTGCCTGTAGCCCAGCCACGAGTGAAGAATATTTTAGTGGCAAACCAGAAGACACGGCACTGGCGCTGCAGCGCTGCATTGGTTGTGCGGTGATTGATGTGTGTGCGGCATATGCAGTGAGAGAAGGAGTGTCGGTTGGGATCTGTGCTGGCCTCACGGCGAAGCAGCGTGAACAACTAACGGACGAATCCGCACCGGTGGACCTCCCGAGCCAGTCCACCACACTCACGAGCGCTATGCATCACGCCGTCCACGTTAATGATACGCCTCGGGCACGGATTGCCTGGGCGGAGCAGTGTATGGCCGAGCGGCGACATATTGGATATATTCCCGCGTCGCAGACTTTTGCTCGCTTGGCGCTGTGTATTGATGCTGAGACGAAGCAGCAGATAGAGCCAGAGCAGCGTGAAGATTGTGCTGGGTGTCCGGTGGCGGCTGAATGCTTGCTCTTTGCGCTGCGGGGATACCAACGTATTATCGCTGCTGGTGATGTCCGTGGTGGCACAACCCAAGCCGACCGCCAGCAGTGGGGTATGCCCAAACCCAAGCAGCGGCGGGCTCGGCGACGCTGAGGAGGAACGTGGTCGAGCGTGGATAGGCTGCATGTTGCTTATGCTTGGCAAAATAACAGGCGTGTGGAATAATGCAGAAGCTATGACAAAGCAATCACCAGTGCTACGCAAACAACTATGGGGCTCGATACCACGAAGTGAATTTAGCAAGGGAGTACCGAGTGGACAAAGAGCGCGCGCGATATGGGCAGTGCAGCGTAAAGGCATGCCATTACCGCAGGATTGGATGGATAATGCCGCATGTCGTAAGGAAGAGGGTGATCATTTTAGTGAGGATCCCCGATCGCCCGAATATATCAGAGCACTAAGGCAGTGTGAGACATGCTCGGCTATTGGTGAATGTGCAGTGCTTCGTGCTTTGCTTGCAAGAAAAGGCAAGCCAGTGCCAGGTATATGGGGTGGAATAGAGCCTGGTACGTGGCAGGGTGCGAATAGTGCAGTAACACAGTTAAAGAATATAGGCAAAAAGGTCTATCAAGAATAGATATATACCTGTCTGCCACTGCACATTCAGACGACAAAATAGTAAGGATAGGGTTTTCGTATCTTATGCGACTGTTAAATCATACTCTGTAGATAGGTGTTCTTTGGCGTCGTAACGTTTGTGAAATGAATTGCAAAACACTCGCCTCCATATTCGCACAAACGATATATTTTGTAGCAAAGTAGCGCCCCTCTTAGCACGCAGCAAGGGGTGATATTGAGTGGTAGAGGTGGGGTAGTGTGGGTGTGGTTCGTCTTGCGATGCAACGCCGCGTTTTGTACTGCAAGATACCGCTCATGCTATAACAATTGAAAAATCCGACAAAACGTGTACACTTATACATAACGTATGAGTATATAAGCACACATGTGTGCAGACTGAGGAGAATAATAGTGCAGCGACGAGGTGGGCTGGTGTATGGAGTAGTGAGTGTCCTTGTTGCGGGTGCTCTGTCGGTGATATTTGGTGGGGTTGCCCAGGCGCAGCAGTGGCAGATGGTGTATAACGAGGAGTTTACGACGTCACTGTCGAATTGGAAGGTTCTTCAGCAAAATAAAGACAATTATGGCAAGGAGCATTTGGCATATAGCGCCAATAACGTTGCGGTGACTAACGGCGCTTTGCAGATTACCACCCGGCGTCACTGTGTGTCGAGTGTGGCTGAGCCACTGGGCGATAGCAACGCCAGCCAAGAGCCGTGCCCGTCTGGCAAGATGACACGCTACCAGAGTGGGCGAGTGGAGTCGGGTCGGGTGCTCGATGGGCATAAGCCATTCCGCGTCGAGGTACGAGCGAAGATTAATTGGAATGGCGAGAATGGGACGCGCCCAGCTATTTGGCTGCGCAATAGTGTGACGCTTGCCAACTGCAGCAACAACAAGCAAGCGAATGACCCCTATGGTGAGCTCGACGTGCTAGAGTGGTATTCATGGACGCCGACCTACACATGGTCGACGACGCATATTCGCTGCTACCATAGCCCATCATCGCAGATATGGAAGACAAAGGGGTTAGGGCATAGCCGAGAGAACCTCATACCATCCCCAGTGACGTTGGCGAACAACTGGCATGTCTGGGCGACGGAATACGATGGTGAGACGGTCAGATTCTTCGTGGATAACCAGCCGGTGCTGGTGTATAACTATCGAGCGGGCGATGAGAAGAGTCATCCAACCGCTCGGGTTCCAGCAGAAAAACCAGCAAAAATGGGCATGGATGCGAATCAATTCAAGCAAGTCTTTGACGATACGTGGTATGTTATCCTCAACGATTATGTGGAGTGGAAGAGTGAGGAGCACCCGCCCGATTCATCGAAGAAGTTTGCTAACCAGACCTTCCTTATCGACTATGTCAAGATATACCAAAGTGGTGCTTCGACTACTGGCGAAAAACCACCGGCTACTCCACCAGAAAAAAAGGACGATAAGAAAGATAAAAAGCCAGGTACCAAACGGATGACGGTAAAGAAGAAAAAGGATACGTTTACTGCCCAGGGTCCACTGGCTGAGCTGATGAGCAACTTTGTGCCGGCACTGCTGATAAGCCTATGCTTGCTGCTTATCGCACTAGCTGGCTGGCTGGTATGGTGGTGGCGTCGCCGACGCCAGCGCGCTCAACCTACGCTATAACTGGAGGGCAGGGAGCGGGGTAGAGGTAGGTGCCGCGCGAGGATGTTTCCGCACCGCACCAATGCTATACTAGAACTATGATGAAGCGCCTAGTGATTATCGATGGCAAAAGTGTGTTCTACCGTGGGTACTATGCCATGCCCAACCTTTCGACGGCCGATGGGACGCCAACTGGCGGGGTGTATGGCTTTGCGGCGCTGAGCCTAGAGCTGATCAAGCGCCTCCAGCCAGACTATGTGTGCGTGGCGTGGGATAAGCCCAAGACGAATATCCGCCGCCGTCTTACTATTTACGACCAATACAAGGCTGGTCGCAAGCCGGCTCCGCCAGATTTTTACGCCCAGATACCGCTACTCCACGAGCTTTTGCAGGCGTTTGGCTGGCCACTGTATGAGTTTGATGACTATGAGGCAGACGATATTATGGCGACACTCGATGCCCAGGCCGAGCAGGAGGGGGATATCGAGACATATCTCATTACGAGCGACCTTGACGCCTTGCAAATACTCGACCAAAATACCTACCTCTATGCCCTCAAAAAAGGCTTGACTAATATCGACAAATTCGACATCGCTGCCTTTGAGCAGCGCTATGGTATTCGGATTGGCCAGTTCCTCGACTTTAAGAGCCTCAAGGGCGATGCGTCGGATAATATCCCGGGCGTGCCAGGCGTGGGAGAGAAGACGGCGGTCAAGCTGCTGCAGCAATTCGACACGCTCGACAACCTCTACGACAACCTCTGGCAGGTCAAGGATACGCTGCGGCGTAAGCTGGAGCAGGGTAAAGACTCGGCTTATATGAGCCGCGAGCTAGCCCAGCTATATACTGATGCACCAGTGACGCTTGACCGAGCAGCGATGGCAATGGATAACTGTGACCCAGCGGCGGTGCGGGCGATGTTGCAGCGGCTGGAGTTTCGTAGTTTGCTGCGCCAATTGCCGCCGCAGATGCAGGCGGCAGAGAACGCCCAACTGCCCGATGCGCCAGTGGTGCAGCATGCGACTGAGCTGCCTGCTCACCAGGCTAAGGCGCTCTTTTTGATGGCCAAAGAGCTGCTGGTCTGGCCAGTTGAGGGCGGCGTCTGGGTGAGTCACGAGCGAGGTAAGGCGGCCCGCCTGAACTGGCGTGATGCGATTGATGTTATCCCGCATGTGCCGATTGTTGGGCACCGCACGAAGGAATTATTACGCTGCTTACTGGCTCGTGGCGTGCGGCAACTGCCAGTGGTGAGGCATGATACCGCCCAAGGGTCGTTTTTGCTTAATCCCCTGCGCACGTCGCGGGCACTGGCTGATCTCGCAGGGCTGGAGTCGCTTGATGACCCACGCCTGGCCATTAGCGCGCTGTGGGCAGTGTACGATGAGCAAGCTCAGGCACTCGATGCGCTGCCCGAGCTTGCCCGGGTGGCCCGGACAATGGACTTTCCGCTCATCCCTGTGCTGGCGCGAATGGAGTGGCGCGGTATCCGGCTTGATAGCCGCACGCTTGCGGCGATGCAGCGCACCTTGAGTAGCGAGATCGCCGAGCTGCAGCAGCAGATTTATGGCATGGTGGGGTATGAGCTTAATATTGGCAGCCCGGCCCAGCTAGCCGAGGCGCTCTTTGTGAAACTCCAGCTGCCGACGGCGGGCATCAAGAAGGGCAAGACAGGTTACTCGACGAGCCAGAAGGAGCTGGATAAGCTCCGGCCGCATCACCCGATTATTGGGCTCGTGGAGCGCTACCGCGAGCTGACGAAGCTGCAAAACACGTATGTTGAGGCGCTGCCGCAGCTGACCGACGACGCTGGCTATATCCACACTACCTTCAACCAAGATGTGGTAGCGACGGGCCGGCTCAGTAGTACCGACCCAAATTTACAAAACATCCCGATCCGCAGTGAGCTGGGGCGGCACGTTCGCGATGCCTTTGTGCCAGCGCCGGGCAATGTGTTTGTCAATGCCGACTATTCGCAGTTTGAGCTGCGCCTAGCGGCGGTGCTGTCGGGGGAGGAGGCAATGATTCGTAATTTTAATACCGATATCGATATCCACGCGAACACGGCCGCCCAGGTGTATGGAGTGCCACTTGATGTCGTCACAAAGGAGCAGCGCCGCCGGGCCAAGGTGGTGAACTTTGGGGTGCTCTATGGGATGAGCCAGCATGGCTTGGCGGCTGCCGCGCAGATGAGCTACGCCGAGGCACAGCACTTCATCGATGAATACTACCGCCTTCGGCCGAAGCTCAAAGCCTATATGGCGCAGACTATCCAGCAAGCGCATGATGCGGGCTTTGTCCAGACGCTGTTTGGTCGCCGCCGCTGGACGCCGGATGTTGCGTCGCGTAACTTTGCGGTGCGCAGCGCTGCCGAGCGAGCGGCTGCCAATATGCCGATCCAGGGTACCGAGGCTGACCTGATGAAGCTTGCTATGCTGGCGGTGGAAGATAAGCTGGCCCAAGCTGGGGAGCAGCTGGCCGATGGTGATGGCCAGCCGATCGGTTGGCAGGTGGTGCAGATCCACGATAGCATTATGGTTGAGTGCCCGCGCGCTCACGCCGAGCAAGTAGGCCACATCCTGCGCGAGACAATGGAGCATATTTATCCGCAGCTTGGTGTTAAGCTCAAAGTCGATGTCTCGATTGGTGAGCATTGGGGAGCAGTCTAAGAACACCGACCGAACAGAGGTCAGACTATAGACAAATCACTGGTAGTGGTGTATAATCTGGGCCATCACAAGCAAAACAGAATAGAGGTTGGGCATGGAACAAAGCGAAGCAATGGGTACATCATTTTCTGATGGTGAAGAGCGAGCTGGCGTTGAGCTGCCTAACCCAAATGAGCTACCGGAGTACGTTGATAGCGTAGACCACTACACCCCCGAGCAACTTCCCACCAGCTACCACGCCATGCGCAGTGCTATCATCGAAGCAGCCCAGGCGAGTGGCGAATTGCAGCCCCTGACTGAGGCGGAGATGGAGCGGCGGGCGCAGCAGGAGGCAAGGATTGAGCATCTCTTTCGAGAAGCAAGGCAGGCTGAGATTTATGCACAAAACCTGTCTGTAGAAGAGACCTGCGCTGCACTACAAGAGTTAGAGGAAAGAACAGTGCCGACCTTTGGCTTTTTGCATAACCCACAGGGGGGTTGGGTTACATTTGAACACCGTCTATTTGGCTCGATGGATCTGGCCGATTGGCGAGTGGTCTGCTGTGATGTGGGTGGTGAGCCGTATGAGGTGCGAGTGATCGATGCATACCAATATACGACAGGGACATATAAGAAGCTGGCTGAAATGGGCATCTTGCCCGCAGCGATCGACGCGCGTATCGTCGTCTCTACAGAGGTAGAGCGGGGTGGTGAGGCAGTGTACCACATTGATTGCTACAAGGGTAAATCGCCAATTGTGACGGGCAAGATACTCAGCCCTCACGAGGCACATGGCGAGCCAACAGTGTATTTGGATGAGTGGGATGGCACAGATGCTGCCGAAGCGGGTGCACGCAAACCTCAGGATGATCCTGCTTGCGATAATAACGAAACAACACTCGTTCGCGTGGCCTAGCGGACGGACTACGCATCTATTCTCCCGCTCTGCATACGCACAGTGGCTCGGTATAAAAAGCGCTAGGATATGCTAGCTTGACT
This sequence comes from uncultured Candidatus Saccharibacteria bacterium, assembly GCA_938036785.1. Classification (GTDB taxonomy): domain Bacteria; phylum Patescibacteriota; class Saccharimonadia; order Saccharimonadales; family Saccharimonadaceae; genus Saccharimonas. The sequence goes on along the minus strand of CALHWE010000011.1, from coordinate 59,494 downwards.
TTTCTTGCGGGAGGTTCTATTGTGTAACAAACTAATAACAATACACTCACGGAGATACCCCTTATGACCTTAGTACCGCCAAATGGCAGAGATTTAAGCCCAGATCAGCTATGGGCGCTCAAGGAGAAGCTGCGCCGCAAAGGATATGACAAAACAGCCACGCAGCAACAAGCCGAAAATGAAGCTGCCGTTAATAGTCTCTACGCTGGCCTTGGTGGCAACAGCGTACCTAGCGGCACTACCTTCGACAAAATAGACACCACTACACCAGAGAATAGCGACCCGGATGACCTTGCCAGGCAGGTGGATGCGCTGTATGGTTCTCCCCAATCCCATAAGCGAGAGAATCCTAATCCTGATGAGATGGCGACAAATCGCTTCTACTGGGACGTGAGCAAGACTGGCGAACCTGACGAGGCAGAGAAGGATAGTGTTTTGCCGGATGAGCAATATGAGCCACTTACTCCTAAGGACGAGGGAGATCACTTGCTAAATGGCCGCCGGACGAGTGCACGCAAGGTGTATAATCAGCTTGATGCATCGACAGCCGATCGTTTGGCTGGGGAGGGTGACTCGCGGCTTGCGGCGCTTGATGTGATCGATGGCTTTGGCGACTCGATCCATGCCAACCAGAAGGGGAAGTTTGACAAGCAAACGCACAAGACCGAGACCAAGGTGCAGCAGCAGTTTGAAAAGCTTGGCATTGACGAGCATCTTGATATGCATGATGGTGATGTCCAACAGCGCATAAAAACCCGCGTCACTACAGAAGTGCTGGAAGCTGGCGTGGGTGACACCGGTGAGTACGTGATGGGCAAAGACCAGGTGTATACCGAGACACATGGTGATATTCTCAATACCGACAAAGCGCGTGAAGCAGTGCGAGCTGTTGCAGCAGAAGAGTTTTTGCTGTGCATCAAAAATGGTGATATTGCATATAATGCGCTTGCAGCAGCTGACCCATCACTCGCACGTTTTGTTAGTGGCTATGGGAACTTTTTCTCTGACCGCAATATTGAGAGCGAGACGAATAAGAACCTCGCCGAGCTGGGTCGCCGTCTTGAGCAGTCGGAGCCTGCTATGCAGTTGATGCAGCAGATGCAAGAGCAAAAGCTCGCTGCAGCGCCATCTCCCGAGAACACGCAAAACACCAAGCAGCAGCAATCTATCGCCGAGCACTTTGGCTTCGATCTTGCGGCATAATCACAGGGGTTTTTCCGCATTATACTCTCGGATCTATTGAGTTTTTGTAGGCTTTGTGGTATTGTACTCTCATGTATAAAGGCGAGCGGCCAAAAGTTTTTCCAATTATTGTCACTATCTTGGTGATTTCGTTGGTGGTGGCAGCAGTGGCGTCGGTCATCCGCATGGTGGCGACCCGCCAGGAGACGAACAACACCAATACGCAGCAATCAGCCGAGAGCTTCTACGACCAAGTGGTGGCGCACAATGCGACCAACAGTGTCCGCTGGACGGTGCGTGGGCCGATTGTGGCAGATGAGACCTTCCGCTCGTACCAGATCGAGATTTCGCCCAATAAGCGGACATATACGGTGTATCAGGGCTACTTAGACAAGCAGCTCGACCGTAAGGAGTTTGAGAACAACCAGCAGGCCTACGAGCAACTTGTGTATGCTCTCAGCAAGGCGCAGATCCAAGATACGCGCACGGTGGATGACGACGACGTGCGTGGGGTGTGTGCCACTGCTGGGCGACTCTACACCTTTGAGACGATGGATAGTGGCACGACGAAGACGCGCATCTGGACATCGAGCTGTCAAGGTTCACCCGGCTCGATGAAGGCCGATGTACCCAAGATCCATGCACTCTTTGCCAACCAGATCCCTGGCTTTGCACCGATGTTTGATAAGACGCAATAAAAAGGCGCTATATGGCTGGCGTCTAGGGTTCGAGTAGTCCTGGCAATCTTATGCTGCTTCGCTTTATATTCCTATTGAGTGGGACATTATATGGGCCGACATTCTGCTTGCGTGTCGGCCTCTTACATTAGGCTAAAAGAGATTATGACAATCTGCTTTCAGTGCAGTGATAGGGAAGAAGAGCTCATGCTAGCCACGCTCTACTACCAATGGTATAATCGAGCGTATGATTCGTGCAGTGATTTTTGATTGTTTTGGCGTGCTCTATGGTGGGAGTATTGAGGTGCTCATGGCGCAGTGCCCGCCGGATCGCCGAGCCGAGCTAGAGGATATTAACAAGCAGTCGGACTATGGCTATATCTCGCGGCAGGAGTTTATTACAGAGGTGGCACGGCTCTCGGAGCAGACGCCAGCCCAGATAGCGGCGTTGCTTGAGCAGGTGCATGTGCGCAATAGCGAGCTGATCGCCATGATTCACACGCTGCGCCAGCGTTACCCAGCCATCAAAGTAGGACTACTGAGCAATGTGGGGAGTGATACGATCGAGCGGCTGTTTACCCCTGATGAGCTGCGCGAGCTCTTTGATGCCGTGGTGCTCTCGTATGCCGAGCACATTGCCAAGCCAAGCCGCGAGGCCTTCGAGCTAGCAGCAGATCGGCTCGGCGTGTCGCCTGGCCAATGTGTGATGATCGATGACCGGCTAGACAACTGCTCTGGGGCTGAAGCTGCTGGCATGCGTGCTATTCTCCATACAGCCAATAGCCGCACGATGGCCGAGCTTGAGGAGCTGGTGGGGGAGTGATGACACCCGTGTGGCTTGGGCTGATGGCCGGTTGTTTGCTTGTGCTGTTTGTCTATACACTGTGGATGGTGCCGCCGCAGCTTGGCAAGACGCTCAGTATGCATATTGAGCAGCGGACGAAGACGGTGATTGCGGGCAAGATTCTTTTGCCACTGACTGGCCTGAGCCTTGCGCTGTGGGCTGTACAGTCGGCATTGCCACGAGCGGTGCAGCTCCTCCTTCTTGTTGTGAGTCTTAATTTTTGTGTGATGGGATTGGTGCCATTTGGCGTGAGCCAGCGGCGCACGCTGATCCACAACATTGCAGCCTGGGGCTGTATACCGGTTATAACGATCATTGAGGCGCTTGTCCTGCTGAGCGATACTCATCCGGTGGTGCGGGTGGTAACGAGCGGCGCTCTGGTGTGCCAGGCTATTGTTCTTGGTTGCTACTTCTTTGCTAAGCCGTGGCATCGCTATATTATGCTGGTAGGGCAAGCGATTTATTTTTCGCTTTTTGTGGCGATGATCTGGGCGATGGAGCGTTTTCATGCCTGAGCTTCCCGAAGTTGAGACGATTCGTACGAGCTTAGCTCGCTTGGTGGTGGGGAAGCAGATTGTGGCAAGTACGGTGTACGACTCGCCCAAGAGCTTTCCCAACGACCCTGCGGCAGTGGCGCACTTCCTGCACGGTGCGACCATCACGGCGGTGGAGCGCCGCGCTAAAGTGCTGCTAATTCGCCTGAGCACCAACTACACGCTGGTGGTGCACCTGAAGATGACGGGCCAGCTGCTCTTTGTTGGAGAGGAGCGCTGGGGCGGTGGCCACCCAAATGATAGCTTTCTTCATGAGCTGCCCGACCGCTTAACGCGGGTAGCGCTGACCTTTGCGGATAGCGCGCATTTATACTTTAATGACCTGCGCAAATTTGGCTGGATGAAGCTCTATCCTACACCAGAGGTGGCGCAGCTGCCCTTTATGCAAAAAGTCGGGCCCGAGCCGCTCGACCCGCATACCACAGCGGCGCAATTCGTCGCGCGCATCCGCCGGCGGAACGGCACGACTATGAAGGCGGCCATCCTTGACCAAACGACCATCGCTGGCGTGGGAAATATCTATGCCGATGAATCGCTATGGATGACGCAGCTCCACCCCGCCACGCGAGTACGTATGGTGGATGATGAGCAGCTTGCCGTGCTCTTTGCCCATATTCGGCAGGTGTTACAGCTCAGCATCGACAAGGGCGGTAGCACCGACCGCAATTACGTCGATGCTGAAGGTAAGAAGGGGAGCTACCTAGCCTTTGCGCAGGTGTTTCGGCGTGAGGGGCAGCCCTGCCCGCGCCACCCTGATGTAGAGATTATGAAGATTCGCGTGGCAGGCCGCGGGACGCATATTTGCCCAGTGTGCCAGGTGAAAGTGGGGGAGTAGCCGATGCTTTATCTTATCGTGGGGAAGAATAGCTACGTAGCAGAGCAAGGGCTGGCGAAGATCACTCAGCACGCGCCAGTGCCAGTAGAACACATCGATACTCAGCAGCTTGATGCCGCGGGTTTGGCTGAGTTGGTGCGCGGTGTGTCGCTCTTTGCGGCGCAGCGGCTCATTGTGCTGCGACGCCTGTCTGAGCGCCCAGACCTCTGGGAGCAGCTTAGCCAGTGGGCACATGATATTCCTGACGAGACGACGCTTGTGCTGGTAGAGCCAGGGCTAGATAAGCGCACCAAAACATACAAAGCACTGAGCAAAGCCGCGACTATCATCGCTGCTGACCCACTGACCGACCGCCAGCGCCCTGCCGCCGAGCGGTGGCTGCGCCAGCTCGCCAATGCACGCGGCGTGTCGCTGAGCTCAGCGCATGTGCGCAGTATGGTAGAGCGAGCTCTGGTGCCGGATGAGAAGGGCTATGGTGGGACGATCGACCAGCTGCAGTTGGCGCACGCCATCGACGCGTTGGCTCAGCTCGAAGCCGTTACCGATGATGCAATTGCCACTGTGTTACCACCGGCCCGTGAGTTCTCAGTCTTTGATGTTGTAACCCTCGCAGTGGAGCGCCGAGGCCCAGCTTTGCGAGCTGCCTTAGATGAGCTGCGTCTGAGTCATGATCCATACCAAACTGCGGCGCTCATCTGGGCGCAGTGGGCTCAGCTGGCGGCGATTGCATGCTATGGCGAGGCAGGGGAGGCAGAGATTGCGCGCGAGCTCTCGCTCCACCCCTACGTCGTCAAAAAAACCAAGCCACTCACCACGCAGGTCGCACCAGCTGATATCCGCACCCTCACCCAGCGGGCTGCTCAGCTTGATGCCGACATGAAGACGACAGGCATACCACCGTGGGATGCAGTGGAGAGCTTCTTGTTTGCGGTGGCGGGGCGGTAGTGTGAGATCGCCTAGGTAGATGCGTGAGTGTTGGACAGATGAAGCACTTGGCGTATAAGAATGTGGTATAATATCACCATACAAACACCACTGCAATGCCAAGGAGGTGTATATGGCTACAGTACAGACAACAGTTACCACTCAGACGGTGCACACACAGCAGCATTCGCCAGGGCGGCAGTATGGTGTGCGCGCATGCCTGCTCATTGCGAGCCTCGCACTGGCTTGTCAGGCGTTTGTCGATATCTTTATTGGGTGGCGTGCACATACGGTTGTTACATCAAGTGGCGGCCGACCGACCGGATTGGCACCTGATATGACAGTGCCGAATATCTTGTTTGTCTTCGGTATTAATCTTGCAATTCAAGCTATTTATCTTGCCTATACAGCGATTCGCTCCCGAGACATCCGGAGTAAAGGGCGGCAGGGGATTGCCATCGTCGCTATCCTCGCTTATCCTGTTGCTGATGCGGCAAAATACACGTTTTTCCACCACATTCTCCACACTGGTGTGCCGTACAATACATTCCTTGATGGGCCTGTACCGTTGACGTCTGGGCTCGTGCTCACCATCGCTGGTTCGCTCTACTTGTGGTATGTGCTGCTGCGGCCGCAAAAGAGCGAGCGCCAGTAACCCTGAGGTGGCTCGGCTCTTTACAAATCCTGCGCCATGCCTTATAATGAGCGCTTGATTGTAGTACTAACCCATAATAACAAGCGATAGAGGAAATTAATGCCCATCATCAAATCAGCTGTCAAACGCATGAAGCAAACGGCTACTCGCCGCCAGCGCAACATTGCTACCAAGCGCGCTATCAAGGCTAGCACCAAGGCCTTCGCTGCTGAGCCAAGCGCTGCTGCCCTGAGCCAGGCCCAGAGCGAGCTTGACAAAGCCGTCAAGAAGGGTTTGCTCAAGAAAAACACCGCGAGCCGCCGCAAGGCATCGCTCGCCAAGGCTGCCAAGGCTGCTGGCGTCAAACTTGCGTAAAGCAATAAGCACGAGCATATACCAAAACACCTCGAGGGAGGTGTTTTTGCATGTAGGCTAGGGTAACTGTTACGGAATAGTGTGAGATATAAGGATCGCACATTTTGGGGATTCTTGCACAAAGAAAGGTGCTATACTTCGCATGGCTACCTCTGTTAACCGTGACTTGCCATTGACGAAACGAAATTACTTATGGTAGGATAGATGGAGTTTTGGGTAAGGCAAAAGTAGGAGCTATGGACGAGATAAAGGTGCGGCAACAAATCATCGACAAACTAGGTGAGAGTAATAATATTTTGGTGGCAGTCAATGCCCACCCTACGGTAGATGAGCTGAGTGCAGCACTGGGGTTGACGCTTTTGCTTAATAAGCTCGACAAGCACGCCACAGCTGTCTTTAGTGGGGATGTACCAACGGCAGTAGGCTTCCTTGAGCCAGAGCGTACCTTTGAGAGCACGGTGGATAGTCTGCGAGATTTCATCATTGCCCTTGATAAGGAAAAGGCCGACCATTTGCGCTACAAGCTCGATGGCGACCTCGTTAAGATTTTCATCACGCCGTACCGCGCGACGATTAGCCAGAGTGATTTGGAATTTAGCCAAGGTGACTACAATGTGCAGTTTGTCGTGACGATCGGTGTGCGCAGCGAGGATGACCTTGACCCAGCCCTCAAAGGGCATGGCCGTATCCTGCGTGAATCACCAGTGGCAGCGCTGCATATCGATGCGCCAGGTACGCTGGGCAATATCGTCTGGACGGATCCTCAGGCTAGCAGCTATAGTGAGCTCGCGGCAAGCCTCGCTCAGGGCTTTGATAATACGGATGATGAGCAGCCGCTCTTGGATAAGCATATTGCCACAGCCTTTTTGACCGGTATTGTAGCGGCCACCGAACGCTTTAGTAACGAAAAGACTACCTCGCGCGTTATGACCCTCGCCGCACAATTGATGAGTGCTGGCGGTGACCAGCAGCTGATTGCGGCCAAGCTCGCCGAGGCTAAGCAGCTCGCTGCAGGCCCAATGCCCGCTAAGCCTGCCAGCAAGAAGCCTGCTCAGGCAAATAACAAAGATAAGTCACTCGTCATCTCGCATAACGCTGAGGCTGGAAAAAAAAAGTTAAGCCAGACCGACGCCGACGAAGCTGAGCTAGCTCAGCAATTGGCCAAGAATAATCCACAGCCCGAGCCCGCGCCGGCCCCGCGCCGCTCATCAGGACGCAACAGCAGCGCTGAGCCATGGCGTCAACCCATTGAAACACCACTTAATGAGCCGAGCCTAGGTGGCACGCTTAATGCTACTACCAAGCAAGCAGCCGATGACAAGCGCCGCGAGAGCGAGAATGGCCGCAACAAGACCATCCTCTCGCACAAGGGTGGGCGTTACCTCGACAGTGATGGCACGCCAGGTAGCCAAGCGCCACTCAACGCCGCCACGGCAGCACTCGACCATGAGCCAACCGTCCCCAATGTGAATGACATGCCACGTGTGCCGATGGCTCACAACGACGACATCCTTCCACCGCCAACGGGCAAAGAAACCCTGGCCGACCTCGATGCCAAGCACCGTGCCGCGCCAGCCGATGATGCTGAAGGGCCGGCTCTGCCACCACTGCCACCAATGCCAGATTTCTCTAGCTTGCCACCACTGCCACCAGGTGTGCCACCATTGCCTGGGCCCGATGCCGATAACCCTATGGCTCAGCTTGATGCTGCGCTCCAGTCTGAGGCTAAAGCCAAGAAAGACCAAGCCAACCCATCGCAGTTCCACGTACCGGAGAAGTAGGGGCTACTGGCTTGCTTCTGCCACTAAATGAGAAATGACACGATAAACCGGCCATGGTTTGGCCGGTTTATGGTAGAGAAAGGGTAAAAACCGTAAGATCATAAGATTTGTATATGTAGATTTCTTGACAGCCCAGAGAGAGAGAGAGAGTTATTATATAGTCCATTATGGACAGCAGCAAACCCAATCTACTTAAAAACTATAACGTTACAGGCGTCCAGCGAGAAGCATACAAGAGGGACGCAGAGCGGCAACGACTCATTGCTCTCTTGGATGTTCTTGATAAACCTGATGCAACAGAAGAGGTTGATGTACATGCTCGGGGCACTACCAATATTAGTACTATCAGTGTGAGTCTTAACGGATTGGGTATTTATATTAATCGCAGTGCTCACGCACAAGCTCGTTTATTTGAACCACACCAAATATATACGACAGAAATGGGAGAAGAAAATATCGACCTTGCGACATCTGTTGTTGCATTTGAGTCGGAGGGCACTGCGGGTGAGGGCTGCGATGGCGTACTTATACTATTCAAGCTCTCTGGTGCGATGGCAGGAGAGGCGCAAGCAGCATCAACAGCACGCGACCTGAAGTTTGGCTATAATTGCTCGTATGGTGGTCTTGCAACCAAGGATGGCATAACTTGGCTTAAGTTTGAGGGAGACAAATTTATGCTAAGAGCCAATCAACTATCCTATGACGATCCATCGCACCACGATGAAATTCTTGAGTTGACCGAAGAGCTTAATACGTTTATGCAGGTGAGACAGGGTGAGCATAATCACCACAAAGGACAATCCTTCACACCAGCAGGAAGTATCGAAGCCTAAGCAACCCAAAAGACCAGCCCTTCGCGGCTGGTTTTTTGTTCCATCATGCTATACTAACCACATGACGCACCAAGCACCTGATTCATCATATGACCGCATTCTCCATATCGACAAGCCAGCTGGTATGACGAGCTTTGGGGTGGTGGCGCGGGTGCGGCGGGTGCTGAGCCAGCAGGCTGGCAAGAAGGTGAAGGTGGGACACTGTGGTACGCTTGACCCCTTTGCAACGGGCCTTTTGCTGCTGGTGACGGGCACGGAGTGTCGCAATGCTATGCGCTACACCAAGCTCGATAAGACGTACGAAGCGACGATTATCCTGGGCCAAACCAGTACCACGGGTGACCCAGAAGGGGAGATTACGCCCTATCTGCCGGAAGATACCAAAGCGCCTATCACACCGCCATCACGTCAGCAGCTCGATAAGGTGCTGCAGCATTTCATTGGTGAGATTCGCCAGCGGCCACCAATCTTTAGCGCTATCAAGATTAATGGCCAGCGGGCTTATAAGCTCGCGCGTGATGGTAAAGAGGTGGAGTTGCCAGAGCGCACCATTACGATCCACTCGCTCGAGGTGCTAGAGTATCAGTATCCGCGGCTCGTCATTCGCACGCGGGTGAGCAGTGGTACGTACATTCGCAGCCTGGCGGTGGATATTGGCACGCAGCTTGGGACAGGGGCGTACTGCGCTGCGCTGCGGCGCACAGCGATTGCCGATTGGTCAGTAGCAGAGGCGCAGCAGCTGCAGGATTTTGGGATTGTTGATTAGCCATACACAATAAATAAAGAAGCGAGGAGCAACCGATGAACATTACGCTACACACTGGCACGACCACCGCAACTATTACGACAGATGGTGCGTATATCACCAGCCTGGCCGATGAGCGTGGGGATGTATTCTACCCACTGCAGCAGCTCACCGCTCCTGATGGCGGGCGTAAAACGCGTGGTGGCTGCCATGTCTGTTTGCCCAACTTTGGCCCGGGCGGAGCGAGTGGTCTGGCGCAGCATGGCTTTGGCCGGACGAGCCAGTGGCAAGTGGTAGAGCACACCAGCGACCGAGTGGAGCTCATGCTGAGGGGGAATGGTGCTTATGCTGGACTGGAGTCTCGCTTAGTGTATACAGTGGCGGAGCACCAGCTTGCAATGCAGCTCACATTGGTGAATGTTGGCGAGGATGAACTGCTCGTGGCACCAGCCTTCCACCCATATTTTGCGTATGATGGTGTGCCAGTGCTGGATGGCCAACCACTATCCGACCTCGCGCCACTCGCGGAGACGATCTTTGTTGATGGGGTCACGCGCCAACTAGCGACGGGCCTGCGCACCATCACGCTGCAGAGTGAGGGGTTACCTCGCTGGGCGGTCTGGACAGATGGGCTGGGTTCGTACCTCTGTGTTGAGCCAACGCACAGCGGCAACTCCTTCGCCGATGACCCAGCTCACGCTGCAACGCTGGTACCGGGGCAGACGGCACGGTATGGCGTGCGGGTGGGGTGGTAACAAACCCCTCGATTTGACTCATTGTCCTACTACTGCCATACTTGATATATGATAGATCATGGTAAACCTCTTAGTAAAATAACAATTATTGGTGATAAAGCACCTGAGCGGCAGCCAGATGAGTATGAGCGATTGACGCAGGAGTTAGAAGAAATTGCTGCGACAATTGATGAGCGCATAAAAGGCTATGAGCCGCTTGCTGGCAGAGTGCAGCCACTCATGCTTGCAGAAGCAAAACAGCGCAAAGGTGCAGACATAGCTGCTATAGACGAGGTAAACAGGCATTGGGGATGGCCAGAGGTAGATAGCGTAATGGACCGCACTTCGCCATATGAGGATGAGGAAGATTTCTGGAATACCTTTCTTGACCATGATCCACACGACACAAGAGACCCAAACAATCTCCGTGCCCGCCTCCGTGTTCCAAAGGTTGATGCGACACTACTTGAGTCTAAGGATGGTGTTGATTTTGTCAATCTCTACCATAGTGCGACGCCAGCGCTGATTCGTGCCGAGGCGGTATTGCCTGAGGTTGGCCTTGTCCGCGGCTTGTATGCTAAGTTGTACGAAAAGCATTACACAATGACAGATATCGCAAAAGGAGAACTCAGCGCATTGGCCGAAGCATATCCTGCTATCAAGACAGCGTTCTATGATACATATAATCTTGCGCGTTGCTTGACAAACAATGATGACGAGAGACGATTCATAAAAGAAATAATACGTCTTGGCTTTGTGCAGGAGGGTGCAGACGAGGGACTTTCCGATATCACTAGCGCCCATGATGCACTCTGTCGCTAGCGTCTGCATTGACACCACGCCGCCCTCCTGCTACAATACACCAGTATGATTACTAAGGATAACAAAGCGAAAGCGATTGCTTTGACTCAGGTCAGCGAGAATGATGTCGGTAGCCCACAGGCGCAGGTGTCTATCTTGACGGCTCGTATCAAAGAGGTGACCGAACACCTTAAGTCCAACAAGCACGACAACATGGCTCGTCGTGGCCTCAAGCAAATGGTCGGCCGGCGTAAGCGGCTGCTCCGCTACCTTGAGCGGACCAACTTTGATGCCTACAAAGCAACGCTCGAAACCCTCGGTCTGCGCAAATAAGCGCCCGCCACGAGATAGAGACCTCCCCATCTATTGGGGAGGTCTTTAAGATTCATAGTGCCACGATTGACAAATATCGGCCTAAAATGTATCGTAATATAATATACCACACCATAAACAAAGAAGGAGTTGTAGTATGTACGAAGCAGGGCATGGGGCAAGCAGCCACGGCATTTCTACTCTCGAAGCTATGCTGGGTCGGACCGAGTATGAGAAGGCAGTGGCTAACTTTGACTCATTTGTTAGCCAACAGCTTGAGGGTGCACCGTTGCTACGTGAAGACCCAGACCTACAACGATACGTGACATATAGCGACTTGACGCTTGACGATGTGGCAGACATAGCTGATGCTACAGATTCGCCACAGATGCGTGAGCTGCTCAAGGCGGCGGATGCAGTGCAGGCGCAATATCGCAAGCAGCATGAGGGTACACTCCAGCCCCTCGAGACCTTTGATGGCTCGACACATGTGCTTGTAGAACTGTATGAGTATATGACAACACAGAATGGGCAGGTGCAACGAAAAGAAAAAGGTGCGACCATTCAATGTATTATGAATGGCATCAGTATTCGTGGCTATGGTGGTGAAGGATTTGTTCATCAGGTAGATCTTGGCGGGGCGCAGTATGTGATTGACCCAGATGGACTTGCTGTGCGATATACACACCAGACGCAAACAAAGCCAAGCAAGGACCTTGGTAAGTATGCCCAGGTAGAGGATCTAGATATTGTCAAGAGACTTGTCGAGCGCTCCAAGAAGAATACCGCGCCTACGACGCTTGACGTCGTTCGTGGTGGAGTTAAGCGTGTGATGAGCACATTTTCTCGCCCATAGCTATCTGATGAAGGTGGCCCTTCATCTTGCAAATCAGTATCTCGCCAATGCTGCACTAGAAAAATAGAAAAACACCACGAAAGAATAGAGTGGGCGCGCGAGCGGGTGGCATTGCTGTAGTAGTGCAATGCTTTACAAAATTAACCACTATACGCTATCATGCAACAATGAGCCAAGAAAAACAATCGCTAGCTGAAACAACTTCGCCAGTATCTTTCTCACACGAAAGAGCGAGAGAGCCACTATGTACGGCTGATCGGCTTGAGCAGGAACGTCGGCAGTTTGTTGTTGATAAAGCAGCGCGCGAGACAAAGCGGTTTGCACAAGATTTGGAAACGATGGCAGCAGGGAATAAGGCTGCGGAGTATCTAGTGGATGGCAGCCCAGCGGACATGATACCGGAGGAGGTAGTGCCGCTGCTTGATGGCGCACTTGTTGCAGTGGATGAGCCAATAGATGAGACGCGGAGTATTCTCGAGCAGCGAATCGTCACATTATGCCGAAGGCGGGATGATGGGCTGACAGATGATGAATTTTGCCAGGCTATAGCAAATGCATACCAGCAGTCGCCAGCTATGCGGCGCGTGCAAGAGGTGGCGCACCAGACTACAAGTGGTATTGAGCATCTGCACACTGGTGAGCCCATGATATCCATCGGCACATTCGACCCAAGTATCTACATTGACCGCGTCTTGATGCATAGAGTTCAGCAAGATAGTGGCAATAGTGCATTACAATGCTATGGGACGGCACTGCTTGCCCGCTACGAAGAGCAAAATGATACAGACGAACATCTGTATCTCCACACCGCATCAGCGCGAGCGTTGCTAGATGCCTGTGATGCTAGCAATGTGCGGCTTGCGGACACTGCTGAGTGGGAGCTCGTTACCGAGCGGGATAGTCGTTATGGCAATGCCTATGCCTGGATGTCGCGCGAGGTCATCAAGATGGCAGCTGACCGAACAGGTCACCTTATGGCGGATGACGAACATCACGCAGCGCTTCAGCCAACTGGTGAGCCAGCGGCGGATGTCTTGGTTGCTTTACTGAACCAAATTGCCACGCGTGGCACCGACCGCACAAGCGATCTGCCTATGCCGACCGAAGCAGTGCACCTCCGTGAGGGCGGCTGCAAAGATGTTGAGGCGTACTTTGCTCAGGCATATATGATGAGCACTCAACCAGCGATGGGCGAGACGGCTATCGCTGACAAGCGTTTTATCAGCAAAACACATGGGGCGCATACGTTCCTTGCCGCCGACGCAGTACGGTACTGCGGTGTAGAATTCCCGCCCGGTACGGTGTGGGGGCGGTTTGGCGATGGGTATGCTCCGCTCAGGCTGACGGGCTTTTGCTTCGACCAAAACACAGCTGCAACGGTCTTTGGCGCTGAATATATGGCCAACGTGCCCGAAGCGAGCCAACCCGCTGTGCACGACTACTTTCGCCGTATTGTGCAAGCGTAATCGCTTGGTTCTCCATTCTATAGTTAATATGGATGAAGTAATGGAGATAATAGACTGATGCCACTGAGTTTGCAATTAACACACCACAACAGGGAAGTTCACGCAAAAACATTGTGACATACACAACATAATACCCATTTATACACAAAGATGTTATCATAGAGAGTGACTATGCAGGATGTGACAGACGCAGCACGGGCGTCCACGGGTGTGGCGATGCGGTGGAGTATGCAGCAAGCACGGCGTGCTGTGCTGATGTTTGTGGCCGCTGTGGCAGTGCTGGGGCAGCTGCTTGCGCCGCAGGCGAGTGCTATGGCACCGCAGCAGTCCATCATGATGCCAGCCTATAGCTATCCTATGCAGGGTGGCAACAATCAGTATTGGAATGATATGGCTAATGTCTCGAGCAAGATGCCCTTTGCAGTGGTTAACCCCTCGAGCGGGCCAGGTACAGCGGTTAGTAGTGATTATGTAAAAGCTTTGGCCCGGCTCGATTCGCTTGGTGTCAAATACATTGGCTACGTCAAGCATGGCCGCCAGACGCGCAATATTGCTGAGGTGGCAGCAGAGATCGACCGTTGGTATGCGCTCTACCCCAACGTGAAGGGGATTTTCTTCGACGAAGCCGACAACCACAGTAGTGACCAAAAGACTTGCTATCTGGCTAATCTCTACAACTATGTCAAGGTTAAACACCCTGGCTCCATCGTCATCCACAATGCGGGCACACGCTTTCTCGGTGAGTCTGTCATGCCTTATGGTGATGTATTTCTCAATGCCGAGACCTCGGCGGCGCGCTACCTGAGCGACAGCTACTACGACCTAAACCACCCAACTGCCACCAACTTCGAGAAAAACCCAGCCAATGCCTACAAAATGTGGCACGTCATCCACAGTGTGGGCAGCAACGAGCAGCAGGCCCAGGTGGTAGCCAAGGCCCGTGAGCGCAATGCTGGCTGGGTGTATACGACTTCCGATCGTGGCCCGACCACACCAGCCGAGGAGGCAGACCCAAATATCAACCCGTATAATGATTCATCTACCTTGCTGGGTGGCTTGGCCGGCCTGGGGAGTATCCAGCGCGGTAACGTGCCAGTGGGTGCAGCGACGCCGCTCACGGCTGATTGCGCCGACACCTTTGGCTTGAAAGTAACGGCTCAGCCCGCGCCAGCACCTACACCAGCGCCAAAACCTGCTCCCAAGCCTGAGGAGAAGAAAAAAGACGACAAAGACAAGAAAAAGGACGAAAAAAAGGACAAGAAAAAGTCGCAGCCAAGCAAAAAGCACCAGCAGCCCACTGTGCGCAAGCAAGAGGCAGGGCCCAACTGGACGATCGTCACTCTTGTCGCTATGGCAGTAGTTCTCACTGCAGCTGGTGGCGGTGGCGCCTGGTGGTGGTTCGTCGGCCGCAAGCGCCGCCACACGAAGAACCGTAGCCGGTATGATAACACGATGATTAAGTGACAAAAGTGTGTCGCGCATGCCACCAATTCTCACATATCCTCTTCTCACTACTCGTTGCTCGGATAGAGTAGTAGGGGAGAGAGGTGAAGGATAGAGGCGATGAGGCTGTGATATACAATACTTGTAATGAGGGGTTGATTGACGAATCTGGGATAACTTGTTAAGATAAAGTTGTTTTGGAGAAACAACTCTCTCGACGTAGTGAGTATATGATCTATGGCCAACCACAAGAGGTGGAGAATGGTGTCTCGTTTGCTGTCATAGGGGATCAAGGCGAAGAAATTACTGTTACGCCACATGGTGTTGAATGGCTGAGCACAACGTATGTGCGGTTTGTGGGCAGCGCAGCGATCAAGGGCAGTGAAAACATTCTCTATATTAAGGGCTCGCAGACTACATATGAAGGTGATAATACAATGCGCCTGGTAATTGACCATAGCAGCCCAGATGGCGTGTAAGCCCCGAGGCTATCCGATACGAAGCACTACCAGTATATCCCAAAATGCGGTATACTAAAGGGAGTATATTAACGTGGCAGTGATAGCGTTGAGGGCTTGCATGGAGATGATGAATGCGAGCGTTCACCCCTGTTACTTGCCGCAAGAAAGGAGCTCTGTATGAGTATTATTAACCCAAGCGGCAAAGACGTCTTTGCTGTGACGACCGAGCTATGCGGCCGGCCCCTTACCCTGGAGGTCAACCGCGTTGGCTTTCGCTCGACGGCCAGTGTGCTGGTGCGGTACGGTGATACAGTGGTGCTGGGTACGGCCCAGGTGGGCACCCGCCCAGTAACGCTGGATTACTTTCCCTTAAGCATCGACTACGAAGAGAAGTTCTATGCTTCGGGCAAGATTAGCGGTAGCCGCTTTATTAAGCGTGAGGGTCGGCCCAGTGACGAAGCAGTGCTGATTGGTCGTCTGATCGACCGACCGATCCGCCCGCTCTTCCCTAAGGGCTACCGCCAGGAAGTGCAGGTGGTGGCTACAGTGCTGAGTATGGACCCGAGCTTCCGCCCCGATATGGTGGCAATGGTTGCCGCTAGCAGCGCCCTGATGCTAACTGGCACGCCGTTTGATGGACCGGTGGCGGGTCTGCGTGTTGGCCGGGTGAATGGTGAGTTCAAGGCCTTCCTGACACCAGAGGAGCGTGAGCAGTCCGACCTTGACCTCGTGGTGGCAGGGATCGAGCGCGGCATTACCATGGTAGAAGCTGGCGCTAAAGAAGTACCTGAGGAGGTGATTGTCGATGCAATAGCCTGGACACACCAAGCGATGCAGCCAGCGATCGCGCTGCAGCGGGAGCTGGCCAACAAGGTAGCACCGGCGCCGCAGGAGTACGAGCTCGTTTTGCCAAATGAAGACATCCAGGCCGTAGCCAACCAATGGGTTGATGGCAAACTAGGCGAGAAAATCCGCCGCCCATACCCCGAGCGCAATGAAGTTGTGAATGAAATTCGCTGGGCCTTCCACGAGGCCATGGCCGAGCAGCTCGGCCTTGACGGCGAGGAATACGCCGCGGTGCGTGATGAGTACGACGAAGCCTTTACCTTGGCGCTGCACAACGATGTGCGCCGCGGCATTGTGGAGGAGCGCATTCGCCCTGATGGCCGCGCCCTCACGGAAATCCGTCCGCTCTCGAGTGAAGTTGGTATTTTGCCACGCACCCATGGTAGCAGCCTGTTTACCCGCGGGGTGACGCAAGGTATGAATATTGTTACGCTGGCACCGCTCAGCTACGCGCAGCTGGTCGATACCATGGAGGTAACAGAAGGTGAGCGCCGCTATATGCACCACTACAACGCCCCCGGTTATACGGTGGGTGAGGTGAAGCGCCTTGGTAGCCCGGGCCGGCGTGAGATTGGCCATGGCTACTTGGCGGAACGCGCCCTGACGGCGGTATTGCCGAGCGAAGAAGAGTTCCCCTATGCCATCCGCAGCGTCACGGAAATTATGAGCCAGAACGGTTCTACCAGTATGGCGGCCACCTGTAGTAGTTGCTTGGCCCTGATGGACGCTGGCGTGCCGCTCAAGGCACCAGTTAGTGGTATTGCTATGGGCCTCATGATGGATGGCAATACACCGTATGTGCTGAGCGATATTGCCGATGCTGAAGACTTTGCTGGCGATATGGACTTTAAGGTGACGGGTACGAGCAAGGGTATTACCGCCTTGCAGATGGATATGAAGGTGCATGGCTTGCCAGTGCAGGTGCTGCGCCAGGCGCTCGAGCAGAGCAAAGCTGGCCGCGCCCATATCCTGGAGCACATGCTGAGCGTGCTGCCTGGCCCACGTAAAGAACTCAGCCCCTATGCGCCGCGTATCGAAAAGCTCAAGATTAACCCGGATAAAATTGGTGCTGTTATTGGCAAGGGTGGTGAAACCATCAACAAAATCACTAGCGAAACTGGTGCCGAGGTGGATATTAAAGAAGACGGCCTGATTACCATTGCTAGCCCCAATGGTGAGGCGATTGAGAAGGCGCTAGCCTGGATTAAAAGCCTGGTGGAAGAGCCCGAAGTTGGCCGCACCTACACCGGCACCGTGGTGACGATTAAGGACTTTGGTGCCTTTGTGAACATTTTGCCTGGCGTGGACGGGATGGTGCATATCTCGAAGCTTGCCAAGGGTCGCGTCGGCAAGGTGACAGACGTCGTGCAAGAAGGCCAGACGGTGCAGGTGAAGATCACTGGCATTGACGAGCGCGGCAAAATTAACTTGACGATGATCGGATTGTAGCAGCTCGGAGCACGAGCCTTACAACAGAAGACAAACACCCCAGCAAGGATGCGTGGGGTGTTTTGCTGGTAATAACCTCCGCTTTCTTTGGTGCTGTATGAGTGGATGTGAAGGAGAGGAGGGCGCGCAGCCACAGCAAGATATATATTGGCCAATTGCTGCTATTCCGGTATAATAGTTATGGTGAATAATAGCCAAGTTAACAAGGAGATGCATGAGTAATCAACCAGCAACCCCCCAGGAGCAACCCCCAGAGGCTGTCCCAACCTTTGATATGAATAACCCACCTTATACTGAGGAAGAGAAGGCCGCTCTGGCCAGCAAGCGTGCTGCTGTCGCTGAGCCAGCACCTGCAGCTCAGCCCCAGCCTCAACCTCAACCCATTTCACAGCAACCAGCTCAGCCAGCACCAGGCCAACCTCAGCCAATGCAGCCACAGCCAGGTCGGCCAATGGGCCCAATGCCACCCAAGCAGGGCATGAGCAAGGGCTTGCTATGGAGTTTGATTGGCGGCGGGATTGGTATATTTGTGCTGATCATCATTATAATCGTGTGTATCGTACTATTCTCAGGGCCAAGCACCGAGGATTACCGCAAGGCATACGCTATGATGAATAGCTTCGACTCAACCAGCCTTAATATAGACAGGTCAGACCCAGAAACGTCAATCAACGAGGTGGTTCGCAAGGCGGATGACCACTTCGACAAGCTCGGCAAAGCTGCTGCTATGCGCGATGGTGAGGTCAAGAAAGCCTTCGAAGAGTACAAGAGTGATTACGAAAAAGTCAAGCCGCTACTCAAAGAATCGGGTGCGGTCGCTACTGCCTACAAAGAATACAGCAATTCGTGCCGCACGAGCTACAGCTCGCCACTCAGTAGCTCATCTGGTGATGAAGCTGGACAGAAGTATGATGAGCAACAGAGCTCCTGCCTCAAGGCACTGAATAAAATGAAGGACTCGCAATACGCTAGCGTGCGCGACTATGCCAACGAGCAGATCAAGTATCGCAAAGAGATGCGCGCTTACTATGTCGCTCTCGTCAACTACTACAAGAACCGTGATAGCAGCAGTGGCTCACCAAAGCGCCCCGAGATCCCAAGCACATCTTTGACAAAGTCGCTCTACGACAAGCTCAAAGATGCTCAGTCGTCCGCAAAGGATTCCGTCCGCGAACTGCGTGATATCTTGCGCACCAAGGGTAAGATGGATACCCTTGGCGACTAATTATTGGCCATGAGATAGATCGTCTCGTCTCTCGACGTATCGTGTGCAAACACCCCAGATGCTGCTGGGGTGTTTTTTGTTGTGCCTATGTCTGTTTCTTGACTAGTGTTAGGTTGCTATAGACAGTAAATGGCAACGACAAACCAAGCTTGTGCACGATTACCAACTATTATACCCAAATAGCCTACGTATGCTACTCATGAGCAAACGAGTCTGGCTGCGTACTGGCGTAGTGTTTGCCGATAGTAAGTGGGGCTTATGATGGCAGCGGAGCAGGGCAGCAGCAGGGCAAGACACCAAACTGGGCTACCAAGAAAGACAGAGAATGAATGGAATAACAGAGGTAGATTCTCTTGAAATATGCTCCTCTGACCCAAACTATACACTAAGTGTATAATAGGGCTTGCACTCGCTAGTCACTCGGTGTATAGTGGAGATATGAACGTTCAATATACATTACTCGGATTGTTGGCGAATGCGCCAAACTATGGCTACGAGCTGAAGAAGCAGTACGATGGCTTCTTTGGTAAAGATAAGCCAATTTTGCCAGGGCAAGTCTACTCGACGTTGGGGCGCTTAAAACGCGACAACAAAGTGGAGGAGGTTGCCGACACCAGCGAGTCTGGTGGGCCAGACCGGGTGCGCTACGCCATTACCGAGCAGGGCAAGCAAGATCTGCAGGCCTGGCTGGAAGCGCCCGAGCTGCCATCGCATCAGTCGCAGGCCAATATGTACGTCAAGACTGTGCTGGCAATCCTGCGCGAAGGCGATGCCGCGCCCTACCTAGACAACCAGCGGCAAGCCCACATCCAGCGGATGCGCGACCTTACAAGCCGCCGCCGCGAAAGCAACCTAGCCGATACGTTGCTCATCGACCACGCACTGTACCATCTGGAGGCAGACCTGCGCTGGATTGAGTTAACGACGTCGCGCTTAACCAAACTTAAGGAGGAACTGACCAATGAGACCAACCAATCAACCAATCATTAGCGCCCGCAACCTGAAGAAATCCTTCGGCCAGACGGAAGCATTGCGCGGCGTGTCGCTCGATGTAATGCCGGGCGAAGTGCTGGCCATCATGGGGCCGAGCGGCTCGGGCAAGAGTACATTGCTCCATAGCTTGGCGGCAATTACCCCTGTCGACAGTGGCGAGATTCACTGCGCAGGTAAGCGGATCGACCAGCTCAATGACGATCAGCGGAGCGTCCTCAGGCGCACAGCCTTTGGCTTCGTCTTCCAGTTTGGGCAGCTTGTGCCAGAACTCACGGCGCTGGATAATGTCGCGCTGCCACTGCTGCTCAATGGTGAGAAGCGTGGCGTCGCGTACGAAGCAGCTCAGCGCTGGCTGGACAATGTGGAGCTAGGCAATAAGGCGGGCAACATGCTCGGTGAGCTCTCTGGTGGGCAGATGCAGCGGGTGGCGATTGCCCGAGCGATGGTCATCAAGCCCAAGGTGCTCTTTGCCGATGAGCCAACGGGCTCGCTCGACAGCCTCAACTCGCAGCGTGTGATGGAACTATTTATCGCCACTGCTAAGCAATATGGTACCACCGTGATTATGGTGACTCACGAGCCAACCATTGCTGCCTATGCCGACCGCGAGATCATCGTGCGCGATGGGCAGATCTCGGGAGGGATGTAACATGAGCGTTAGTTGGTTATTACTAAAAAAATCGGGCCGGCAATCGATGATGCGCCTGGGCCTCACAGCAGCAGCTATCTCGCTCGGTATCGTCATGCTGTGCTATATGGCCGCTGGGCTCAATGGCTTGGTGGGCCGCCAAAACCGAACGATTATCTCGAATGTCATTACAGAAGCTCAGCGCACTCCCCAAAAGCCACAAGCGACCGGCCAAGAGCCACTCAAAGCTGGTGGCATCGAGCGGGGCAACAAAGACGAGTGGCGAGGCAAGACGATTAGCGTCATCTCGCTGCAAGGCACTGAGAAGTCCGCCAAATTTGCCAAGATAGACACGCCAAAGGCAGGTGAATACTACCTCTCTAAAGGTCTAGCAGCGGCGATTGCCCAGCACCCGGAGGATAAGATTCTCGAGCGCTTTGGCAACCTCACCACCAACCTCGGCACGCTGCCAGACGAGTACTCTGCGAGCCCCGATGACCTGTACTTGGTCAAGGGTGTGAGTGCGGAGGAGGTTGAGAAGAGCAACCAATATGCTAAGAAAAATGGGCAGCCCAACTCCTACGCCGACGTCTACATTACCGATGTCAATGGTAAAGCGCAGAGTGTTGCCTTCGACCCATTCTCGCTGATGATGCTGGTTGTGGGTGGATCGATCTTGCTCTTCCCAATCGTCACCTTTGTTGCCGTTGCTACGCAGCTGGGTGGGGCACAGCGCGAGAAGCGCTACGCCGCCCTGCGCCTTGTGGGCGCGACCAAGGGGCAAGTGGCCCGTGTGCTGCTGCTCGAGTCGCTGCTGGCCTCGCTGGCCGGTGTGGTGCTGGGCCTCGTTATCTTTACGCTGACGCAGAGCTCGCTTTATGGCTTCTCCTATGGCGACATGCGTTTCTGGCCAGCTGATCTTGCGCTGCAGTGGTATCAATATATTATCATCGTCGGTGTGACTCTCGGCCTAACGACGTACGTCAACTGGCGTCGGATGCGCAAGGCACAACTCTCACCACTGGGCGTCTCGCGCTCAGCCGAAAAGGCAAAGAAGCTGCGGGTGTGGCGCGTCATCCCCCTGGCATTTGGCCTCAGTATTTTTGGCTGGATGGCGTCGAAGCCTGGGCACGACTGGATGGCTGAGCGAGCAAGTGAGAGCTCTATACCGACCCTCATTCTCTTCGCAGCCTTCCTCAGTGTGATGTTTGGCCTGGTGCTGGCTGGTGGCTGGCTGACGAATAAGATCGCTCGCATCGTGGCACGCTATGCACGTAGTGGCTCGGCCTTGATCGCGGGCAAGCGAATTGCCGTCCATTCGCAGACCGTCTTCCGCAGTGTGAGCGGGGTAGTGCTGGCCCTCTTTGCGGGGAGCTTCTACCTCTCAGCGGTGAGTGGTATTGATGCCCTCAATGCTTCATCGGTGGCAAATAACGGCTACTCACAGCTGCGCAGCAATGCTGTAGCGATCACTTCGCAAGATCATACCTTGCAGCCCGATACCCAAAAGATCCTGAGCGAGCAGCCATACATCACCAATGTTGCCCCAATGTATCCTATTGCTGGTGACAATGGCCGCATCCAAGCTCGTGCCATCCGTTGTAGCGACCTGGCTATCTACACCGAGCACAGCTGCCCCAGCGGTGCACAGGGTGATCACTATGCTTTGCTCGATTTCAATGGCCCCGTCGTCAAGACCGTCTCGCTCGCTGAGCAGCCAGTCAACACCAATGGCCCTAAGGATTATCTCCTCACTGTTGCTCATAATGATGACGTAGAGAAGGTGCGTGCTCTCACATATGCTCGCCAGACCCCGCACGATTTTCTCTACATCCGCAGTGGGGACTTTGAGAAGCACCCGCAGATCAACCCTATCATCAAGAACTTCGCCGAGATGGCCTACGCTGGTATGGGCGTGACACTCTTCGTCGCAGTGGCAAGCTTGATTGTCTCGACGATTGGTGGATTGTTTGAGCGCCGTCGCTCACTCTACACGCTGCGCCTCGGTGGTATGCGCCTGGGCCAACTCAAGCGCCTCATCATGACGGAGTCGCTAGTGCCGCTGCTGAGCGTCTCGCTTCTCTCGTGCGCCATTGGGGTGTGGGTTGGTACCATCTTCATCACAACCTTCTCTGCCTCACTTAAGCCAACGCTCTCGCCGCTGTACTTCGGCATCGTTGGCGGAGGGCTCGTTGCTGCCATCATTGGCATCTACTTGGTGCTACCTATGGTGCGCAAGCTCACCGACCCAGAGGCAAACCAGACAGAGTAGGGAGTAGTACACTCAGTGCATCGCTTCCTCGCATGGCAAAAACACCTCCTTTTGTGGGGGTGTTTTTGATACAAAAATAGAAAATTATCTCATGCTATTGACAAATGTAAAATAGCATAATAGCATAATAGCATATCCTCTCCTTATCAGAGGTGGATAGCAACTTTTTGTGGTGAGGAGTCGAACTCTCTCGACTTGCTGCTGCCAGAGGAACTGCCGAGCGCTATACAGCGCCCAGTCTTCTGATGACGCCACACTAGAGCGTGCACAGCAATGGAGAGAGCTCGACACAGGGTTGAGCTCACTAATCGCACTCACATGAGTGCAGAGAGGAGCCGATCATGGCTCTTATGATGGCTCTTATGATGGCTCTGCTGATGGACGAAGGCATTGCAGAACTTGATCTCATTCTAGATGAGGCTAAGAGAGCTGCCGAGCAAGGGAGGTCATCAGTCAAGATAGACTGGTTCTATCAGCTGCCTATATACACTCAGGAGAAGATCATAGACCACTTAGAATTCTCGGGTTACAACATAACCCTTGAACACCATAGCGAGGATCCAGTTGACCTCCTAAAGGTTGCCTGGTAACCTCACCACACCCGCTCCCGGCGGAGGTATCGACGCGTCCATCTGGATGCTCTACCTCCGCGGGAGCGGACTACTCTTGATGGATAAAAGCAATGCAAGATTGCTTTTTTTGTTTTTTACACCCTCTCGATTGTGTTTGCTTACTATCAACCTGCACCGCATAATCTCAGCAATTATCACACCCCTCAATATTGCAAGAGCTAGGTAGTAGACTCCAGTGCCAAAACTAGAGTGATCAATAATGACTGATTTTTGCCTCACCCGCTCATCGATTGCTATACTGAATGTATGACCCATCCACTTGACCCATCCACGCCAGACCAAACCCAAGCCGCTCAGCTAGCGCACCTCGCTGAGGAGATTATCGCTGCCGAGCTCTGCCCTGGGCTGGCTGCCCAGGCCACGCAGTTAGTGCTAGGTGATGGCAACCCTAATGCCGACATTGTCTTTGTGGGGGAAGCACCCGGTAAAAATGAAGACCTGCAGGGCAAGCCTTTTGTGGGGGCAGCAGGGAAATTCCTGGACGAGATGCTCGCCACGGCTGGCCTCGTGCGCAGTGATGTGTACATTACTAATATCGTCAAATATCGTCCGCCCAATAATCGCGACCCACTGCCGGAGGAGAAGCGCGCCTTTTGGCCGTACCTCATGCAGCAACTCGATATTATCCAGCCAAAGGCGGTGCTGACGCTTGGGCGGCACAGTGGTGGCGGGTTCGTCCCCGACCTGCGCATTAGCCGCGACCATGGCCAGCCGCGCAAAGTACGCTTGCACGAGCGAGAGTTCGTCGTCATTCCGCTTTACCACCCAGCCGCTGCGCTATACAACGGTGCCATGCGCCAGACGCTCATCGACGACTTCGTGCGGGCAGTGGCGTACGTGCGGCAGACGACGCAGAGTAAATAATGGATAGTATAGAGATATATTAAGACACATCGTGCCTCATAGCCAGCAGGGGAGGAAGCGGCAAGCGCTTTGCTGTGCAAACGAAAAAAGGTAAGTATTGTCACAATACTTACCTTGGTATGCATGTTTGTGGAGCTGGTTAGGCGACTTTCGTCTTGCCAACCTCTGGTGCGGTCACGCCGTAGCCTTTGCGCTCGAGGAGCTCTTGAGCGGTTTGGAGCTCGGTGGCGACCTTGGCTTGCTCGTCGGCTTGCTTTTTCTTGGTGTTGTAGTCGGCCGTGGCTTGAGCAGTGGCATCGGCGACGTAGTCATCGAGTGTAAGTTCTTCTTTGGGCTGAGGGCCAACGCGGGTGAGGCCAGCTGGGCCATAGGGGCCAAAGCTTGCACGGCCGAGGTCGCGCTCGATCAGCTCGAGGCTGGAACTAGGTAATACTTGGAAGGGTTGGCCATTATACGAGCCATTGACAGGCATGCGGCGATGCTCTAGCTCAGAAAAAACACGCGACACCTCCAGCGCGTGGCTGATGTAGTCGCGTGCACTGGTGCCTAGCTGTGCCTCACCAATCTCGACGGCGGTCACGTGCTGCAGCGCCTTTTGCAGGGTGGCAAGCTTGCTCTTGGTTGTATCAAGCTCACTCTGCGCGGTTGCTGACGTGGTGCGTTCAGTGTCGTC
Source organism: uncultured Candidatus Saccharibacteria bacterium (assembly GCA_938036785.1). GTDB lineage: Bacteria > Patescibacteriota > Saccharimonadia > Saccharimonadales > Saccharimonadaceae > Saccharimonas. Next base: position 34,455 of record CALHWE010000011.1, on the reverse strand, counting down.
GGCAGGCTTTTGCCGGTAGGCGCTGCTATCGCGGATGGCAGGGTCAGACTGGCGTGTGGCTTGTCTGCGGGCTGCTTGGGTTGGCCATGGCAGGCCAGCTGCTTCTGGTTTTGGCATTGTGTTTCCTCCTCACCTCATTGGTATAACACTTATACTTATATATGATACTACAAATCGCCCCATTGTCATAATTGTGATATCGCTCATGCTTTAATAAAATAGGCCTATCTGAGGTAGAAAAATGAAACGCAGAAAGAGAATTAGAGAAGCAGCATAAGAGGAATAGAGGCTGAGAGAGGAGGGTAGAGAAAAACCCTGCAAACCCACTCCATTGAGCAGCTCTACGCTATACTATAGAATAAGTATAGTAACAAGGAGAAAATGATGAACACAAAGAATAACGGTGTGGCTACATACTATTCGCGGTTTGGCTCGTGGGCAGGGTATAACATGGTGCTGGGCCGCTCGCAGCACGCTGGCTATTGGACGAGCGAGACGAAGAATGAGCGGCAAGCTCAGGCGAACTTCTTGCGGATGTTTGCCAAGGAGCTGCAACTTAAGCCGACCGACCGTGTGCTCGATGCCGGCTCGGGCCAGGGCGTGATGGCGCGATACCTCGTCCAGGCCAATGGGGGGGGGTGAGGTAATAGGTATTACCATCACGCCACGAGAGGTTAGGATATCTGAGAAGTTGTCGCGGCATATGACTCCTGCGCCGCGCTTTGTGCTCGGCGATTACTCGCGCACCGATTTCCCAGACGAGTATTTCGATGTGGTGTATGTGAATGAGACACTATCGCACGCGAAGGATACGCGGGCCACGATGCAGGAATTTTATCGCATCCTTAAGCCGGGTGGGCGTGTAGTGTTTGCCGATTATGAGGTCGATGCTCGCCATATGTCGGCTCGCCAGCAGCGCATGATGGATTTTTTGGAGCAGCATGCTGGTGGCTTTGGTGTGCGGCAGCAGAATCCCGGTGAGATATCACAGGCCCTGCAGCAGGCTGGCTTTGCGGATATAAGCGAGACCGATTGGACAGAAGCCGTTATGCCAACATACCACCGCTTGCGCTCGCTCGCTCGGCCATTTGCCTGGATCCAGCCAGATGCGAAGCTTGCGCCATTCTTCGTTAATGCCGTGATGGCATCACATGGCTATAGCACGCTGTATGAAGCGGGGCTATTCCGCTACTTGCTCTACAAAGGCACAAAGCCGCTTGCCCACCGCGCAAAGTAGCACAAAAGCAAAGAAGATAATGCTGGGCTGCGATCTATCAGCCCAGCAAAATATATGCTCAAGACTACAGATGTAGCTTGATTTTTAGGAAGGTATATTTTGACGACAGGCTTGCAGAAGGAGATGATCTATGCTAATCTGGATATTAGATATCCATTATCAACAATCAAAGAAAGGAGGAGTGAGGTGCTGCGCAGGGTGGGCTGCATAGCACCTCGCATATAAAACCATGAGATTATCAGGAGCAGTCGAGCAGGCCTGTTGCATTGTGATTTTGCTGGCGCATCCAGACCTGCGATCGCCAGTGACGAACCAGAGCTTGGCAAAGCAAATGGGGGTGTCGCCAACGTATATTACTAAAGTAACGCGTAAGCTCGTAACAGCCCAGCTGATTACCTCGGCGAGGGGTGCGGGTGGTGGCTTTCGCCTGGCGCGGGCTAGTACGGAGCTGACGCTGTGGGATATCGTGGCGGCAGTCGAGGGGACGGAAAGCTTCGTTCAATACCAAGGAGTCGCCGAGCGGATGTTTGCCTGCCAGGCAGATGATAGCAAGATTAAACGCGGTGAGGTGAGCATCCTTGGTGCCTTCGATCGGGCTCAGGCACGCTGGGCTGAGACGCTGCAGACAGTAACATTGCAAGATATTATTCGGGAGTTAATGAACAATGGGTGAGAAAATAAAACAAGCCATCCGGCGCCGCCGCAGCGTGATGGTCCAGGCCGAATGGCGGCACTTGCTGCAGAGCAAAACACTATTGGTGGCAGTGATAGCAATAGCCTTTGTGCCGGTGATATATGCGGCGTTTTTCCTCAGCTCGGTGTGGGACCCGTATGGGCATACCGACCGACTGCCGATTGCCTTTGTGAATGAGGATAAGGGGGCGCAGATCAATGGTAAGGAGCTGCAGATCGGCCGGACAATGACAGAGTCTCTACATAAGAGCAAGGCACTAAAGTGGGAATTCGTCTCCAAGCAGCAAGCCGATGATGGCGTACGCCGTGGCTACTACTATGCAGTAGTGACGGTGCCGGAGGACTTCTCACAGCGTGCGGCGTCACTTCGGCAGGACAAGCCGCAGCAAGCAGTGGTGTCGTATCAGCTGACGCCAGCCAAAAACTACATTGGTGCAGTCATTAGCCGCCAAGCCGCGCAAAAAGTGAAGGAAACAGTAGCCGAGCAAGTGACCCAAACTTACCTCAAAGAGGTGGCAGCGGGTATTGGTGCAGTGGGTAATGGCATGGCGCAGGCTGGTGATGGTGCTGGGCGCTTACACCAGGGGTCGGCACGGCTCCAAGCGGGTCTTACTCACTATACCAATGGCGTTAGCCAACTGGCGAGCAAGCAGCAGACGCTAACGGCAGGCTTAGGGCGATTGCAGGCTGGTGCAGTGCAGGTCCAGCAGGGCACAGCGCAGCTGACTGGCCAACTGCCAACGGCGGCCCAAGTGGCCCAGCTAACGGCTGGTATGCAGCAGATCAAACAAGGGATGAATACACTCAACGCCCAAGTGGCCCAGCCATCACCGGCAGTGGCGGCTCAACAGGCGGCAGTAGCCCAAGATGCGCAGCGGGTGGTGGGTGCGCTCCAGGCGATGCAAGCACCAGCCGCATCGGCTGGGGCGATCCTCCAAAAGACTAGTGCCCAGGCGGCTGCATCTGGCGGTAGCACGACCATCACACTGCCCGAGCTGCAGACCATAGCGAGCGCTCTGCAGCAGACCAAAGCCATTGCCGAGCAAACGCAGAGCTTGCTGGCCAACCTTGATACTCTCACTAAAACGCTTGCCACTCAACAGCAAACACTCAAGAATGGTGTGGCGGCACTCAATACTGGCGTGGAGCAATTTACCCCACAAGCCACCACTGCCTTTGCGGGTTATAACACGGTGCGGGCTGGTGGCGAGCGGCTCCAAGCTGGTGCAGCACTGGTGGCAGGTAATCTCGCAACAGCTCAGCATGGTAGTGGGCAACTGGCCCAGGGCGCAGCCACCTTGCAGCAGCACTCGAGTACGCTGGTGCAGGCAAGTAACCAGCTGGTGGATGGCTCGAGCACACTAGCGCACAAACTACAGACTGGTGCTGCTCAGGTAAAGCTCCTGCCAACTAGCCCAGCGGCTCAGCAGCAGATGGCCGCACCTGTGGCGAGTAGCGAGCACAGTACTGGCAGTGTACCAAACTACGGCTATGCCATGGCACCATATATGCTCTCGCTGGCGCTCTTCGTTGGTGGGCTGGCTCTGACGACGATGTACCCAGTGCGCAAGACCTTCTCGCGCCAAGAAAATGCCTGGCGCTGGTGGCTGGCTAAGATGTCAGTCTTGGGGCTGGCTGCACTGGTGCAAGCAACGATTATGATGCTAGTGCTAGTCTATGTGGTGGGCTTGCAGCCCGACCATCCGTGGCTATTTGCTGCCACAAGCTACCTTGCTTCGCTTGCCTTTATGTCGCTCATTACGCTGGTAGTGATGGTGCTGGATAACCCTGGCCGACTGGTGGTAATGATCATCATGGTGCTCCAGCTGGCAGCGAGCGAAGGGATATTCCCCATCCAAACAGCCTCTGGTTTCTTCCAGGCTATCAACCCATGGCTACCCATGACGCACTCCATCATTGCCTATCGTCATGCGATCTCGGGCGGGGTCGATAGTGCGCTCTATACGCAGCACATGCTCATCTTGGCTGGCTTTGCGCTCGTGGCAAACGCACTCCTCATCGGCTTCTTGGCCTGGCGTGGCACGCGGCAGTTTGCTCATACGACGGTGGACGGAGATTAAAATTAATGTGCTGCGAGGCATAGCACAGAGCCGGCTATGGTGGGGTAGCCGGCTTTTTGCCTGTTTGCTGGCGAGGCTAGCTTTGAGATTTGAGTAGACCATATTTGACATATATAGCAAATACAAAGTACTATAGCGGTAAATGGATAGTAGTAAATAAAGCAGGAGTCGATGATAATGAAGAAACCTTGGCAGAAGACAAGCAGTATGGAAGGGAGCTTTGCACGAAAACCGATTTTGGATGAGACAAACTCGCGCATTACGTTAAGTAATGAGAGTGCTACTGATGATACTGATAAGAGAGATATGCCACGACTCTCGCTGAAGCAAAAGCTTGCCGCTCTGGCAGCCCTGCTTACTGCTATGAATGGTTTCGCGTATTGTCATAATACGGCAGAAGCACCCGTATCGAGCGAGACAGCCGCAACGGCTGAGCCATTTGAGCAATCGGGTCGTGAGGTAGAATTTACAACTCCCGATGGTGAGATTGATGTAAAGAAGGTCGACAGAGAAGTTTTGCACGGCATCACGACGCGCTATACCGAACTGCAGGGCAAGACGAAGACAGATCGTTATATGGGTGACTCCCTTGCAGTGTACCGGACTGATAAGAGTAGGGCTATTAAGGAGATTATTACAGCGGAGCGAACTACCGTCAGCCATGATGGGCAAAATGTCGTCGTAACGACGGTGGCACACAAACAAAAAGACATAACCACTGGCAAGACAACCACCCGAGAGAAGGTGACGCTGGAGACGCCGCAAGAGCCAGGGGCTGCCCAGCCAGTTGGCGAGCTGACGACGGCAGAGCTGCTGCAGATCACAAGTAACCCTGCCACAGAAGTTGCAGCGGCAAGCAGCTTCCGTCCAAGTGCCAATACTGACCCAAATGAGAAGCCGTACACACGGATGACGCGAACTACTAACGAGAATGGCGCACCAACGTTTGTCATCGAAGAAGCGCCTGCCAGCAACGAAAACCCTGATGATATTCCAAGTGATAGTGCATCGTGGCAGTCAGCCTCCCGAGTGGAAACAGGCGAAAATTTGAGCGATATGCTGCGATTTTGGTGTGCATAGATACACTATCAATTCGTTGCGACACGAAGCAAAAGCCACCTCTCGCGGGGTGGCTTTGACACACCTCACCACCATCTGCTATAATACAACCACTTATTGAGGCTCTTAGCCTGTCTCTTATTAGTAGAACCAGAATAATGTATTAGAAGGAGTGAGATACAATGGGTCAACGACGAGTGGCCACACCCCAGGCAGATGACGCCAAGAAGCGTCCACACGCAAGCAAACAACCAGCGACAACCAACACGGTGCTCAGTGCCACCACCACGCGCAAAGGCGAGGTCTTTCGGGCGCAGCGCCGCACCAGCGAGGGGGTCAATGCCCAGGCCTCGCAGCATGTCATTAACGTGCCGGTCAATAAGTCGGTCTACAATGGCTATGGCGGCAAGCAGTTTACTCTCAATATGCAGCCCAAGCGGCCCCGTGCCCCGCGCCCAACGCTCAAGGTCATCCCGATCGGTGGGGTGGGCGAGATGGGCATTGGCAAGAACATGACGGCCATTGAGTACGACAACGATATCATCATTATCGACATGGGCTTCCTCTTCCCGGGCAGCGACTACCCAGGCATCAACTACATCATCCCCGATACGCAGTGGTTGGAGGAGAATAAGCACAAGATTCGGGCACACATCTTTACTCACGGGCACCTCGACCATATCGGTGCCTTTCGGCATATCATCCCCAAGCTGCCTGCACCAGTCTATGGCACAGCCTTTACCTTGGGTATGCTGCAGCGCACTATGGCTGAGACAGATGGCAGCTACGAGCCAGAGTATCACGAGCTCAAGCCTGAGGAGCATGAGATTGTCCAGCTGTGCGACTCCTTTAGTGTGGAGCTGGTGCGGGTGAACCACTCTATTCCTGATTCGGCCGCAGTAGTGGTGCGTACACCAGTAGGGAACATTCTCAGTAGTGGTGACTGGCGTATTGAGGAGAACCCGGTGGATGGCCGCAAGTTCGACTTCGAGCGGCTGCAAGATATCTCGCACACCGAGGGATTCCTCCTCATGATGAACGAATCGACCAACTGCGAGAGCGCTGGCACCCACACCCACGGCGAGCACGACATCCAGCACAGCATGGGTGAGGTGATGGATAAGTGGGCCAAGAGCCGCATCATCATCAGTAGTTTCTCTAGCCAGCTGCACCGCATTCAGCTCATCCTCGAGGAGGCAGAGAAGCATGGGCGCAAGGTAGCCTTTGCTGGCTTTAGTATGATCCAGAACCTGGAGGTAGCACTGCGCACTGGTGCTATCAAGATCCCCAAAGATACGGTGGTCAAGATGGAAGACCTCGTGAAGCTGCCCGACCACAAGATCACCATCGTCTGTACAGGTAGCCAGGGAGAATTTAGTGCCGTGCTTAACCGCATGGCGACGGGGGCGCATAAATTCGTCAAGATCAAGGGGAGCGATGTGGTGGTCTTTAGCTCTAACCCCATCCCAGGCAACGAGAAGTACGTTGTGCGCACCGTCGATGGCTTGATGCGCGAAGGTGGCGACGTGGTGCAAAATGGCAAGACACATCTGACCGGGGTGGGGCCGCTCCACCTGTCGGGCCATGGGTATTATGATGACCACGTGCGGCTCATTAGTGCCGTCAAGCCCAAATATTATTTGCCTAACCACGGCGAGTTCCACATGCTGGTGCACAATGCTCGCTTGGCCGAGAAGGAGTGTGGTATTCCACGCAGCCATATCTTTGTCTGCGACCCAGGGGATATTGTGGAGTTTACGACCGATGGCGCGCACAAAATTGGGCGCATTCCGCACTCGGGCGGCACGATGTATGACGACGCTGGTGCAGTGGTGAGCGATGTCGTGCTGAAGGATCGCATCCACATGAGCCTGGAGGGGATGTTTGTTGTGGTGCTCACCGTCCAGCGTGGGACGGGCCGCCTCCTCACCAGTCCAGATATCATCAGCCGGGGCTTCATCTACCTGCGCGATAATGAAGAGCTGATGGGGATGATCCGCGCCTATCTCAAGCAAAAAGCAGCGCGCAGCCTGGTGGGTTCGTATGACCTTGATGTCGTAAAGAAGGAGATCAAAGACGACATCGCCCGCGTTTTGTACGACCAAACACGCCGCATGCCCATTATTATCCCAGTCATCAACGAAGTGGGTGCACCACAAAAGGCGTCGAGCCGCACTGCTCGTGTGGGGCGCGAAGTCCCAGCTGGGCGCTCGCGGCAGAGCCTCGCTGCGCCAGCTCAGCCACACACGCCACCGCGCATTGCTAAGGGTGGTGCCGCTGCCAAAGCGGCTGCTATTGCTGCACGCAAAACTGCTGGTGTATTGCCCGCGACAACAGAAGAGAAAGCGCCAACTCGCCCAGCTAATACGCGCAAGCGCCGCTCGGCCAATAATCGCACGACCGCACGTAGTAAGCAGCCGAGCAATGACGCCTTCGCTGGCCTGCCACGCAAAAAGTTTCCGCCGCGGCAAGAGCCCGATACCGAGGTGGTTATGCCAAAGGACCGCTCGGAGCGCCGAAGCTACTAGGCAATGACTTAGCGTCACAAAAGCAAAAAAGCCAGCGCTATATAGCTGGCTTTTTTGCTTGTAAATTGTGGCTACGTATCAGACTTAATTCGCTGCTGCAGCTCGTGCACCATCTCCTCCAGACGTTTGATGCGCTGCTGCGCGCGCAAATATTCGGCGAGCACTACCAGCACAAAGGCAATCACCGCGAAGGGCGCAATCATCGTTACTATATTCCATACCATCTGCTGCATACGACCTCCTTGCTTCTATTGTGACATAGAATGGACAAAATGGCGAGAGGGGTATCATATAGCAATGATCCGCGTGATAGTGAATAGGCTTCGAATACTAGTGAGTGCGCTGCGCCATGGCATCATCACCAATAACAGAACGCAAAGTAGGCGCATTGCCGTCTTTTTTGGAGACTTGGTCGTAGGTGGACGTGTCGATCGGGATGGGCCAGTCGATGCCAAGCTCTGGGTCGAGTGGTGTGAGTGACATACCGGGCATGCCAGGCTGCCACTCTTCATCGAAGCAGTAGAGGTACTGGGAGGGTTGCTCGCTTGTCGATTGAAAACCGTTGCAAACTCCTTGTGGAACAAACACCTGCACACCTTTTGTTAGTGGGACAGTCACAACTGCGCCAACGGTGGGTGAATCGATCCGTGCGTCCACATAGACACCAAAGGCTTTGCCTGCCACTACTGCGACAAGTTTGTTCATTGCTTCGGCATGGAGGCCACGGATGGAGCCACGGTTTGTTTGCGTGGCATTGATCTGCTTCCAGGGGCCAAACTGTGGCAGTGGTGTGCTATCCATGGCCGATTGGCGGAATAGTTCGCGCACTGTGCCACGCTCATCAGTCACTTGTTTCATGGTAATGATATAGAGCCCATCGATGGCTGTGGGCACAGCCTCAAATGGAGTAATGATTGGGTAAGATGGCTGCGTTGTCATACTACCCAGTATGGCATATCCCACACCGATTGCCTAATGTAGTAAATTATGCTACAATATACGCTATCAAACCAAGCATAAACAGAGTACAATAAAAAGGATATGGCTACAAAAAGAAAAACCACTCGCACTCGTTCGTCTACTCGCTCAAGCGCTGCTCGTCGGCGCAGCCCGAGCAAGAGCAAAGCCAAGCAAGCCGCGCCGCAGCATACGTTGCCGGCGGGGTTTTGGGCGCAGGTGTCGGCGGTGCTGTTGCTGGCGTTTTCGGTGCTACTGGTGGTGTCGTGGTTTGGCTCGGGCGGGCCAATTCTCAAGTGGCTTGATGCGACAATGCTGTATATTATTGGCTATGCGGTGTATGTCGTCCCGGTAGTGGCGGTGTATGTAGCGGTGGCGATCTTTCGGGCAGAGAACAACCGCTTACCAGTGGCGCTAAAGCTTGCGGCAGGGCTGATGGTGCTGTGGTTTGCGGGGCTATTTGGCTTGCTGCGGCGCGGTTCAGCTGCGACAGGCGGTGTAATGGGTGACCTACTCAACCGTGCCATGCTGGCGCTGGTCGACCGGCCAGTGGGGGTTTTTGTGTATGTATTATTGATTGGCTTGACACTACTCTTCGTCTTGCGTGTCTCTCCCATGGCGTTGTGGCGTGGCCTGCAAAACATGGTGCGCAGCGAGGCTGAGGCAGACGATGCTGCCAATGTGGCGGTGGCCCGCCGCGCCGCTGATAGCCAAACACCAGACACCAGCAAAAAGGCTAAGCGCAATAAGGACGAGAAGGCCCAAGATAAGCCTGCTGCTATGAGTGACTTTAAGCTCAACGCGGGCGTCCCAACCCTCTCAGGCGATGGCCCGGCCGAGCCAAAGCCAGACAAAAAGCCCCGAGCGACCTTGCGCGACAGCACGCCGTCTACCTCTGTAGATAAAGCAGCCGAAGATCGGTCTGCTATGCTTGCTGTTAATGATCCCAACTGGCAGCCGCCCAGCCTGGAGCTGCTGGAGAAGCGTCAGAGCCCAGCTGATGCCGGCGACATTGAGCAAAATGCCCACATCATTCAAGACACGCTGCACGAATTTAACATTAATGTCGAGATGGAGGGGGCAAACATTGGCCCGAAGGTAACGCAATACACGCTCAAGCCGCCTGTTGGCGTTAAGCTCAACCGCATCACTGCGCTGGAGACGAATATCGCGCTCAATCTCGCGGCATCCAGCCTCCGCATTGAGGCACCTATCCCAGGTAAGAAGGCCGTGGGTATCGAGGTGCCAAACCGCAAGGCGGCCGATGTGCGCCTGCGTGGGGTGTTAGATAGCCCCGAGTGGCAGCACGCCAAGGAGCCGCTGGCGTTTGCTATTGGTAAGGACATCTCGGGCAGACCCTTCGTCGGTGAGCTCAATAAAATGCCGCACCTCTTGGTGGCAGGGCAAACGGGCTCGGGTAAGTCGGTAATGATCAACACGCTTCTCACCAGCTTACTCTACCGCAACAGTCCCAGCGAAATGAAGCTCATCCTCGTCGACCCCAAGCAGGTAGAGATGGCACCGTATGCCGATATTCCACACCTCCTGACCCCTGTTATTGTTGAGCCAGAGAAGACCATCAGTGCCCTCAAGTGGGCAGTCAATGAAATGGAGCGGCGCTACAGTCTGCTGGCTGAGGAGAAGGTGCGCGACATCAAGACGTATAACGAAAAGATCAAAACCCGCGGTAAGCAGATCGCCGTGGCCGATGAGCAAGGCCACATGCAAAAGGTAGACGAAGGCCGTATGCCGTATGTCGTCATTGTGGTAGATGAGCTAGCCGACCTGATGATGGTAGCAGCGCGCGATGTGGAGGCGCTGATCGTTCGCTTGGCTCAGAAGGCTCGAGCAGTTGGTATTCACCTAGTGCTGGCGACGCAGCGGCCAAGCGTGGATGTGATTACCGGCCTTATTAAGGCCAATGTGCCAGCCCGCATCGCCTTTACGGTGGCGAGCCAGGTAGATAGCCGCACTATTCTCGACCAAATTGGTGCCGAGAAGCTCCTTGGTCAGGGTGATATGCTGATGAAAACCGCCAGCATGCCCAAGCCCAAGCGTATCCAAGGTGCCTGGGTGATGGACGAAGAAGTCGCCAAGGTGACCGACCACCTACGCATGCAGTCGGCACCGCAGTATAATGACGAGATCGTGAGCCAGCCTGTCCAGCTCAATGGCAAAGGTGGCGTAGTGATGGATATGGACGGCAGTGGCGAAGGCAATGACGATATGTTCCGCGATGCCGTGCGGGTGGTGGTAGAGACTCGCAAAGCCTCAACCTCGCTCCTCCAGCGCAAGCTCCGCGTGGGCTATGCCCGGGCGGCCCGCATCATGGAAGAGATGGAAGAGCAAGGCATCATTGGCCCAGCCGATGGCTCACGCCCACGCGATGTGCTGATCGGCAGCATGGACGAGTTGGGATAGGGCAGCGGGCGGTGTGCATGCAGATTTACGGTGAGTCTTAAAAGGTGAGAACGGAGAGTCTCGGCTGAATTTTACTTGCATCATAGGCGATGGTATAATCATAATTATTGCAGTAATACACGGGGAATCATCTATGCCAAAGCCAAAATCACCAGAACAATTTATTGCATCATCACCAACTGGAGAGAAACTCCTTGGTATGTTCCATCACAACCTTGGCGACGGAGCACTGCGCATCGCGAGAATAATCACACATGAGCAGCCAGCTCATCGTAGTGATGACACGCACAATGAGCATAACCACCACGTTCACCAGCCAACCCATCGCAGGCTGGGTAATCACGAAGCCAAGATAGCGGCGGTGCTGGAGAGTGGCTACTGCAGCATTACACACCCAGACGCTCGGTTCGCGCAAGAGGAGATTGCTGATTTACTTATTAAAGAAGAGGCGGTGCCAGAAGCGTATTTTGCGCTGCAAGAGCGGATTGCCCGCAAGCGTGGCCAAGGTGAGGTAGTGCTAAGCCTAGAAGAAAAGCAGCGTCTGGTGGATACCGTCCAAGTTGACCAAGCTGAGAGCCTCACGCAGTGGTCAACATATCTACGCAGCGATGAGAATGAGCATGTATATCCAGACTGGTTTAAAGTATATGTCTGGGAATCGCTCAAGACGATGGGCGAGTACGACAAAGCCAAGGGAGAATTCAAGGAGCGTACTGGCTCGACTACTGCACCTTGGCCGGAGCTCAATGCTGAGGCGCTGGCGCAGGTGTATGATGCTATCGACCATGGAGTGATTCGTGGTGAGCGTGAAGTGGACGACCAGCTGGCACCACTGCTAGGCAGGGGGGACTTTGCTGCGCTCTATGCTGCGGCTCTTGCTGATAGCGCTTATAATGAGACGAAACAAGAGGCATACCAAGCAACGACCAGCTCGTGGACGAAGTACGAGCGAATTGCTAGCCAACATAGCCCCAACTACACCAATGATGGTGGGGAAAATACGAGACGCCTCACAGACATGGAGCGACGGGTGCACGCAGGTGAAGAGCTGACGACAGAAGACCTAGAATTCTTGTGGTTGAATGAGAGAATTGAAGGCTTTGGTTTGGATGTTGATCCGCGAGCTAGTCAGCTGCTAGAGGGGCGCGATTATGTGGGAGACTTTGACCGAATTGCAGAGATGATTGGCTATGATGAGTTGTACTGGACAATAGCCTATGCCGACGAAGGAGATTGTGTATGGAATATGAGTAAAAATTATTTCGTTGATAGAATTGACCGACTGAGTGATGAAAGCCGCCACGATCTTATCAACATAATGGATTATGATAAATACCTTAACAATAATAAGACTGCCATGCGTGCCAGGCATTTGTATCAGCAAGGTGTAGAGGTTATAACGATACTGGATCGTCGATTTGTTTGTCAGTATCCATATCCTTATCGAGTGGTTGATGATGGCAACGCTATAGCAGATCGGCTCATTGCAGCAGGGGCTGATGCTGAGTATACGAATGGCCTCTTGAAAGTGATACGCAATGACCCGATTGGTTGCCACAGTGAGCCGAAGATCCCAGAGCAAATCCTGGATCAACGAGACTTTGACAATTGGCTCCAGTATATGACTAATACAGTAGGTGAGCTACCGTGTGATGATGCAACACGGCAGCGCATTATGCACGACGTCGTGCAGTCTGACCTTGAATATATGGAGAGAAAAACCATTCTTGATAACCTTAATACATTGGCGCACATCAACAACGATAACCGCCAAATGACACGCTGCTTGCTTGATACTTTTCCTACTTGGTGGCTCAAGTACTATGGTAGAGGACTTATCGCTGGAGGCCTTGACCGGTCAACAGCTGAAGAATATCTTTCGACCCTTCAAGATGATGATGAATTGCTCTAGTGGCTCAATCTAAATATATTCTTGTGCGCTGGAGATAAGCATGGTTATATGTATCACCCCGCACAATACTCACCCAGTAGCCGCACAGTATGGTCGCTTTGCTCAATGGTACGCAGGGCGTGCTTGAGTGGAGCACCAGCGCTGTCGACGACGAGAAAGAATTTGTATTGCCAGGGCTGGCCGACGATTGGTTGAGACTGCAGGCTACTGATATCGATGTCTGCTGCGGCGAAGACGTGTAATACCTCAAGTAGTGCACCAGGCTGGTGATTGGTCGTGACGACGAGCGTGGCACGGTTGGCATGGGCTGGTGCGTGGCCTGGTGCGAGGACGATGAAGCGGGTGATGTTGTCGTGGCTATCTTGGATGCTACGGCGCAGGATGGGCAGATGATGGAGGGTAGCAGCCGCATGGCCAGCGATGGCGGCTTTGTGTGGGTCGCCAATTGCTTTGATGTAGGCAACCGCCCCTGCTGTATCGAAAAATTCATTCTGCACCGCATGCGGCAGCTCGGTAGCAAGAAAGCGTTGGCACTGCGCAAGTGCGACGGGGTGCGAATACACCTCGGTAATATCAGCTAGGCGAGCGCCAGGTAGTGTAATGAGCATCTGCTCAATGGCAAGACGTACCTCACCAATGATGGGTAGCGGGCATGTCTCGAGGTAGTGGTACGGCTCGTTGATTGTTCCGTAGAGTGTGTTTTCCACCGCCACAACGATACCTTCGGCTTGACCAGTCGCGTGCGCATGGAAAACATCGCGAAACGTCGTGCATGGTACGGTATTGACCTGCGGCCCAAACCACTGCTGCGCCGCCTGCTCATGAAACGACCCCGCCTGACCTTGGATGGCAATATGCATGCAATTAGTATAGCATGAGGCGGAGATGACAGAAGTTGTTCATCCCAAATGTGGCATAATGTCGCGCCTTGCGTTTTTCTCCACATCGCGATGATTATGAATATATTTTGAGAATGTTCAGTATTTGGATCAGAGTGAAAGAATATATTATAGAGGAGTTTGCTATTGAAAAGTAGGCTCTCAGATTCAAAAGTTATCGGCTACGTGTGTAGCGGTGAAAGAACCAGAGACTTGCGCCAATCAACATAGACAACACTCCAAACCAAGCGAAGACTGCCAGCCCTCGAGCGCCCAACCACGAAAACAGCTGCAAAACATATGGTGCGCTGCCACCACCGAGATTGCACCCAACGAGGACAATTGCTGTGGCTGTGCTGCGCGATTGTGCGGAGACTTCGTCTGACAATCGGTGGAATATCGTTGAGAGAATAATGCTATAGACGAAGCCAACCCCAAAGGACGAAAGGCCAAGCAGCCAGATCGTTGGCGATAGCGACAAGCCAAACAAAATGATACCAATTAGCAGAGCAGACAATGCCAAGAGCCGCTGCTTGTACCGACTCACGGCATAGACAAATACTGCACCAGCGATGATCCCCATGATTTGCTTGAGGCTGAGGATGATGCTTGCGTCTGTGGCCGAGCCAAAACCCGCTGCAATAGTGATTTCAGGCAGGCGCAGTGCCAGCGATGTATCGATGCAGACAAACCATACTCCGCACAGTGTTAGCCCAATGACGGTGCCAAGCTGCTGGCGGCTCAGCGAATGAGCGGTTGGCGAAGCATCCTCTGCCTTGGTAGGCTTGGTGGGCATACGTGGTTGTTGCCGTGGGGCGCAGGTGAGGAAGATAGCAAGGATGGCGAGCCCGGCTGTATAAATCAAGAAGGCGTGCATCCAGCTAATTTTGATCAACTGCCCAGCCAGCAGGGTGAGCAGCGCGCAGCCAATGATTTCGGCAGAGACGCGCCAACCCAGTACTTGCGCATGCTCTCGGCCACTGTAATAATCACTGAGGATGGTGATAGCAACCGCGTTGATGAGCCCCGTCCCAACACCAAAGGCTGCGCGCGAAGCCAGCACTAACCAATACTCCTGAACAAAAAATGGCACTACACCAGCCAACGGAATGAGAATGAGGCTGATAATAATGATGTGTCGCTCCGACAGCACGCGGCGAATTGCATGATTAGCCAGCAGCGTCACGATGACAAACAGCGACGGAATAGACAAGATTAGCTCTACCTGTGTACTCGAAAACTGGTGATAAAATGCCTTCATTGCCGGAATGGCCGGAGCAATGGCAGCAGACGACGTAAGTATAAGCGACAGGCTCAGCAAGCCTACCTTTTCAATAGTTTGTTTCATAATAATGAGTGTAACACATTCGCTGATTACTGCTGTAGTAATGGTGGAAGCAGGGAGGGCTTATAGACTTAAATTCATTTCTTCAGAGTATTACGGGCATTACACTAACGACACTACATAGTTGTGCTACTATTGGCAATGCTTGTAAGTGTATTTATAATGAAAGTATATGAGAAATATACACAATCAAGAATATTCTACATATGTCTATATTGATGAATCTTGTCACATTGGGCATGGCTCTGGCAAGATGCTTCTTGGTGCAGTTTGGCTAAATACTAAACAGCTGCCAATGCTCCTTAGAGAAGTTAAGTGTATTAAAAAGAAACATAAGATATCTTCACACCGTGAGATTAAGTGGACTAAGGTGAGCCCATCAAAAATTGAATACTATAAAGATTTGTTATTGTTGTTGCACCAAACTGATCAAGTCAGCTACAGAGCAGTAGTGATTGATAAAAATAAGGTTAATTATGAAGCTCACAACGAGACAAGCGATGATTTTTATTATAAAATGCAATACTACTTGGTGCGTAATATTGCTGAAAAGAGTACATCTACGCACAGTTTGCGGTTATTTTTAGACTATAAAGATACCTGGTCTGGGCATAGGTCACATGAGTTAGCAAGATACTTGAGAAATACAGCGAAGTTCCAAGATAAAGATTTTACAGCACAACCATTGTGTTCACATGAGGTGATAGGTTTACAATTGGCCGACCTTGTGACTGGTGCAGTAATGTATGCAAATAAACCAAGTAACCAACAGAAATCAGAAGCAAAAAAGGAGTTAGTAGCATTTCTAAAAAAAATTACTCAGCAAGAGCTGACAAGTGGTACACCGCCTAGCACTGAAAAGTTCAATTTATTCTTTTGGGAACCGCGCGAGTGATGATACCAGAATGGCTACCGCTAGAGTTAGAGCTCTCTAGTAATTCATATGAGGCTGATATAAAAAAATTGTTTGCTGTGTATGAGCATGATTTTCTTAAGACAACACCACCGATTGTTGATGGATTACCTGTTTATACAAATTCACACCCCGATCCATCCTGGGGAGGTTTTTACCCAAAGGGTTTTACTCACATTATTACATGCGGTAAGAAGCTTCGAAAGATTGACTATGATAGAGCGACGCGGCTTCCTTGGGTGCGTGCAATACTAGAGAACTATAAAGAACCAGAAGTAAGGGCTTTTTGGGACAAGCACCCAAAAGGGGATACATTGTATTTATGGCTTGCAGATATAGATTTTGTTGTAATATTGCGACGGATGCGTAGTAAAACAAGGCCAGTAGCGGGAATTATGGTGACTGCGTATACACTAAATCGTAGCTATTGCAAGAAAGATATGCAGAGACGGTACAATCGATCATATAAACGACTCTAAGATACGCAAAAAGCGCCCATAAGAGACGCTTCTTGAGTTAATTGTACATCATGGTACGTTAACATTTAGTATTGTATCACGCGCGCGCAATTGATTCAACATAATTATCTGTGCTATAATACCCACGAGTTTCCTCTTCTCGGGGTGGGGCGCTGGTGTGAGTGCGCTACCTGGCGGAGAAGGTATAGACACGAGGCGGAGGTGCTGCTCCATAATCGTACACATAAACGCTGGGCTATGAGCCCAGTAGCAGGTACTTCTATGGTCGCACTACTGATCCAACCAGTGGGGTGAGCGATAGAAGCCGAACAATAAGCAATAAGGAGAATTGCATGCCAACCATCAACCAATTGGTGCGCAAGCCACGCAAGACTGCGGCTCGGAAGTCGAAGTCGCCAGCGCTGGGGCGCATCCACAACGCACTCAAGGTGCGCTACTACGACCAAAATGCACCGCTCAAGCGTGGCGTCTGCGTCAAGGTAACGACCAAGACCCCCAAGAAGCCAAACTCCGCTATGCGCAAGGTGGCTCGTGTCCGCCTCACTAACGGCCACGAAGTCTGGGCATACATTGGCGGCGAAGGCCACAACCTGCAGGAGCACGCGGTGGTGCTCGTCCGTGGTGGCCGTGTGCCGGATCTCCCGGGTGTGCGCTACCACATCGTCCGTGGCGCGCTCGACCTACAAGGGGTATCGAAGCGTAAGCAAGGCCGCAGCAAGTACGGCGCCAAGAAGGAGGGTAACTAACCATGCCTCGTAAAGTCACGAAAAAACTCCAGCGCACCATCAAGCCAGACCGCAAGTACCAGTCGGTGCTGGTGCAGCGCTTGATTAACAAATCGATGCTAGACGGCAAAAAGCAGGTTGCTGAGCGGGCCGTCTATAGTGCGCTCGAACAAGCTGCACGAAGCCTCAAGAGTGAGGACCCACTAGAAGTGTTTGAGACTTGCATCAAGAACATCAGTCCTAGCTTTGAGGTGAAGAGCCGCCGCGTTGGTGGTGCTAACTACCAGATTCCATTCCCTATCCAGGGTCATCGTCAGCAGCACTTTGCTTTTATGTGGCTAGTGCAGGCTGCCCGATCGAAGAGTGGTATGCCATATAGCAAGCGTCTGGCAACAGAGATCGTTGATGCGTGCAACCAAACTGGTGTCGCCTTCAAGAAAAAGGAAGACACCCACAAAATGGCCGAGGCCAACCGTGCCTTTGCCCACTTTGCTCGCGGCTAAGTTCTGCAGCGCAACATACAAGATCGTCCGAGGTAGATGCCTTGGGCGATTTTGTTTTGCCATGGCCACATAGCGAGCAGTTGGAGGAGCGAATAATAACGGTGTATCAATCATCTGGCTTTGGTAGCTCTCAGTATTTAGGAAGTGCGTGAGTGGGGAGAATCTATACCTAAAAACCTCAGGAGGCCTCGCGTGTGCCTCTGTGTGCTATTTTATTCAGCACTAGTTGTTTAGCCTCCGTATGCAAGAGCTGGGCTTATCTATATCTATTTGTGGTTTATATTTTACCTCGGCCCACGTGTAGCGATAGAGGCAGGCAGAGCAATAAAATCTTGCTGGTGAAGGCGGAGAAGTGCGTAATTAGAGCCAAAATGCTTGCGAAAAATATATAATTATCGTCCAGATAGCTAACACTGGTACGACAGGGGTACATATGGGGAAAATAATACGAAAATAAGGCCAAAAATAGCTTTGCAGGCGCTGGTTTTATGCTATAATGCAAATGATACGATTACTTACTACCACGCTGCCACGCGCCACAAAGCACGCAGCAGGGAGGAATCGGCAGAAAGGAGCCAATGCCGTTAACCAAAATCATAGTGCGGAGTATAAACAACTATGAGAGAGTATACCAACAATAACACAAGCGAAGAACCATTCGCAAGAAGTGACAAACCGCCAGTGGGCGAGACAAAATATTCAAAATACGACACAGCAAATGATGGAAATATGCTGACAGACAAAAAGTTTAATGATCGATATGGCAAGCCAAATGCTCTTGAGCTGCCATCTGCTCAAGAGGTTCGAGGCTGGCTGCAGCGCGAGCTTGGGCCGCTATTTGCACTGTCGATGGCTGAGATGACAGATCAGCACATTGATACCATTCATAATAAATTATCCGAGCTGCGCGATAAGCTTGGCTTGGCAATTGGTGATATTATTGAGGTCAATGATGTCCCATATGTCGTGCTAATAGTTGACGACTTTAAGAGCCCTAAGGACACTCAAGGCGATGTATCATCGCTGTATTCCGCAATTGAGTCGTCGCTATCCCACCAAGAAGCGGCGATTTCTTTAGGCGAAGATGGTGGAGCGGAAGAAGGGGTAATCGGCTCATTGATTGGATTCTATGTTGGAAAGCGCCCAGATCAAGAGATGATTGATAGTGCCCCTGTTGTGTATGGCATTATTCAGGGTGAGCCAGGCGAAGGCCCGCAGATGATCACAGACCAAGGTGATGTGATTGATGGCGAGCTCAGCACTGCAAGTGGTATTGTGCTGGTTCCGACTACAGAGTCGCAACGGCTTGAGTATAGTGATGAGCTTGGTTTGGTTCAAGGAGACTTCTCACTCGCTGCATAAAGGCTAGTTATAGACGAGAGAAAGCCAGTGTGATGAGCACTGGTTTTTCTGTGCAAAAAATCTATGGTGATTGCAAAGAATAAACAAGGGCACGTGCTATGCCATTGAATTTTTAAGGATCGCGTGTATTGGTTGGTGTAATGTTGTGCGTTGTGACGAAAATAATGCATTTCTCGTACTGCGAGGAGATATTTGTGTGCTATATTGACGCACTTGTATGTTATAAATTGCCTGAAAACGAGCAAGGAAATGTCTGAATATAATATGAATATATTCAGAGCGGTGAATGGTAAATTTAAAAAGCATAGATATGATAATGTACTATATATAGTGTATCGTAATGAATATTTTGTATGCAAAGTGAGTCGATTGCTTCATCGAATATATCTTTTTTGTATATGATGCTACACATAACACAAGCGAGGGGGCAGTGAGAGAATATGAATATTATAATAATTCGTTCATACAGTTTATTGCCGCTATATTGATGAGAAATTGAGCGGGCGCGAAACGAATAAGCGACGAGTGCGGTATGAATTGAAATACAAAAAGTCAAAGATGAGAAAACGGCAAAGTATAATGCAAAGCGACGAGCAGCTTTTTGCAGTAGTAAAGATATTTTTGCAAAGTGGTTTGCAGAAATATGAGTGGGAAATACATTATTAATAATTATTCTGCAGCAAAATATTATTTTTTGTCTATTTTGATTGGTACACGATATATGTAGTTATAATTTTGCACGTAGAAAAATGACAGAAGTGCGTTGCTGTGAAAAAACGATTATTTTCGAAAACCGGAGTGGCAAGCAGATAGCACATACATGACAAAAATAATATAGCATTGCGACGCTGTAATAAAAAACGCTGATGCACTATTTGCTATTGCTAAAAAATTAGCGACGTCTAGCAAAAACGTTCGTAACTTTGCAACATAATGTGCGTGCAAAATATTTTTTGCTACTATGTGAGTGATGAATGATATAAGAATGGGTTGTTTGGTAGTAAATATAAAATGAGGATGATGGCAGTGTGCACACCTATGTGCAAATTTGTGAATGAGTATGCAAAAATTGACGCAGCGAGATAGAAAGATAGAGGAGCGACGTACAACATGTGTAATAAAAATGAAGTGCGTGTAGTAGCAGTGCAAAATTTCACATTTTTGATTAGGGAAATATGCAAAAATGAATGTGAGGTTGTGAGATAAAGTAGGGAGTGAGTTCGCTTGAGTAAATGGCTGCCATGTTCTGGCTAAAATCTGTGCGGCGCGTGCGAACACAAGAAGGTTGAATGTGATGCAAGAAGCGAATTAAGTAATGGGCCGCCTCGCTAAAGTTTATGAACGAAACATAATGATGTTCATAATAAAAATTTGGAGAATAATGAAACTCAGCCTGGCAAAGTAGTGCAAAAATATAATGCCAAGAAGCAATGATGGTTTGTGCGTGCCGAAAGAATGTGATAATTTTGGTGAGATGTGTATGATATGCGAAGCATGTGTGGCAGCAGCTGATTGACCGCTAATAAAAAATGATGATTTTTGAAATAGTGCGATGCGATGATGGTGTGAGGGGTGAGATTTTTGTGTACCGCGAGGTATGACGATGTACAATTGGTGCGGAGAGGATGTATGAAAACAGTAGAAAATTATTCAACGATAGGCTTGGTAGTAAAATTTGCATAACCAAGCAGATGGGTGCGACGAGGGTCAAAAATAGTAGGCATTGGTGAGCCAAAATGTATGGTAGGCGCGAGTAACTTTGTGGCTAAGAGGGTGATTTGTGAGGATGTGGTGATAGCTGGATTTGCGTCTGCGTCATGCCAATACGATAGCATAGCAAATTTTCATGATCGGTTGCATAATGCAAGCAAAGGATAGTTGATGGTGAGATAGGCATAATTAGTATAGCAAAGCATTAGGTGTATAAAACAACCTCAGAGTGTGAGTGCGAAGTCAAAAAATGAATGGAGTGTGATGTATATGATCCAGCGAGTGGGTTAGCATGGTGCTATTTTCATATTTTTGAGCGTAGGTGGCTAATTGTGTGTTAAATGTAGGCGAATGTGCGACAAACACAAGCAGTATATAGTGGTTATGGTTATTACATATACACGATCTAATAGGGTGCGATGTATGGCTTGGATAAAAAATAATGATGCATCGTTGATGGTACGAATGAAGGTTTCAAAATTTTCACGTTTTGCATTATATAGTACTTTATGGTATGGAAACAAATGGCAAAATATCGACCTGCATGTACGATGTATGGAGGCGGGGCAGCTGGCTCTATGTAAGTAGTGTGCAAAAATGAGATAGACATAATGGCCCCATGGAGTGCTATAGGTGGCTCTGACAAAAATGCGCAAGGAGACAGCAAAACAATACTTCGCTTTAGGCAGAAGCAATAGCGAAATAAGCACAAGCGAAAACTGGCTCGATAATTTTTATAGATACATCGCAGCATTGAAAGAGCTAAAAGAGCGAAAGACAAAGTAATATATACACGACAAGTACGGGTGGTTCATTTTTCATATTTTGACATATAACAAGTATTATTTTATAGATGCGATAGCGTTTAAAGGGTGCTTTGCTGGGCTTATATATAATATATGGGCATAATATATTAAGGATAGTGATGGGGCGAAGCAAGCGAATTGTAGCGCCATAATGTAATTATCTTTTTTGTGAAATGCGGATAGAGCATATGATCGCGTCATGCCACTTCTTGGCTTATGGCAGGATGGATAAGTGCTTGCAAGACGGGGTGCAATCATGCGGCGAATGAGGTAACTAACAACTTATAATTACACAGAGTATGTGACCATTCAAAAAATAGAAAAACTAAAAAGCACAACACCTCCACACCCCTGTACCTCGCTAGACTTTGCATGCTGTCTCGCGTATAATATAATGCGTTATTAACCTAAGTTTATCGTCCGGATAAACATCCATATGGATCCCAAAGGAGGTTTACATATGAAACAATATGAACTAACGGTTTTGATTCGGCCAGATCTAGAATCAAACCTTGAAGCACCGCTTGCTAAGGTGCGTGAGCTGGTGCTCGGCGCTGGTGGCTCTATTACCAGCGAAGACAACTGGGGCAAGAAAAAGCTGCAGTATAGTATTAAGAAGGAAGACTTTGCGGTGTATGTCTACTTTGAGGTGGCGCTGCCTGCCGATGCACCGCTAAAGATCAGTAATGCGCTGAATATTTCTGATGATGTGATCCGCTACCTGCTCGTCAAGGTGGACGAGAAGGGCCGCAAGCTGATGGCCGAGGCTAAAGCACGCGAAGCCAGCCGCCAGACAGAAGAGTAAAAATTACCACAACAGCTAATAACCACAGTAAAGAATCGAGGAGGATGTATGGCTCGAGGATTTAGCAAAGTTATTTTGATGGGCAATTTGACGCGCGATATAGAGGTGCGCACCACAGCAAGTGGGCAGAACGTTGCGAATTTTACACTAGCGGTCACTCGTACATGGCGCAACCAAAATGGCCAAAACCAAGACCAAACCAGCTTCATTAACTGTGTAGCCTGGGGGCGGACTGGCGAAACCATTGCACAATATGTAAAGAAGGGTAGTCCGCTACTCGTTAGTGGTCGCCTCGACCAGCGCAGCTACGACGATAAGGACGGCAACAAGCGTTCTGTTGTAGAAGTAACAGTAGAGGACTTCACCTTCGTTGGTGGTGGACGTGCTGACGGAAATACAACACCGGCCGCAGCGCCAACTAACAGTGGTAGCAGCCAGGATGTCGTCATCGAAGACATTGACGACAAGCCAATTGACCTATCAGAAATACCATTTTAACAACATACTAAAGGAGAACAAATAATGGCCAAGCGCATGCGCAAGGACACACCGGTCTATTTTGACTACAAAGATGCAAAGACATTGCAAAAGTTCATTAATATTTATGGGCAGATCGAGCCACGCAGCCGCACAGGGTTGTCGGATAAACAACAACGACAACTCGCCGTAGCGGTGAAGCGTGCTCGCCACTTGGCGTTGCTGCCATTTGTGGCGCAAGGTTAGGAGCTTTTTCAGCGCAGTACCTCTGTGACTGCGCTGGCGGATGTTTCGAACGAAGCAGCAACTACTAAACAGGAGATAGGTGATGTACCAACCAACTGACCTCAAAAAAGGCGTGATTGTGCAGCTCGATGGCAAGCCGTATCGGGTTGTGGACTATAATCAGAAGGTAATGGGCCGGGGTGGCTCAATTGTGAATGTGCGGCTGAAGAACTTGATCGATGGGAGTGTGCTGCCTAAGACCTTCAAGGGGCAAGACAAGATTGAGCCCGCCGAGGTGTCAACACAGAGTGTGCAGTACCTCTATAATGATGGTGATACGTTCTATTTTATGGATCCAACTAGCTTTGAGCAGTTTGAGCTTGCTGCGAACCTCGTCGACAGCGCTAAGGACTATCTGAAGGAGGGGGACACACTGAGCCTGCAGTTCTTTGATGGCAGAGTGATCAATGTCGAGCTGCCAAAAAACCTCTACCTTCAAGTCACCTACACCGAAGATGTTGTAAAAGGTGATACAACCAGCAGTGTGCTCAAAGATGCGACGCTGGAGACGGGCCTTGTCGTCAAGGTGCCAGCCTTTATTAAGACGGGCGACGTTATTTCTGTCGATACTGCAAGCGGAGAGTATCGCGAGCGCAAGAAATAGTGCCCTGAGAGCTCATGAGAGCCGCTCTCATCGCGTTGACATGCAAAAGTGAGAGAAAGTAGGGATAACATATATACACCGCGAAAAGCGGTGTATTTTTTGTGCCGCGTGA
Source organism: uncultured Candidatus Saccharibacteria bacterium (assembly GCA_938036785.1). Taxonomy (GTDB): domain Bacteria; phylum Patescibacteriota; class Saccharimonadia; order Saccharimonadales; family Saccharimonadaceae; genus Saccharimonas. Next base: position 10,563 of record CALHWE010000011.1, on the reverse strand, counting down.
TGCCCAGGCTGGAGCATCCTAGAGATGTGATAAAAACAACGTAGAGTAGAGACGATTTTTGCCAATTTTGAGCACAAGCTTATGAGCGCGCTGTGTTTTTGCTGAATGGTACGCGCAAGAAAAAGGGCATACATAATGTTGTAATAACCAATACATGAGGCGCGTCGTCAAGCTCGATAGGATCGAGATATTATTGTAAAGAATGCAACACAGCTCTCTGCAACGAGGATGATGCCGAAATATACAAGGCATTGTAAAAAAGACAGAACAGAAACAGAGAATACCTGGCGAACGTTCGGAATATGAGCGTCGTAGGAAGTACAGCAATTGAGCAAAACGATGATACGAGCACAACAGGAAGGAATAGGCATAGTGATGTACAAACAACATCAGGGCAGCTAGAAGGATATAGTGAGCACAACAACGATGTGCCAAACTCAACGATTGTTTCGTGCGGCATGGAGCACGCACACGTATGCTTACACCCAGGATAAACACAGTAACCATAAGCATAAATGAACAAATTTTCGTTACAAACGCGCATTTATCTTTAGCAATATAATAACGCTTATGGCAATAGGGCATAATACAAAACGTACCAAAGTAAACATAAGTATTTTAAAAATAATGAACACAATTTTTTGTTGTGTTGCTGCGAAGCTACGCGTTTGGCTTGAGCACACTCACGTAAAAAAATACTGCTAGCAACATGATGCGTGGAGCTGTTGCTGCGTGATAAAAAATGTGATCATTGTGCGGCGCGTCTATTTTTTGGGTTTGAGTATTTTTGATTTTTTGCTTTTTCGTGCAAGTTTGTTGTGGCTGGCTGGAGGGTGTTTCATTTTTGGTTTTTTGCATACTGAGCAAATTATAGCGAGGCGATATGCTGCTGCGAAGTATAGGCTGCGCGAATGAGCGGTTGATGATAAAAATAATCATTGTTTGTAGATTTGTGCAAAAATGAATTGTTTATTATCGCGGCTAGAACTGCTTACAGATGGCCCATACAAATTTTGCAAAACACGCATAAAAGTAAAATATGGTGCGATACATTCTTGCACATCTATGTGCAGCGAGGATGCGAAATATACCATGTGGCATACACAAATACTCACGCTTGGCTTGCAAAAATGTGATGCTGTCAAAATCAATTTTTTATTCAGACAGGCTGACTCGCTATGCGAAGCATCTGCCGCAGTGGCATCGTGTTTTGCTATGTGTAGTGCTTTTGCGGGAGGGTGAATATGCAGCTTGTTGGTGATGCGGCACAGCCATACGTGCAAGATATTTCGCTATCACGATGCCCACTCAATTTTTGTTATATATACTATATGCTTGGCTGAGCTGTCTTGTGTTTTGAATATCCTGCTAGCTTCCAGCAACGTGTGCGAATGAAGAATAGTATGCTGCAGTGCGCGATAGTTTGAGTGGGTTATTAATATAAAAGCTGCAATAGCGCGCAAAGAACAAAGCGGATTTCTTCATCCTCAAAATTTGAAAAACGACGGAAGTAAGAAGCATATCCGCGCGCAGTAGTATCATCCAACCTCATCATTATTACGCTCTATAGTCTCATGCATTGTGTAAAGATGCAGCAGGCCTATTAGCTTTACACCAACTAAATATCTACCCACTCGTGCAGTATAATAAGAACATGCAAAAACAACGACTAGACAAAGCAATGGTGGCGCGTGGCCAAGCAGCAACACGCTCAGCGGCTGAGAATTGGATTCGCCTTGGCAAGGTATTGGTGGATGGTGCGGTGGCGCACAAGCCGGGGATGTTTGTAGATGAGTCGACGCAGATAAAACTGGTGGCGCACGAGCGCTATGTGTCGCGGGCGGGGCTTAAATTAGCCAGCGTCGCGCAGCGGCTCAATATTTCATTTGATAATACTATCGTGCTTGATGTTGGTAGCAGCACTGGCGGCTTTACTGACTATGCATTGCAGCATGGTGCGCGCATGGTGTATGCGGTGGACGTGGGGACGGAGCAGCTCCACCCTAGCCTACGTGGCGACCCGCGCATTGAGCTGCATGAAAAAACCGACATTCGCGATTTTGTGCCAGCCACTACACCAGACATTATTGTCATTGATGTATCGTTCATTAGTCTGCGCAAAATTCTACCGCACCTAGTGCGTATCAGCAGTTCGCGCACCAGTATCATCGCGATGGTCAAGCCGCAGTTTGAGGCGCAGCGCGCGCAGCTTACACGCGGTGGCATCGTCAAAAATGACAGCGTGCGCCGTGCCATCCTGCGCGACTTCGAGCAGTGGGTGCGCACCTACTGTGTGATTATCGACAAGGCCGATAGCAGCGTGAAGGGCGCGCATGGTAATCAAGAGCGGTTTTACCGATTGCAAAAAAGCAGGGTAGGGCGGTAGCCTTTCGTATCACCATACATTATATATAGACAGATTTGGAAACAGCAAAGAATAGGCTGATGTGAGTGTCTTGGAGAGTCAACTATATAGTTATTGTGGAAATTCTTTGGTATAAGAAAAAGACGCATGATGAAGCAAACACTGCGGCTCGTGATGTATACATACCGCAAAATACGCAACGCGCTCATCATAGCACAACAAATAGCGCCATCACCACCGTTGGCCCATTGATGAGTATGCTTGCAATGGCATGTGCTGTCATTGGTACGTACACGTTGCGCGTCATACTATATGCCAAGCTAAATGGCAGTGCCCACACCATACCCAGCAGCACACCCCACGGTGCGACAAAGTGCTCTGCGGCAAATAACATAGCACTCAGTAGGGTGGTGCAGATGATCGCTGTGCGATTGGCTAGGCAGATCATCTGCTTGCGAAAAATTGTCTCCTCTACAATGGCGGGGAGAACGATGGTTGAGAGCGCAAAGAGTAGCAACTCGCCTGCCGTCTTGACTGGCATTGTAATGGCACCTGTGGCGAGGTGAGGGAAGGCTTGCTCGAGCACACTCGTCGCACCAAACACTCCTGCTGCGCAAACCAACGTGATTACTACCTGCCGCCAAAAATGCCACCCACCAGCGAGTGCACGACACCACTGGTGCATACTCACACTTTTTGTCGCGATGATATAGCCAAGCAGCGCCACGAAAAATGCTGTATTGCTATAAACATATAGGTGCCGTGGCAGGACAAAACACGAGATGATGAAAATAACCTCGAGTATGACCGGTATGGCAATGCGCCGCATATAATGATACATATACTACCAGTGTACTCTTTGCTATACCTTCCGAGAAGATTATAGTAATAGTCCATGCAAAAACTCGCCATAGACTCATGGCGAGTTTGCTCATGTTTCTTAGCTAGGATCACTTGCTTACATTAAATCGAAATTCTACCACATCGCCTGGCTGCATGACATAGGCTTTGCCCTCAGTGCGGATTTTGCCTGCTTCGCGCGCTTTGGCCTCGGATCCTGCTGCCACGAGGTCGTCATAATCCACCACCTGCGCCGCAATGAAGCCTCGCTCGAAGTCGGTGTGGATGACCCCGGCCGCTTGTGGTGCCGTCCAGCCTTGGTGGATCGTCCACGCGTGCACTTCCTTTGGTCCAGCGGTGAGGTAGCTCTGCAGGCCGAGTGTATCGTACGCTGCCCGGATCAATTGTGTCAGGCCAGCCTCGGGCACATCATAGCTCGCCAGTAGTTCTAGCGCATCCTTTGCGTCGAGTCCCTTGAGCTCATCCTCTAGTGTGGCGCAGATGAAGAGTGCCGTGCTGCCACGAGCTAGCGCCGCTAAGCGAGCTTTGGTCTCGGCATTGGCCAGGGTTGCTTCGTCGACATTAAAGACGTAGATGACTGGCTTGGCGGTGAGGAGGTGGAGGTCGGCGATTGCTTCGTGAATAATATTTTTGTTCAGATGAACAGGGGTGCCAGCGGCAAGGTCGTCACGCAACTGCTGCAGATACTCGAGTGTACTGCGCGCCTTTGGATCGGCCTTAGCTTCTTTGTTGAGGCGGGTGAGGCGAGTCTCGATAGTCTGGATGTCTGCCAGCATGAGCTCGGTGTTGATGATGTCGATATCGCGCTGCGGGTCGACGGTGGTATCGACATGGACGATATCGTCATTTGCAAAGGCACGGACGATGTGGACGATCGCATCGCACTGGCGAATATGGGCGAGAAACTTATTGCCCAAGCCCTCGCCACTGGCAGCCCCAGCCACCAGCCCGGCGATATCGACAAAGGTCACCGTGGCCGGCACGACCTTCTCGGCGTGGTACATATTGGCCAGCACTGCTAAACGCTCATCGGGCACAGGCACAATGCCAGTGTTGGGCTCGATGGTAGCAAAGGGGTAGTTAGCTGCCAAAATATCATTGTTGGTGAGGGCGTTGAAAAGGGTCGACTTGCCAACATTGGGCAGGCCAACGATACCAATAGATAGACTCATATATATAGTATAGCAGCGCAAGGGAGAAATCGGCAGGAGAGAAGAGGAAAATGCGATGAATGTGGATGCATTGCGCTTTATATAATTATAATAGGGTTGCTGGCCTCCAAATATTTTCTTGTGCGGTGATAGACTATGGTTGACTCTAAAGCCTGAATTTTAAAACTTATCTCAGCGTTAGCTCCACCTCCCCATCGCTTCATCGGATGGAGCGTGAGAATCTGTCATTGTACTGACAGATTCTCAGCCCAACGCAAGAGGTCGATACTTGGGAAGTATCGACCCTTATAGTGTTCCATCGGAGGGAGCGTGGGAAGGTAGAGCGTGAGATAATTATAGATGTTGCAATTCGGACACGCTCTACTTACTTAATTTACAACCATCTGGCGTTCGTCGTCATGAACACAGTGCACAATCGCCGTAACTTTGCTATAATCATAAGCATGACATTTGTACATTTTTGTCGCCAATCACTGGTGCGTGCTGGCCTGCTGGGGCTGCTGTGCGCTGTGGGGGTGAGTGCGGCGCTGGGTGGGCTAGTGGCAGCTCGGCCCAATAATGATATCGAGGCCCAGCTACCTGAGCTCTGCCGCAGTGGCAGTCCCTGTGCAGTAGTGTGGTTTTCGCAGCCTGGCGAGCGGAATTATTATAAGTCGGGTATCTCGATCGACCACAATCAGACAGGCCTCGTCGATATTGTCATCCGTGGCTCGGGTTACTCGGGTAACCGCTCGGGGCCATTCGATATTAGCTCGATGCACCTCGACCGCAACATGAATTGGAACTACAACCGCAATAGCCGTATCAAGAACGTCCAGTCGAGCGTGATGTACCGTGGGCGCGTCAGTGGCCAAAACCAATACACCAGCCAGGGGGGTGAAGTGCGAGCGCAACTCGACATTGGCCAGTTTGATATCCCGGTGGGGCAGTCGCGTACGGTGGGGATTGGTCTGTATAGCTGTATCTCAACTGATGGCGGGCGTACCCTTGCCGCCAGCGAGAATATTGCCTGTGGTACGAGCGATGTGAAGGTGACGATCACGCGGCGCATCCCACCTTGGACGATCAACGGCCAAAGCTATGTGGGCAAGCAGTGGCCTGGCACGCAAAATATGCAAAAATCCGTCCGAGCCTTTCCGGGTGAGCAAATCTACTGGGCGCATGATCTCCGCAACAATGGTCCCAACAATGCAACCGTGTCCGTGGGGATGGATGGTACTGGCTTTGCTAATAATTACAGTGGTGGGCATAGCCTCGCGCGCAATGTGACGGGCCAGTCTGGACAGCTCTTTTATACGGTGTATCCGAGTGGCGGCATGACTGACCGCTTCACGAGTTATCGCATCCAAACGAGCGACGTTGGCCGCACACTCTGTCAACGGATATCGTGGTCACCTGGCATTGCTGGTGACCCAGCGTGGCGACGCAGCGATCCAGCGTGTGCTAGTGTGCACTCAGACTTTGAGCTCTATCCATCGGCCACAATTGATGGCAAGAAGCTTGCGACGCTGGAGGGTGGGAATATTGCGCCCAGTCGGATTGACGAATCCATCCACAACACTGGTGCAAGCCTCGACAAAGACCGGAGCGAGAGCGAAGCCGCGGCCTACCAGTTTATCGTACGAGGGCAGCACCGCCAGCAGTTCCTTGGCAGCTTGAGCAGCATCTTCGATCGTGGGGCGGCAGTGGGCTATCCCTATGCCCTGGGTAGCTACAGTGGCAGTGATACAGCGTGCACCTGGCTGCGCGGCAAGCAGCCGATCGACTGCACCAACGAGCCCACCTTTCGTGAGAACAAAAAATATCTCGACAGCCACACGCGCCTGAATGACACCAAAGATATCAACGCTGCCGATGCCAAGGTAGGGGATATGATTTGTCGCATTGTTGCTATCAAAGATTATAATTATAAACACACCGACGGCAATGAACGTCGTATTTCCTCGCCCGCCTGCGTAACGGTAACGAAACTACCGTGGGTGCAGATCTGGGGTGGCGACTTGCGGGTGGGTAATGGCATTGGCACAGCCAGTGGCAATGGCGACGCACAGATCGTCACCCTCAAGACGACCAAAGATGGCAATATGTATGGTAGCTGGGCTGAGTATGGCATGATGGCACCGCAAAATGGCGGCAAGATTCTATCAGCCACTGGTGGTGTATTATCTGGCCGGCGGGGGTATGGTGGTGATTATGACCGCGCTAAGGATAGCCTTGCCTTTGCCAACACCACCACGCCAGCTGGCCGCTGGGCACCACCAACCAATGTGAAGGTGCCAAGCTTTGGCCGGGGTACAGCGGCTGGTACATCGATTGATGTCGGAAGCTTTGCTGGCCACAATGTGCGTACCGTTAATGGCGATGCCACCATCCACGGTACGCTGCCCGGTAGTAGTACGCTGGTGGTGGAAGCAAGCGGCACAGTGACGATTGATGGTGACCTCAAGTATGGTGCCACTACAGTAGATGATGCCACCAAGCTTTCGCAGCTCGTCATTAAGGCTAAGAACATCGTTGTTCGACATAATGTTAAAGAAGTGAATGCCTGGCTGATTGCTCAGCCAACCGGTGGCAGTGGGGGAGTCATCTCTACCTGCGACGAGATCCGTCACGTTGGTGCATATTTCAATGGCCTCACCGCCGAGACCTGCAAAGAAAAACTCACCATCAACGGTACCATCATGGCGCGCCAGCTCCAGCTGCGCCGCACCTTTGGCGCTGAGAAGGATAACCTCGCCGAAGCTGCTGAGGTACTCAACCAACGTGCCGACGTCTTCATGTGGGGCTCGCGTTACAACAAAAACAACGACCTGCCCATCACCACCGCCACCACAACAGAAGCCGCACCGCGGTTTTAGCCCAGGTGTAGTCATGGTTAAGAACTCTTTATCTTTCTCTGCATTATGTCGAGAAATAGTGGAGAGCGTGAGATTTGGCACATAACATATGAGCACCAACGCGCGATCGACATGTGAGATATCGATCCGCTAATATGCCTGATAAGGGTGGGGCGGATAGGAAGTTTTGCAGTGCAAGTTTAGCATATTTTCCTCCACTAACCCCCTTGCCTAAACCAATGTCGCTTATGTATAATAGATGAGTATGAAGTTTCAAAAAGGGTCGGGCGATTTCTTTGCACTCGATATCGGTACCAATGCCGTGCGGGTTTTGCAGCTAGCACCAGCTGGCGACGAGTGGGAGCTCGTAGCACATGGGTATGCGCCCGTTGACCGCCGTATTACTAGCAGCGATGCACCAGAGTCGCGCCGTCGCCTGGGCGAAGTTATTATGACTGCCGTGGGCCAGAGTGGTATCAAGACGAAGAATGTTGCGATTGGCCTACCTTCCAACAAGACCTTTACAACAGTGGTCGATGTACCGCAAGTTTCCGATGCCGAGCTACGTGCCACGATGAAATACCAAATTGACCAATATGTGCCGATGTCGGACGACGCTAAGGTAGATTGGGTGCTGCTTGGGCCATCGCTCCATGCGAGCGATCAGCAAGAGGTGCTGATTAGCAGTGTATCGAAGGGGTATAGTGAGGATCAGCTTGAGTTTATTGAGGGCCTCGGACTGAATGTGATTGCTATCGAGCCCGACCCAATTGCGATGGTGCGGGCCTTTGCACCACCTCAGCAAGCGGCAAATGGTGCCGCAGTGATGCTGATCGACATTGGTGAACTCTCGACTGACCTCGCCATTATCTATGGAGGGGCGCCGCGCCTTGTTCGGACTATTCCGTCTGGTGTCAGCAGCCTCGTCAAGTCGGCAGTACAAAACCTCAGCGTTCAGGAGGACCAAGCTCGGCAGTTCATTCTCAAGTTTGGTCTGGCGGAGGATAAGCTCGATGGGCAGGTGGTGCGTGCTATTGAGGGTGCGCTGGATAACTTTGCGAGCGAGCTTATTAAATCAATCAAATTCTTCCAGACGCGCTACGCCAGCGCCCAGGTGTCGAGCATTACACTGACGGGCTTTGGCGAGATGATTCCGCATCTCAGCGAGTATGTTGCGGCCAAGGTAGAGGTCCCGACCGCCCCGGGTAACCCATGGCATGGTATCCATATGCCTCAGACGAGCCAAGAGCAATTGGCTAACGTCGCACCAGAGTTTGCCACAGCAGTGGGCCTAGCAAAACGGAGGAACGACACATGATAGAGATTAATCTCATTCCTGATGTCAAGCGTGAATACCTGCATGCCCAGCGCATGCGCAATGGTGTGATATCGCTCTCCATTCTCGTAAGTATCATTGCTGGCGCAGCGGTGGCACTGCTGGTGGTGTATGTTGGTACGCAGAGCGCTCGCGAGTGGCTAACCGACAACGAGATCAAAGACCAGTACGGCAAGATTAGTAGTGTTAAAGATGCCAATCAGATTGTCACCATCCAAAACCAACTAGCTCAGCTCTCCTCGATGCACAAGGATAAGAGCATCGACTCGCGTATCTTCGATGTGCTGAGTGCCATCAACCCTGCTGCGCCCAATGACGTGAAGATGTCGACTGTCAGCCTCGACCCATCCGAGACCAAGCTCTCCATTGAGGGGTCGGCAGCCAACAGCTTTGAGGCGACAGACAAACTCAAGAAAATGATCCTCAACACCAAGCTGAGCTACACTGATGGCGATAACCGTGTCCAGACCGTTAAGCTGGCTGATGATGTGACGGTGAGCGATACCAGCTATGGCGAGGACGCCAGTGGATCTAAGGTGCTGCGCTTCAAGCTGACCTTTACCTACCCCAAGGAGCTTCTCTCTAATAGCTCTAAGAATCTGCGTATCGAAGCCCCAACCGGTAGCACCAATGTAACTGACTCGCGCCTGCATGTGCCCGATAGCCTCTTTACGCCCAAGGCGACCAACAAGGAGAAGAACTAGATGAGTAAGAAAGACGCCGCCATCCACAAGCGCCAACAGATCGAGCAATCCAGCCGAGTGATGTTCCTCTGGGTGGCTGGAGCCTCAGTAATTGTGGGCTTCGCACTGGTGATATCGTGGTTTTTGGTGCAGCAAATTATCTTTAAAGAGCGGGTGCTTGGCGAGAAAAATAATACTGCTGCCGTACTCAAGAACAACAACGACGCAGTCGAGAAGCTACGCGGCGAGCTGAAGGTGCTCGAGACCAACTCACACCTCAATGCCAGCCGCATCAACAACGACGAGAAGGCGCTCCAGGTGGTGCTTGATGCTCTGCCGGCGGAGGATAATGCGCTCGCGTTGGGTGCTTCGCTCCAGTCCAAGCTGGTCAATGGCGTGGCAGGCGTGTCACTCGATTCGCTTAATATCGACCAAACGGACGATAGCGAGTCATCAAATAGCACTGGTGCCGCCGCCAGCAATGGCAACTTGCAGTCCATCCACTTCACTATGGAGGTATCGGCCAGTAACCCCAATGCTCTGCGCGAGCTTTTGCAGCGCTTCGAGCGCTCCATCCGCGTGATCGAGATTGACCGTATGACCATTGAGCGGACCGACAGCAAAGTCGCCATGAAGATCTCGGCCCACGCCTACTACTCACCAGCCAAAACCATCGAGCTAAAGAAAAAGGACATCAAACCATGAAGAAGACCGACATCGCAATGATCATCTTGATCGCTAGCATATCAGTGGTGGTGGCGTTTTTTGTGGCCAGTAGTATCCCATTCTTGCAAATGCCGCAGCGTGGCACCAAGGTAGAGACGGTCGAGAAGCTCTCGGATACGATTGATGAGCCAGACAGTGCAGTGTTTAACAAGGAGGCGATCAACCCAGCGGTCGAGACGATCATTGGGCAGTCGCAGCAGAAATAACAGAGGTAGCGTGTGGCACTGATGACAAGTGATATGCAAGAAAAACTCACCACACTCCTCGTCGATGAAGGGCTGATCACGCGCCAACGCCTTGATGATGCCACCAAGCTGGCCCGCGAGAGTGGCCGGCCACTGCTGACTGTGCTGACTGATGAATCGGCGATCGATAACGAGCTGCTGACTCGGGCGATTGCCCATGTGTCGGGTGTGCCGTATGTCAATCTTACTAATACGATTGTCGATCAAGATATCCTCACGCTTTTGCCATCGGATATTGCCGAACGTTTCATGGCAGTACCACTAGCCGAGGTGCAGAACCGCTTGGCGGTGGCGATGATTGATGCCAATAACGTCCAGGCGGTCGACTACCTTGCTAA
>CALHWE010000010.1 GCA_938036785.1 uncultured Candidatus Saccharibacteria bacterium | reverse complement strand
GGCACACCGGCCTTCCCGCCGCTACCGGCGGCTTTGCCTGCGCTGTCCTGGCTGAGCACCACAGCGCTGGTGGCAACGCCCCCAGAGTCACTCCGACCAGCCGCGCCAGGCCCATCGCTCACCGCGCCACCTGGTCGCGGCACACCCGCGTCCTGCTCCATCGCTGCACCTTCCTGTCTGGCCACTGCACTGTGCCGAGGGGCTTCTCCCCCAGCGCACGCTAGTCTTGTCTGTTTTGTCTGCTGCATGGTGTCCCTCCTTTTTGTTCATACGTGCTATTGCTTCGGGCTATCCAGCTGCCAGCTTTTCGCGCATCGGCAGTCGGCTGCCCTTATCCCATACATTCCACGAACACTCGCGTGTTGCAAGGCTTCCCAATTCAGATTGCGAAGCGACGCGACACGTACCGCTTTTGAGCTGTTTCTGTGGTGCCACCCCAGGAAACAAAATGGACACGCGCGCCATTTAGTGGCCACGAAAGTCGGTGCTGTAGTTTTTGCAACAAGCGGGCGAAACGACGTGTCGCGCGGGTGAGGATTGCTGACGATTGCTCACGGTCATGGCGCGGTCAGCGGGTCGTCAATGCAGCGCCATGCTGAGATGCAGACACTCACGACTGCTGCTCGTCCGACCGCGCCGGTCGCTGCTGCGTGCACCGCCTGGGACGCGGCCGCGGCGGACGACGCGAGGATGAGTGAGCCGGCCAGGTAGGACGGGCTGTTACAGCCGCCGACTGACCACTGGTGCCGCTATCCGATGCGTCCGACACCGCCTCAGGAGACACGCCGCCACCACTGACGCTGTTGCCGCTACTCCCGTCAGTGACACTGCCACCGCTGCTGGTGTCGCGCCTTCCTCCGGCAGCCTCAGCCGCTGCCTCCCGCACTGCCTGCTCGTTGTCCTGCAGCACCTGGGCCATGGCTGCCTGCATGGCTCGGCCAGCCTCCTGGCGTTGCTGGCTCAGCTCACTGCCCAAGGCCAGGGCGGCTGCCCAGGAGGAACTGGCTGGTACGCCTGCTCCAGCTGCTCTGGCCGCCCGGTGTGCCGAATGCCAGCTGGCTGCGACCTCACCGGCCAACTGACCAGCCTGGTAACTGCTCGGCAATGCGGCAGACAGCGAGAGCGGCGGCTCTCCCATGGGCACCGGCTGACTCGTTCCGCTGGGCGGGACCTCCCGCCACTGGGCCAGGCCATCGCGCACCCCGTGGGCGAACGCCCAGCCGATTGCGCCTACCACCGCCAAGCCGATGAGAGCCAGAATCCCGATTACGACCGTCATGATGAAACCTCCGAAGATGAGAAGAGAATTAAGAGAAGAAGAGAAGAGAACGTGAGGAGCAGGAGAGCAGGCACGAGACGGGGCGCTCACCACCGGGTTGGCGGCGTTGTTGGCGACGTTGCGGTACTAGCCCGGCCATCCTGAGACCCACCGAGAGGCGGCAGTCCCACCCAGCCGAGCAGTCAGCGCTGGTGCCCTCCGGCAGTTCAGGAGTGTTTCCGCGTCACCTTTCACCTGCGGGCTAGCGCGATGAACGGCGCTCCTCACCGTGTCGACAAGCCCCCAGAGGCATCAGCACCACGCACAGAGCAAGCGCGCTCAGCCGCCGCCACTCCTACAACTGCCCGATCCGCTGCCCAGCGCCCAGGGCGTATCCCGTGATGATCGCTTCGTAGAACTGAGCGCCACCGGGGGCGATGCGGGTCTGGGCTTCGGCCTGGGTGACCAGCGTGGCGATGTTGGTCAGGACCTGGGAGGTCAGGAAGGCCCGGGCCTGCTCGGCCTGGGCCGCTACTTCTGCCTGAGCGGCGACCTGCTCGATCTCCCGCCTGGTCACCCGGGCCTGGCCATTGCCCAGCACCACCCCCATCCGGGTGCGCTGGGGCGAGAAGAGACTGAGATTGGTAGAAGCCATGAGAGAGGTCCTTTCGAGAAGAGAGAAGACGACGGCTAGGGAAGCGCTCCCCCTGGAGCGAATCCGCTGCCACCGCCTGGGATGACACATGCGGCCCGGTGGCCGCCCAGATCAGGCCATCTGCCTGCCGCACTGCCCGAGGACAGGTGCCGCGCTGGCATCCGGTTGACCTGGCACATCTAGGAGAACCCGCCACCAGTGGTGGTGTCGTGACAGAAAAGTGCACCGCACTGCATCTGCACAGCACGGTGCCAAACCGGTCGGTGAGAATAGGGGCCATGAGCACGCCCCCGGAGCCAGCCACCCCGCTGCCACATGGCGTCTTCCCCATAGGCGACACCACGGATGAGGCCGAGCAGCGCGCCGCACTAGAGCAGCAGGTGCTGACCGAGCTGCTGGCCCTGCGCAAGGCCTACGGACAGCTGACGGTGCAGAAGTTCAGCACCTTCGCCACCTTGCGGCAGGTCTGCGGCGGCGACGACCTGCTGGATGCCTTCTTGCTGTTTCAGCGCGAGCTGGCCCGCTACCAGCACAGCGGCCGCAACGAGGCAGCTGCCGCCTTGTCTCTGTCCGCTCCGGCCGACACCGTCCTTGACCGTCTCCAGCTCACCGCCGAAGCACTCTCACCCCAGGACTGGCGCGACCAACGCACCGCCCGCCGCTGGAGCGACGCCGGCATGCCGATCCTCGCCCGCGACCTGGTCTACTTCGCCCAAGTCGCCGGACGGCTCGGCACCGAGACACTCAGCATCCAGCTCGGCGGCAACGGCACCAACCTGATGGTCATCATCGACCAGATGACCAACAACGACCTACCCGCCAAGGCACCCCTCATCCAGGTCTGGCACTACCCCTCCAGCAACAGCCCACGAGAGCTCACGCTCGACCTGGAGCAGATCGCCAGCCCCCAAGTCTCACGCGACGGGCTGACCATGCGCCGCCACCGCCTCGCCCTCGACCTACCCGACACCCAGGCCGTCGAGCCAGACGACGCCGTCCTGGCCGTGTCCATCACCGGCCAGGACGCCCCCATGCGCACCGTCTTCTACCAAGACCACAGCCACCTCACCCCCGGCCTCCACACCCGCATGACCACCTACCGCACCATCGTGATGGTGGAGGTGGCTAGGGATGAGGAGTGACACCACACCCACCGCGTCATACAAGACAGGTGGGGCAGCAGGCGTCCTCCGTACACCTGCTACCCCACCCGCATGACGGCGCTACTTAACGGACGTTGACTCGAATCGGACGCCCCTCAGCCAAGCCCTGCGCAAGGCCGGCTACCGTGGCGTCAGGCAGGTCGAGCCCGTACTTCCGCAACTCGCCATCGACAGCACGCCGAACTTCGGCAACAGGCCGCCCCTGCAGCTGAGACCGACGACGGTTCAGATCGCCCTCAAAACGCTTGAAGGCCTTCTGCATCATTGCGGCAATCTGGCGCTCCGCATCCGGATTGATCTCCACACGCACCGACACTCAGGCTCACGCTCCCTCATGAATCGTAGTGTTCGGGTGACGCCGAGCGGTCGCCTCAGTGACGTAACGCCCAGTGATCGCCGACCGGTACGAACCACCCGATGGCTTCGAGCCCGACGAACCAGTACGCTGCGTGACCGTCTCCCGCGGGTTGAGCCGCACCGCCCTGGCCGGGACGATGCGCCCATTGACCGCACTACGGTTAATAGATCTGGCCATATTTTCTCCTTCCTGGCAAAATACCAGAACACGAGGCATCAGACACTCAGAGGGACGCTGCCAATTAATCGGCTAGCCGCTTTGTAGCGCCCCTCCCCCGAAAAACTGCTCGGGAGGACACCTCGAAACGAGAATATTCCGCGGCACCGACATCTATTTCGGGACCTTAAATCAACATGAGCCGCCCAAGCGAGACGGCCTCACCACAGCTCAGCCACCAGTGGGCACCAATCCTCAATGAGGTACGGCAGGGCAGGCTAGAAAGCTCTCTCAAGCCGCTTCGCCACATCTCCACCCACCCAGACGAGCCACACCCTCACATGAGGAAGCCAGCCTGCGCCCGCTTTACGCCCACCCCAAGCAGCCAACCAGTACAACCGCACCAGCCTGGACGCCCAGCAGCGCGCCACCCTTACCTAGCGCGACGCCCATGGTGGGCTGTTCGGCGTGTTTGGGTGGGAGTGGGAGAACACTCTCCGCTCAAAGAACAAAAAGGAGCAGATTGCCCGAAAGCGAGTTCTACCTTCCAGGGCTGCCCGCTGATGTGGGCAAGAAGAAACAAGAGTAGGCCAACTGCCATAGCATGCGGCTCGCTGTCAAGAGGGAACGACCCCCTTTTACAGCAGTAAATTTATCTCTTAGTTTGTTTCCTGCTGGGTGAACCCAGCACAGACATCATAGCACCGAAAGGACACTACCTCATGACAGAACGCGACAGATCCAAAGAAGAGCCTTTCTTCGCCACCGACCTAGATAAAATGCCAGACGGCATACAAAGAGCTGTCCGTGGGATACACGGAGTCATTCAACGCTCTCCGAAAGTATCTCCCTATGCATGGGTGGGATCTGGGTACAGGCCAGAGCCAGACAATGTACAAAATGAACACCGACACGGTTTGGCTGTCGACCTCATCATCACCGCCAACACCCAGATGATTCCGACAGAAGACGAACTACTTGCCGGAAATATTCTTCTCAACTGGCTCACTGACCACGGAGACGAACTGCGGATCCATGGAATTATATTCAGTCGTGACTCCAAAATGCGCCCAGAGTTTTGGGGCTACCTCCACCCAGGAACATGGAAAGAAGGCGACCACCGCGAAGGCAAGGATGAGGGAGAGGAAATTTCAGAAAACCACGTCGACCACATTCACGTCCTCTTCGAAAGTAATGCCGACTGGCCCTCATCACTCGACGACTCAGTTGCAGACAGAATCAAGCCAGGCCTGCCCACGTCGCCTGGTAGGTTCAAGCCTGGACTGCCCAATGTTGGCGCTAATCTTCAGTTAGTTGACTCGGTTTCTATTAGCCACTTGAGGGAGGCTCGTTATAGCGACCCTGAGAAGGATGGCACCCCAGTTGGTCCCTACGGCAACGAGGTCTTTACTCTCGAGACCGCCCTGGCTAGAACTCAATGGTTGCGCTGGCAGTATGTTGATGGGCACTACGGAACGAGCACTGTCGGAGACGGCTCAAGCGGTTATGGAGGCACCACTGGCTTCCAGCGCAAACACACCGGCACCTCCGCTCCCGACGGATGGCTTGGCCGCCAGGAACTAACCAAGTTGTTCCAGCTGGCTGGGATGTCTGTTGAGGTGACGGACTGAACCAGATAGTGACGGCACACGAAGTGGAGCTGGCGAGGGGACGAAGGGTTATTACTCTTGTCCTCCCGTCAGCGCTTCACTATGCCCCCATAACCTACTCCCGCTCACATGCTGCATCAACAATTCAGCACACATCACACACTAGGACGTACGACACGATCACTCCTCAGAATCGCTCGCCTTAAGTTTTTCCCTGATGCGAGTCAGATAAGTTCTGACAGTATTCAACGACACATTCAATTCTCGTGCAACAGCGGCGTTATCATAGCCGCGAGCACAGCACTCCAACACTTTGAGTTCCATGGGCGTCAGATCGCCAGCCTTCTCACTGTCATGACGAAGCAGGAGCTTCATACGATCTAGACTCTCATGACGCCTGCCGGAGAGTGCATCGCGAATCGCCTGGACGAGCTCACTGTGTGGAGCCGACATGCGAACGAAAGCCATCACATCTTCAGCGATGACTTCACCGATAACGCTATCAATTACTGTTTCACTATAGGCGACGACGGGCACATTCCGTCGGTTGATTTCTCGAATATTCTCCACCGGACTCGAGCGATCCAGCAGAACAGGGTCGAGAAGAACGACTGCCCGCCCATCGGGCCATTCGACATCCGAAAGGCTGGGATACCACGAAACAGTCCATGGAAGTCCCTCAGCCTCAAAAGCATTCTCGCACCCCAAGGCGATAACGCTGTTATTGATGATCGCGATAATCGAACACGCCTGATCCATACATTCCTCCTCCAGATAACTATCGTTACGAACTACTCGTCATGGTATCTACGTATCATTCTGGACCATCAGCTCTCCCTGCCGGTCGAGTCGGTATCGGGTGTCGTCGGTGACGATGGTCAGGAGTGTGGGGCGCCTGGGTGGGTTGAGGCGGATGACGACGCGGTTGCTCTGGGTGAGGTTGAGGAGCTTGGTGACATAGTTGACTGCGTTGGTCCGCGTGTGGTCGTCGATGGTGGTGTTGTCGCCGGAGTCGTCCAGGAGGATGACTTCGGTGCCGCGTCGGCGGGCAGCCTGGGCACTTGTCACGATACTGGTGCCGGTGAAGAACGGGGCCCGGATCTCGTCGCGCAGCTCGGCCTCGAGCAGGTAGGCCTGACTACGCAGCTCCGACGTTGGTGCTGTGCCGTTGGCGATCTGGGTCAGGAGGGGTGTGACGCGTTGGCGGACGGATGTCATGCGGCTGGTCATGATGCGGTCGGCTTCTTCGTGGGCGCGCTGCTGCGCCTGGAGTCGGGCAGTTTCTCGCTGAGTGGCGGCGATCTGCGTGGTGGCTCGGGTGGACAGGTGGGCCACACCGTGCCAGCTGGCGAGGGTGAAGTAGTGGCCGAGCATGTAGGTGAAGATCATGAGTAGTGGCCGCCCGGTGGAGATGATCCAGTAAGCGGTGGCCAGTGTCGCGGCTGCGCTGCCTACCCAGGCATACACGGGGCGTCCGCGCATCAGCAGGCCACGGCTCAGATCGCTACCAGCGCCGGTGCACCAGGACGCGTAGCCGGGCCAGCCTGTGGTGATGATCTGTGGGAGCACGAGAAAGTTGACCGCAGCGATGACGATGACAGTTAGCTGCGCTACCCAGCGTGGGAGCAGGGAGTCCGGCCATGTCTTGAGCAGAAGGAAAGCAGGCAGCAGCAGTGCGATGAAGCTCAGTGCGGCTGGAAGCCAGTGCCAATAGCTGTGCACGGCGCATTCGTAGGCGACCAGGATGACATGAACAAGAGCAAGTTCTGCAGCGATGGCACGGGCACCAGCGGACTCCATGGAGGCAGACAGTGACCGCTCCCAGCTGGCCGCCTTGCTCTGGGCGGCGGCTTCGCATTCCGGTGGCTGTCGATCGACTGAATCCAGGGCAGGTCGCCATCGCAAGGTGATGCAGGTGCCTTCCCCCGGTGCTGAGTCAACGGTTGCCTGGCCGTCAACATCTTGCATGCGGGTGACGATCGAACCAGACACGCCGTGCCTGCCGCGCCCCGCCACAGTAGGGTCGAAGCCGCATCCATTGTCATTCACCTCGATGGTGACACCACGGGTATCGCCGGTAAGCGTCACTGTGCGCGTCACCGGGGCACCTTCGTCGCCAGCGTGCCGCAGTGAGTTGCGCACGGCCTCCAGTGTGGCCTCGGTGATCGCCTGTGCCACGTCGGCCGGTATCTCGCCCTCACTGGTGGCCCCGACAACGGTGCAGATATCGCCAGCCATAGCGCTAGCACATTCGGCAACGTCGTTCAGTAGCGTCCTGGCAGCAACTGGGCTAGCCACTGTTGTTTCTGTGCTGAGTGAGTCGAGTGCCTGGCGGGCGCTATCGCGAAGAGCTTCTCGGTCAGGCAGGCCGTTGGCGACGGCGATCAAGGCTGAGAGGATGTGATCATGGATGAAGCTGTTGGCCTCATGCTGGGCTCGAGTGCTGGCCTGCCGGGCAGCCAGCTCCACGGCCTGAGCGCGCTGCCGAGCACTGCTGGCATCAGAGGTCTCCGCCGATCGTAAAAGCCAGGTCAGCGCACCGATGGTGGCCATGTTAGTTGCCATATCGAGCATGACATCTTCTACGGAGACGAATTGCAGCTCACCGATCGCCATGGCATTGACCATGACCAGCAGCGGTGCCAGCGCCATCACGAACGTGAAGCGCCACCGACGCGTCAATACCACAGCAGCTGCCGCGACGACGACAAAGTACCAGCCCAGCATCGGGTGCATCCGTGCAAGTGCGTCGCCCGGTGCCGCAATCGGCAGGCTCCGAGTGACAGCAAGAACGCAGGCCAGAGCGATGTAGACGGCGAGGAGCATTGCGAGTAGGCCAGCGAGCAACCGATCGGCTCTGTGCAACAGGTCTCGCCGCGGCCTCCCACAGCGGCGAAGATAAATCGTGCCCGTCGCCACGCCGGCTATCACCACCGCCAGCCCCACTATCGGTGCCAGGAGTATGGCGGCGGCAATCGGCTTGACATCCTCGGTCAAGTAGACCGTTGGACCCGACAGCACGCCAATCTCCAGGATGCCAAGGCCAGCGAACAACGCTACCAGACGGCGCACATGCAACCGGTACTCACCTGGAGGGCTAACTCGCTCAGCACCCCTACCTGGGCGGTCAGTCATAGTAGCTCACCAGCCCATCCTCAGCTGCCCGGCGGAAGAGGTCGACACGAGTGTCAGCCGGCCGCCCAGCAGCACGGTACTTGTCCCGGATGCGCGCCACATAGGTGTTGACCGTGTTCTTCGACAGGTTCAGGATCCGGGCCACCGTCTCAGACTTCTCTCCCTCCGCATAGTGCGCCAGGACGTCGGCCTCGATTGGTGCCAGGTAGTCGACGACGAAGTCCTCGTCGGCATCCAGCGCCGCTGCCCAGTCCAAGCTCGCGCTCGGCCTGCCGTCCAGCGCATCCTGGATTGCTCGCACCAGGTCGCTCGACGGCCCAGACTTACGCACAATCGCCAGCACTCCCCCGGCGATCGCCTCACGCACCAGGATCGGGCTCTCCGCCGATGTATAAGCAATGACCGGCAGGCCGCGCCGCTCAATCTCGTGCAGGTTCTGCGTCGGTGTCGAGCCATCCTCCAGCCGCAGATCCAGGATCACCAGCACCCGGCCATCGGGCCACTCCACATCACGCAGGCTGGCGTACCAGCGCACCGACCACGGCATTCCGGCATCCTCAAACACCAGGCGGCAGCCCTTGGCAATGATGTCGTGGTCGTCAACCACAATGATCGAGCACGCCTGATCCACATCGATCTCCTCATCACGACGCATGATTCAACAACCAAGCCAGCAGACGCAGCTGGCCAGCACCAGCAGACAGATTAGTTACGGCACTACGCTCCCAACACCTCCATTGCGACTATCAGGTAATTCTCAACGATCTTTCAGTCGGCCAGCGAAGTCATCTTACTCAATCGTCGCAACAAAAAACGTGCGCAGCGCAGCATTTCGGCTGACACTTCAACACCAACAATGGCGGCTCAGCATCGCCCACTACCGATTCCAGCGCCCACATAGTGAGATGCCGCAAAAATGCAATTCCACTTAGTCAACGACCGCGCTTCAGTGATAACTATGGGCTCACCGTGAATCACCACAAGACAAGCACGACACGCTTGTAGCCCTTCACCAGCGCGGTCTGCCAATCCGGCGACGCACGCGCGATACCACATGTCGGCACCCCTCGGTAGATATAACTTCTGAGTCTCAACACTCATACTGGTCGATTACGCCGCGGTCTCACTAATGTCGGTTCCGCCAAGCGAGTGCAAATCAGACGCAGCACCAGCGCCTGTGCGCAACGATGCGTCCACCACTCGCTTCGCTTTCCTCTCCGAATCCCGAATCGTTGAGTTAGGAACCCCTGAGATGGCATATGAGCAGACGAATGCCGTGGTCGATTACTACGAAGAGTTCGCACTCCACAGAGAAGATTCAACCCAAAAAATTCTTAATGATCTCAAGAAGGTTCAGCGTCAGTGGCGAACGCTCGGAGTGCGAAGTGGGCGAGAAGGCAAAGAAGCGAAAGAGAAGCTTAGGCTCATAGAGAAGGCGCTTCAAGCATTTCAGAGCGACGAGTCACGGCACACCTATGACGAGTCACTGAAGCAGTCCCCGCAAGTCATCAAGACCGAAAAGAAGACCGACTGGATCAACGAGTCATGGAAGTATTACTTCGTTGGCGACAATGGCCCCGCTAAGATTGCAGCAGCGAAAGCCCGCAGCGCGGAGAACGACAACCCACAATGCTACGTCGTGTCAGCGTGGGTAGAACTTGCTGAGGCATGGGGTAGCGACGCAGAGAAGCGGCAAACGTACCGAAAGGCCAAGGAGTACGCCGACGAATCGTATGTCCTCGATCTAGAAAAAGAGTACGTCGCCGACGTCAATTTCGTTCGCGGCGTCTGCTTCGGCACGATCGAGCAGCACGCCAACGCGATCGAGTGCTACCTTCGCGCACTTCAAGAAGCAGAGCCATTTACTTTCTGCGCCGTAGCATGGAGAGCGTCAAATTCATACACGAGACTCGACCAGTACGACAAAGCCATCGACATCTGCCTGATTGCCCTGAAAGTCGGAGCAGAAATCGAAGATGAAATAGTCATACATAGAGTCTACCAAGCCTGCTACGTAGCGTTAGAAGCAAAATGTCTGCACTTCCACTACAGCGTCGACAAAATTACTCGAGCTTACGAAAAAGGCAACCTCAAAGAAAGTGACGTTGCCAACTCCTTGAATGACTTCCGCAGCATGCGCGACCATATCGCGAATCAGAATATCCCGCCACACATGGCGTCGAAGCTATCAACCTTCGTCGAGGCCCATATCAACCGCCTCGAGCTCATCGAAAAGCGCATCACTGCAATCAAGAACGCCCCGAGCGACGAGTTGGCTGACACTGACCACCTGAAGCCTGGCGAACCGCCAAGCGTCAACATTTTACTATGGTCTCTCGGCATTGCAGCCCTTATCGGCATCGCCGCTTATTCAACTGGAGACAACACGCTTTGCATGGGGCTCATATTCCCATTGATCGGGATATTGGGATACTTCACAGTCCTGCAGAGCCACGATCAGGATACGGGCAAATACGAGAAGGCCTGCCGCGACGCTCGCGCTGCGCAGAAGAAGGCTCGAGCCGCTCAGGGGCGCGCACGTTCACTTGGTGCCGTCGAAATCAAGGCAGTTGAGAGCCAGTTGCGCGAGATGAAAACGGACATTGAATCTAACTAACTCGACAGCGTCAAGGAATTATCACCATGGATACACGTGTTGCTGACCAGTTGCGACTTCGAGGTGGCCACCTGGACTTTATCGGTCGTAGTCACATCTGGATCGATGATTATGACCGGGCTGACTCGGTGCGGTTTGCCCAGTTCGCCCTCGCCAATGCACTGGCCCACACGGCACCAGGGCAGTTGGAGGTGCTCGTTTTCGATGATGCGCTCAGGGGCATTGCGGCACCGTTTCAGGAGGTCAACAGTGGCGGGGAGAAGATCCTGCGCCACATCAACGACGTGCAGGAGCTGAACGAGACCATCAAGTACCTGCACGACCATGTGCGCTCAGTGCTCAACGTCATCCAGGGCCGCACAGAGAGCCTGCTGGAGTTCCGTCGGCAGCTGTCTCCCAAGGTTGACGGCTTCAAGCTGGTCGTCCTCTCGACGATCTACGACCTGCTAAGTGACGAGATCAAGGACAAGCTCACCGTCCTGCTCAAAGCCGGCCCAGCCGCCGGCGTCACCTTCCTCATCCACTCCATGACGGTCAACGTCAACAAGGAGATCGTCAACCTGACGCAGCTGTGCGATGTTGAGGAGCACACGGTCTACGACGCTGACGGCGCAGTACGGGGCCGCTTCGACCCGCAGAGCGCCGATGAACTGATCTCAGCCAGCCGCCACGTGGCGTCCGCTGTCGCGTCGGCGCAGGTGGAGCCAGTGGCCTTCAGCGAGGTGCAGCCGCTCGATGCCCCGTGGTCGCAGTCCAGTCGGGACGGCGTCAGCTTTGCGGTCGGCACCTACGGGATGTCCACCATCGAGGTCACCCTCGGCGACGAGCTCAACCAGCGTCACAACGCCCTGATCACCGGCGCAGTTGGGCAGGGCAAGTCCAACCTCATCTCGGTGGTGGTGCACTCCCTGTGCCAGCGCTACTCCCCCAGCGAGGTCGAGTTCTACATGCTCGACTTCAAGGAAGGTGTCACCCTCCAGGCATTCGCCCCAGACCCGATCACTGGCTCATTCCTGCCGCACGCCCGCGTGCTGGGGCTGGACGCCGATCGGGAGTACGGCGTCAACGTCCTGCGCCATCTCTTCGCCATCTACCGCCAGCGCATGGCTACCTTCAAGGCCGCTGGCGTGCAGAACATCCGCCAGTACCGCCTGGCCAATCCCGAGGCCGTCATGCCCCGCATTGTGGTGGTCATCGACGAGTTCCAGATGCTCTTCGCCGACCAAGATACCGTCGCCACGACCGCCAGCGATCTCATCATCAAAGGTGCCCGGCTGTTCCGCGCCTGCGGCATCCACTTCATTCTGGCCTCGCAGACCATTGGCAGTGGCGGCATGCTTGGGGGCACCACTGGTCAGGCGCTGTTCGCTCAGATCCCGGTGCGTCTGGCGCTGAAGAACTCCCTGGCGGAGTCCCACGCCACGCTCGGCCTCAAGAATGATGCCGCCAGCCACATCAGGTCTCGAGAAGCCATTGTCAACCTCGACTACGGCGAGCTGTCCTCCAACCGCAAGACCACCATCGCCTATGCCGACGAAGCCATCCTGGCCGAGCTGCGCACCGCCTGGTGGCAGCAGGCCCGAGACACCGTCACCCCACCAGAAGTCTTCGAGGGCGAACACCGCCTCAATCTACGCGACGACGAACGCTTCCTGACGAACCTGCCGAGCAGGCACGCCATGCTCGGCCGCCGCATCACCGTCGGCGTCGCGCCAGTCGCAGCGGAATTCTCCACCGACGTCGGCCGTAACCTGGCTCTATTCGGCACCGGCCCAGGCCACACCATCCTGCTCAACACTGCGCTCTCCCTCCTGCATAGCACACCAGCCGCCGAGATCATCGTCCTCGATCTCGCCGGCAACTGGCACTCACCAGAGCACGACAACGTGCGCAGCCACTTCGAGCGCCAACTCACCAGGCTTGGCAGCACCTACCGCGTTGTCGACAAGCACCAGGCAGATGCTCTCGTCGACGAACTGGTCGAGCGAGCCGCAGCCACAGCCGACGACGCCAGTGCGCCGCCGGTCTACATCATCGGCCTCGGCCTGGAACGGTGGCGCAGCGACACCACCAAGATCAAGACGCTCTTCGCCAATGGTCCGCTGGCCGGCATCCACCTCCTGGGCTGGTGGAACAAGTACTCCTCCTTCAAAGCCATGGTCGGGCTCGGCGGCGACAACAACTTCGACATCCGCATTGCCATGCACCTCGACCATTCTTCAGCCCGCGAGGCCTTCAAGCAGCCCATCCTGCGCTGGACGCCGCAGGACAACCGCGCCCTCGTCTGGGACAGCGCCACCATGAGCAATCCACAGCTCGTCATCCCGTACAGCCGCATCAGCTGACTGGATGCGCCGCTCCACCAGGCTCAGCATCTCCCTCTCTCCACCGCCGCGTCGAAAGGTACCCGCACTATGTCTCTCGCCGACGTCCTCGCCACCGTCGAGTCCATCAAGCAGCAGATCGAAGACCAGCTCTCGCAGATCGCCAGCTTCAAGACCAAGACCGAGGACTCCATCACCCTCGTCACGTCCGAACTGCACGGCGACAACGCCGGCCACGAGCAGCGCATGCTCGCCGCTCTCAGCCAGGCGCTCGACAGCCTCGGCGGGGCCGAGAGTGCGCTTAACGAATCCGCAGACGGCTGCCAGCAAGTCATCAACCTCTAAGACACGAAACAGGAGCACCGCTATGCCCGCCCTCGCCAACGTCGTCGCTGCTGCCCAGCAGATCGGCAGCAACGCCACCCAGCTCAGCACCGGTACTAGCGCCACCGCCCAGTCCTTGTCTCAGAAGGCAGATGAGCTGCAGTCCGTCACCGCACCCTCCCAAACGGGCGAAAGCGCCGCCCAGCAAGTTCGCACCGCCAGCCAAGCTCTCGAGAGCTGCGCCGCCGCCATGAGCCAGCTCAGCTCCGCCGTCGACGACTTCGTCCAGCACGCACAGCAGTAGCCCTCTCATGCCAGAAACCATTAGCGAAGAGGCGAAGCAGGAGCTCCTCCAGGAGCTACAAGACGCACTTGGCTTGGTAGCAGAAGCCAACACCAGCACCCAAGACGTGGCCGCAATTACCCACAGCGCCGCCGACGGCCATCAACTCACCGAGGTGATGCTGCAAGAAATGACAGCAGCAAGAGGTCATCTGAAGTCGTGCGCCGATCAGATCAACTACGCAATAAGCAATATCGAAGCTATTCCACTTGACCCACCCCCGGGCGCCTAACACCAAGGACAGCACGCAATGTCGCACAACTTTCAGGAAGTGATTGACGAACTACATCGAGGCCGAGATCTACTCACTTCGACCAGCGGCACACAAGGAAAACTCGACAACCTTAGCGCAGTTCTCAGCAATGTCTGCAGTCGAGTATCCACATACTGTAGCGACGCCGCTCAAGATGCCGCGGAGAACCTTGCAACAGCACAAGGCTTTATATCCAACATCACCGGAAGCTGTATCACGACATACAACAATGCTAACGACGAGTTGATCTCGAGAATCATCGGAACTGCCCAAGCTAGCAATACACCCCCCTCCGAGAGTAGTCATCTACTGGCACAAACAAACAAAACCAACACAAAGAACCACCACAACCCCAACGACAGCAAGAAGGCATCCAGTACTTCGACAGCACACACTCATCATAACTCCATCAACCCCACGTCATCAACATCAAACGTTACAGCACTCGTTACACTCCCGGATACAGCAAGAAATGAAAGAACTAACGTTGCTTTACATGTCGGGCCATTGCATGCGACCGTAACAGCAGGGTATTTGGACGACGGTCGAGTCGCCGGTGGCTATAGCAGCAACTTTGGATGTGCCGAAGACATGGTCGTACACAAACTGGGCGTAGACCCCAGTAAAGTTCACTTTATCGAGGCAGTGCGACCACGAAATAGAAAACAAGTCGCAATATGTTATAATTGTCAAAAAAAGTATAGAAAAGAACAGTTTCCTGACGGAGTACTATATAAACGAGGAGGACCTTGGGATGTACAAAGAATACAAGATAGAATGGGTTCAACTGCGCACCGCCGACAATGAAGACCCACAAGCTCTCCCTGGCGCGATATGGAACATGCTTCACGCCACCAAAGAAGAAGTTGCTGATGACGCATATTGGAAGATAGAGGGAAATGCCTTCTTCCAACGCAATCTATATCAGGCTACCGAACCAGTAACCACCATCGTCACAAACGAGATACATCTTGGAAACTTTAATACACTAGGTCTCGGCTTTGCTCTCGACCTCCTTGTTGAAATCGCCTGCGGCTGGTCAGCACCATCAGAAAAAGAACGAGGCAATACCGACCTAGCCGATCGCTGCCGCGAGAAGATACGCGCCATCATGCCAGACCTTTACCGACTTGCCGAGACACATACTGACCAGCGTGTCCTGCAAGGAATAGTCGATCTGACGGATGAACTCGAACCCAGCAAGCAGCAGCGAGCAAAGATACTATCGATTGTGGAACCAAAGGCCTACGACCAAGGGCTTGTTGAAATATCTTTGCGATTTTTAAAGAAGTCGTTGAGATGACTCTTAGATTGTGCAAGCAATAATTTGATGTATACGATAATAATAGAGGCAAAAGGGGCAATGTAATTGTATGTAGGGCAGAGCTGCCACTCTCGTGTTGCTGATGGTTGATAAATACCTACCCGTGTATATTAGCAACAGCTACCCCACGCTCCGCCAAAGCCTCCTCTACTCGCTTGACGACTTGGCTGGGGGTGAGCTCGGCTTTGACAATGTAGCTGTGGACACCGAGGTGTTGGAGCTTTTTGGGGGCTTCTTCGTGACCAAGGTTGGTGAGGACGATAACAGGGATATCCTTACCCCATGAGTAAGCGCGGATGTGCTCGAGTGTGTCAGCACCATTGAGGTGGGGCATCTGGAGGTCGAGCAGGATGATATCGGGGTGAGTCCGTTGCACGAGCATGATGCCAGCTTTGCCATCGCCTGCAACTTCCACCGCAAAGCCAGCCGCTTCGAACTTCATGCGGTACATTTGGCTGATGGTTTGGTCGTCTTCGATGATGGCAATTTTAACCATTTGCTTTATAATAGCAGGTGTAGCATGAAAATGGAACAAAATCACCCAAAATCGAGCATGACGCCTACACCAGCAGAGCAACTGGTAGCACTGGGTAGCGCGCTAGCTCGCGCGACCGACTTTGCAGAAGTGGTAGCAGCGGTGCGCACAGCAGTGGAAGCAGTCACCCGGTCAACCTGGTGCGGGGTGATGGTGACAGTAGATGGAGCGCCGCCGCTAATTGACTTGCCAGATGAATGTGCTACCTCTGTTGGCACACTCTTGCCGCTATGTAAAGAAGCAACGGCGCGCACAGTGACCGCCATGCTACCCAAGCGCCACGCACTTCGTCGTTACAACATTGCTGTAGTGTTGCGGCTGGTGTGGCAGGGCAATCACTGTGGATATATCGTGCTAGGCCCGCCGGCTGAGCAAGCCACGTATACTACTGCACAGCGAGCCGCTCTTGCAATGATAGCCCAACAATGCGCACTGACGCTGATGGCGCAGCAGTGCCACAATACCACGCAGCAGTTCCAGCAGCAGCTCACCCAAGCGGTAGACCATGCAACGCGCCAACTACGTGCTTCGAACCGCCGTCTGCGCGAGCTCGATGCTGCGAAGGATGAGTTTGTCAGTATGGCGAGCCATCAGCTGCGTACACCACTCACTAGTGTGAAGGGTTATATATCGATGGTGCTAGAGGGCGATGCTGGTGAGATTAATGCCACGCAGCGCACCTTCCTTACTGAGGCCTTTACGAGTAGCGAGCGAATGGTACAGCTGATTGGCAACTTCCTTAATGTGTCGCGCATCCGCACTGGCAACTTCACAATCGATTTCCACCCGGGTGATGTTGCTGCGCTGGTGGCAGAGAGTATCGAGTCTATTCAGCTCATTGCCGAGCGCCACCATTTACGGGTGGATTATCAACAGCGTGGGGTTATACCACCTCTGTTAATCGATGAGAATAAACTCCGGCAAGTCATCGTTAATTATATTGATAATGCTATTTACTACTCGCCTGGTGCTGATGTTATTACCGTGCGACTCTACCGCAAGGATGGCTGGGTGGTGTGCACGGTGCAAGATCATGGCATTGGAGTGCCGCAGGGCGAGCAGCGCAAGATCTTTACGAAGTTCTTCCGGGCGCATAATGCCCAGCTGCAGCGGCCCGATGGCACGGGGATTGGGCTATTCTTGGCAAAGAAGATCGTGCTGGGGCACCATGGCGAACTGATCTTTCATTCGCGGGAGGGGCAGGGGAGCACCTTTGGCTTCCGCCTGCCGATCGATCGCCTCACGCCGCGCCAGGGCACATTGCCAAACGAAAATCACTCCCCACGTGGGAAGTGAAAATCGCACATCTCCTGGGCTGGGTAAGATGCCCGAGGAGTCCTCCTTTGCTTGGCACCTCTCGCACGGGTGCCAAGTGTGAATCTGCACAGTTATAGCACGGACAAACCAGACAAATGCAGTATGGGTTCTCCTGCATCTCGTGGCTTGCGATGGCTGTATCGAGTGCTGTTTGTGTTAGTTGTCTCCACCATGCAAGTGCATGACACGATCAGTGTAGCATCACGCCTAGGGTATGTCAAGCCTTTTTTACAACATTATCGCTAGACAAGTGTCGATTTTTTTGCTATAGTGACTAGGCGGCCTCATCGTCTAGCGGTTAGGACACTGGGTTCTCATCCCAGCAACCCGGGTTCGATTCCCGGTGAGGTCACCATCAAAGGATTTATCATCCATTCGGATGCGAAACAGCTCGTTTACCTCTGGTAGCGGGCTGTTTTTGTGAGTTCCAAACTTTATTTCGTCGTAGGTTGGGATTTTGTTGAAGATGGCGGCGAAAAAGGCAGCTTTTCGCAGAGGATTACAGAGGTCAAGCAGTAGTTCGGGGAGGTGTTCCAAAATATATTTAGCGTATTGCAAGACTTGGTCGAATTCGGCTTGCAGATTAGGCTGATTGGCGATTTCTTTGTCTAGTTTCTCTAACTCATTTTCGGCATTAACGATATCTTCTTCTAGGTACGTAAGCGCCGTTTCGCTCGTAACAACGCGCATTCTGTCTACGGTTGCTCGAATTTGGTTTTGCAGATTCTGGCGGTATTCTAAGCGCTGCTGGTTGGCTTCTAGCTGCTTTGCTTGGCGTTCGCGCCATAGCTCGGCAATAGCAGCGATAATGTCATCAACATACTCTGGTTTCACGGTAATAGTCCGCACAAAATCCTCAAGCGTCTTGTCAAATTCAGCCTTAGGCACACGGAAATAATGCCCATCACGACTGCAATGGTACGCCGGATAATACGCACCCATCTTGCCGCGCGAAGCACTACCAGAAAGGGTTTTGCCACACTTCGGGCAAGCGATAACTTGTTTATATGGATAGTCTGGGTTATAGATCTGTTTATTTTTTAGGTGCTCCGGCACAGCTCTACGTTTGATAGTTATCATGTCGCGGCTGTCAATCTCCACAAAAATCCGCCCGCGATTCGCTTCGTTAAAAAGCTCAACACTAACTAGCCCATCAAACTGCGCTTTGACTGGCTGGTCGTGCGTCCACTTCTCTTTAATGATGCCACAATAAACCAATTTACTAGCGTACTGGTCGATCATCTTAGCGGTCATTTTCTTGCCGCCAATTTGCCGCTTAATTTTGGTTCGGTCGTACTTATCGCGCACAATCGTAACGCGCGAGCGAAAGCCCATCGAATTTAGTTCGTCGGCGATTTGCTGATTGGTATAAATATGAGCGGCGCGCATTTCAAAAAGTTTTATGATAAATTTCGCCTCATTCTCATCAGGCTTCAAAATCGTGCGCCGACCATTTTTCGTATCCACCTTGACGCTGCGAAAACCATAGTGCGGACGGCGCATCCAATAACCGAGTTGAGTGTAACGAATTTCCGCACCAATCATCCGACTCATGATGTCGCGCATTTCATCTTTGGCACGCTCCGCTTCCAAGTATTCCGACTTTTGCGTCGGGTTAAACTCGCTCCAATAATACTTAAATCCAGTGTGCTCCAGCGTGTTAATTTGCTGCTTGCCAATCACGCCGTACATATCCTCAAGGGCGATGCCTAGGCGCGTCAACTGCCGCTTTAACGGCGAATAATAATCGCCGCCACCGCGCGTGAAGCGGTCGATTGATTTAATCAGCACGACTTGAAAGCCTTTGCTTTTGTCTTTGCAGACGTCGATTACTTTTTGCATCGGCTGCGTTTCGTGCGACGCCGATTCAAGCAAAATAATCGTCTCGGTAATTATGATGTTGTGTGCCTTGGCGTAAGCTTCGCCTTGCTCGCGCTGCGCTTCAGGCGAGTCGCCCTCAAGACCTTGCTTGTCAGAAGAAACGCGTATTGCCAGCAAACCAATTCGCGGCTGATTATTCGGAGACATTTTTATCATCCTCCAGTATCGTGATTAGCTTTTTGGCAAACGCGCCGTCTTCGATAATTTTCTCGACGATTAAATTTGCCACCAATCTAATCCGCTGTTCGGTCGTGAACGAAAATTGCTCCACGAGCGGTGCTTTTAGTTTATTTTTGCTTCCTTTTGGTCGCGTCATAATCCCTCCTGTCGCGACTCGTCATAACATCAACTAGACTTGGACTGCTGCGGACGTCCGCGCCCAGAACGCTCCTGCAAATCCTTTTCAATCAGCTGCTTCAGCTCTTTATCGCCAACCGTCGCCAGCGCTTTTAGCACCAATTCCGTCAGGCTCATGCCTTGGCTATACGCAACGGCTTTGGCCCGGTTGCGCACTTCTTTTGATGTGTCGATTTGTAGCTGAATTCTTGATTGGCTCATTAACCCCAGTATACTACACCGGATGATAGCCAAAAAGCGCTACTGCTTGAAGCCTAGTTTTTCGTGTTATTAACGAGCCAGTTTTATGATTAAACCTCTACTTAAATTGTACTACTTGTACTACAAATATTCAATAGTTTTTATCTATTGTATGATGTAAAATATACCGAATATCGATATATAGTATAATTCATCTATAAAACCACTGTTATCTATTGCTATTTTTCTCTTCTTTCTATATAAATATATTAGAAAGGAATCATGAAGAGTTTGAAATGAAAGTAGACAAACGTTCAGCGCTCAAGCAGGGGCAGATAGACATACTCGAAACGTTGTATAAATATCGGTTTGGTAGTCGTCAATTGTTGGCGGATAGTCTGGGTATTAAGTCGGGTTCAAATTTGTTTGAAAAACTGAACGTGTTGATGAAGCATGGTTTTGTAGCTAGACGGTATGATAAAAGCTTCAAATTGCGGGGTGTGCCAGCGGCGTATTATTTGACGCCAAAAGGACTTAGGCAGCTGCAATTGATTCATGGCAGTGAGCGCGTCACCGACGCTATCATCAAAGCGAGCTACCGCGACAAAGTTGTCGGACAATCGTTTGTTAATCATGTGGTTGAAGTGTATGCACATACCAACAGATTGCAGTGCAAACATCCATCGCTAAAAGTATTTTTGCGGCGCGAAATGGCGCTTTATAGTTACTTTCCGGCTAATCCGCCCGACGCTTTTTTGTCGCTCAAAACGAACGATGGATTGCAACGATTTTTCTTTGATGTCGTATCTAAAGGTACGCCGCCTAGCGCCATCAATCGCCGCCTGGTGAATTATATGGAACTTTTCGATGATGGCGGCTGGGATGCGACGAACAGCAATCTACCGAAACTCCTGTTTTTATTGGAGAATCCATCCGCAGAAAACCGCTTGCGGCGCGCTGCTCATGCCGTGCGCAGTCGGTTTGATTTGGATGACGAAGTTGAGGTATATACGGCGACGGCTGAGAACTTGCTGAGTGAAGATTCCGCGATCTGGTCGAATATTGATGAGCCTGGCGAGACCCTTTCCTTAGACGAGTTGTGAATAAGTTTGAGGCTGCATGCGTGTCAATCGGCCGTGCGATGATTGTAGGCGCGCCCTCGGGCGAGCTTGCAATGGTCGCACGAAAGCCGCCGCATAGCTTTCGGGGCTAGGCTTATTTCGCAAATGACAGACAGATGGCGCGTTTTGTGCGTCAGCGCAGTACGCGCTAGTTGGCTTGTCTTTTTGTGAGATAAGATAACGATTCATCAATTAATCTTGCCAGCTTCCGATCTAGGATCGTTCATTCTTACCTCCGCTCATCTTGACTGCGTCAGCAAGGCGTATGTCGAGTGAGCGGGGTAAGTATGGACGCTGTTTGGTGATATAAATTTTATGTACGCTCAATGACTAAGCTGTCTTTGTTTCGGGCAGTTTCTCGTCATGCCCAGGACGGCAAGGTTAGCGATTATTCTCTATAATCTCCTGCCAACTGACGCGACCAAGAGAGGCTGTGAGTAAGTCGCCTAGCAGACCTGACTCTTCCAAGCTACCCTCAAGCTCATCTCGAACCAGCGCCTCAAGTCGTTCAGCTTGTTCATATTCATCGCATGTTTTGATGATACGGCGTACCGTATCGCAGTACGTTTCGTCATTCGCTAGCCACAGATTCATTATCCACGTCTCGCGATTACTCCATCCACTATAAGCGGCGACAGTTGCTGTTTGCTTTGCTACGATTGGCACACTTCCTCCTTTACTTTACGTAACGGAGTCTACGTACAGGCTCGCACGGCAAACCTGTCACAGGTGGAGATTCCCCTGAAAATACCACTTTAAAAGATGAAATGATTTTCATGGGCGAATACAACCTTGATAGGTTTGTACGAGCTGTATAATTGAGAGGTACGTGAAGTGAGATACTATAATAAGGTAAATCTAGACCTGTCGTCGGAATACTAAACGCTGCTCTTTTTCTGTTATCCCTCTGGGGATTTTTAGCGAGTCTTCCATAAGAACTTCGTATTTTACGGGCAGCGTATTATTAAGTAAGGAATGAAGGTTTGGTACATCGACATTATTGTCAATATGAATATAGATTGAGTCCGTAGGATCACTTATAACTTCAAAATAGTAGCTGCCAACAAAACCGCTATTGTCTAACAGATAGAATAACTTATCGAAGTCTATCAGCTGGCCTCTAACTTTATAGGTTAGATTGTCGCGTCCCAAAACTTCAACGCAAGTCGTCTTTGTATCGCATTTGCATTTATATAGTTTTACTCTATCTTGCGTATTGAGCCGTTTCATCGAAACTCTCTCCCATACGCTATTGCTGCTTAGTAAAAGCGTTCCTTCGCCCCAGCTTTCAATATGGCCACTACTCGTCAAAATTTCAGGAGTATATTCTTTCGATATGTGCTTATGTCCGTATATGCAGTCTCCTGCTATCATAGGAGCTTGGAGCATACCGTAATGGTCATAAACTCTTACCCCATACATATCCTCAAGTCGCTTGCGGATGTCAGACATAAGAACTTCTCCTCCTGTCACAACAAACCTTAAAGATTCGCGAACATTCTGTAGCATTCTTTTATCATCCAAGCAGCTAGCTATTTTTATCAAATAACTAGGCATGCCTACGAGTATATTGGGCGATATTTTGTGAATTTTATCTACTTTAGGGTCTGTGGGAAAATTTCTACCTGATCCAAGAGGATACACTTGACAGCCCAATCTACTCATAGATAACGAGTAGAAGTGCGCGGGCGGAAATAGACCATACCCCCAGAGTACTACAGCCTTCATAGATTTAAGCCGATGCGGGACAAGTGATAATAGCTCTGTAGTTCTCCGTGCGGCTCCATTGATGACATAATCGGTATATATAACATCTCTAGCTTCTCCCGTGGAGCCTGAAGAGCTATAAACTATGCCTCCAGACGAAACAAAATTTTTATTAATGACATTCAGCCACTCCTCTAAGCTTTGTGATTCATTCATAATTAGTCTAGAGTTCCAGCATCTTCCTGTAGAAATTTTGATAGAACTACCATATCGACGGATCTTTTATAGGGTTCTCTCAGTATACCCTCAGATACATAACCATGTGCTAGTATTATGTCGATCATTGCAATACAGGGTGCTGGCAAAATAATAGTTATTTTCCTTCTGTTTATCCTTCTAGCTTGCAGTGTGATTGCATCAAGTAAATCGCCCAACACCTTTTTGCAAACGACTTTATGGTCTATGATGAGAGGGGATACCTTTAGAGATCCCCCGCGCTTTGGTGTGAGAGCTGCAATACCCGCCAGCTTGGTTTCGCTATGAACGATAGTTACTAAAATCTTAGCCTTTTTTTCATATACTTCCGGCCTCACTTTAGTACTGTTCACCATTGCCGTTACAAAGTCATCGTCTATGTCATCATAATAATGAGACATGTTAGTCCTAATGAAATTGGATAGCAAACTAAGGGGTAATTTTGTTGGTAGGTTATTTATTTCTATAGATACATTCGCGTGTGTATTATCTGCTAGCGACAATTCAAGCCTTGAGGGTGTAGAACTTTCTGCGCTACGGTTGTCTTCTAGGAACTTTCCACACACTCTTTCCGAAGATTTTGTGTGGTAATGCCTAGACAATAGAGCTTCCATCTTTAGATGTAGTTTTTGAAAATCAAGAACAGCAGTTGGTGCATTACTCAGAGGAGCTGTTACGTATATCTTTCTAGCGCCCATAGCGCGGTAACTTTCACACAAGGAACTTATCATTTTCTCGGCGTATCCTTTTCCTCGCATATGGGGATCGATATAGGTGGGGCCAATTTTTATGCATCCACCGCGCTTCCTAGTCACGACCTCAAAGCCGATGAATTCATTACTAGATTTAGTGAGCGCAAGCCACACCTCTTTTCCGATAGTGAAATACCCTACGGGATCGTAGCCGAGTCGATCAACTTTCACTAGATTTCGCGCAAAATCATTCGTTATTTCAGCATAAGTGTCCTTTATAGACATCGTCGTGTTTTCAATAAACATATGCTCGTACTTCGGGTTACACTTAAGGCGGACTAGGCGAAGATCGTTGAATTCTATTTCACATTCTTTCGGGGGCGCCAGTAGCATTATCCTCTGTCTTCCTTTCGCTAATCAAATTATCTAGGTCAGACCCTGGAGTAATATACATGAAGCTTTGAGGAGGGCGAAAATCATGC
Organism: uncultured Candidatus Saccharibacteria bacterium; assembly: GCA_938036785.1. Classification (GTDB taxonomy): domain Bacteria; phylum Patescibacteriota; class Saccharimonadia; order Saccharimonadales; family Saccharimonadaceae; genus Saccharimonas. The sequence continues at coordinate 23,602 of CALHWE010000010.1, read as the reverse complement.
AAACGACCCCTTATGTCGAGCAGGCTTATCGGCGAACTGTATTTGATAGATGATGTGACTTCAATAGCACTACATAAGCTTCGCGTTGCATAGTATGCCGTAAACCAACTAACCGCATCAGGATCGTCTTCATATCCTGTTATAGACATTAGCTCCTCAAGAGAACATCTTGCTATGCGTCCAGCACGAAATTCTCCCACGATAGCCTTATCTTCCTGCGATGAATATATAACCACATCGAGCGTATCGGGGTGTTCGAGTTTCGGAATTGATTTGCGAAATTCCCATTTTTTGCTGCCGTCTAGAATCTTGTTGGCATACTTAGTCTTAATTGACATTAGAATCTTTTTCTCAGACATATTTATATATTCTCCAGCTCCTCTAGAATAATATTCACAATATCATGCTCTGATTGGTGATATTTTGTGGCAAATATTGTCTTTGTTGATCCATATTCAATCATTATATTTACACCATTATGTTCGGCTTTTCGCATGTCTGTTCTAAAACACAGCGATGGTATTCCGCTTGCATGGGCAAATCCCAATTCCCATGCAACCCCAGAGTCTACATCAGCTCCATCTACTATAGCTACAACCACATCCGCAACTTTAATGCCATCTCTGCATCCTTTATATACAAACTCCATATCAAGTTCACCCTCTGCGCCATCCTTATGTGGAGGTTCTATATCCTGGGGTAGGAGTACTTCATAACTGTGATTCCTGAGGTGTTCGGCGATGCGTCGATTTAAATCCCGCTCAAACACAGAGAACACGGACGCGGCCAAATATATCTTTTTCACAATTCGCCCCCCATGTCTCCTATCAGTCTGTCAAGTGCATCTAAATCGGGGTAGGATGTGGCACTCCCAACTGATATCGAGGCTACTTTGCTAGCAAATTCTGCACAGCGTATATTACTCCATCCGTTGGCTATGCCGTATATTACACCCGCTGCATATGCATCACCCGCCCCTACAGGTGAAACCGACTCGGAATCTTGTGCCTCTACGAAGCACGGTTTCGAATCTTTGCTATAGATCCACGATCCCGCATCTCCCTGTGTTGCGTATATTGTCTCGAGATTGGAGTGGTAATTAAATAAATCCTGCGGAGAGCTACAGCCGGCGCTCTTGAGAAGAGCACTCGTCTCTAGTTCGTTTCCAATTAGTATATTACTTCTATTCAGCATGAGCGATACATACTCCTTGGACTGTAAAAAGTAGCTACTGACATTATGGATTACCTTTGTAGAATCATTTTTTATTGACGACAGCATAGACTTATTAAAGGATCGTTTGTGTGTAGAGAAGTATACTATGTCAGAGTCGTTAACCGTATCTAACTGGCCTGGAGTTGATGAGAAGTTGATGTTACTGGGTTCGAAAAATGATATACAGTTCTCTTGCTCCCTAGAGATCGCAACTAGGACTTTGAATAATGATCCTGCACTATTATCAATAGCTACAGACGATACATCTACGTTGTTCTCTTGAAGAAGCTCAAGGTAGTTGCGAGCGATACTATCGTTTGATACAGCTGTTACCAAACTGGTCGATATCCCAAGTCGACCAAGCGCAAGAGCGACTATAGCACCTCTCCCTCCCATGCACTCTACACTTTCGTTGACATACGCCACATCATCCAGTTCGGGTATGCTATCAACGCGAAGTAGCTTGTCCTGCGTAATATTTCCTATACATGAAACATGAAGTTCACTCATCTATTATCCTCTCTGTTCCGAAACATACGGCATGTTTTATCCTCTACATTTTATTATAATTGTTTCTGACTAGGTTATCAAACGTATGATGGCTATTCAAAAACTATAACATAAATTAATAATCAAGGAGTACTATGGAATTAAACGGACTATCGTTCCTTTTAGGAGGAGAACTAGATTTTGAAGAGGTTCATATGGTATCTAGTAACAAAATTAGCGTATCGCTATCTGAGCATTCGCGCGCAAAAATAGAAATATCAAAAAAGAGGCTTATAGAATTGCTTAATAGAGGAGAAGACATATACGGCCTTACCACTGGAATTGGAGCTCTCAAGGGCATAAAAATTAACACTTCCCATGAAGACGTTCAGGAGGGTATCATACTATCTCATACCACTGGGGTCGATGCCCCTATGCCAAGAGGACATGTTAGGGCTATGATGTTAATCATAGCCAATTCTCTTGCGAAGGGATTTTCTGGAGTGTCCGTGTCCGTAGTTGAAAAGTTAGTTGATTTTTTAAATCACGACATCGTACCAGAAGTGCCCAGTAAGGGGGGTCTGTAGGGTCAAGCGGAGATTTGACCCTATCGTCGCATATAGCACTGGCGATCATTGGTAAGGGCTATGTCTATCTGAATGGTGCAAGAGTGGAAGCCCGCGAAGCCTTAAAGGAGAAAAAATTACAACCATTAAGACTTAGCCATCGTGATGGTCTAGAGTTTATAAAGTAACAAATCTACCCCATCCCATTCCTCAACCGCCGTGGTCAAAGTATACATAGCGATGGTCTTGGCATTGTCATACATTTGTTTTGACGTAAGCTTTTTTAGCTCGCTCAAACTAAAGAGGCTGATATCGTCGGATTCGCCGCTAGCTATATCATGTATCGGATTTTCCGAAGTAATAAACGCATAACTTATGTCCGTGTGATAATGCCCGCCACCAGCAGGATATGTGTGAATCGCGATCGGTTGAGGATGCAGTTTCACTCCAGGCAATGAAGCAAGCCTATTATAACGCGGCTGCAACAACCTTAGCTGGTTTTTGTCGTAACCAGATTCTTCGGCTATTTCCCGTAAGACCGCTTGCCACGGTGTCTCGTCTAGCTCGACATGCCCACCAAACTGCAATAACCTGTTTAGCTTGCGGTGCTTATGTAAAATAATCCGAGGTTCAGCACCCTCTGTTATTTTCACAATATACCCGCTAACGCAGGTATCGTGCTGACCAGGCTGGTCGTGTATATGAGGCATATTATAAATTTTACTTTAATTGTGGCGTGCGGTCAAAAGGATACACTTTAGGACAGGTAGGTTATAAATTGCGCTATTTGACACAATGTAGCTACCCATTTATATTTATTAGCAGAAGAGAGCTTTGCGCTATGTCTCCGGAGGGTATCTCCGGAGATATTTGCTTGAGGAGCTCTTGACCGCTAAATATAAAGTAAACCCCAAAACGGGAGGCAACCATGACAAAAACTACTGTATCCAAAAATCAGTACGCCGATTCGCGCGATTTCATGACAAGCCTGCTGTTTCGCAAATGGACTATCGCAATTATTCTTTCGCTTGGCGCTGAGACTAAGCGTTATTCTGCGCTGCACCGCTCTCTTCCGGGGGTGACTCAAAAAGTGCTCACCGAGCACCTCAAGCAGCTAGAACGCGCCGGCATCGTCCGGCGCTTTTTCTATCCGACGATTCCGCCGCGAGTTGAATATAAATTAACGAAAACCGGTCTTGAATTATCGAAGTTGACGAGCGACATAACCGTGTGGTTTGATTCTCATTCTGAAGCTCTGCACAAATCCCAGAAAACTTACGACAAGAAGCATGTGACTGTGTTGCGTCGATTATAAGTTACGCTTTTTCTCTATCACTTCCAGCACTTCGCGGTGTCGCAATTTTGCTTGTTTTTGCTTACGACTACTTCGCCGTAGCAGCCGATACGGAATGAATAAAATTCCAAAAACGACATAAATCAACACATACCAAAACGCCACAAAAATCCAAGCAAACAAAATGAGCGCGGCAGCGACCAGACTAAGCAGCATCTTCACCGCTGGACTATCCACGTCTGTGATTTTCCAAATACGTTTTGCCGAACCACTAAACGATAGTGGCGAAGATATGATAATCTTTTCGGATTTTGACTTGCCCATATTTTTAGTTTACTTGCAATTTTTATTAGTGTAAAGTCAGCGACTAAATATTTTTTAGCAAGTTCATTAATTTATTTTTTAGCTTAAAGTACAACATGCTTGCACCTCTATAAATTTAACGAACCTCTCAGAAACTAACGCACTGGTGCTAGCGTAGCAGACTTTTAAGTGCCGTCTTGCCAAGTAAATTGGTGCCTGCTAACGTAAAAATAACAGAGTTAAACACAAAGTTCACACTCTGGTGAAAGGGAGTTTATGGTGTCAAGAAAAACATATTGTTTGGCGGCAATATTTATCGCGGTTGGAGCGCCATTTGTGTTGGCGAATGTAGCCCTAGCTGCACCAGCGGGTGTCAGTAATGTTGAGAATTTTATACGAAGCGTCATCCAAGTGGTGACGGGGCTAGCCGGTCTGGTAGCGACCGGCTTTTTTGTTGCTGGCGGTTTTACCTATATCACTAGCTCGGGAAATCCTGAGCAGCTCGACAAAGCAAAGCGCACTATCACGTGGTCGGCTATTGGTCTGGCGATCGTCATCGCGGCGTTTGTGTTAGCGAACATCGTAACGACTTTAGCGCGACAAGCTTTCGGAGGATAACCCGTCCATGTTCGACATCGTCGATATTTTTACTAGTAATTTAGTGTTCTTTGCCAATACAGCTGGCGCCATAAAAACTGTGCGTGATTATGTTTTGCCGACAGCCAAAATCTTATCGGGCATCGCGTCGCTGGCTTGCGCTTTCTTTTTGGCGCATGCTGGCTATATTTATATAACCAGCAGTGGCAAACCAGACCGCATGGAGCACGCAAAAAGCATCGCTAAAAAAGCAGTGATTGGGTTAGTCATCGTACTAGCAGCCGTAACGATAGTCTCTATTTTGAATGGTTCATATCAAGCAGTACAAAACCCAAACGATGCAAACCTACCGAACCTGCAAGCTGTCACGCCCAAATCGGAAAACAACGGTTTGATCGAAATGATTATCAAAGCTGTGACGGGGCTGTTGTCGTCAATCATTAACGCCATAGCCTCACCGTTTTTGAGCGCACTAGAATTTTTCACCAAATCAACGCCGCTGATGGCGAGCAATAAAGCCGTGTTTAATTTATGGCTAGCGATTGTTGGCATCGCTGATGTACTGTTAATTTTAGTCGTGGTACTGGTCGGATTTCAGGTAATGAGCGCGTCAAGTTTTGGCTTTGATGAAGTTGAAGTCAAGCACCTACTGCCACGTATAGCGCTGATATTTTTGCTGATGAACACCTCTATATTTTTGATTGACGGCATCATCAGTTTATCTAACGTTCTCATCTTGGCCGTCAATCAAGTTTCGGGTGCGTCGACCGTCTGGGGTACGCTCACCAAAGTTGTCGAAAAAACGTCCGGTCAGGGCGTGGCGGCATTGCTAATCATGGTGGCGTTTTTGATTTGCTTGGTCATATTATTGGTGTATTATGTTATGCGCTTAATCACTTTGTTCATCGGCACTGTCCTGTCACCACTAGTGAGTATGCTGTGGCTAGTGCCGGGGTTTCGTGATTTTGCCGAAACTTCGATGAAGACGTTCCTGTCAACAATTTTCGTTTTATTTATCCATGTAGTTATTTTGCAATTAGCATCGTCGTTGTTTTCTGGCATGGCGACCACTGGTGGTAACAACGCTCTGCCCGACACTTTGATGGCTATGGTAGCAGGCATAGCAACTATTCTGACTTTATTAAAAGTTCAAGGCGTGATGATGCAATTTAGTTTCGTTAGTATGGGCGCGCGCAATCTAAAGAAATTGGGTGGTCAATTTATGAATGGCGTCAGCTACATGACAGGTACTGGCTCGAAAGTGACGCACAAAACAACCCAGCGCGTCAGGAATACTACTCACGCCGCCAAAAAAGCCCGGGTTCACGCGACTCTCGAAACGGTGGCGCGCCAAACAAAGTCGCCGATGAAAGTAAGTTATCTGAACAAAAAAGGCGATGCGGAAATTACCTACGCTGTAAATCCGCGCAGCAAAAATAATCCAACTGTTGTTAATATGCCCGAGTCAAAACCGTTAAAAACCGGCACGACTTACCGCGCCGGATCGAAAATAAAATCGACCAAACAGCGAGGCAAAAAATCATGAAAACGACAGTCGTTCCTGCGCAGGTTACTACCGTAGAAGACCGGATCATCGGCAAGCTCGGTTTTTCGCAAATCGTGCTTTTGATGGTTCCTGTTTTCTTGAGCGCGGGAGTTTTCACGCTGCTACCGCCGGTCATGAATGGCGCGCTTTATAAATACGTTTTGATGGCGTTAAGTTTGATCGTTTGTGGAATTTTGTCGATTCGCGTTAAAGGTAAAATCATCGCGTTTTGACTAGTGACGGTACTGCGTTACAATTTGCGACCAAAATATTATTTGTTTGATAAAAACACTACTGCGTTTCGTGATGAATATAAAAGTGCTCCACCTGAAGATGAAGAAGCTATAAATCAACCAGCCGAAAAGCCGCAAAAACTAGAAAGATTAGACGATATATCAACCATCAAAACCCGCCAAATTATAGATGACCCAACCGCTAATGTTCGTTTTGAAACTGACAAGAAAGGAGGTTTGCATGTTCGGTTTACGAAAGTCAAACGCTAAATCTAGCGCCAGGCGGCAGATTGCGCTAAAGGGTGTACGCGACGGAATTTTGTTATTGCCACAGAATAATTATCGGGCAATTTTGTCTGTTTCGGCGCTGAATTTTGAACTGCGTAGCGAGGATGAACAAGACGCAATTATTGATACCTACGAAAGTTTTCTCAATTCGATTGGTTGGCCGATTCAAATTTTAGTACGTACGCGCGAAATTGATATGGACGGATATTTAGAAGATTTGAGTCATCGACTGCAGAACGAGACGATTCCTGTCTATAAAACTCAACTGAAAAATTACGATGAATTTATTCGTTCGCTCATCACCGACAACAAGATTTTGACGCGACATTTTTATATCATCATTCCTTTTCGACCGACTGACAACAAAGCTGATTTTGATTTAATTCGCGAACAGCTCAAACTCCGCATTGATATTATCGCCAAAGGTATGGCGCGGCTCGGCATGCGCGCTGACCAGTTAGATAGCCTTGAGGTGCTTGATTTGTTCTACAGTTTTTACAGCCCAGTGCAAGCAAAAATTCAACTGCTAACTGAACGTGCTTTGCAGACAATTTACACCGCGCTCATGCGGGACGGGAGTAAAATTAATGACTAAAAAATCACGCATACCAACCTTTATCAAAAGAATCAGTGACGCAATTAGCGCCCCGAAACGTCGCCGCGACCGCCAGCGCGAAGAGCGGCAAAAAGAACTCAATATCACGTTTGGTGAGCAAGACGCGCTGGACATTTTGTCCTACGCTGGGCTGGAAGAAAACGTTGATTACCTTTGTATCGACGGTGTGTACATGCGCACGCTATTCATTTCTGGATATCCATTTGTAGCAAGTTCGGATTGGATGGATAGCTTGATTCATTTTAATCACGATATTGATATTAGTTATCATCTGCACGAAGTAGATGCACAAGCGGCACTGCCAAAACTAAATCGTAAAATTACCGAACTTGAGTCCACGCGGCGGGCGATGATGCGCGAAGGGCGGATTGTCGGCTCGGAGATTACCGACCCGCTCGAATCGGCGATTGATTTGCGTGATAAAATTCAGCGCGGTCAAGAAAAATTATTCCAAATGGCGATATACATTTGCATCCGCTCTGAGACTAAAGAAGAACTTGATAAAACCACCAAGCTGCTTGAGGCGAATCTGTCGGCGCGGTTGTTTTACTCAAAAGTGGCGCGCTATCAGCAGCTGGAGGCACTACAATCAATTTTGCCGCGCGGCGAAGACCAGCTGGCACAAAAACGCAATCTCGACAGTTCCAGTGCCGCCCTGACTTTTCCGTTTATGTCATCAGAATTGGTACAGGAATCGGGCATTCTTTACGGCGTCAATAAGTCAAACAATTCACTGGTTATTTTGGATAGGTTTAGTTTGCATAATGCTAACTCAATCACATTTGCGCAGTCAGGCGCTGGCAAAAGTTACACCACCAAAGTTGAAATTTTACGCCAACTCATGCAAGGCACGCGCGTCATCGTCATCGACCCAGAGCGTGAATACAAGCGCCTCGCCGAATCGGTAAAAGGCACGTACATAAAATTATCCGCCAAAAGCAAACAGAAAATTAATCCTTTTGACCTAGCGACGACTGTTCACGAAATTAGTGACCTATCTGAGCATACGCAAGATTTGATGGATGTAATCGGTTTGATGGCTGAAAGTCTAACGGCGCGCGAAAAAGCCGCCATCGACAAAGTAGTTTTGAAAATATACAAAAAGTCAAAAACCAAGTCGCCACTTTTAGAAGATTTATACGCGGAACTTCAAAAATTGGGTCAGCTAAAGTTGTGCGAAAAGTTAGAAAAATATATTTCCGGCTCGCTGGCAGATGTATTCAATGCGCAAACTAATGTTAAATTAGACAACCGCTTGGTCATTTTCGACATCAAAGATTTACCAGAAAATTTGCGCCAAATTATGATGCTGATTATCTCTAATTTTGTGAAAAATCAAGTTATGGCTAAGCCAGAAAAACGGTTGCTGATTATTGACGAAGGCTGGATTTTGCTACAACATGAAGAGTCTGCGCGGTTCGTAGCAGGACTAGTGCGTCGGGCTCGCAAATATTATCTTGGCGTATCAATCATATCACAGCAAGCCAACGACTTTCTCAAAAGTGAGTACGGCCGCGCCATCGCTTCGCAAAGTGCGCTGCGAATTTTAATGCGTCAAGACACAACGACTATCAAAGGCGTGGTTAGCGAATTTAATCTCAGTGAATATGAGCAAAGTTTTCTGCTCACGTGCGAGCGAGGCGATGCTTTGCTTATCGCCGACCAAAACCATGTTGCCGTTAAAGTTGTGGCAGCCGAAAAAGAACATCCGCTCATCACGACTAACCCTGCGGAGTTGTATATATCATGAACGGCGCGGCAGTTTTGTTTACAAATTTTGGTTTCAGCATTAAGAAAATTATAGCTATAATCATCGCTACATTATTGCTTATTTTGATGTTTCCGATTTTAGCTATTTCATCGCTTGGCTTGCCGGCAATGAGTTTTTTGGCAAATACACCGAGCGCCAAAGCGGCGGAAGAACGCGGCTTTTATAACGGCGGCGTGATGCCCGGAAATACTTACGCTTGGGGCAACTGCACTTGGTGGGCGTATGCGATGCGCCGGTGGGCAAACAGTCCGATTCCGAACACTTGGGGCAACGCCAACACCTGGGATGACAACGCCAAGCGCGAGGGCTACATAGTCAACGATACGCCAGCAGCTGGAGCAGTTTTTCAGACTGACGAAGGCTATTATGGTCATGTTGCGTATGTGATAGAAGTTAATCAAATCAGCGGCGAGTGGAAAATTTCTGAAATGAATGCGCGCGGTTTGAATATAGTGTCGCAGCGCACTTTTTCTAAAGAAGCTGCCAAGGCGTATAAATTTATTCATAATAAACCAGGAGCACAACCGTGGAATCCGCAGCCGATTACCTCGCCATCGCCTTACGTTTTGGGTCGATAGTTTTGTGTGTAATTGCGTTTATGATTAGCGCGGTCGTTTTGTGGTTGGCGATTCGTTTTGTTTTGAACCGTCGATATTTACGAACGCGAGACATGGTTTGGCTAGAAATCACACCGCCCGCCACAGTCGCCAAAACACCCGCAGCAACCGAACAATTATTTTCGGTGATTCATGGACATAGAGCAGCGCGCTCGCTCAAAGAAAAATTGCTCGACCGGTCGCCTGTCATGAGTTTTGAAATCACATCGACTAAAAAGTACGGCGTGCGGTATTTGGTGCAGATTGAACAGCGTCACGTTGCGAACATACAAAAAGCAATTACATCGTACATTGCCGACTCAAAAGTTCGCGTGGTCAAACGGAAGAATGGTGATAGCTACCAAGTTGTTGAATTTCGAGAAACTGGGCATTATGTCTTGCCGCTAGCCACAAATTCGACGCTAGAGCAGCGCGATCCTCTTAGTTATGTGATTGGCGCAATGACTAGACTAAACGATGATGAGGAAATTATTTTGCAGCTCGTAGCAACACCGACTCGCTTGCGTGAAGCAGAAATTTTGTCGCATAAAATTCTCGGCAATGAAAATATCTTGCGGTATGTTAGCAGCAAAAATCTATCGATTCTTGGCAAACTAGCTAGCTTCTTTGGTAAAATTTCTTCTGGCACAACCGACCTGGCCAGCGAGGTTTACACGAGTATGACAACTAGCCATCGCAATTATTACAATTCAAAAACCGCACTCCCGCGGCAGCAAATCAAGGTGCCACGAGACGATCGCCCGGCGCGTGTGCTCAGCGCTTTCGAGTTGGGATTGATGGAGACCATGCACCAAAAAGTGACTCGCCCGCTATTTCGCGTCAACCTCCGCGTCATGGTAAATAGCCCAGAGCCAGAGAGGCATATCGCCTCGCTTAAATCTGCGCTGGACGGTTTTAGTACGCCGCCATACCAATCACTCAAGGCGAAGTATCGTCTGCCGATTTTGAATAACCTGCTAATTCTTGCATCCATAAAGCGCCTGCCATCGCTGCATAAAAATAGCTCCATGATCTTCGCTTCAAGCGAACTTGCTAGCTTGTTTCATTTTCCTTCAAGTTATCATAGTAAAACCGACAATCTGATAACTTCGCTCAGCCGCACGCTGCCCGCGCCAATTTCACTCAAGCAGTCAGAAAAGTTTGATGTGTTTATTGGTGAAAATCATCATCACAATACGGTGACGCCGATTGGCTTGACGGAGGCTGAGCGTGAGCGCCACCAGTACATCATTGGCGGTACGGGCAGCGGCAAAACTACGATGTTGCAATATCAAATCGTGCAAGATATTAATAGCGGCAAAGGCGTGGCTGTAATTGACCCGCATGGCGATATGGCGGAGACGATTTTGCGACACGTTCCGCCAGAGCGCCTTGGCGATGTAATTTATTTCAATCCTGATGATTTGGATTATCCGATTGGTTTGAATTTATTGGAGCTAACACCTGGGCTAGATGGCAGCGAGCTGATGCGTGAAAAAGACCTTATCACTGAGTCGGTCGTGTCGATTTTTCGAAAAATCTTTAGCGACGAGGATTCGGGTGGGCATCGTATTGAATACATTTTGCGCAACACCATTCAAACTGCGCTCACACAGGAAAACCTCACGCTCTTTACTGTGTTTGATTTGCTAAATGATCCTAAGTATCGCCGCAGTGTTGTTAAAAATCTTGACGATACAAACTTGATAAACTTCTGGAAAAACGAGTTTGGCAAAGCTGGCGATATGCAGAAAGTAAAAATGTCGGCGGGGATTACGGCGAAAATTGGGCGGTTTTTATTTTCGGCGTCAGCTCGGCAAATTCTCGAGCAACCAAAATCGACAATTGATTTTGATGATATTATCAACTCGGGAAAAATACTGATTTGTAATTTGTCAAAAGGCTTGCTCGGCGAAGACACGTCTGAGCTGTTTGGAATCATCGTACTTGCGAAGCTCCAACTCGCAAGTCTCCGCCGTGCCCGTCTCAAGCAGGCGGAGCGGCGGACGTTTTATTTGTATGTCGATGAGTTTCAGAATTTCGCCACGACGTCATTTGTGCAAATGCTGTCTGAAAGCCGCAAATATCGCGTCTTTATGATCATGGCTGAGCAGTCCACTTCGCAGCAAAGCGATCAGCAAACGGTAAATATAATCTTGGCAAATGTCGGCACGATCATCTGCTTCCGAACCGGCAATCCGCAGGATGAGCAGCGTTTGCTGCCGATGTTTAGTCCATACATTGAGCCGGGCGAGATCAGCAACCTGCCAGTATATAATTACTACGCTCGACTGGCGGCGGTGCACGCGCAAGAGCCGCTGTCTGGGCAAACTTTGCTGCTAGAAACCGAAGGTAATGAGACGGTACGAGATGAAATTGTTAAACATTCACGAAAGAAGTTTGCCAGGAAGCGAGAAGAGATTTCTGAGCAAAAAAGTTCTAGCGGGGATGTGCCAAGAAAAGGTACCAAAACTAACAAACAGGCAAAGAAAAAATCGCAGGTCATGACGGAGCCGATGATAGATGAGATGTAATTGAACACAATAATCTAAGCGTACGCGCTATACGCTATAATAAGTACATCTATGCGAAAAATTAAAGACAGAGAAAAGCTGCAAAGAATAGCTCGCAAGAGACATCGCCGAGAGTTAAGGGCGAGATATTCTCATGGCAATAGGCTTTTGAGGTATCATCGGTTACGTAAAAAAGTTACAAAGAGTATCTCCTACACATCAATGGACGCTCCGACTAATTTCTCTATATTAGGTAACAGAGACAGTGTGATTAAATACTTCAATACTATAAAGCGCATGCTGAACCAAAAAGAATATACACAGATGAACCTGCGCAAGATAGCCTCTATCGACCTTCCTACGCTATGCTTGCTGGGCGCATTTATGCTAGATAGAAATACAAAATCAAAATACCTAGAAGTAACGAGCCCCCTTTCAAATTCCTCAGCATACAGATTTTTCGAGGAAGCACAATTTGAAAATATGATTCTTAATGAGAGAAGATCAAATTTTAACAGTGGAGCGTTCTTGTCTCGAAGTGAAGATGAGGTGGATAACAAGGCGATAGGCGATATATTAACGAAAACTGTCGATTATTTTGGAGAAAACAGTAAACAAAGACTACGAGACCTTCCTCCAATAATTATTGAGATCGTAACAAATACCGCAGATCACGCCAATCCAGATAGCAGCTACACCCTCCGTTGGATTATTAACACGTATGAAACTAAGGACAGCAACGGAAATAAAGTTAAACAATACTGCATAATAGATATGGGTGTTGGTATTTACGAAACTTTAATCGATAAGGCTAATAGTCAGAAGCAAGGAAAATTTCCGTGGCGCACAATAATCAAGCGAGAAAACTCTCAAGGCGAGTTCTTTAGACAAGCTATACCAAAAGGTCTACAAAGCCGCACGGCTTTACGACAGAGAGGTAAAGGTATAAAATATATATACGACACAGTAAGTGGTGACAGTATGTATAAAAGATTTGAGATAATTACAAACAAAGCTAAGGTTAACCTAGTTAATCTTAGTAGTATTGAGAAGGACTCGTCTGAAAACCTGTCAGCAACAATATACTACTGGGAGGTTTGTGTTGAGTAACAGAATAAAAATAAGCGTTAGCGACTTCACAACCCTACCGGGTGCCAGATATAAAAGCGACGGTGACGGTTCTGCTGAGGAGTTTTTTGATAGTTATATTAAACAACACCTCAATGATAAAGAACTTATACTCATTGATTTTGATAACACGTGGGGGTATGCGTCTTCATTCCTGTCAGAGCTTGCGTTGGAAATATCGCAACAGTGTAAACAAGACGGTCTGGATGTACGAGAAAAGATAAAAATCAAAAGCGATGACGAGCCTGGATTAACGGAGAGGTTCTGGGGCTATATTGATGAAAGTATCGATATCAACAATTAAGAGTTTCTCGTTGACTACTGTATGGGTTCTCATAGGAATTCTAATTGGAGCTATAGGATACCACTTTTTATTCAATCACGAGCTCCTATCTATCGATACAAAGATAGATCTAGGATCTCTAGTTGCTCTATTGGCGCTGGCGATATCAGTTTCCGTAACACCTTTTATTATAGATAGGAAATTAAACAATCAACGAAGCTATGAAGCAATGGTTTGCGGAGAGATTGAAGAAATCATCAAGCTATTAGAGGCTGTCGATAGTCTCTACAGCGAAACATACACTAAGGATAATATAGATGAAGAAAATGTAAAACAGCTGCGTAGATTAATACGTAAAATACAAAATAGGATGGATACTATATCAAGCGAGTCGAGCTCTCTATTGTTTGGTTTTAAAGAAAATATCCAATTGCCGTTCAGCAAAGGTGTATATTCAGCTCTGACCGATAAGTTTCAGAAAGGAGCACAATTGTCTGAAAGCGATTATCTAAACGCTCTCAACCAGATAGAATCCACGATTAGCGCCTTGAAGACAAAACGCTATAGAATATACCGCTAATCAAATCAAAGGTGTATTATTGATTACTCCTGCGCTTTGTTTTATATTCCTTCAGGAATTTCTCAAAATCAAGCCCCTCATCCTTGCTCGCAACATGCGCAAATCGCTGCATAAATTTCAGAAATCCGACCGCGTATTCGCGGTTGGCATTTTCTGGGTCGTGAAGCTCCAGGTAATGGATCGTTTTCTGAATCGTTTCTTCGTCTTCGTACAGATGAAGATTCTTGATTGTATCCTCGTCGTTCATAATTATTTCACCTCCATAAATTTATTTAAGCCGATAAAATCTATCAACATTTCCGCCTCAAGCACAGATGCTGTTCTTCTCATTATCTCACAACTGTCGCGATACGAAAAAATATTTAGACTACCTTCGTAAATAATTTCTCTGTCGATGATGGCTAATTTGCGGTGATGTTTGACTGTAAAAAGCACTTCGACGCCTACTGATTGTAGTAAACTCAGAGATTTTTGGACTTGTAGTCTGTATATTTCGTCGTGTTCTTCAAGTGGTTTGGTGTTAAGTAATATTGTCACGCCGCGCTTTTTGAGCCGGTGAAATATTGGAATAAATTTTTCGACTCGGACAGTTCTGAGAAACGGACTTTCGATGATAACGCTTTTTCGGGCCTTTTGTAAGTCACGCATAAACTGGTCGTTGAAAGTGTTTTGGTCATAGAATTTTGAATATGATCTTCGCAAATTAAACATCGCGCTCCTCCAAATCCGGCAAATATACCTCGCCATTTTTAATGACCATACCCAGCTCCTTGAAACGATCATGCAACGCAAACAAATCACGAAAAAGGAGTTCCACATTTATATTTGTAGGGTCACCACGGATTTATCACATGGCTCTTTGGAGCCATTTTTATATACTATAGATGTGTATTTACTAGGCAAAACACCCGAGGCGCGCCATACTGCAATGTACGTGTAACACCCCTCTACCCGTGGCTTGGCTTCTGCACTGGTATAATAAAGCATATGCATAAACCATTACGCGGTGTTAACTTGGGTGGGTGGCTGGTGCTTGAGCGCTGGATGACGCCATCGGTCTTTGCGGGCACCGATGCGAGCAACGAGCATCAGCTGATGATGCAACCAGACGGCCCGGAGCGCATTACCAAGCACCGGCAGGAATTTATGACCGAAGCAGACTTTGCCTGGCTGCATGCACACGGTATCGAGGCGCTGCGTGTGCCGGTTGGCTACTGGGTGCTAGAAAGCCAGGACGGTTACCTCGAGGCTACCAAGCAGCTGGACTGGTGCTTTGCGATGGCAAAAAAATACCATATGCGTGTCTTGCTTGATTTACACGCGGCGCCTGGCGCACAGAACTTGGGCGACCACAGTGGTAGCGGCAACCGTATGCCGCAGACGGGCTGGTACCAGGCCAAAAACCGCCGTGCAACCCGCCGCATTCTTGTCCAGCTCGCCGAGCGCTATAGTGCAAGCCCGCAGCTCTGGGGGATTGAGCTGCTGAACGAACCCTTTACCAAAAACTGGCTGCAGCACTGGCTGCTGCGGCTGTGGTCGCGCCGCACAACTGGCCGGTTGCGCCGCAATGTGCCGGCCACAACGCGCATTATTATCAGTGATGCCTACCAACTGCCGCGGTGGCGCCGGGCTCAGCCCCGTGATTGGCTCGATATTCACCACTACCAGTGTTTTGGGGTGGCCAACGTGGCGCTGGTGGATTATGGCCAGCACGCGAGTATTGTGGATGAATTTACCCATATGCACCAGTCGTTGCAACGCCCAACCATCATTGGTGAGTGGAGCGCGATTTTGCCGCCCGCTATTACCATGACTCCGCCGACCATCACCGCTTACATACTGGCGCAGCAAACGGCTTTTGCCAGCGCCGACGCCCACTTTTTCTGGAGCTACAAAACCGAATCGAACGATGGCTGGAACTACCGTTGGCTGGTAGAGCAGGGTATTATGCCATAGGAACTAGGCTGAGGTTCCTGGGTGAGTAATCTCGCCTGGAATGGATATTATCTTGCGGTTGTTGCACTGGACGGAGCCAAGGCATGTGTGTCGGATCAGCGGGCATACCACACTTATCATGTTGATGTACGACTTGCGGTCGATGGTTTTAATTATTAATAATGAGAATGAGAGGTGCTGGGTAAGCGAGTATCCCTTCCAGCCATCCACCAAATCATGTATAATAAATCGAGTACGACAGCCAAGAAACGGAGGAAATGAAGAAGTATGGCAATGGGCAACAAAATGAAATTGGTTAATAGCGCGATCAAGGCGCAGAAAATACAGAAATCACTAGCGAAGGAGATTATAGAGGTTGAGGCTGGTGATGGTGCAGTGATTGTGCAGATTACAGCTGATATGAAAATCAAGGATGTGAAGATCGACCCAACTAAGATAGACCTGGATAACATCCATCAGCTAGAGCACTGGATTGAGATTGCAATTCGCGACGGTTTGGCTAAAGCAAAAGAAATCACTGCCAAGAAGACGCAGCCACTGGAGAGAGAGCTACAGTCACTGATGGGTGAGCTTGGCAACCTCGGGTTCTAGCTAATATGGCAGATATTCTGCCTCAGGCCCTGCAACGGGCGATAGATGAGCTAGGGCGCTTGCCAGGGGTAGGCGCACGCACGGCGGAGCGCTATGCGTACTTTTTGCTACGGGCCGATGGACGGACAAGCCAGGGGATTGCCCAGGCCATCACACAGCTTCACACCGCTGTTGCAACCTGCCCCGTCACCTTTGCTCTGATGGATCCCGACCAAGATGTTTCGCCGCTCTATAGCAGCCCAGAGCGCAATCGTAAGCAGATTGCTGTGGTGGAGGAGCCACTCGACATCGTGGCGCTGGAGCGCACAGGCCACTACAAGGGGACGTACCATGTGCTGGGTGGCGTCATCTCACCGATTGATGGGGTAGGACCAGAGCAATTGCACATCCCCGAGCTGCTGGAGCGTATTACCAATGACGCAGTAGAAGAGGTGATTATTGCTACCAATGCAAGTGTGGAAGGCGAGTCGACCGCGCTCTTCTTACAGCGGCACATTGCCGAGGCAGGCCTAACGGTGCGGATGACGCGCTTGGCACGCGGCATCCCCGTTGGCGTTGACCTTGAATATGCCGACCAAATCACCCTCGGCCATGCGCTCGAGGGGCGGCGCGCGGTGTAGTGAAGAGACTATTGTGCTGATTCTGCGTGGAGACGCTGCTGCTCTTCGGCGGCTTCTTGCTTCTCGACGAAGTCGTAAAGACAGTCGCTGACAGTACTTTCGAGTGTAGTAAGATTCTCGACTTGTTGAGCAAGTGCCTTCATCGGTGAGTCTGCTTCGCGTGCGGTGGCCTCTTGCAAAAAGCGAAATACGTCATGATCATAGCCAACACATTCAAAATAAAGCGTAGCGAGTTCGGCGCTTGGGTTGTCGCGCAGCTGTTGCGCGATCCACTGCTTGACTTTCTCACCTTCTCCTAGCTCGTCCTTGAGCAAAAGCACATAGAAATGGATTTCCTCTATCTTATCTGTTTGGTAGAAATAATAGTTCACCATGTCCCAGGCAGCCTTCCGAGCGACCGCTTGCTCGCCATGCTTGGCACAGAGCTTTACAAGATAGTAGTCGTCAAATAACCGTGAAGAAGATCGCTCTGATGGATGCTTGGTGATGATGGCAATGTAGGCATCACGAATCTGCTGGTCGAAGATAAAGCGCCGGTCGTTCAAGGAATTAACAATAGGATGGAGCACATACTCTTCATCTTCGGGTACAATGACATAGGCGATAGCGCGAGCTTGGTGTGTGCCGTCTGAATCTTTGCCATGTATGACGTACTCGGCATCAATTTCTGCCTTGATGTAGGGGCTAACGACATACCGTTCGAGTTGCTGCGCCTTCGCTACGCCATCATCATCGAATTTGAGAATGAGCTCGATGATCGTGCGCAGTCTTCGCTGAGCTGATGAAATATATCGGCTAACTTCTCGATCTTGCGAGGGTGTTGTTGTCACAGGGTTATATCTAAAGTGCCGATAGGCCATCTCTTGGCAAAGGCTCGCAATCGTGCACATGCGAGCGAAGTCGCTTGCATCATGAGTATGTGAGTGGAGTGTATTAATATCATTGAGAAGGTGATAAAATGGCCAATCGATATCATCGCGCTGCATATCTCTGGCGGCAGCGGTGCGGGCATCGAGCGATTCGCGTAGCTCCTGCAAGCGGGCTGCGCCATCTGGTGTATTACCCATTCTAATACACTCACGATATCGCTGGTGAAAGAGCTCGTGTGGCTCAAGGTCGGCAGGGATGGTCTGGAGTGACACAGTGCCAGACTCATCGCGCTGGAGCCCAAGAGTGCTCGACCGCATTGCTTGTGTTGGCTGTGAATCTGGCAAGATGACATCAAGAATCTTCCAGACGTACTGCTTAATCTCGGGAAGCTTCGCAGCAAGACCAGGGATATCTTTGCTAATCTTCTGCAGGTCGCGTAGGAGATCGGTGGCGAAGCGTCTACACTTTATAGTGTTCTGTTCATCGAGATAACGATAATAATAAGGATCACAATTGGATTTATGTAGAGCAGTGGTGAGTCCGGTGACTGTCGTCGATATATCGAGATCCCAGAGTATCTCGTCCTTTGCAACTGTCTGCTCAAGCAAATCACGATCGAGCAACTGCTCACGATACTCTGCGATGTAATAGTCGATCATCGCTTTTATCTTGACTGGGTCGATTGGGAGTTGGCTTGCCTGTAGCCTTTGTTGCTGGGTAGCAGTGGTATCATCTGAAGGATTTGTCATGATATATACCATAGCGAGGAAAGGGGAGCCTGTCAATCAAAAAAACCTTAAATATCAAGACCTCTGCGTTCTCCGTTAGCTTCTCTACTTATCAGCGTATTCGAGTGGAGTGCAACGCTCTGCCACCAGAACCGACAGACTCCAAGGCTGACGTAAAAGGTTACTATCTTTCTAGGATTCATCATTAGTATTTTGGAGGGAGGCTAAAGAATTATTCAAAGTTGTGTCGCATCGAAAGGAGAACAATATGTGGTTATTTGCTATACTAAAACAATGGCAAAATCAAAGAAATGGACGAAAAAGCTAACACGTTGGGCGCAAAACAATCGCTGGGGGCTGATGAGTGCAGCGCTAGTATTTGTGCTCGTAGGTGGTGTGTATCTCGCGTGGCAGCATGGTATGTTGGCACGGTTTGTCAAAACACCGCAGGACACTGCAAATGTAGCGCTCACGAGTCAAGATAATACCTTGCCTGCTTGGATGCCAGATACCGTCAAGCGCTGGCAGGGCGAGATTACCAAGCAGGCCCGGCAGTACAACATTTCGCCGCAGCTGGTGGCGATTATTATGACGCTGGAATCCGGTGGGTACCCCAAGGCGCACAGTGGGGTGGCCAGCGGTTTGATGCAGGTGACGGATAGCACGGGTAAGGAGATTGCCGCTAAATTCGTGAAGCCGGCGCGCACGAACTATGATTTATTTGATCCTGAAACGAGCATTGCCTTTGGCGCGGCCTACCTGGCGCATTTACGCGATCAGCTGTGCGTGCCACTTGGTAATCTATCCGAAAATGAGTGCGTTGAGCTCGTTGCTGCTGGCTACAATGGTGGCCCGGGTGCAGCGGGTAACTTATACCGTGGTCGCGGGCTAGAAGCGATCGAGACCCTCAGCTACAGCCGCGACGCCATGAACCTGTGGCGTGAGCGAGTAAGTGGCAGCAGCCCCACCTACACGCGCTGGTTTGAGCGCGGCGGCAAGAAGCTGGTAGAGAAGGCGCAGGCAGGCAACTAAGGAGTATTGGTGTTGGTATAGTCTTTAGTATTTTGCTTGGTTATCTCTCTGAATTCATTTCTCTAGGAGTTGCCGGTTTATCCTTTTCATATGGAGGAAGCGGGAAGCCGTGCCAGTATATCGCTCGTGCGGTGTCTATGAAACCTTTTGTTCTTTCGGCTAGCTCTAGAAATTTCGCGCCGAATTTTTGCCGCAAGGTTGCTGTCTGATCACTCTCGTGTGCTTGACTAATCTCACTCACGCTTGGTCTGTTCTCGTAGTCTGTCATAGAATCCTCCACACTAGTACTTCTAAAACTACCGTACCATATCTCTATGATGCTATGCAAATAAGAATAGACCTCGCTCACTATATTCATCGCGATTCGTCCTTGGCTAACTACGATCCTATAGCTCGCATACCAGGCCATAAATTCACCGCACCATACCTCGCGCCTATCGGCAAATTCTGCTACACTAAAGAGGATGTTTGACGAAGTGATACGCGCGGTCCAACGCGCAGACAAAATTATTATTATCCAAGCTGAAAATCCTGATGGTGACAGTGTCGGCAGTAGCCTCGCGCTGGAGGAGATTCTGGGTGATTTGGGCAAGCAGGTGACGCTCTATTGCCCGGTGGCAGTGCCCAAATATTTGCGGTATATTCGCGGCTGGGATCGCATTACTGATGAGTTTGACAGCAGTGCTGAGCTGGCGATTATTGTTGATACCAGTGCAGATATCTTGCTCAGTAAGGTGCTCGAAGCACCGAGTGCTCGCGCCTTCCTCACGACGCACCCAGCGCTGGTGCTAGACCACCACGCGACGGAGAGTACCCTGAGCTTTGATCATACACTTATCAATCAAGATGTGGTGGCGACTGGCGAGCTCATCTACAACCTTGCGCAGCATGCCCAATGGGCGATCAACCCACAAGCGGCAGAGAATCTCCTCATTGCAATCATGAGCGATAGCCTGGGCTTGACAACGCAAAACACCACAGCCGACTCCATCCAGACCGTCGCAGAGCTGACCCGGCTGGGCGCAAGCAATGCCGCCATTGAGGTGCGTCGCCGTGACTTTATGAAAAAAGCGCCAGAGATCCTTAGCTACAAAGGGCGCTTGATCGAGCGGATCGAGTATATGCTAGATGGCCGCTTGGCACTCA
The DNA here is from genome assembly GCA_938036785.1 of uncultured Candidatus Saccharibacteria bacterium. GTDB lineage: Bacteria > Patescibacteriota > Saccharimonadia > Saccharimonadales > Saccharimonadaceae > Saccharimonas. The sequence continues at coordinate 2,641 of CALHWE010000010.1, read as the reverse complement.
TTCATATCCCGTGGGAGGAGATCCAGGAATATAGCGACCAATATAACCCCAGTATGCTTGTACTAGACGAGATGCGTCTAGTGGAGGGGGTAGATGTGGCGATTGCTGTCAAGACCTACCCCGATGGCAAGCTAACTGGCAAGATCCGTAGCAATGCGCCAGTGGCGGCAATGATTGCTGGCTACTTTGGTGGTGGTGGCCATGCCTATGCAGCGGGTTGGCGGATGTATGAAGACTACCAACTGGCGATGCGTGAGATTGTCGAGGCAGCCAGCCGGGCCTTCGTTGAGTATGATGAGAGCGAGGCAGCCCATGGCGATTAAGTTTGCTAATACACTGACTCGTCACCTCGATGCCTTTGTACCGCTCCAGCCTGGCAAGGTGTCGCTCTACACCTGTGGGCCAACAGTATATAACTATTTGCATGTTGGCAACTGGGCGGCGTATATCTACTGGGATATCCTGGTGCGCATGCTTCAGGCAGAGGGCTACGAGGTGGAACGTGTGATGAATATCACCGATGTTGGCCACCTGACAAGCGATGCCGATGAAGGCGAAGACAAGCTCGAGAAGGGTGCGCGCCGCGAGGGTAAGACTGCTTGGCAGATTGCTCAATTCTACGCCGATGACTTCATCCGTGGGATGAACGCGTTGCGCTTAACACCGCCCAGTCAGCTGGCCCGTGCTACCGACTATATTGACGAGCAAATCCAGCTTGCCATTACGCTCAAGCGTAAGGGGCACACCTACCAGACGAGTGATGGGATTTATTTTGATACCAGTACCTTCCCGGCCTATGCAGACTTTGCCCGGCTCGATCTGCGAGCCTTGCGGGCGGGGGCACGGATTGGCCCCAATAGCGAGAAGCGCCACGCGAGCGACTTTGCTCTATGGAAGTTCTCGCCAGATGGCGTCAAGCGCGACATGGAGTGGCCCACGCCACCGGAGCTGCTCGACCAGCCACCAGCAGACAGTGCGCCAGTGATGGGCTTCCCGGGGTGGCACTTGGAATGCTCGGCGATTGCAATGCACTTCCTTGGCGCAACGCTCGACATCCACACTGGTGGGATTGATCATATTCCTGTGCACCACAGCAACGAGATCGCTCAGAGCGAGGCTGCGACGGGCCAACCCTTTGCCCACTACTGGCTGCACTGCAACCACCTCAAGGTTAATGGCACGAAGATCAGCAAGAGCCTGGGCAATGGCTATACCTTGGCCGACCTCGCTGAGCGGGGCTACACCCCCATGGAGTACAAACTATTCGTCTTGCAGAGCCACTACTCGCACGAGGGGAACTTTAGCTGGGAAAACCTCAGTGCAGCGCGCAACCGCCTGCGCAAGTGGTATGAAGTGGCGTGCCTGCGCCACCAGACGTATGAGAGTCTAGATGATGACCAGCGCAAGAGTGACGAACAATCGGGCTATGTATCGCTTCTGGCAGCAAGTGGGGCAGTGCGCGAAGCGCTCGCCAATGACCTTAATACCCCCGAGGCGCTGCGGCTCATCGATGAAGCATTTGATCGGGTGCTAGCGCGGCCACTGGTAGCAGTGTACCATCGTGGATTGGAGGAGTTGCTAGCGGCGATCGATCAGCTACTTGGCCTCGACCTCTGTGAGTCGACGCCAGATATTACAGATGAGGCTAAGAAGCTCATCCTCCAGCGCCAGCGTGCTCGCGAAGCCCGCGACTGGCCCACAGCCGACCACCTGCGTACTGATCTCACCGCGCAACACATCGCCGTGCGTGATACACCGCAAGGGCCGGTGTGGTGGTGGGCAGAGAAATAATATGCGCGAAACTCTATCAGGAGAGACTGCCACACCGCAGGCAGAGCAAGAAGCATCACAATCACACCAGAAGATAGCCGCTTTAAACACGGTGTATGATGCAGTGCGGTGCAGAGCATATGAGAATAGCGAATATAACAATCACGACATCAACGAAGCAACGATTATACTGGGCGACCTCATTGTGTGCGAAGCGTGCCTCAGTGCTGGGCTGCCACCTGAGGATCTGCCACTGACTAAGCGAACAGGCTATGACATAGGCAAAACCCTACTCGAGAATATCGACCTTGCCATTGCGGCGTACCTGCCAGACTATGCCAAGAAACTGCCAGACCTTGGCTACGACGGTAGCGGGTTAGCTGTAGGTTACGATGAGTATAATGTACCTGAGGAGGCTGAGGAGATACCTGACGAAGCATGGCAGACACTAGAGCCTGATATGTCTGATGAGCCGATGGCAGCAGCGTCGCCAGCGTCGCTTGTCGATCCGCTACGTGCGCTGGTGCTGATGCATCATTATTACAAGCTAGTCGTTGCGCCGATTGAATATGGCAGCGAGGGGAGACCGTACTACGATTGGTCGTCGCCCGATACACTCAAGACGGCAGGAGTTATTGCACCAGTTGTGCAGCTATGTATGCGAGGCAAAAAGGTGGTGCACCGCTGCATACCGAGAGAGTATTATGACGCGATGAATCATGCACAGGGCAGTAGTGTGATGGCATAAAATGGTGATGGTGTATAGGATATGATGGTGATATAATACTATCATCATGACATGGAACAGCATTACCCCACAAAAATTTGTCGAACTTGTAAATTACTGGGTCAACCAAGATTGGCCACTCAC
>CALHWE010000009.1 GCA_938036785.1 uncultured Candidatus Saccharibacteria bacterium | reverse complement strand
ACCTCTCACCTCTTCAACGTCAATGAAGCGCTCTAGCCAAATGAGCTAATCGCCCGACACGTGTATTGTAGCAGAAGATGCAGGGGAGAGCAAGGGTAGATAAATGAAAGACTCGAGCAGCTATTGTGCATTCGCGCGCCCCGCACTTTATCCGATGGAGTGTGAAAACAGATTGTAATAATCTGTTTTCAGCCCTAGCAGCAAGAGGTCGATATCTGGGAGACGTCGACCCTTACAGTGTTCCGGAGGAGGGAGTGTGGGGAGGGTAAACGTGAGAATGCTACGTGATTGATGCCTAGTGATATTTGCACCCACCCCCACTCTCGTTATACAATAGATGGTAAGTGCTGACGGGGCCTCACCAGCCTCCCGAGCTTCGTGGGCTGTCGTGATGTGCGAGAACGTTGCGTCATGAGTGCTTGGCGGTAAGCGCCAAGAAGTCCGGTGGAACCGCCGTTTGCGTGCAAGCGGCCCGAGACATGCGAGATTGGTCGGATGGACATATCCGTGCCAGGACGCATGTTTTTATTTTTATCAACATAATTTATATCCAAGGAGGAGCGAGTCGGCTTCTGGCTGCCAGTGCGCAGGAGAGAAGGTGATGAGCAAACAAAGCAATGAATAACGAGCAGCAAGCAATGCGCCACAGCTTGGCGCATATCATGGCGCAAGCCGTCCAGCATTTGTGGCCGCAGGCGAAGTTTGGCGTGGGGCCAGCCATCGAGCAGGGGTTTTATTATGATATTGACCTTGGTGATGTGACGATATCTGAGGTGGACTTTGGCACAATCGAGAAGGAGATGCGGCGCATCATTGCGCGCGATCTACCCTTTACACACCGTGATGTGCCGGTGGATGAGGCGATTGCTTGGGCGAAGGAGACAGACCAGCCATATAAAGTTGAGTTGCTCAATGACCTGAAGCGCTCGGGGACAACTATTGCCAAAGAATTGGCTGGAGAGGCCCTTGGCAGCGCCGCAGAAGGTGAGAGTAAGGTAAAGACGGTATCACTCTACTCTCAGGGCGATTACACCGATCTGTGCCGCGGCGGGCACGTGGAGAGTACAGGTAAGGTGGGAGCATTCAAGTTGCTGCGTGTGGCTGGTGCGTACTGGCGAGGCGACGAGACCCGGCCGCAGATGCAGCGGCTCTATGGCGTGGCCTTTGCAACGCAAGCGGAGCTTGATAGCTACCTACAGATGCGCGAAGAAGCCAAAAAGCGCGACCACCGCAAGCTTGGCAAAGAACTCGACCTCTACACAATGTCGCCACTGGTGGGGGTGGGCTTGCCACTCTTTACCCCGCGCGGCACGATCTTGCGCGATAAAGCAGCCCAGCTCTCTAACCAGCTGCGTGAGAAATACGGCTTTGCCAAAGTCTGGACACCACACATTACCAAGAAAGATTTGTATGAGACGAGTGGGCACTGGGCGAAGTTTGGCGACGAGCTCTTCCTTGTGACGAGTCAAGAGACGAGCGACAAGATGGCTCTCAAGCCAATGAACTGCCCACATCACACACAGATTTTTGCTAGTCAGCCACGTAGCTACCGCGATATGCCTGTGCGCTACCTAGAGACGACGACCGACTACCGCGACGAAAAAACTGGCGAGCTGGGCGGCTTGAGTCGGGTGCGCTCACTGACGCAAGATGATAGCCATGTGTTTTGCCGGCCAGATCAGATCGAGCAGGAGATGAGTAATTTACTGGCCTGTGCTGAGGAGCTGTACCACATTGTCGGGATGAAGCTGCGTGTCCGCCTGAGTTATCGCGATGAGGGTGAGGGCTACCTTGGGGCACCAGAATTGTGGCAATCGGCCCAGGCTCAGCTCAAGGCAGCTGTGATGGCTAAGCAACTGGACTACTTCGAGCAGGAAGGTGAGGCGGCCTTTTATGGGCCAAAGATCGACTTCATGGCGACGGATGCGATTGGCCGCGAGCACCAGGTGGCGACGGTGCAGCTCGATTTCGTCCAACCCGAGCGCTTTGGCCTCGAATATACCGATGAAGCGGGTGACATGGCTCGGCCAGTGATGATTCACAGCGCGCTGCTGGGCTCGATTGAGCGTTTCCTGAGCGTCTTTATTGAGCACACAGCGGGGTGGTTCCCCTTCTGGATCGCGCCCGAGCAAGTCCGTATTCTCACAATTAACAACACCGTAGAAGACTATGTTGATGAAATCACATCGGTGCTCAAAACAGTGGTACTAATGCATCCTATAAAATACAACGAAGTAAGATATACAACAGATATGCGCAATGAATCGCTCGGTAAAAAGATCCGCGAAGCTACTGTTGTAAAAATTCCGGTGCAGATTATCGTTGGCCCGCGCGACAAAGCCAACCGCCAGGTAAGTGTACGCACCCAGCAGGGTGAGACAACGGTGCCGTTGGATGAGCTAGCGGCGTACCTAGAGGAGCTGAGCTAATGCGCCGCTTGCGCATTGCTGTGGATGTCGACGACGTGCTGGCGGAGAATGCCGCTGGCATCGTCGCCTTTAGCAACCAGCGCTGGGGGACGAACCTGACGGTCGATGATTATGATGAGCACTGGGCCAAGATGTGGCAGGTGGATAATGCTGAAGTGAAACGGCGCAGTGCCGAGCTGATGGATGCTGGCCTCGGTACGGGCTATGGACACATTGGCGGTGCGCTGGAGGTACTGGAGCGCTTGGCACAGCAGCATCACTTGATGATTGCGACATCACGTCACTTGCGAGTGAAAAGCGATACAATGGCCTGGATCGACGAGCATTTTCCGGGTATCTTCGCCAGTACATCAGTCTACTTCTCGGGCATTTGGGATGAGCTGACGGATGGTTCGCACCTTGCCACCAAGGCAGAGTTGGTGGTGCAGATTAATGCCGATGTGCTGATCGACGACCAGCTCAAGCACTGCCAAGCGGTGGCAGCGCATGGCCGCAACGCGCTGCTCTTTGGCGATTATGCTTGGAACCAAGCCACAACACTGCCAGCTGGGGTAGTGCGCTGCACAAATTGGTACGAAGTGGAGGTGGCAATTGAGCGACTTGCCAGCGATGAGCCTGCGTGATGCCGTCTACGAGCTGATGGCACAGCTACCGGATGATACAGTGACAACCTATGGCGACTTGGCAGCTTTTGCTGGCCACCCATATGCTGCACGGCGAGTAGGAGAGATTGCCCACGGTGGGCCGGAGGAGCTGCCGTGGCATAGACTTGTGAATTGCAAGGGAGGCCTTGCGGTTGGCTTTCCAGGTGGGCAGGCAGTGCAACGGCAATTGCTTGAGCACGATGGGATCCAGTGTGATGATTCGTACCGCGTGGTTGATTTTGCACAGCGTCGCTGGCAACCACATGTCGCGTCGCATAATAATCTGAAAGGTCGCTCGCATGCCCACAAAAAATAGCACACCGCCTCTCACGCCTGCCACTCTGCCACTCATTGCCATCGTTGGGCCGACCGCCAGCGGCAAGACCAGCTTAGCAGTTCGTCTCGCCAGGCAGTACGGTGGTGAGATTATTTGCGCCGATTCGCGCACCATCTACAAGGGTATGGATATTGGCACTGCCAAGCCCTCGCCGCATGAGCAAGCCCTTGTGCCACACTGGGGGCTAGACTTGGTGGAGCCAGGCCAGCGCTTCACGGTAGTGGATTTTCAGCGCTATGCTAATAAGCAGATTGCGGCTATTCGCCAGCGTGGGCGCATCCCGTTTCTCGTCGGTGGGACAGGCTTGTATGTCGATGCAGTGTTGTATAAATTTCAATTTCCGACGGTGAACAAAAAGCTTATGCAGCAGTTACAGGGCTATTCTATAGAAACTTTGCACGAACATTGTCGAGTGCACAACATAGAATTACCCAATAATAAATACAACAAAAGGCATGTCATTAATACAATAGTGCGAGAAGGACAACAGTTACAGAGGTCAGCGCATGTTGATAAAAATACATGGGTTGTAGGTATTGCAACACCACGTGATGTCCTGCGTGAGCGCATTGCTAAGCGGACAGAGCAGCTTTTTGCGCATGGTGTTGTGCAAGAAGCGACAGAATTAGCAGCCCACTATGGCTGGGACAGTGAAGCAATGACGGGGAATATCTACCCAATTATACATAAATTACAACAGGGCGAGTATACGCTTGAGCAAGCCAAAGCGGCATTTTGTACAGCAGATTGGCACCTGGCCAAGCGGCAGATGACCTGGCTGCGACGTAACCCCGATATTGTATGGTGTGACCTAGAGGATGCTGAGGCCTACCTTGATCGGGTGCTCGCGCAAGCGCACCAGATGTGATACCATAAATCTAGTTGGTGACCGTAATGATAGATGCACTGTTTGGATCAAAAACTCGTGTGAAGTTGCTCCACCTTTTCTTGAACAATCCAGGAAAGGCATTTTATGTGCGCGAGATTACGCGGCTGATTAATGAGCAGATTAATTCGGTGCGCCGTGAGCTGCTCAATATGCTGGAAGTGGGGATCATTACGAGCGACAGTGTGGATAACAAATTGTACTACGAAGTAAACCAACAGTACGAATATTATCCGCCGCTGCGCGTCATCTTTGCTGATCAAAAAATCGCTCCAGCCAAGAACAAGTCGGGCTACCGGCCGGCTTGGCAAGATGCGATTATGCAGCTGCCGCGCCTGCGTGTGGCGATTGCGGCGGGGGCCCTAGTGAAGGGCTCGGCCAGTACGATCGACCTGCTGCTGGTGGGTAACCTCTCGGCTGCCAAGGTGCGCAGCGTGGTGGCAGTTATCGAGCGGCAGGAGGGGCGCGAGCTGACGTATAGCATCCTGAGCTACGACGAGTTCTATTACCGGCTGAGCGTGCGCGACCGCTTCATCACTACCATTCTGACCAACAAGCATACCGTATTGGTAGACGTTGATAATATATTAAAAGAAGACGAAGGAGAGAATCATGCTTGATATCGAATACAAAGGCGGCAACACAGTCATCGTTGCGACGAAAAAAACCACGCTGGCGGTCGACCCCAAACTATCGTTGCTCGGCCTGAAGGACGCCAAGACGAAGGACGCAGTAGAGCTTGCGACCGAAGAGCGCTTTGCGGTAAATAGCCCCGAGGCGCGCCTTATCATCAATCAGCCTGGCGAGTATGAGGTGGGCGACTATACCATCCGCGGCATTGCAGCCACGCGCCACATCGACACGCCAGAGAGCGAGCAGCTCTCGACGGTGTATCGCATTGAGTGTGGCGATATTCGCATTGCGGTGATTGGTAATATCGCGCCAGAGCTTACTGACGCTCAGCTCGAGGCACTGGGGGTGATCGACATTGTCATTATTCCAGTGGGTGGCTATGGCTACACGCTGGATGCGACAAGTGCTGCCGCCATTATTCGCAAGATCGAGCCACGAGTGGTGGTGCCCGTCCACTATGCTGATAGTGCGTTGCAGTACGAAGTACCGCAAGACACCGTGGAGGTCTTTGAGAAGGAGCTTGGTGCGCCAGTCGAGCAAAAGCCCAAGCTCAAAATCAAAACAGCGAGCAACCTACCCGAAGTGCTGACGGTGTTTGAGCTGGCTCGAAGTTAGGATTCATATACCCCAAGCGCAACCAGCCTCGTGGAGAGGCTGGTTTTTATGATACATCTTTACTCCGTTTTTCTCCTCGCTGTTTTATCTGGTGGGGTATGAATATTAGTTGTAGCCAGCACGAGTGTTGGTGGATTGATGGGTAAGATGGGGTTAGTCCCTATAGTTTTCTCAAGAAATGAGTGCGAGACAGTGATGAGGATTGTGAGATTCATAGTGAAATCATTGTCATAATGTGGTCGATTTGACATAGCGCACTAAATTCGATACACTTCGAAATACCACTATTATTTCGATTTATATCGAAGAAAGGAACGGTTTTATGGAACAACAATCAACCACGCCGTGGGGCAAGATTGCGGTGCTAGCGCTAGGAGCCTTCGTGATTGGGGCGGATGGCTTCATGCTGGCAGCGGTATTGCCACAGGTGGCACAGCAGCTTGGGGTGTCGCTGGGGCAGACCGGCCTCTTGGTAACGGTGTTTGCGTGGGTGTATGCACTGGCGGCACCATTGTGTGGCATGGTGATGGGGCGGCGTAATCGGCGGTCGACCTTGGTGCTAGCACTGACGATATTTGCAATTGGTAATGTAGTGGCAGCGCTTGCGTCGTCATTTGTGTGGATGATGGCAGCTCGAGTGATGGCAGCATGGGGCTCAGCTATGATGATGCCAACGGCAATGGCTTTGGCGACTAGCCTTGCCCCAACCAAGCATCGTGGCAAGGCAATCTCCGTCGTTACAACAGGCATGACGGTGGCAACGGTGCTCGCTGTGCCGCTAGGCTCGGTTGTGGGGGAGCGCTATGGCTACCACGCGCTGTTTTGGGCAATGGCGGTGGCTGCGGTGCTGGTGTTGTGCGGCATTGTGCTGGGCATTCGGGCACGTGAGGCGCAGCCAGCGCAGCAGGTACCAACGATTCGCACATTAGTAGCAGGCCTGGCTAATCGTCAGGTTGCACTGACGTTATTGATAACAGTAGTGATATTTGTCGCTGGCACCAGTGTGATTTCATATCTGAGTGCAGTGGTACAGCAGGCGGGTCTGCACGAATACTTTAGCCTGATTTTGCTCATCTTTGGTGTGGGCTCACTCCTGGGTGGTGTGCTAGGCGGCTGGCTGACCGATCGTTTTGCCCACATTTGGCTGGCCCGCTGGGCAATGCTTGCCTTTGCGTTGGCGCTTGCTTTGCTTGGTGTGGCGGCTGGGATGCCAGGCGCGCTTGGGCTCGTTGGTGGCAGTGTGCTATTATGGACAGCTAGTGCTTGGATTGCCACGATTGCTCAGCAGTACCGCGTCATTGCGCTTGCTCCAGAACGGGCTCAGCTGAATCTTTCACTCAATTCATCCAGTATTTACATTGGTCAAGGCTTTGGTGGTATGCTAGGTAGTGCGATTATTAGTAGTCAGCCAGCGCAGGCCATTCCGCTCATAGCGGCCGGCGTAGTAGTGCTTGCCTTGGCAATGACCAGCAGGTATGAGACAATACAAAGGAAATGACATCCCAACGAAACACCCCAACTGACGCACTCGCACCAGAGCATGTCTTTGCCGCCCTGTCCGATCCTCTGCGGCTGCGGATTGTCCGTCGCTTGGCTGCAGAGGGGCGGTTGGGCTGCAGCCAGATCGATCATAATCTCTCACTCTCGACTGTCTCACACCACTGCAAAGTCCTGCGCGAGGCAGGTATCGTCACCAGCGAAGCGGTTGGCACCCAGCGTGTACTGGTGCTGCGGCCAGAGTTTGCTCGGCAGTTCGCTGGTGTGCTCGCGACGATTGCTGAGTTAGATAAAGCGAAGTAACCACTAAAATATCCCCTATGAAAGGGGATATATTTACAGTTATCGTTTGCTCTAGGCGGCTACGCCGCAGCCTTGGCCTTTGTCTTGGCGCTGGTGAGCAGGCCTTTTTTCTTGAGGGTACGGATCGCCTTGGTCGAGAGAACCATAGTGACCTTTTGCCCATCTACAACGAAGGTCTTTTTCTGAAGGTTTGGTTTGAAGACTCGCTTGGTGCGTCGCAACGAGAAGCTCACATTGTTGCCGAATTGCTTACCCTTGCCAGTCAGTTCACATCGTGCTGCCATATTCTTATTCCACTTATAACTTATATTATTACAATCTGTATTAGTATACGCTGCCACGGAGGCAATGTCAAGGCGGGTAGGCAATGTGATACAATAAAGAAATGCATATTGATATCGCTCACCTCATTATCGTCCTTGTCGTTATTCTTATCTCAATGACGCTGCACGAGGCGATGCATGGCTTTATGGCGTACTGGCTGGGCGATGATACGGCTAAGGAGCAGGGGCGTTTGACGCTTAATCCACTGCATCATATTGATCCATTCTTGACCATCCTTTTGCCACTGAGCTTGGCACTGCTGGGTTTACCGGTGTTTGGTGGGGCCAAGCCAGTGCCGTACAACCCCGAGCGAGTGCGGGGTGACGAATGGGGCGCAGCGCTGGTGGGGCTCGCTGGACCGCTGACGAACTTCGTCATTGCCTTCATCTGCTTTGGCCTATATGCGACGGTCGCTGGGCCAGTGGTGCAGCCGCTGCTTGCTACAGCGGTGAGTGTGAATCTTGGTTTCTTTGTCTTTAATATGCTGCCTATCCCACCGCTCGATGGTTCGCGCGTGCTGTATGCTTTGGCACCGGAGTTTGTGCGCCGCGGCATGGAAGTGGTGGAGCAGTACGGTGTGATGCTGGTCTTTGTGCTGGTATTGGTCGGCAGCTCGGCTATTGGCAATGTGATGATGGCGGCTATCAGGGGTATCTTGCAGCTTTTCTCGCTGGTGTTTGGCGTGTCGCTTGGTTAGGAGCAGGAATTGAGCCTTTTACCTGGCCTGGTACAGGGTTTAGATTGTAGGCTAGCTTGGTGGGAGATTGAATGAGGCTGTCTCTCGTACAGAGGTGAGTGTCTGTTATGAGCACTAGCAGATTAAACATCAATATAAGGGGTTAATATTCAGCAGATATTGACATGTTTAGCACTAAGGAAGAGGGTATGAGGATCTCACAATACCGCAAATGTGACGCCGCTTACCATTCTGTGGTATACTAAGAGTGTCCCAGATGAACATCAGGCGTGTATGATTTTCCTAACATCATATGATAGGGATTCCAACATTCACCATACCCGTGGGTATGGATGAGGAAACCCACCTTGCATCATGCAGGGGAATATCAAGCGCCTGGGGTGAGTCTGGGATTTTTTTGATGGTTGAAGGCTAAGAGTATCACACAGCTCCTCTTCATCACTTCATCCGATAGAACGCTATAAGGGTCGATACTCCCCGAGTATCGACCTCTTGCGCTGGGCTGCTAATCGGTTATTACAACCGATTAGCACACTCTATCGGATGAAGTGATGAAGAGGTCTCTACACTGAAGATGAAGACTTTGACATCCACTTGTCATAAATCCCTTATGCTATAATAAGGAGGCAGTCTATTAGATGATCGCTTGCTACTTGGCAAGAGGAAAGTCCGGGCAGCACAGGATACGACAGTCGCTAACGGCGACCGGGGGCAACCCTAGGGAAAGTGCCACAGAAACGATACCGCTCCGCAACACCAATACTCGTGCGCAGTAGCGCTCTAGTAGCGGGGTAAGGGTGAAAGGAGTGAGGTAAGAGCTCACAGCGCTGCATGGTGACATGCCGCGGAGGTAAACCCTGTCGGCTGCAAGGAGATAGCCACGGATGAGTGATCCGCTTGTGGCTATCGCTAACCGCTCGATTTGCAGAGCAATTTGCAAACTAGATAGATGATCATCCACGACAGAACCCGGCTTATCGATAGGCTGCTTTATGGTATGATGTGTTAACTCCAGCTTTGGAGCTTTGTTATTTTCTACAACCTCCTCGCCGAACGAGAACATATCTAGAGGTCAGCGGCTGGGCAAGCAGAAACACACCCCTGTTGCAGAGGTGTGTATTCTTCACAACGTCGTGTAAATTGCTACACTACTTGCGAGTGACGTGCTTCACGACAGCTGCAAAAGCCTGTGGCTCGTTGACGGCTAGCTCGGCGAGGACCTTGCGGTCGAGTGCCACACCAGCAGCCTTGATATCAGCGATCAGGCGGCCATAGGTGGTGCCATTTTGCCTGGCAGCAGCGTTGATGCGAGTGATCCACAACTGGCGCAGGTCGCGCTTGCGGTTGCGACGGTCGCGGTAGGCATATTGCAGGGCACGGATTACCCCTTGCTTGGCAAGGCGGAAGCTCCGAGTGCGATTGTGTTGCATTCCTTTGGCAGCTCGCAGCATCTTGGCGTGGCGAGCGTGGGCGGTTGTTCCTCGTTTGACGCGCATATGTTAGACTCCTAAGGCTCGTTTAGCATTTTTGGCCATACCACCAGTGATGGTAGCAGGGGTGTTGATATTGCGCTTGCGCGACTTGCTCTTCTTGGAGAGCATGTGGTTCCCGAAGGCACGCCGACGGGTCAGTTTGCCGGTACTGGTTAGCTTAATGCGCTTAGCAGTGCCCTTGTGGGTCTTGAGTTTTGGCATTACTTACTCCTTATTACGATGCTGAGGTTGCGCCCAGCCATCAGTGGTTTTTGCTCGACAATCGCTTCGTCCTCAAGGGCGGAGACAACCTGGCTAATTAAATTATAGCCAAGCTCGCGATGCGCCATCTCGCGGCCGCGGAAGAAGATCAAAACCTTGACCTTGTGCCCCTCAGCCAGGAATTTGCGAATCTTGCGTAGCTTGATTTCAAGATCATTAGCGCCAATCTTTAGGCCAAAACGCATCTGCTTGAGCTCATTGGCTTTATTGCTTCGCCTATTGCGCTGCTGCTCCTTCATCTTTTGGTACTGATATTTGCCCCAATCGATGATCTTCACAACGGGTGGGTTAGCATTGGGCGAAAACTCCACCAAGTCTACGCCAGCTTGCCGCGCCTTATCCAGTGCTGCTTGCCGGCTCATGATGCCAAGTTGTTCGCCGCTTTCGCCAATGACGCGCAGCTCGCGTGCGCGGATGGCTTCGTTGATGCGGGTGGTTGATTTGATTGTGCTCTCCTTTGCTTGAGCTTAAAACGAATTGACTCCCCAAAAGTTTACCAGATGTCGCCGCAAAAGGCAAATAAAATATGTCGTGGTTTGGTGATTTTTTGCGGCGATGGCTCGTTGGTAGACGCTATAGGTGGGGTGCTACGAGTGTGAGAACTCATTGTCTTCGCGAGATTATCGATAAGGAGCTTCACGCTCTATCGGATGGGAATCTACAGAGGGTGAATGTGGAAAACGATACGTGGTGAAGAGATGAGCGGCTAATTGTCCTGCGCTTGCAGCGCCCGAGCACAGGCAATTGCCTGCGTGATTGTCTCTTCGAGTGTTGTGCTTGGCTGCCGCCCAGTGTGCTCGGTGTAGAGCGCGTCGAGGTAGCGCGTCTTGGGTGCGCCCTCTGGATGGCCATAGACGACCTTGGCAGGGTTCTTGCCGATATGAAGGCCAAATTCCACATTGGTAGTAAAGGCGGGCATACCCAGTGTGGGCAGCGACCGGTCGATCACCCGCGGCACCCAAAAGAGCACCACTGTTGCTGCGTCGAGCGCTTCCCACTCCCAGCGTGCCTGCTTGAGGAGGTCGAGCTCGCGCTGGGGCGAGGCATCGTGGTTTTCTGGTGCGTAGACGATCCCCTCGTAGCCCAGCCTCGCAAAGATCCGCACCGCCTCGGGCCGCCACGATGCAGAGATGAGCTGCTGCGATGCTTCATCGAAGCGTGGTGTGGGGCCAGCGAGGAAGATTGCTGACTGGCCTGGGGTAGGGTGGTGGAGGGGTTGGTTAGAGTAGTTTGCTTGCATGGCTCTAGTATGGCGGGTTGATGAGGGTTCTGTCAAATGTTGTAAATCACACGTAATTACAGATTTCATTGATATATAGAAAATTACAGAGGTAGAATATGATGTAAAATACACGACGATATTTTTACAACGCTTTGACGGGCGCTGGTTGTCGATATTGCAACGCCTCGGAGATGTGAGCAATGGTGATGTGCGGCGCTTCGTCAAGATCGGCAATGGTCTGGGCTACCTTGATGACTTTGAAGTAACCGCGCGGGCTGAGAGCGAGCTTGGTGCTGGCGGCATCGAGGAACTGCTTGACCTCTGATGAGAGTGGAATAGAGCGCCGCACCTGGGCCGAGCTGAGGCGGCTATTGCGCATAGCGCCGCCACCATAGCGGGTGGCTTGAGCGCGGATGGCAGTGGAGATGGCGGCTATCGCATGGCGCTGCTCGTGATCGGTGGTGGCGCGGTGTGAGAGCAGTTGCTCATTAGGGATGCGATTGACGGGGATGATCATATCGATCCGATCCATCAGTGGCCCAGACAGGCGCTTTTGGTAGGCGATGATCTGTGTGCTGCTGCAGATGCACGCATGCGTTGGGTCGCCGTAGTAACCACAGGGGCAGGGGTTCATGGTGGCTACCAGCATAAAATCGGCTGGGTAGGTGGCACGCCCGCGCGCCCGGGTGACCGTCACGGTAGTATCCTCCAGCGGCTGGCGCAATACCTCAAGTGTCGTGCGCGGATATTCGGGCAACTCATCAAGGAAGAGCACGCCCAGGTGGGCCAAGCTCACCTCGCCAGGCTGTGGCACCGACCCACCACCAATCAGCGATGCGCGGCTCGCTGTGTGGTGCGGTGCCCGAAATGGCCGCGCTTGGACGCTTTGGTCGAGCGAGAGACCAGCCAGGCTGTGCAGCTTCGTCACTGCTAGCTGTTCATCTGGAGTTAGGGGCGGCAAGAGGCTGGGCAGTGTCTTGGCCAGCATCGACTTGCCGGTGCCGGGCGGCCCAGTGAAGAGGATGTTGTGGTGGCCCGCTGCGGCGATGGTGAGGGCGCGCTTGGCTTGGGCCTGGCCGTAGATATCGTCGAGCAGGGGTGATGACGCGGGTGTTGTTGGTTTATCATCAGTGGATGATGGCTGGTAGATTGGCAGTGGTTTTTCGTCCTTGAGATGAAGGAAAAGTGTTGTAAGATCTGGCACACCATAGAGCGTTACCCCTGATACGAGTGAGGCTTGGGCGAGATTTTCTGTGGGCAAATAGACAATATTGTAATTATTATCACGAGCTGCTTCGGCAATGGTAATGGCGCCTTTGACTGGGCGGAGCGTGCCATCGAGTGCCAACTCACCAGCAAAGACCGCCCCAGCCACTTGCTCGGGCCGGAGCTGGCCGCTGCTGGTGAGGAGGGCAAGGGCAATCGGCAAGTCGTAGTGTGTGCCATCCTTGGGTAGCTCGGCTGGTGCGAGGTTGATGGTGATGCGCTGAGCCGGATACTCCAGCAGGGAGTTGGTGATGGCGCTGCGCACTCGTTCGCGTGCTTCGTCGATGGCTTTGTTGCCCAGGCCAACGATCTGCAGGGCGGGCAGGCCCTTCGTCATGTCGCTCTCGACGTCAATCATATGGCCAGCGAACCCCACGGGCGCAACCGACCTGATTTTTGCGACTTTGTTCATGCTGTCTATAGTTAAGCATATTGATGGGGTCTGTGCAAATTGTTTTTGTATGAGTTTGTATGAGCCCACGAACCTATGAGAATACGATACTGTATACAGAGATGAGAAAAAGAACGCTGCAATGGAGATAAAATGCTCTGATGCTACGATGGCCGACTAAGAGCCTCTCCAAGAAAACCAACCCCCAAGTTGCTCATAGTTGCAAGATCCAAACTACGAGAGGTTATACATAGGCAAAACCATGCTATAATAGACACGAGACGTGGGGCTGATATAGCGTTCGACGTTTGGACTTTGTCATTGTATTCTGCGAATCGGATATGCACGACACGCATAGATATAACTGCAAAAAATAAAGTTGCAGCAGCATTCCGCAGTGTTGAGGAGATCTTCGCATCTTCCAAGACCGCGGTTGCACTCGCCGCTTAGTCTGGCGATCGCTATGAGGTGCATGGCAACAGGGCACCTTGTAGTGTCATAGCTATGTTGCTTGCTCTCCTGGTGGCAGCGGCACGAGGAGAGGACATATACCGCGCAACGATAGGCTGTATTTTTGGTTTGTTTCTGATCGGCCTCGCGTTGTCAAACACATAAACAAACCTACGTTCGTAGACGAATACGAGGGCACCAAGCGGACCCGGGGGCAGTACCCGGCAGCTCCACCATAGAGGAGATGATTGCTCACCAAGAGTGGGCGATTTTTTATTGCACCACAATCCAAAGGGCTGCATACGCACAAACCACAAACACTGCTGCGAAGTATCGCCACAAGCCACCTACTAGCCAAACCCTTTTCACCAAAAAAACAACCACCTGCGAGTAGTGGTTGTTTTTGGATGTGGAGTTTTCGTATGTTTGTTTATTTTTGGCCTCTGCATAATTTTTTTATTCAGAAGCTACCCTTATGATATGGGAGAAAACTGCTTGTGTCAACGATTTTTGGCAATATTTTTGCGTAAAAAATACCACATCGAACATATACGCAGACCGACCACACATCGCCCAAAATTTGTGTTATAAACACAACACGAGTAATGGAAAATAACAGGGGTCACATACAATGCATAGTCAAAAACGAACAAAAAATTATTGCACTATATACAACAAAAATGCCTGTGTACAACTCTCGAAAGCACAGAGGTGCGAGAGGCGGGCGCGCCGCCAATGTTCGTGTGGGTGAGAAAGAGGGTGGCGAGGCAATGTTTTGCGATAGTTCGCATGATAGCGATGTCGCTTGTGCTTTGCGTTGGTGCGATGTATGGCAATGGCAAACGACTTGTGGGTTGGTTGAGCCGCCATCAGCAATAGTGGAGTAGCTCGATACTCATCGCCGAGCCAAAGCCGAAGATCGCTATAACCAAGCGTGCTGCACACAATAACCATAGCGCGTAAGCCCTGCTGGGGTTTTGCAGCTCAACCGCAAAACGTATTGACTTACCATACCGCTTGTGCTAACGTAGAAGTAAGCTTTGACAAACACAAATACCCAAGAAAAATAAAACGGAAAAGCTTACCCTACCATTAACCCAACATAGCGTCGCCATTGGCGTACACCAGGCAGCGGCAGAGCGCGGCATAGCGCTGAGCTTTGGCACTGCCTGCGCTCCGCCAATACTAATAGAGTACCCCCCAATAGAAGTGCTTTTGTCATCGTTGGCGCTGACGCGTGGTGCCCTCGTTCTATACGGCGCATGCCAGAGGCACACCACTCATGCTCCACACTGTGGAGCACCTCTAGCCCGTAGCGGCTGCCGGGCGTCCTAATTTTTTATCTATGAGGACGCTGCAAGCGCGTTGCTTTGTGCGGCTGCTCGGGCTTCTCACCAGGCGGATTGCTTGGTATAGTGATAGATATGTCTCGAAGAATCCTGCTTGCCAGTATGAGCACGGCTGCAGCGGTGCTGCTCGCCATTGTGCTGCAGACCACCACACCAGCGACGATTCACCCTCTGGGGATCGTCCTCGTCTTTGTGCTGTGCTATGTGGTGATGCTCGGATTGCTAACGTACCTGCTGGCGGGCATTGCGGCGGCGCTGCGGCGTTGGCTGCCCGAGGCGCAGCGGCGAGCAGTGACACTCAGCTTTCGGCGCTGTTATTATTTTGGCTCGGTACTGGCGCTGGCACCAGTGCTGCTGATTGGGGCGCGCTCGGTGGGGCGTGGTGGCTGGTACGAGCTGGCACTGGTTTTTGCTTTTGAGGCAATTGCATGTTTTTATGTGGCAAAACGGTGATAGGGCGCGTATACTAGGCAGAGGAGGACGGTTCTATGCCACGAAAAAAATCAACCCCAGTAGCGCCCGCTGCGTCTGAGACAAAAGCAACATCATCCCCAAAGAAGCGCAGGGCGCAGCGCACTAAACAAAAATCACAACAGTCACAACCTGTTGCGAAGAAAACAACAAAGGCAGATACGACCTCTGCTCCATCACCTAGCGCGCAACCAAACAGCTCATCACAAGCTGTCGTAGATAATACATCACCCAGCCAAACGAACGGACAATCCCCATCATCCACCTCTGTCACGTATGCAACAGCCCGCCGCCGGCCAGTGTTGGAGGCGTTTATTGCGACGGGAGCAGCAGGAATGCTGATGTATGCTGCGATGGTGAGCTTCTATGGTGCACTGATGGTGGGGCAGGTGAATCGCACACCGCCAGAGCGGGTAGCTGGTTGGCTCATCCTCATGTGGAGCGTGAGCTTGGTAGTGCAAGGGATCAGCACGCTGATGCAGCTCCACCGGACAGATCATTATATACAGCGGTTTCTTGCCTTGCTCCTAGTGGCGGGTAACCCAGCTGCACTCATCATGAGCGAATGGCTATACAATTTGTTCTTTGTGAGCCCCGGGCAAAAGGGGGTTGTGTGGATAAACAGCACAGTGATGCTGGTGAGTACTGTCATTGCTGTGTTCGGCTCCATCTATCTCTGGTACTTATTACTCTGTAGGAAGCGAACCACCGCGCCACGTACTGCACCTGATGTGCCCGCTACAACGTATGCTCGTTTGATGCGGCGTCGACGTATCGGTCTCTGGCTGATTGTGACGGCATTTGTGCTTCCGGCTCTTGCGCAGTTTTCGGGGACGTTGATGCTGATGAGCGGCACAAGCCGAGGTACTACGATCTTTACGTCAATACTATCGTTTTTGGGCATGATTCACCTTATCTTTATGATCGCTGGCATGATCTTGATTGTGCCATGTATCGTCATGCTCATCATTGGTATGGTGCTTGTGGCAAACAGCCAGCGCGAATAACTTAAGCACCAAAACTACTGTCTAACAGAGGAGAACCACCCCATGCCAACGCAATCCATCGCCACAACTAGCGCAAAACAGCATAGCCACACAGGCACATCTGATGTGTCTGCACCGCCGCGCCGCCCATTGCTTGAGGCGTGGGTGATTGCTGGTGGGGTGGGGATGATTGCCAATGCAGCCATCGTATGTCTGCAGGGCTCGGTGCTAGCGAGTGGCCTGACAGTGGTGGAACAGGTATTTGGCTGGCTCCTCGCCGCTTGGAGTGCGAGTATACTAGTGCAGAGCGTCATCACGCTGCGGCAGTCGCACCGCACTGATCGGTATTGGCAGAGGATTGGAGCGCTTGGCTTGTTGCTGGTGAATGGGGCGCTGTTTATTGTGGGTTGGCTCAGTGGTGGTGTACTGCACACCCCTGTAGGATTAGTAGCTAATAATACAACAGTTCTCATGAGCAACATACCGAGCTTCGTTGGTTCGCTCTACCTCTGGTATGTATTGCTGGGTATGCAGCCAGTGATACCAGCAAAACGTAATGATGTAGATGATACGACGCTTAATCAAATGATGAAGCGCAAGACTGGCCTCTGGCTGATGCTTGCAGCAGCTGTACCGATGATGGCGCTGTATGGTATGTTTGTGTCGGTGCTTTTTGGTGTGACTAACTTTCTTGATACACATCGGCATGTTTTGAGTACTCTTGTCAATGAACCGACGCTACTGGTGATGGGGATGGTGGCGTCGATCGTGATATATGGTGGCATCGCGTGGTTTGTCGCATCACCAGTGATGGCTGTCGCTGGCTTCATCTTTGTTGCGACAAGTAAGTATGAGTAGCCTGAATCTTAGGGTTCTTGCTTTATCTCACGCTTCACCTTCCCACACTCCCTCCTCCGGAACACTATAAGAGTTGACATTTTCCCAAGTATTGACCTCTTATGCTGAGCTGAAAACTCGCTATTACATCAAATTTTCACGCTCCATCGGATGAAGTGATGGGGGTGGAGCTGATACAAAGAAGGTGAGTTCTTATGATTTAAATCACTCTCTCCACCCCTGTTATTTTCGCTGCCTCGGCGATTATGATACAATAAGGTGCGTGTAATGTAACCCGAATGACCTAATAGTGAGGGAAATGAATGAACAAACAAGTAGATAATGGATCGTATGACGGTTCGCAAATTCAGGTGCTCGAGGGTCTCGAGCCAGTCCGCAAGCGCCCGGGGATGTATATCGGTAGCACGGGCTACGATGGCGTGCACCACTTGATTAAGGAGATTGCTGATAACTCCATCGATGAAGCGATTGCGGGCTATGCCTCGCGCGTCGATGTGCGCATCTTGGCCGATGGTGGCCTGATGGTGACGGACAACGGGCGTGGTATCCCAGTAGATAAGCACCCCAAGACTGGCCTGAGTACGCTCGAGACAGTACTGACGGTGCTGCACGCTGGTGGTAAGTTTGGTGGCGGTGGCTACAAGGTGTCGTCTGGTTTGCACGGTGTGGGCTCGAGCGTGGTGAATGCGCTGTCCAGCCGTCTCGTGGCTGAGGTGGTGCGCAAAGGACGCCTCTATCGGATTGAATTTGAGCGTGGCCATACCACTGTGCCACTCAAGAATAAGGGCAAGACCGACCGGCCCGATGGCACAACGATTATCTTCTATCCCGACCCAACCATCTTTAAAGAGACGGTCGACTTCGACTACAAGTGGGTGGTGCACTACCTTCGCCACCAAGCCTACCTCACGAAAGGCGTCTACACCACTGTGTACGATGAGCGTACCATGCAGCGCCAGGCTTTCTATTTCGAGGGAGGGATTCGCAGTTATGTCAAGAACCTTAACGTTGGTAAAGATGTGCTGAGCGACGATGTCTTTTATGTGGAGAAGCAGGTCGAGGACTCGATGATCGAGGTGGCAGTGCAATACAACGATACCTACGTCGAAACCGTCCGACCTTTCGCTAACAACGTGCTCACCCCTGATGGTGGGACACACCTTGTGGGCTTTCGCGCAGCGATGACCCGCGTCATCAATGACTATGCGCGCAAGAACGGTCTCCTCAAAGAGAAGGATGACAACCTTTCGGGTGATGACATCCGCGAGGGGCTCACCGCCGTTATCCTCGTCAAGCTGCCCGACCCGCAGTTTGAGGGCCAAACCAAGAATAAACTTGGTAACCCCGAGGTGCGGCGTTACGTTGACCAAGTAATGAGCGAGTATTTCTCGTACTATCTAGAAGAAAATCCGGCGGTGGCCAAGAAGATCGTTGGCAAGGCGACGTTAGCTGCCCGAGCCCGCAAGGCCGCTCGAGCGGCGCGTGATACCGTGATCCGCAAAGGGGCGCTTGATGGCGCAAGCCTGCCAGGCAAGCTGGCCGACTGCTCCAGTAAAAACCCCGAAGAGTGTGAGCTCTACATCGTGGAGGGTGACTCGGCTGGTGGCTCGGCCAAGACTGGGCGCGACAGTCGTACTCAGGCTATCTTGCCACTGCGTGGTAAGGTGCTTAACACCGAGCGTGCCCGCCTCGACAAAATGTACGCCAACCGTGAGATCCTCAGCCTCATCAAGGGCATGGGCGTGGGGATTGGTGACACCTTTGATATCAAGGGGCTGCGCTACAATCGCATCATTATCATGACCGATGCCGATGTGGACGGTAGCCACATTGCCACATTGCTCATGACCTTCTTCTTCCGCTATATGCAGCCGGTGGTGGAGGCAGGGCATATCTATTTGGCCAAGCCACCTCTGTTTAAGCTCCGTCTCTCGGGCAACAAGCAAGAATATATCTACAACGAAGAAGCGCTCGAGGCCTACTACGACGAGCAAATTGCAGCACGCAAGGCTCGTGGGGTAGAGATAGACCCAAGCGAACCCCGCATCAAACAAGCTGGCCTGAGTGAGTCCGCCCTCCAGCGTTACAAGGGTCTCGGTGAGATGGATGCCGACCAGCTGTGGGAGACGACGATGAACCCCGAGCACCGCGTGCTCGTGCAAGTCCAGCTGGAGGATGCCGAGCGTGCCGACGCAATCTTTACCAAGCTAATGGGCAACGAAGTAAGTGTACGCAAGAACTTCATCCAGGCCAACGCTGCAAAGGTCAGCCTAGAGGAGCTTGATATCTAATCTATGAACGAGGAACATACAATGCAGCCAGAAGATAACCAACCAACCACCCCAGCTACCATACCTGACCAGAGCCACTCGCGCAGTGTGGAGGTCCGTACCGTCGAGGACGTGATGGAGGATAACTTCCTGCGCTATTCGATGTCGGTCATTGTTGACCGCGCGCTGCCTGATGTGCGTGATGGCATGAAGCCTGTCCATCGTCGCATCGTCTATGTGATGAACAAAATGGGCATTGGCCCAACATCCAAGACGATTAAGAGCGCCCAGATCGTTGGTGAGGTGATGGGTAAATACCACCCACACGGCGATAGCTCGATCTACGATGCCATGGTGCGTATGGCTCAAGACTGGGTTGAGCGCTACCCGCTGGTACAGGGGCAGGGGAACTTTGGCTCGATGGATGGTGATCCGCCTGCTGCAATGCGCTACACCGAGGCAAAAATGACGCGTGTGTCAGAGGCACTCCTAGCTGATATCGATAAAGAAACCGTCCCATTCCGCGACACCTACGACGCTACTCGCCAAGAGCCGACTGTCTTGCCGGCCAAGCTGCCTAATCTACTACTTAACGGCCAGGTTGGTATTGCCGTTGGTATGGCAACGAACATCCCTACCCACAATCTTGGTGAGGTGGTTGATGCAACAGTCGAGCTTATCAACAACCCTGATGCCACGCTGGATGACCTCATGCAGCACATTAAAGGACCGGACTTTCCAACTGGTGCAGTGGTCTATGGTGGCACGCCAATGCGCCAAGCCTACGCCACTGGCCGCGGCAGCGTGACGATGCGCGCCGTGGCAGCCATCGAGGAAGCGAAGAAGCGTGGGCGCTACCGCATCGTCATTACAGAAATGCCTTATGGTGTTAATAAAGCAACACTGATTGAGAAGATTGCCGACCTCGTCCACGAGAAGAAGCTCACTTCTATCAGCGACTTGCGCGATGAGTCGGCTCGGGGTAATGTGCGTGTTGTTATCGACCTCAAAAAGGATGCCTACCCCAAGAAGGTGCTCAACCAACTCTACAAGCTCACCGCGCTGCAGACTAACTTCCACTACAACATGCTGGCGCTTGTACCCAGCAGCGAAAATGCGATGCGGCTCCAGCCACGGGTACTTGGCTTGCACGATATCCTTGGTGAGTTCATTGCCCATCGGCGCATTGTGGTGCGTCGCCGCACTGAATATGAGCTCAAGAAGGCGAAGGCACGAGCTCATATTCTTGAGGGGCTCAAGATCGCGCTTGATAACATCGATGAGGTCGTTAAACTAATCCGAGCAAGTAAGAACTACAACGATGCTTTGCAGGGGTTGATGGAGCGTTTTGCGCTCAGTGAGATCCAAGGTAAGGCAATCCTTGCCATGCAGCTGCGTAAGCTGACTGGCCTTGACCGTCAAGAGATTGAAGACGAGCTGCGCTATCTGCACGAGCTCATCAAGCAGCTTGAGGCTATCCTGGCTGACGAAAATGAGATCCTGCGCCTTATCAAAGAGGAACTGCTTGAGATGAAAGAAAAGTACGGTGACGAGCGCCGCACCAAGATTATCGACCATGAGCTAGGTAAATTCAGCGACGAAGAGCTCATCCCTGAGGAAGAGACCGTTGTTATTCTCACAGCAGAGAACTACATTAAGCGCACTCTAGTGAGCGAATACCGCCGCCAAAACAGAGGTGGCAAGGGCAAGCGTGGCATGTCTACCAAGGAAGAAGACGGCATTGATCAGCTTATTCCGGCCAACACCCATGACTGGCTGCTCTTCTTTACCAACAAGGGCCGAGTCTTCCGCCTTAAGGCGTACGAAGTGCCTGCTGCCAGCCTCGCAGCCAAGGGTGTTGCGGCTGTCAACTTGCTTCAGCTCCAGCCTGAAGAGAAAATTACATCAATTATCAACCACGCGAAAGATGCAAGCGATGATGGCTACCTCTTTATGGCGACAACCAAGGGTACTGTGAAAAAGACAACATTACGAGACTACGCCAACATCCGTACGAATGGTCTCATTACTATCAAACTCGACGATGGTGATGAGCTGCGCTGGATAAAGCAGACCAATGGTGACAATGATGTAATAATCTCAACATCAGCTGGTCAGGCAGTGCGCTTTAGCGAGACAGAGTGCCGACCAATGGGCCGCGTTGCTCGTGGCGTACGTGGTGTACGCCTCCGCCCCGATGATATGGTGGTGGGGATGGATATCGTTACCAGTAGCGACCAGCAGTTGCTCGTCATTAGCCAAAACGGTTACGGCAAGATTACCAAAGCGGCCAACTTCCCCTGTCATAAGCGGGGTGGGGTCGGCATCAAAGCAGCGGTTGTCACTGCCAAGACTGGGCCGATTATCGCTGTGCAGACTCTCGAGCCTGATGCTACTGAGGCACTCCTCATCAGTCAAAATGGCCAAACCATCCGTGTGGCGCTCCAAGATATCCCAACGCTTGGTCGCACCACTCAGGGTGTGCGAGTGATGCGCCTTGCCGAGGGAGATACTGTCTCATCGATCGGTATTGTGCGCGAAAAAGACGAGGATAAGGAAGCATAACCATGCCGTGGTATCTCTCGCCATATATTGTGGCTATCGCCATCAGCTGGGCAATTGCTCACGTCATTAAGTTTGCAATTGCCCACGCCAAGGGCAAGGTGCTGGACTTCACCCACCAGCTCTTCATCTCTGGCGGCATGCCGAGCTCGCATGCCGCCACATCGTTGTCTGTCTGGACGGTGCTGGTGCTGCAGCAGGGGTTACAGTCGCCTCTGGTTGGTGTGACAACACTGCTCGTGTTGATTATTTGCTACGATGCTGTCAAGGTGCGGCGCTCGTCAGGCGAGCAGGGTATTGCCATCCAGCAGGTCATCAAGAAGACTGGGGTCGACGTCACGTTGCCGCGGGCTGCGCAGGGACACACACCACTCGAAATCTTCGTTGGGTCACTGCTTGGCGTGCTTGTGGGCCTAGTTGTATTTTTTGCGACAAAATAATCGTAAAAAAGTGTTGACCATCCGCAAAAAATACGCTATGATGGTTTCAGTCTGGTTGAGGGAACAAAAACAAGAGCCAACAACGAGACGTTTTGTATCTTAACAATTTAGTTGTGCAATAATCATCGTCAGTCTATTTTTGAGTTATAGACGCTTCCCAACAGGGAAGCATCTTTTATGAAAAGTACATCTTTTCTTTTTATGGAGAGTTTGATCCTGGCTCAGGATGAACGCTGGCGGCGTGCCTAACACATGCAAGTCGAGCGGCAGCGCGAGTAGTTTACTACTTGGCGGCGAGCGGCGGACGGCTGAGTAACGCGTGGGAACATACCCCAAAGTGAGGGATAACTGCCCGAAAGGGTAGCTAATACCGCATATGATCTTCGGATTAAAGGATTTATCCGCTTTGGGAGTGGCCCGCGTCGGATTAGGTAGTTGGTGAGGTAATGGCTCACCAAGCCGACGATCCGTAGCTGGTCTGAGAGGATGATCAGCCAGACTGGGACTGAGACACGGCCCAGACTCCTACGGGAGGCAGCAGTGAGGAATCTTCCACAATGGGCGAAAGCCTG
>CALHWE010000008.1 GCA_938036785.1 uncultured Candidatus Saccharibacteria bacterium | reverse complement strand
GCAGCATCAATCCGAACAACTGGCTACCCCTGCTCGCCTTCCGCAAGCGTCTCATGGCGGGTGAGGTAGCTCCAAAGCCGAGCACGGCTAGCGTAGCGTCTGTGGCAGAAGCGAGCGAAACCGCGACGGTCCGTAGTATCCGCAACATGGCCTGCCGCCGATCAGCGCGGCGAAGAAGTAGCAGATCCTCGACTTGGCCCGCAATAGGCATCATTGATGGGGGATCGGAGAAACAACGCGACCTTCTTATGGATTTTTAATCTCCTGGTGCTTGAATCGATAGTCAAGAAATTTGCGTGAAACATGACTAACGGCCTCTCTTAGGCAAGTTTCCTATCCTTACATTTGGTTTAGTCAAGAATATTGCAGAATTCTTGACTAAGGAGTACACTAAAACTAACCTAGATTACAACGTAATAGCGAGAAGATCATTTATTTATGTCGAATCGGCCATTCACACCATTACCACTTCCACCTACTCTTGATTTAGCGCCATTGCTTCCTATCCTGGTGCAAGCACATGAGGCCATTGCCCGCTACGACGAAGCTGTTATTCACCTGCCGAATCCGCGTCTTGTTAGGCGATCGTTCGAAACGCAAGAAGCAGTGCGCAGTTCGAGCATTGAGGGGACGCAGGCCACACTAACTGACGTGTTGGAGCTCGATGCGGCCGAGGTGCGAGGGGAAACAACTCGCTTACACGGAGATTATCGTGAGATTGCCAACTACCGACGGGCGATCGCACATGGCCAGGAGCTTTTAGAGAAGCGACCACTTGCCGAGGTAGTGATCAAAGAACTGCATTGTATCTTGCTAGACTCGTCACGCGGTATGCATCGCTCACCAGGAGAATTCCGACGTCATCAGGTGCATATTGGGCCACCAGGTGCCACAATTGATGAAGCTCGGTTTATACCACCAGAGCCACACAAGATTCCTGAGCTATTTTCTGATCTCATGAAATATCTGCATGATGATAGTCAGCCCGATCGGCTTATTCAAGCTGCCGTCGCACACTACCAGTTTGAAGCAATCCATCCGTTTGCTGATGGTAATGGCCGAGTTGGGCGTATCATGATTCCATTGTATTTGTATGAGAAGAGATTAACCTCTTATCCAAATCTCTATCTCTCTGAGTTTCTTGAGCAGCATCGTCGAGACTACTATGAAGCACTTAGCGGTGTGAGTCGAGGAGACTGGCATACATGGATAGCGCTATTTTTGCGAGCTGTTCGTACACAAGCGCTCATTACGAAGCGGCGAGTTGATGAAATCGATGCACTCTATCGTGAGATCCATGCGACGCTGCCTAGCTTTCAAAGTCGGTATGCGCCATCATTTTTGGATGCTTTGTTCATAACGCCAATCTTTACGCGGGCAAGTATCCTCAACCAGGCAGAATTGCCGAGCAAACAGTTGGCTTCCGCGCTGGTCGATAAGTTTTGTCAGGCTGGTCTCATTGTCGATGCAGCACCGCACCGGCAGCGCAACAAAACTTTTGTTTTTCGGCGGTTGCTGCAGATTGTTGATGCCTAGAAACGAACACCAATAACTTATTCCGAACTACTACTCAATATTGGACTAATCGAGCTCATCCTTGTGTTGTCGCGAGAGACGGTGTGTTTACTTGTCATCAATGCGTGGATTGACCAAGGTGTGTTGAGGGAGCACCTTTGAGTAGCTTCCGAAGGAATAAAGCAAATTACCCACATGCATATTGCATAGACTAGTTGACTATTTTATAATAGCAACCATTATGAGCGAAAGACCACAATTCACAAATGAACCGCAATCCCCTGATGTGTCGGGAAAAAATAATGAGCCTTCAGCTCCAAAACATGAACGTGTAAATCTATTCAAAAGGCCGATAGAAATGTTGAAGAAACTGGGTAATGCAGCACTCGGGGGTGGCGTTAATTCGAAAAAAGGCAAGTACAGCCATTTGCGGGCTCGCATTATCATCAAACCTATGTCCACTACCCCAGACTCAATTACTGAACTGAAGGTTGCCTATAGAGAGGAGCGAGAAAAAGAGAAAGAAGCTCGTTATCTAGGAAAGGGAGTAGAGGAGTCTGTATAAATTCAGCTGGTAACTCCTGACACTGTGCTTCTTAGACAATCTTATGCCGCTTCCTTACATGATTCTACAGCAAGAGCAATACTTTTTGGTTTACTCTCATTGGTCTCGTAGAGAGGTATAGCTAGACAAGAGATAGTGATATGCAGGTCTCTATAAGTAAGTCGTATGAGATGATTTATAAAGCATACGAGAAAGACTGAAGAACGTTACAAAAGACATGAAATGTCACATCTTCAGTAAGAGAAATAAGATAGTTGTTATTTCGCCCAACTCAGCTCCTCCCAATCAGCCCTTACCAGTGTGTACACCCTCCATTTCACTGCCTCGCCCGCAACTTCACCTTGCTCGATTCCCGTGTACCGATAGCCAAGCCTCTCGAGCGCACTCCAGCTGCGGATATTTTGCGCGTATGCTTTTGCCTCAATTATTGCAAAACCACCTTCAGAAAACGCCCAATTGCAAGCTGCTTGCTTGGCAGAACTCCCAAGGCCTTGACCCCAGTTTTTCGGATCGCCAATCAGTGTACAAAATGCCCCCGCTGTGACGCCGTATTTGCGGCTTAGTTTTCTTATATCGTTGATTTCAATATTGCCAACGATTTCGCCATCACGCTCAATCATCCAGCTATACCGATCGTCATCGTCAAGCATATTCTGGAGATGCGCCACTTCGTCTTCCTCAGTCATGTGCGAAAAATCCGCACCCAAATATTGCGTCACCTCTGGTCGACGAATCCACTGCACGG
Source organism: uncultured Candidatus Saccharibacteria bacterium (assembly GCA_938036785.1). Taxonomy (GTDB): domain Bacteria; phylum Patescibacteriota; class Saccharimonadia; order Saccharimonadales; family Saccharimonadaceae; genus Saccharimonas. The sequence goes on along the minus strand of CALHWE010000008.1, from coordinate 41,937 downwards.
TAATCGGCGCATAAGCCGGGCTTGGCGCTACCAAGCGCAGTGTCTGGGTTTGGCTATAGGATGGTATGGTGATGGTGCGGGTGTACATACTAGTAATATCTTATCACCTATCGATGATAGTAAGGTTGAAAGATGACTGTATGAAGGCAAGACCACTCTTATACATTATTCATCTTGCCGTAGTAGACATATAATACCAGTTTTCCGCACCATGCTATTGATTTGGGTGCAAGGCTACCTTGAGGGCGTGTTTCTTACCAACACGTAAAATGTCACCGTTAGTCAGTGGTGTATCTTCGCTGGAAATTTTGGAGTCATTGATCTTCACGGCATGTTGCTTGATGAGCCGTCTGGCCTCGCCGCGACTTTTTGTGATGCTCAGTCGAACAATGATATCGATAATTGACTCATGGGCATCTACCTGAATGATATCAATATCCTTGGCAAGATTCTTCTGACTCACCTCAGAGACCCATTGCTGCTCGGCATCAACGGCGGCGCTCGCTCCGTGGTACATTGACACTATCTCTCGAGCAAGACCCTTTTTGATATCGCGTGGGTTTTCTCCGTCGTTGAGTCGATTTTTAATTACAGCAATCTCACTCATAGGCAGGCGCGTACAATCCACAAAACACTGGTAAATACCCGCATCCGCCAGCTGCATGATTTTAAAGAACATATCTTTGGCATTCAGATCGAGACCCACACCGGTGCCAAGGCTTTTGCTCATTAATTTTTCGCCGGTTTCTGGGTTTTCGAGCAGTGTGGTTGTCATGACAAACTTTTCTTTCTGCTTGTAGCGCTTGAGTAATGTGCGGCCAGCCAGCATGTTGAATGTTTGGTCGGTGCCACCGATCTCCACATCAACATCCATTGCCACAGAATCGTAGCCCTGCATCAGCGGATAGAAGAACTCATGGACGAAGAGTGGCCTCTCGGCAGCGACTCGCTTTTTGAACGCATCGCGCTCTAGCATCTGCTGCACGGTAAAGTTTGAGGCAAGCTCCACAGAATCTTCAAATGTTAGCTTGGAGAGCCACTCCGAATTAAACTGGAATTCTATCGGGTTGTCGATATCGTTAAAGTCTAGGATCTTGCCAATTTGTGCCTTAAATGTCTGCAGGTTCTCCAGCACTTGTTCGCGTGTTAGCTGCACACGCATCGAGGTTTTATCGCTCGGATCACCGATCATGGCGGTAAAGTCGCCAATTAGCACAATAATCCGGTGGCCAAGAGCGTGGAACCGTTCGAGTATCAGATAATTTGTTGAGTGCCCAAGATGAACATAGTTCGCAGTTGGGTCAATACCAAGATAGAATGTGAGGCGGCGGCCACTTTGTAGCTCCTTTTTGAGACTATCTTTGCTCGGAAGAATTTCGGCAACTGAGCGAGATAGCGCTTCATCGATCAAGTGTTCGTCGGTAATAACGTGGTGCGCTTGAGTATTCATGTATAGTATTTTACTACATACGAGAAAAGATAAAAAACTGAACATGCCTTGAGATTACTTGTTATGTGCCGCTGGAGCCCTATGATTTACGGTGTATCATAATTTGAAAGGGAACTGTTGAGTGTGCAAATGCCTTGTTTATACATGGATGTATGACATCGCTTATACTACTTATGCTACTGTTGATGGTAGTGTTAGGTCTGAGAATGTACTAAAATAATACTATGAATCAAGAATGGAACGTTATAAGTCAAAAGAAGTTAGTCGACTCACCGTGGTACAAGCTAAATATTGAAACCGTCAGGCTCCCGTCAGGCAAAGTCCTCGATGATTATTACGTGCGAGAGGGTATGAACGCCGTTTTGATCGTTCCACGCACTCATGAAGGCAAATTTTTACTGGTGCGTCAGTATAAACACGGAGCGCAGCAAAGTGTTATAGAATTTCCTGCGGGTAAGATCGATGCGGGTGAATCTGCTTTAATTGCTGCAAAAAGGGAATTATATGAAGAGACTGGAGGCACCTCCAGTCTTTTTGTAGAGGGACCTACATTTTTTGAGGACCCTACGAATAGCCGTGTCAAGATAGCGATCGTCTTTGCTGATAATGTCACTATAAAGCATAGGCAACATCTTGACGATACTGAGGATATTGAAGTAATACAGCTAACAACTGACGGGCTACGAACTATGCTCATGAACAATGAGCTATCTGTGGCAGCATCCGTAGCAGCAGGTTGGATGGCCTTAGAAAGGAGACAATAACATGAAGAAATATAAGTCTGGGACAATAACCTGAGTTTCGGCTAAGGGTAGCTTGTCTGAAGGTGTAAGATTTTGATAACGGATGGTTTTCCGGTATTTATTGCTGAGTCTGGTGTTCTCGAAAATACTCTTGACTCGTGAAGTGTGGATGTAGATTTGTGATGCCTAAAATAAAGTTGACGTACTTGCGACATCGTGCTAATTTAGTTCTAGAGAGGGCTATGATATACCATAATTCTCAGAGAGGCTTTTGCCTAGATAGATCAATAATGTAATGGGAGCACATTATGACAAGGACGGTAGATGACGCAACACTTGATTTAATCACAAGCCTTCTCTTTCGGAAATGGACATTGCCAATTCTTCAATCACTTGGCACGACGACAAAGCGCTACTCAACCTTATCTCGTATGTTGCCAAAGATAACGCAGAAAGTGTTGACGGAGCGCCTCAAGCAGCTAGAACGCGGTGGCATAGTCCAGCGTGTGTTGCACTCGACTAATCCGCCACAGGTTGAATATCGGCTAACAGAGATGGGGATTAAACTATTAGGTGTTGCTAATGATATTGAGTGTTATTTTCATGATCACAGCGAAGCGATTTGTCGGTCGCAAAAAATGTATGATCGACGGCAGAAGATGCTCGCGTATTAGTCTTTAGACGACTGTTGGTGCTGCAATACATCAAGTAATTCGTGATGACGAGTGCTACTTGCCGTTGTCTGTGTTTGCTTCGTCAGAGAAGTCGGAAGGGAATAAAGAATACACCAAAGAGTCCAACCATAATGAACAGCCATGCGCCAGCAATCAGGATGCTGGCGCTCAGTATAAGATGCAATTTTGTAATGAGGGTGTCGTTCCCATAGCGTGTTGACTCCCACAGATGTTGTGCTGCGCCGACAAGAGAGAATGGTGCTGCGATACCACTATCTTCTGAAGGGAGCGGCTTTATGGCGCTTATTGTACTTACGCTGCTCAATAATGCTGCAAGAATAACACAAAACATGATCCAATATAGTGGAGTAATTGAACAATTATGTGATGCGTCTATTGACAAATAACCTCTGATATCGTGCTGCACTATCAAGAAACTAACGCACATAGAGTATGGTACCTTCCCTAAAAGTGCCGTCTTGTCACCTGTTCTATTGCTTGCTACCGTAAAGCATGGCAGAAACACACAAGATAGTTTTATTTCTGTCAAGGGAGGTAATTATGACACAAAAAAGTAGTTATTGCATTGCAGTTGGGGTTGTTGTAGGAGTATCAATTGTGATGGGTAGTACGGTGTATGCAGCACCAGTCGGGGTGAGTAATATCGAGAATTTTATCAGAAATATTATCCAGGTCGTGGCGGGATTAGCTGGCTTAATTGCGACTGGCTTTTTTGTTATTGGCGGCCTCACGTATATTACGAGCTCGGGTAATCCAGAGCAACTTGATCGGGCAAAGCGCACTATTACTTGGTCGGCGGTTGGCTTGGTGGTTGTTATTGCCGCGTATGTCTTGACTAACCTTGTCACATCATTGGCGCATCAGTCGTTTGGAGGCTAGAGTGATGAGAAGCACTAGTTTATTCTTCTTTGCTGATACGGCGAGTGCGCTCAAGACGGTGCGTGACTTTGTAACGCCAGCAATGCATATCCTTACTGCTGTTGCCTCACTGATATGCGTGTTGTTTATTGTGTATGCTGGCTATCAATATATGATGAGCCGTGGCAAGCCGGACCAGTTGGAGCACGCAAAAGAGCTCGTCAAGAAAGCAATCCTTGGGCTCGTGCTTGTGCTTGCAGCGACGACACTGGTTGCTGTTCTGACACAGGCGTATGGTTCACCGCAGGCTGCTGAGCATGCAACATTGCCTCACCTTGAGACTATCCAAACAAAGTCGCAGCAAAATGGGCTCCTTGAGACAGTTATCACAATGATAACAGGACTATGCTCAACCATTCTTAATACGCTCGCTGCACCAGTGCTGCATGCGCTTGAGTTTTTTACCACTACAACACCGCTGATGGCAACAAATAAGAGTGTCTTTAATCTGTGGCTTGTCATGACAGGTATTGCCAATAGTCTATTAGTTCTTGTTCTTGGCTTACTTGGACTCCAGATAATGAGCGCGCAAAGCTTTGGGTTGGAAGAGGTTGATACGAAGCAGGTATTGCCACAAGTTGGATTGATTTTCTTGCTCATGAATAGCTCAATCTTCCTTATTGATAGTGTGATTAGCTTATCGAATGTCCTTATAACGGCGATTGGACAGGTGTCTGGTGCGACACCAGTTTGGCGCACATTGACTGGCGTCGTAGAGAAGACTGCTGGCCAGGGCATTGCAGCGCTCTGTATTATGATCGTCTTTGTTATTTGTGCAGTTGTCCTCCTTGTTTATTACGTCATGCGGCTTGTGACACTCTACATTGGAACAGTCCTATCGCCATTAGTGAGTTTGCTCTGGCTCGTGCCAGGGTTTCGTGATTTTGCTGAGACTGCCCTCAAAACGTACCTGACAACGATATTCGTTATTTTTATTCATGTTGTTATTCTGCAGTTAGCCTCGTCGCTATTAGTCGGCCTTGCTCAGGCACCACAAGGGAGTGGTGTTCTAATGGCAATTGTTACTGGAATTGCGACAATTGTGATGCTACTCAAAGTGCAAGGAGTAATGCTGCAACTGAGCTATGTTGGTATGGGTACTCACTCGATGAAGCAGCTTGGCGGACAGTTTATCAATGGTATTAACTATGTGGCTGGGCCTCATTCAATGCTTGCGCAGCGCACAATGGCGCGGGTGAGGCAGAAAACCTTTACGGTGAAGACACGGATACGTACTGCACTACGGCCAAAGATGACACAAGTAACTGTACCATCGATAAAAGCACAACCAGTCCATCAGCCACTTCACACACCACCATCTATGCGTACGACGAAACGAATGCAGCGTGATACGCCATCACATCAGCATGTATCGCCACAAGAAGAAGGGAGGAAATGATGAGGGTATCAGTTGTACCAGCTCAAGTTACTACAGTAGAGGATCGAATTATCGGTTGTCTTGGTTTTATGCAGATCCTTATTTTAGCGAGTGCCATATTATGTGGAGCTGGGGTGTTTGTCGTGTTGCCGCCAATGATGGGTGAAGCGTGGTATAAATATGGCATCATAGCGGCTGTGTTGACGGTTGGTAGCATATTGTCAATACGGGTCAGGGGAGTTATTCTCGCTCACTGGGTTGGTATAATTGTTCGCTATAACCAGCGCCCAATGTATTATGTTGCGGATAAAAATACGACGGCATATCGCCAGAGAGACAAAGACATAGACATAGATATAGACGACCAAGCGCATATGCCAGTACATGCATCACCTAGTGCAGTGAGTTGCCACCAGCCAGTTCATCTTGATGCGTCAGCAAGAGCCAAAGCTCGTGCCGTGATTGATGACCCCGCGGCTCACATACGCATAGCAACTGATACAAAAGGAGGCGTTCATGTTCGGATTACACAAGTCAACTAAGAAAGCGAGTGCTCGCCAGCAAATTGCAATACAAGGCGTGCAGGATGGAGTGTTGGAATTACCGGGCAGACGGTATCGAATGATTGTATCGGTATCGGCCGTAAATTTTGAGCTGCGGAGTGAAGAAGAACAAGATGTAATCATTGATACATATGAGAGTTTTCTCAACTCTATCAGCTGGCCAATTCAGATCCTTGTGCGGACCCGCAAGATCACAATGAATGCCTATCTTGCTGAATTACATGCGCAGCAGCAGACTGAGACAGTACCAATGTATCAAGAGCAATTGCAACGCTACCGAGCATTCATCCGTTCTTTGATTGCGAATAACACCATTATGACACGTCGCTTTTATATCGTTATTCCATATCAGCCAACCGAGAAGGTAGATGACTCATTTATTCGTGAGCAACTCTTGCTTCGAGCTGATATCCTTGCAAAAGGCATGGCGCGCCTGGGTATGCGAACATATCCGCTTGATAGTTTGGCAGTGCTTGAATTATTTTATAGCTTTTATAGCCCGATACAGGCAAAAACGCAGCCACTGACCGAGCAAGCGCTTCGTATGATTCATCAGACGCTTGTGCAAAAGGAGAAGGTATCATGACGAAGCATTTTACAAAGCTGGTCAGTTGGCTCCAACCAAAGAAGCGTCCTACGCAGCAACACGAACGAGACATTCTCTTTGGTGAACAAGATATGATTGATGTCATAACGTATGCTGGATTACAAGAACAGGCTGACTATGTATGCATTGATGGTGTTTATATGCGCACGCTTGCTATTGTTGGCTATCCATTCGTTGCGAGCTCAGGCTGGATGGATAGCCTGATAACGTTTCAGCACGATAGCGATATGAGCTATCACCTCCACGAGGTTAATGCGCATGTCGCCCTGCCGAAGCTGCAGCGCAAGATTACCGAGCTTGAGTCAATGCGTCGAGCAATGGTGCGCGATGGCAAAATTGTTGGTTCCGAAATTAGTGATCCGCTTGAGTCGGCAATTGAACTACGCGATAAAATTCAGCGCGGGCAAGAGAAATTATTTCAGCTTGCGGTGTATGTGTGTGTCCGGGCCGACAGTAAAGCGGAACTGGACAAAACAACACGACTTCTCGAAGCAAATCTATCAGCGCAGCTGTTTTATGCAAAAGTGACTCGCTACCAGCAGCTTGAAGCGCTGCAGGCTATTATGCCCCGTGGTGATGACCAGCTGGCGCAAAGACGGAACCTCGATAGCTCAAGTGCAGCTCTGACGTTTCCGTTTATGTCGTCAGAATTAGTCCATGAGACAGGTATTTTGTATGGAGTGAATGCGTCAAATAACTCGCTGGTTATTGTTGATCGATTTTGCTTACCAAATGCAAATTCGATTACGTTTGCTCAATCTGGTGCGGGTAAAAGCTACACAACGAAGGTGGAAATCATTCGCCAGTTGATGCAAGGAACGCGAGTAATTGTGATTGACCCTGAGCGAGAATACCAGCGATTGACGGAGTCATGTCATGGCACATATATAAAGCTATCGACACGAAGTAAGCAAAAGATCAATCCATTTGATACAGCAACAACGTATCGCGACACCAACGGCAGCGCCGAGCATATGCAAGATGTGATGGAGATTATTAGTTTGATGGTCGAGGGTTTATCGGCTCGCGAAAAAGCAGCGGTTGATAAGGCACTTGTTGGAATTTATAAAAAGGCAAAGCAGCAACCACCACTGCTTGCAGACCTCTATGCAGAGCTGCGCAAGCGTCGCCAAACAAAACTATGCGAGAAGCTTGAGAAGTATGTCTCTGGTTCGCTGGCCCATGTATTTAATGAACCCACGAATGTTACCCTTGATAACCGCTTAGTGGTGTTTGACATCAAGGATATGCCAGAAAATCTTCGTCAGATCATGATGCTGATCATTGCTCATTTTGTTAATCACTGTGTGATGGCGCACCCTGCAAAGCATCTACTGGTGATTGATGAAGGCTGGCTTCTGTTGCAACATGAAGAATCAGCACGATTTGTCGCTGGACTGGTGCGGCGTGCTCGCAAATACTACCTAGGCGTCTCGATAATTTCGCAGCAAGCGAACGACTTTCTCCATAATGAATACGGGCGTGCTATTGCGTCGCAAAGTGCAATGCGGATCTTGATGCGCCAAGATACAACAACAATCAAGGGCGTGGTTGATGAGTTTGGATTGAGTGAATATGAGCATAGCTTTTTATTGACGTGCGAGCGAGGTGATGCACTGCTGATTGCCGATCAACAACATGTTGCTGTCAGAATTGTCGCAGCTGAGCATGAGCACCCGTGTATTACAACTGACCCAGCAGAGGTATATGACACATGATTGGTGTGATTATGCAGGTACTTCGTTTTGGTGTTAGCTTTCGAGTGTGGCGGTTGATTCTCCTCAGTATCGTGACGATTGTAGTGCTATTTCTTCTGCCAATCATCAGCGTACTTTCTTTGGGTGCGCCAACAGTATCTTTTCTTGCGCATACACCAAGCGCACATGCAGCCGAAAAACAAGGTTTTTATCGTGGCGAGGCAATGCCAGACAACACCTATGCATGGGGTAACTGTACCTGGTGGGCGTATGCAATGCGCAAGTGGGCTGGCAGTCCTATCCCAACAACATGGGGTAATGCTAACACCTGGGACGATTATGCGAGGCGCGATGGGTATGTTGTTGATCAGACGCCAGCAGTTGGTGCAGTCTACCAAACAGATGAGGGCGGCTATGGTCACGTTGCTTACGTCATTAACGTTGATGATGAAACAGGTGAATGGACAATTTCTGAGATGAATGCACCAACGCTTAATGTTGTCTCCCGGCGCACGTTCCCAAAAGATGCAGCCCAATCTGCTCATTTTATTCATACTAAGACAGGAGTATCATCATGGACACCCCAGCTTCCATCGCACATGACATCGTATGGTATGCCACGCTAGGTGTTTGTGTACTCATCGGGGGAGGAGTGGTGTGGTGTCTTGTTATCATCCTGTGGTGTATCAACAACCGCCGCTATCTGATGCGTCGATCGCTTGTGTGGCTCGAAATAACGCCACCAGCCACAGCAACAAAAACACCAGAAGCAGTTGAACAATTCTTTACCGTCATTCATGGATTTGCAGCAGCTCGGTCATATGGTGAGCGTATAATGCGCCGCGTATCAGTACTGAGTTGTGAGATTGTTGCGACGCGCCAGAGCGGTGTTCGCTATCTTGTGCAGGTTGAGTGTTCAAAAATGCAAGCCCTGCAGAAAGCTATCATGACGCATCTTCCTGAAGCAAAAGTGCGCGAGATCACGCGAAATATCACGAAGCCAACGCTGGTGGTTGAATTTCGCGAGGCTGGCCACTATATGTTACCACTGACACTTCTCACAGCATCCCAACAAAGAGATCCACTGAGCTACGTGATCCATGCAATGACTGGTCTGAGCGACGACGAGGAGATTACCTTTCAGCTTGTTTTCTCGCCAACCCGGGTACGTGGGGCGGAGCGAGCGGCAGAGAGACTGATTCATAATGAAAATATTCTGCAGGATAATTATCGCGACAAGTTGAGCGGTGGAGGGAAGCTAATGGCGCTGCTTAAAATAATAACTGGTATAGGTGCAAGTATAGTGAGCGATATTACAAGCCATCTTACAGCGAGCCATTACCATACGGTGCAACGCTCCCAGCCGCGCGTTGACCGCGACCAGCCATGGGCACGTGGCACCTTTGAGCTTGCAATGATGCAAAGTATTTACCAGAAAGTTACCAAGCCACTCTTTCGTGCCAATTTGCGCATCTTAGTGACGAGCCCTGATGCAAAACGTCATGCCGAAGTGTTGAGAACCGCTATGGCTGGCTATAGCGTGCTACCATATCAGCTGCTTAAAGCAACATACAACATACCTATTCTTGCAACAATACGGCGGTATAATGCAGTCAACCGATTACCATCGTTTATGCCGTGGAATACGCTTACACTTGCTTCAACCGAGCTCGCAAGCCTCTACCACTTTGTGCCGCATGACAGTAGTCAGGTAGACAACCGTATCGTATCATTGAGTCGCACGCTATCAGCACCAATTTCTCTCAAAAACCATCCAGATTTTTCGGTTGTAATTGGTCTCAATCGTCATCATGGCATTGAGACGCCAATTGGCCTTACCGAGGCGGAACGTGCTCGTCACCAGTATATCGTTGGAGGAACAGGTAGCGGCAAAACAACCATGTTGCAATATCAGATTGTGCAGGATATGGAACAAGGTAATGGGCTTGCAATTATTGATCCGCATGGTGATATGGCAGAAACGATGCTGCGCTACATTCCACCAAAACGGATAAAGGATGTTGTCTACTTTAACCCAGATGACCTAGATCATCCACTTGGTCTTAATCTTCTCGAGATACCACCAGGACTCAAGGGGACTGCCTTGCTTCGAGAAAAGGATCTCATTACTGAGTCAGTTGTTTCGGTGTTTCGCAAGCTTTTTAGCGATGATGACGCCGGAGGTCATCGTATCGAATATGTCTTGCGTAATGCAGTGCAGACCGCACTCACACAGAAGGACGCAACACTCTTTACCGTGTTTGATCTGCTGAACAATACTCAGTATCGACGACGTGTCATCAAGACGCTTACAAATAAGGATTTAGCCAGCTTTTGGGAGCAAGAATTTGGTAAAGCTGGTGGTATGCAGAAGGTAAAGATGACAGCGGGGATTACAGCAAAGATTGGTCGTTTCTTATTCTCCGCTTCAGCTAAGAGTATTCTTGAGCAACCGAAGTCGACGATAGATTTTGATGATATTATCAACTCTGGCAAAGTTCTCATATGCAATGTTTCGAAAGGACGACTCGGTGAAGATACTGCGGAGCTCTTTGGTGTGACGATCCTTGCAAAACTCCAATTGGCGAGCTTGCGCCGAGCGCGTATGTCACAAGTGCAGCGTCGCCCGTTTTATATTTATGTTGATGAATTTCAGAATTTTGCTACCACGTCTTTTGTGCAGATGTTGTCAGAAAGTCGCAAATACGGTGTTTTTATGATTATGGCAGAACAATCGACTGCACAACAACGCGACCAACAGACGGTAAATATTATCCTTGCAAATGTCGGTACGATCATCTGCTTTCAAACCGGCAGCCCGCAAGACGAGCAGCGCCTACTACCACTGTTTCGACCCTTTATTGAGGCAGGGGAGATTAGTCGTTTGCCAGCCCATCAGTACTATGCTTGTCTTGCAGCAGTGCACGCCCAGGAGCCCCTTTCTGGTGAGACGCTACTACTAACAGGCTCTGGAAGCGATGCCGTGCAGCAGACAGTGATTGCTTATTCGCGCCGACAATACGCAGGAAAACGAGCAGACGATAGAAAGGATATCAACACACCACCAAAGCGCCACGGTACAAAGCCCCGGCCGTCGAGTGAGTATGGTAAAACAGAGGAAAAACTGATGGTTGAGGTGATTGATAAGGAATAAGGAGTAGGACGGAGACTGTTTATCGATGTGGTATCTAGACTGATATAGCGCATAAAAGGGGAAATCAGAAGTTCTATATTCGTGCTAGAATAGTCACAGAGCAGAAAGTAGGGGAAGGGTAGAAAACATGCGCAAGAAAGAGCCAGACGAGAATAATAAGCTAAACTTCCGTACCATTCTTCTCCGCGGTATTTTCTATGTAATTGTTGTACCAACAGTCATCATGCTTCTCTTTGTTGGTGGATTTTATCTCAAATTGTGTGCTGAAGCTAGCCAAGCTCAAGCAGCAATGAAAACGTATCTACACAGTAAATATGGTGAAGAATTTATCGTCGAACGACCAGAAAAGAATGGAAGCGGGCTTGGTGTAGAAGGATGGTTTGAAGCAACGGCCTACCCGAAGAATCACACAGACATCCGCTTCATTGTTATGCTGTCATCCTCAGGGAAGCATGATGGCTATGCTGGTGCTGTATGGTCAAAAGAAGAGACTGATCGACTCAAACCTATTATTCAGCGTATCTTTAGCAAAGATGTAGTGTATAGTGTAACCATCCAATCGTCTATGACGCTACAAACGAAAGATATACAAGTTGACGGTGTAATACCACGTTTTACACAAGCGGCAGCACAATATAAACAGCAAATTCCATATAATATCACTATTCAAAAAACACACCAAACACGAGAATATCAGGAAAAAATGCACATCGTCGATAATCTTAAAGAGCTTGCAAAGGATCTGCCAGATACCGTTGATACTACTATTCGCTACCAAGCACAAACAGCTGTAGGTAAGAAGTTTGATTTGGATATAACAATCATGGCATTAAAATCCGCACCACAAGAAACATTAGTCACAATGTTTCAAGAAAAGGAGAGTCTATAAATATGAACATAACAATAGAGCAGTATCTTGCGCTAAGTGCACTTGCCTATAAATACAACCTTCAAAAGAATAGCTAGAAAAGAGAGAAGCTCTATAATTATGCTATTAATAGTCGCGTAGCTAAAAATAGGGATCTTGAGAACAGAAAATATGCACAAGAAAAAACCAAGTGACAACAGTAAACTAAGCTTCCGCACCATCCTCTTCCGTAGTATTCTCTACGTGATTATCATTCCAACAGTTATCATGTTGGTAATATTTGGTATATTTTACACAAAATCTACTATTGATGATCATATTGCTCAATCACATATGCAGTCATACCTCAAACGTAAGTATGGCCAAGAATTTATAGTAGAGAATTATCGAATCGAGGGAGCTGGCCTTGGAGTAGATGGTGTTGCTAAGGCTGATGCGTACGCTAAAAGTGACCACACGATTCGATTTATGGTGAAGGGTTTTCCGGGGGACAGTCCATACAGTAATAACTATTGGGATGGATACCCCGATATGACGTGGGCAAAACACCTCAAAAAGGATATTGATCCTATGATAAAAAACGTATTTGGTGCCGACACATCACTCGCATCAATAGAAGTTTACAGTATACCTGCAGTGAACCAAAGGATAGGAAAAGAAATACCATTGTATCGTGATGCCTTTCAGCGATTTGGTAAAGATATACATGTCGCTGTACGTATAAAGAGTAGGGTTGTCCATAATGATGTAGCCGCACAGATATACCAGATAATCGTCAAGCTGCGAGAGTTCGGTGTGTCGCTATCCATTAATTATGAGAACCCCGCGGTATATGTTGCACTAGTCGAAGAAACGAGTATACGTGGTATACACTCACCGCAGGATGTAAGGAAATATATCGAGATGAAGGAGAAAAAGCTGTGAAAAGAGAACAATGCTTGGCATTAAGCATATTATCTTAATAATACATCCCTGAGCAGTTTTGCCTCTAGTAGCGAGAAGCCATCTATTGAGGCGCTCATAAAACAGGGAAAAATTGACAATTATCGCCACGGCAATGGATCTATTTCTCCCGAACTCAAGCTCTTCTCCTCCCTCGCATCCTGACACCTCATCAACGCTACGACTTTCAGAGTAAGAAGAATAACTCAATAGTTCTGCATTTGTGCTACAATAGTCGCGTAGCCAAAAATAGGGGTTGTTGGGAGAAGAGAATATGTCCAAGAAGGAACTAAATAATAACACCAAACTAAGCTTCCGCACCATTCTTCTCCGTGGTATTCTCTATGTCATCATTATTCCAACAGCTGTTATGTTTCTCCTTGTTGGTGGATTCTATCTCAAGGCCGATATTGAGGCGAGTCAAGCTCAAGCAGCAATGAAAACTTATTTACAAAACAAATATAATGAGGAATTCATCGTTGAGAAACCAGAGCGGAAGAGCAGTGGCCTCGGCGTAGAGGGAGTACTAGCCGCCAATGCTTACCCTATACGAGATCCTCATATACGATTTTCTGTAAACACCTCATCGAATGGCAATCAAGATAACTATCCAGGCGTAATATGGTCCCGCTCTCAGAATGATAAGTTAATAAAGGATCATATCATAAATAACTCGTGGGCGCAGACCGACATCACTGTCAGTCTTACAGGTAATACAGCACAGTCGCTGAGCGGTACACCTAAGACATACGAAGAAGCGATAGCATCTTATGGAAAAGACATACACTACATAATAAGTGTTAATCGTAATACAAATCAATTGGCTGTCGATAACCGGGATCGGTACTATCTCATCAGCCTTATTAGATATATCAATCAGCAAAAAGTTGGCTACCGTATTATACATTACAGCATACATGATACGAAGATGGATACAGACGTAGTGTGCAATATACAGGTAGAAGGTACGCGTCTATTAGATGAAAAACAAGCCAATGAATGCTTTAGAAAATAAGGGGTGGGGACAGAAAACATGCACGAGAAAGAACCAGACGAGAATAATAGGCTAAGCTTTCGCACCATCCTCTTTCGTGGTATCCTCCGCGTTATCATTATTCCGACATGCGTCATACTTCTATTAACTGGTGCATTAATCGGTATATTTCATATTAAGTATCTTATAGAGGCTCATCAAGCTCAGGCTGAAATGCGCGCCTACCTAGAGAAAAAATATCACCAGCACTTCATTATCAAGAACTATCGAATTGAAGGAGGAGGATTCGCAAGAAGAGGCGGCAAAGTTGCAGATGCACATAGAGAGGGTAGTTCTTATACCTTTCGTGTTTTAGAGAAAGATCACCGGCTCTATCGCGATAACTACCTCTCGGCACTTTACAATGAGCAAGAAGAAAAAGATCTTACCAAGATGGTTAAAAAGTTGTCTATACCTGCAGTAAAATATATGCCAGATATTACAATTGCTCCTGACGTAGCTGATGAGATACAGGGCACGCCAGCTTTTGTTGAGATGTTGCGGAAGTATGGGGATCATATTATATATGAAGTATCTATTGTTTTAGTAGGGGATCAGGTAAAAGAAGAAGATGTCCAAAACGTAAGAAAACTTATGGAGTATGTCCAATCAAAAAACCCGAAAAGTTATGCTGTGAGATATGTTGTAAATAGTAGAACTGAAGATGCGCGATATATTTGTCAGGAGTATGGAGGTATAAGCGAGAAAACGGCACAGGAAACTTCCAAGGATTGCTTTAAAAAGAGTAAGGGGATATAGTCAATAAATCTTTAAAAGAAATCATTAAGAAAGTACCTGAAAACTAATCGTCTTGAGCGTAAGCTTCTCTCCTCCCTCACACCTTGCTACTTCATCAATGCCGCACTTTCAGAATAGGAAGAAATAACTCAATAAGTTCTGTATTTGTGCTATAATAGTCGCGTAGCCAAAAATAGGGATCCTGAGAGCAGAAAATATGCAAAAGCAAAAACCAAACGATAACAGCAAGCTAAGCTTTCGCACTATCATCTTCCGCGGTATCCTCTATGTCATCGTTATTCCAACAACCATTATGCTTCTCCTCGTTGGTGGTTTTTATCTTAAGTTAGATATCGAGGCTGGCCAAGCTCAAGCGGCAATGAAGACGTACTTACATAACAAGTATAAAGAAGAATTCGTTGTCGAGAAACCAATACGAAACGGAAGTGGGTTCGCGGTGCGGGGGTGGTTTGAGGCGGTAGCTTATCCTGTGGCGAACAAAAAACTTCCCTTTAAGGTGATGATGTCACTTTCAGACCCATGGGATGATTATGTAGATACACTATGGGGCATGCAAGAAATGGCAAGAATAAAACCGATGGTCGATAAAATAATGGCTGGATCGTACACGTCTACGGTGGATATAGCAACGGGCGAAATTGGCAATGCTGTTACAGACACTAAGGCTTTGCCATTATTTCAAGAGGTAGCACATAAGCATAAGCATAGCCAAAGTATACTCTATAAGCTAGAAGTAACTGCGCAAAACGATGCTTCTTCGTTGATGCACTATGAGCGAGTCAAGCAATTGTTACAGATTATTAAGGATGTTCCTGCTGAGACTAAACTGATATACCGATGGTACGAAAATGGTACCAAGCACACCATAGTGCTCTTAGAAGATGAAATAGCAAAAATACTTCACGAAAACCAGGATATTCGTATATATGATAAAGAAATAATTAAGGAGAAAAAATGAATTTGAAAACTGAACAGTATCTTGCATTGTCATCGCTTGCTTATCAAGTAATACCAAATAGTTTGTTAGATGATGTGTCAAAACAAACCCTTAAAGAAATTGTCTCTCACTTGACCGCAAGAACTAACTTGCTTGAACTTAAACCCCTCTCCTCTCTCGCATCTTGGCACCTCATTAACGCCACAACTACTCCATCTGGTATGTCGGCTATTGCTGTGCAAGATCCAGCCACCAAGGACATTGTCTTTGCCTACCGCGGGACAGATATTGATAAGAATATCTGGGAGGCGATGAAAGATATTGAGTCGGATATTGCGATTGCATCGAGTGGAAATGTTTTTGTGCAGGATGGGCTGAACCAATTCCACGATGCCTACACCTTCTATATCGAGACGATCAAGAAAGTTGGTGGCGGTGCTCACGTAGGCACCAAGAGCTTCACTGGCTATTCACTCGGTGGTGGATTAGCGCAGTATATGGCGTATAAAACTGGTGGTGCATATAAGACGGTCACCTTCGACGCGGTAGGGATTGGCCAAGTGCTGAAGAATGTCAACCCGCGGGACTATGATGCCTCAGTAACGGACTACACCAATGAGCACGATATCATTGGTATGTATGGCGTGCAGCTGGGCCGCACAGTGTATATTAAGGATATGAACAGTGACGAGCTGCGTAAGAAGGACCGTGACTATATGGCAATATTGCAGTATGCGCAGGGTGCCATTGCTGTGGCGGCACGCAATGGCGAGCATGCCTCAGCTATGGGGTGGATGGCAGCTGCAAGCGTAGCATCGCTCGGGTATGCAGTAGATCGTACTAGCCAAGAGCTAGCTTTTGATGCACATCGTCCAAGTAGTTTATTAACTGATGATGGTACGCTAGCAGCCACTGTACCACAGGGAGACTCTATCACGAGTACATTGGCTGGCGCACTTCGTACGACACTGGAAGTATATACCGGTATTGCCAATGGTGTTCATTTCATCGTTGTTGAGATTCCAAGTGCTACAGCTGAAGAGCTTGTGCGAATAACGCTCTCTGTCGCTGAAAGCGGTAAGAAGATCATAGTCGATGTAGCACAGGTGATTCGCGATCAGGTGAATGTCCTTACCTCTAGTGTATATGAAACAAGTCGGATTATGGGTGAGCAAGCCGATGCCTTTGCTCGTGTGCTGATGACACAACTTGCTGCGGCTACGCAATGGACAACTTCACTCCACCTCGACATTACTGTGCTGAGTGCACTGAGCGGTGCAGCCAAAATAACGCGCGATACACTTGCTGCTATAGTAGAGACACCTGATACGATGACACGTTGGCTGCAGATGGTCTTTGGTGTAAGTGCACATGTCGTTGGTACAGCAGCAGATGATTCTATTGATGGTTATGATCACGTCCCAGACTATGGCGTGACGAAGCGTGCGGTCTATGTAGAGGGCCGAGAAGGGAATGATTACGTAACAGGAACGAATTCTGATGATACACTGATGGGTGATGTAGGGAATGACACTATCATGGGCAAAGGTGGTAATGATATGATTTTTGGCGGTGACGGTGACGACTCTCTATATGGTGATGGTGGTAGTGATACAATTTTTGGTGGTGCTGGCGATGACAACCTTAATGGTTCAGAAGGTGATTCTAATAAGCTCTATGGTGGCGCAGGTGATGACGGAATAAATGGCTCCGGGTTGATTGTTGGTGGCGCAGGTGATGACCGGATCAACTCTCAATTTGGGGACGATACATATATCTATAACCGTGGTGATGGTAATGACACGATTAGCGACTTTGGTGGCGTTGACACTGTACGGTTAGGTGTGGGTATCGTCCAAGCGATGTAACGGCACGCTATGAGAGTCGCCCGTATGGCGCGCCAGGCAATGACTATGATCTTGTCTTAGACATAAAAGGCTCTGGTAGTATTCGCATCAAAGACTATTATGGTTCGAGTGACTGGACAGGACGGAACCGTCCCGTACCAGGTCATCGTGTCGAGCGCTTTGTCTTTGCGGATGGCACCGTGTGGGATGAGCAGGCAATCCGCACCATGACGCATCACTTACAAGGCACAGCTGACGACGATTCTATTGATGCCTTTGATGATGATGGTATCACGGTACATAGTGGGGCTGGTAACGACACGGTGCGTGGCGCGAGGCAAGACGCAAATGTGCTCTATGGGGACGACGGCGATGACAGCCTCATTGGTGGTGAGAAAGATGATATGCTGGCTGGTGGGCAGGGTAATGATGTGCTGTATGGTGCAGGCGGCAACGATATCTATACCTTCAAGCGAGGGGATGGTGTTGACACGATAAGTGATAATGACGGCATTGACACACTGCAGTTTGGCGAAGGCATTAATCCGCGTGATGTGACTGTTCGACGCATCGACCTTTCATCGTATGAGAGTCTCGAGCTTGCTATCATGGGCACAGGTGATAAAATCATTATCCAAGGATATTTTGGCTCGTACTCATACGACGGACTGCATGAGAGCACAAGCCAGCGGATCGAAAAAGTGGTTTTTGCTGATGGTACGATATGGACACCAGAGACGATTGCACAAATGCTTGCAGAACGCACGAGTGAATAGCGTGTAACCTTTGTCTTGGTTCCGTATATCTCCTGCTGTATTAGGTTTATTACCTTTATCTTGATGGACTAGATGGTTTGGGCTACTTTCTCAATATTGGTGCTTAGGTAGCATACTAGCCTTCATAATTTCCTAGAGGAAGAATAAGACAGCGAGAAATGATAAATGGGCTGATACGAGCACGTCGCTTCTGCAGGAACCTCTTTAAGCTAGCTTTCATCTCCCTCCTGCACAATACCACACATGAAAACAGCAACCATGACCCAATCAGCCGCAGTGGTAGAGACACCCGCTGCGCCGGTGCTGCGTGCGCTTAATCCGCGGACGCTTAGTATCGATATTGTGCTACCGGTGCTTAATGAGGCGCATGTCATTGCGCACTCGGTGAGCACGTTGCACGCGTATTTATCACAGCATGTGCCGCATCGCTGGCGCATCATTATTGCCGACAATGGCAGCACGGACGGCACAGCGGATGTGGCGCACCAATTGGCGGTACGTTACCCTGAGGTGCAACTCATTCAGCTTGCCGAGAAAGGCCGTGGCCGGGCTCTCAAGCAAGCTTGGCTACAGAGCTCGGCCGATATTCTGGCCTATATGGATATCGACCTCTCTACCAATTTAGACAGCTTCGTCCCAATGATCACCCCGCTGATTATGGGTGAGGCAGCTGTGGCGACGGGCTCGCGCCTGATGAAGCAGTCGCGCACAACCCGCGGCTTCAAACGCGACACTATCTCGCGCTGTTACAACTGGATTATTCGCCTAACGATGAAGACAAAATTCGTTGATGCTCAGTGCGGTTTCAAGGCGATTCGGTGCGATGCGGCACGCAAAATTCTACCTCGCATTAAGGATACTGGTTGGTTCTTTGATACCGAGCTGCTCGTCAAGGCAGAGTACGCTGGCTATACTATCCACGAGGAGCCAGTTGAGTGGGTCGAAGACACCGACTCGCGCGTTCATATTGTCAAGACCGCAACAGATGACCTCAAGGGCCTCTCACGGGTGCGGCGCGAATATGGCAAGACGGGCTTTGGTGAGCTAGCAGCTGTGGCTGGACTTTTGCTACTAACGAGTATGCTCTACCTCTGGAACTTAACCATCAATGGCATGGCCAATAGCTATTATGCTGCCGCTGCTCAAGCAGCGAGTACAAACTGGACAGCCTGGCTGTTCGGCAGCCTTGATGCAGCGAACTTTATTAGTGTCGATAAGCCACCTATCAGTATGATGATCATGGGGCTGAGTGGTCGGCTCTTTGGCTTTTCGTCGTGGAGCATGCTCATGCCGCATGCGCTTGCGGGGGTCGCGACAGTTATGCTTGTCTATGCAGCAGTTAAGCGGTGGTATGGTGCCAAGGCAGGGCTCATCGCTGGTATGGTGATGGCGCTGACGCCAGCAGCTGCCTTGATGTTTCGCTTTAATAACCCCGATAGCTTCTTGACACTCTTCTTGACGGCCAGTGCCTATACCTTCCTCCGCGCCTTTGAGAATAAGAAACCAGTGCTGTGGCTGAGCCTTGCAGGGCTCTTTACGGGCCTGGCCTTTAATACAAAAATGCTGCAGGGACTGTTGGTGTTGCCAGTGATGGCACTGCTCTATCTAGTGTGCGCCCGGCCAAAGCTCGTGACACGCCTCTGGCATCTTGGCGTGGCTGGCGTGGTAACGGCTGTCTCGACCTTTTGGTGGAGCGTGCTCGTGTGGCTTACTCCGGCGGCTCATCGCCCGTGGGTGGGCAGTACCAATGATAATAACATCTGGAGTTTGATTTTTGGCTACAATGGCTTTGGGCGCTTGCTGGGTAGTGGCGGTGGCCCTGGCAAAGCGCCAGGTGGTGGGGTAGCGCAGATGGGCCAAGCGGCGGCAACCGCAACCCAATCTGCCGCGCAGTCGGCTGGTCATACGGCGACGCAGGCAGCATCCATGACGCCACCAGCCGGTGGTGGTATGGGTGGCCACGGTGGTGGCCCAGGAGGTGTTGGTTTTGGCGGCGAGACAGGGGTGATGCGTATCTTTAACGAGAGTTTTGGCCCTAATATTGCCTGGTTGCTTGTGGTAGCCGTGATCGGTGGTGGGCTCGTGCTGTGGCTGCTGCGCCGCGCACCACGGCACAACAAAGAGCGTGTTGGTGTACTGCTGTGGCTGGGCTGGCTGCTCATTCATGTCATTATCTTTAGTATGACAAGTGGGACGATCCATCCATACTACGTCGTGGCGATGGCACCGAGTGTTGCTGCCCTGGTAGGGATTGGCGCGCCGTATCTGTGGCAAGCTTACACGCGGCGCACGAAGCTGGCCTGGCTTGTGCCACTGACAGTACTGCTCACGACGATCATTGGTGTCATTATGCTTGGCTATAGCAATACCTGGCCGTGGCTTACCTGGCTTGTCATTATCACTGGTGGAGCAGCGGCTGTGATGACGCTTGTGCCACTGGTAACACTCCCTCGGTGGTATGTGCGGACGGCTCTTGCTATGGCTGTGCTAGCTGGTATGGTTGCACCAGTAGCCTTTAGCTTGAGCACAATAGCGACAGCGCATAGTGGAAGCATTCCTACAGCGGGGCCGGGTGCAACGGCAATGAGCGGCACGAATAACGAATCAGCCCAGGCAGAAGCCGCTCTTGTTTCGTACCTTGTGGCACACCAGCAGAATGCAACATGGCTTGCGGCAGTCAACAGTGCCAATGAGTCGGCACCAATTCAGCTCTCCACAGG
This sequence comes from uncultured Candidatus Saccharibacteria bacterium, assembly GCA_938036785.1. GTDB lineage: Bacteria > Patescibacteriota > Saccharimonadia > Saccharimonadales > Saccharimonadaceae > Saccharimonas. The sequence goes on along the minus strand of CALHWE010000008.1, from coordinate 20,850 downwards.
CAAGGCGGTGATGGCAGTCGGTGGCTTTAACGGCAGCGACAGTACGCTCACGCTCGAGCAGTTCAAGCAGCTGGTGCGTCAGGGCAGTGTGCGCTACTACGTAGTGAGTCAGCATGGGCCAGGTGGGCATGGCGGGCAGCAATCGACGCAGGCAGGAACAAATTCATCGGCTCCATCGACTGCACAATCCTCATCGGCCCAAACGCAAACTACCCATCATCATGGTGGGCCGGGCGGCAACTCTGCTATCGCTACCTGGGCGGCAAGTGCTGGCACCAAGGTTGACTACGGTGGCACGCAATACACCGTGTACGATCTCTCGCAAGCAGTTTAGATCGTATCGTAACAGAGATAAAGAGCCAGTCTTTGGGCTGGCTCTTTATTATTTCTTCAATTAACGCAAAGCCTACTTGTGGCGCATTGCCAGGCCAGCGCGGAGCGTCTCATGATAAAACGGTAGCAGCGGCAAGGCATCGATCTCGGTGAGTGGATACCACGCTGCTGCGCTATTTTCGGCATTAAGCCGAGGCGTTATGCGCTGCGCACATTCAACGAGTACCGGATACACATACCACTGGCGGCTATGCGCTGCATCGATCTGCATCAGGGGTTGCTGCGCCACCACAATAGTTGTATCTCGCGGGTCAATGCCTAGCTCCTCGGCCAATTCTTGCCCGGCCAGTACCGTAATACTCGTATCAGTCCGGTCGATGAAGCCGGAGACGCCATTGAGCATACGCGGTTGCTCCACCTCTTGCTGGCTACGCCGCGCTAGTAAAATCTCATCACCGTAGCATACCACGCAGTTGAAAACAAAGCAGATGGGCTGGCCAGTGTAGTCGATCCTTCCATCGGGCAGGCGCGGATAATCTTTGGTTTGGTAGGCAATCATCGCAAGCGGACTCATATGATTAGTATAGCATAAGAGGAATGAACAGAGGTAGAAAGTACTAATGCGTAAGTCATAATATACCTTGATATATTTGCCTTTTTGTCTATACAAACCCTTGAGGAATGGCGTAATGAAGTAAAAAATCGAATTTTTAAGACTGCCCTAAGCCACGTCGTGCATACTACAGATACAACCATAAACAAGGAGTATACGACAATGGCACAGCAACCAACCCTCACCACAGACGAAGCCCTCGTTTTGCAGCAGATCAACGAGCATGGCGAAGATGATGTGATTGGCCTAGAGCAGAGTCTGCGCATGAGCCACCCAAAGCTTATAGCGCAACTCACTCACCTCAAGAACAAAGGGCTTATTACAGTCAAGATGACGACTGGTGATTGGTGGATCACCGTCAGCCGCCGCGGCCAACAGATGATGCGCCGCCTATGGCCCGAGGCAGCACTGGGGTACTAGCTCGCAATACAAAGGATGAGCATCGCCACTATGACACTAAGAAGGTAAGATAATGTGACTGACACGGCTTGCGCAATATGTAATGATAAACTTGAACATTCTTGGGAAATATTCATTTTAGTACGCCATCGGATATCTGAAAAGAGAAATCCAGGGCGGTGCAATAAAGATTTATAATGACGAATAACACGGTATAATAAGGATATGAAACTACTAGTCGTTGATGATGAGCGGCGCATTGCCGAGTCAATAAAACAGGGGTTAGAGCAAGAAGGCTACGCCGTCGATGTCGCCTTTGATGGTGAGGATGGTTACAATGCTGCATGGGCCGATAAGTATGATGCGATTATTCTTGATGTAATGATGCCAGTGATGAATGGCTTCGAAGTAGTGCAGAAGCTTCGCAGCACGGGTAACCACACACCAGTGCTGATGCTCACAGCTAAGGACCAGACTCAGGATATTGTGGCGGGGCTCGACCACGGCGCAGACGACTATTTACCCAAGCCTTTTTCCTTCGATGTGCTAGCGGCTCGCGTGCGTGCCCTGCTGCGGCGTCCCCAAGAGGCGCTCGGGACCGTGCTGCGCGTGGCTGATATCGAGCTCGATACCGTTAAGCAGACCGTGACGCGAGCTGGCCAGCCTATCGCGCTCTCGGCCAAAGAATTTGCCATCTTCGAGCACCTCCTGCGCAACAAGAATCAAATCTTAAGCAAAAATAACATTATGACTCACGTTTGGGACTTCGATGCTGATATATTGCCAAATAATGTCGAGGTTTTTATCAACTACCTCCGGGGCAAACTCGAGAAGCCATTCCCAGATAGCCGCCCGATTATCGAGACAGTGCGGGGCTTTGGTTACATCATCAAGGACGACCCAGCATGAGGCAGCGCCAATGAGCTTTCGCACTACAACACTCCGGCTGGCTGGTACCTATCTTGCGATTATTATGGTAATGAGCCTCGGGTTTAGCCTGGTATTTTATCAGACATCGGCTGCGCAATTGGAGCGGCAGCGCCCACCAAGTGAGGCCGACAGGGAGCAAGAATTTCATTTTACCGACCATACCGTCTATCGCTTCCTTGAGCGGCGAGCGACTGAGGCGCGGCAAGAGCTGATCGCTCAGCTGGTGCTCGTGAATCTCGCGGCGCTGGCAATCGGCAGTGTGGTGAGCTATCTTCTCGCGGAGCACACCCTGCGGCCGATCCGCGCCAACATGCACGCTCAGACGCAGTTCGTTAGTGATGCCAGTCATGAGCTGCGCACGCCGCTGACCGCGCTGCGTACTGCGAACGAAGTAGCGCTGCGCAACCCCAAGCTCACCTTGGCCGAGGCCCGCACCGTCATAGAAGCGAATGTGACCGATGCGACGCGGCTGCAAACGCTAGCCAATACAATGCTTGGCTTGCTTCGGCACGACCGCTCGGTGGTGCAGCTGCAGCCAGTTGCTTTACAAACTGTGGTGAGTGAAGCGATGAATTTAGTGGTGGCACCTGCCCAAGCGAAGTCGATTGCCATTGACGATACCACGCCACCTTTGATAGTGTGGGCTCATCAGCAGCGTCTTGTTCAGCTCCTTACCATTTTGCTCGACAATGCCATCAAGTACAGCCCGGAGCATACCACCATCACCATCACCGCTGAGAGTACCAATCGCTGGGCTAGGGTGCAGATCATCGACCAAGGCATCGGGATGGACATCGCCACGCAGCGTCAGATCTTTCAGCGCTTCTACCGAGCCGACCAAGCTCGCACTGGTGGCCGAGGCCAGGGCTATGGCCTTGGGCTTGCGATTGCCCAGCAGATTATCACCGAGCATGGCGGCAAAATTACTGTCGACAGTACGCCTGGTAGTGGCACGACCTTTACGGTAGGGCTGCGCCTTGCTGGCAGGCAGAGCACGCGGTAGATAACGTTTTACAACAATAAAGAGACGATGGTGCTTAGGTATTGAGAGAGTATCACTTTGTTTGTATGTCTGTATTGGCTTATGGCCTCATTACTCATCTGCTTAGTTGTAAATGTCTGTCACTTCGTAATGAATTTTCTCATATTGATGAGAAAAGACTATTTCTCTTAAATTGCACCAGTCTTGCAGTGTCTATTACAGGGGAGTACAGAGTTGTGGCGTCAGTAATCATAACCTAATAAAGTTGGCTGTGAGTGCCAATTAACACGAAAATAATAATTGTATCGCCGTATTGTCGATAAATCGCTCTCACATCACCCGTGATATTAATACTCCAATAGCCAACAAAGCGACCTTTGAGAGGGTGAGTGCGTAATTGTGGCGCATATGGATCCTTAATAAATAAGCGAAGGCGCTTATCGAACTTGGCTTGAACTGGCTGGGGCAGTAGGTGGTATTGCTTTTTAAATTTTTTATGGTATTGAATACTGATATGGCGCATTACAATAACCTACTTTTTGAGATCAGCTAAAAATTCTTCCGCAGAATCGAATGGCTTGCTTAAGTTGTCACCAGTTGCTATCGATGACTCAATTTCAGTAAGTAGTGCTTCGAGTTGTGGTGTCATTGGCTCGGGGGCATATAGTTCAATATGGCGAGTTGCAACGACTTGTGTGAGGTAGCTGTTAATTAACGCGCTCAACGTTAGGCCAGCGCTTTTTGCAACTTCCTGGGCTTGGCGCTTGATATTTTCATCTAATTTTATACTCGTTGTCACCGTACTCATACTACTAAGTATATATAAGATAGTATATTACGTCAAGAACAGTGTTCTTTTCTTGCATCCTATTAGATAGCACACTCGGACAAAGCTTATGCAAAAATAGTGTGAGCTGAGCACGAGAAAAGCGCGCGGCAATGCGATGGGTCTAGTAAGATTTCACTTTAAGCTTCTTTTAACGCCTGCTCCCTATACTCGAACCATAATAACGAAAGGAGTCTGTATGAAAATAGAAGATGGCTTTGTAGCGGAGAAGCGTGGTGTATCGCCGACATCCCCATCGTCCACGCAAATGCAGGCTAAAGGTACGGCCAACTCTGGTTTGATCGCGGCGGTGATCGGCGGCGTGATCGTGGCGGCAGCGCTCGGATTTCTTGGTGGTATGCAGGTCAATAGCCGCAGCACATCGAGCCAAAGTGGCCCTGGTGGCCATGGTATGATGGGTAGTCAAACCAGCCAGGGAAACATGTCGCCACCAGGCCAAACAGGGCAGTCGGCGGGCAGTGGTGCTCAGCCAGGCGTACCGTCAAATGGAGCAAATACCACCACACAAACCCAGCAAGGCACCACCCAACAAACCACGCAAGATACGACCAAGAATACCTAATACTAATAATAAAACCACCTCTGATATGAGGTGGTTTTTGGCTTACTGGAGTAAAAATTATTGTGGCAAGGAGACACCCCTTTCTTTGAGGGCTGGCTCGATGACGAGCTTGCCAAAGGCATCGGCGTCGGCCCACACTTGGCGCGCATCTGAACTGCCTGAGGTGGTGAGCTTGCCGTCCTTGACGTATTGATTGGTCACATTCTTGCCATTGACAAGAATAGCTGGCGTGGCGCTGGCGGCATTTTGAGCGCCAGCCAAGGATTTATCGAAGGCGATCTTTTTCTTAATTCGGGCACCTGAGCGGTCGGCCTCAGCGAGGTCGGTCTTGAAGCGGTTGACATCAAGGCCAAGCCCCTGTGCAGTGGTGGCGAAGTAGTTGGTGCGTTCTGTGCCATCGAGTGACTGCCACGAATTTTGTTCGGTGTAGAGCTTATCGTGCATTTCCCAATATTTGCCTTGAAAGCCAGCTGATTCGGCTGCCGCTGCTGCCGCGAGTGCATTGGGGTGGATGGACGAGAGAGGGTTGTTGCGGAAGATGAGCTGCACGTGATCCTTGTATTTCTCAGTGACTGCCTTGAGTGCAGGCGAGGCCTGCGAACAGCCGGGGCACTGGAAATCTCCATATTCGATGATTGTTACCTTGGGTGATTTGCTCCCGTGGGTATGGTCGGCGATGTCGCCATTTTGGCTACTGGCGCTTTGTACCTGCAATGGGTCGACGCCCGACAGATTGATCGACTCACCTTGGCGCGACAGCCACACGAGCCCACCTAAGATTGCGAGGCAGAGCACTGCAAAGATCAGCCATGATTTTTTTGTCATAAACGAAACATTCCTCCTTATTCTTGCATATTATATCGTGCCCGAGAGGCCGAATCAAGCTGACAGAGGTGCTGCGCGGGCCAAAGCATTGAGCCGATCAGGGGAGTGCGCTACAATGATGGCATGGAAATGCTCATGATCATCATCTTTGCTATCTTTGTGATTGCCCTCATCCTGGCTGGTAGTGCATGGCCTGATATACCGCCAGTGAGCCAATACGAGCTCGAGCGGCGTCGCCAGCAGAATAATCGCACAGCGATTCACCAGTTGCGGCGCATTGCTGTCTACGATGATCTCGTTTCGCTCCAGCGCTGTGTGGTGGCGCTATTGCTGGTGTTGATGGTGATGGCAAGCATTGGGGCATTTGACTTTGGCGGTGGTGTGCTGGTTGCGCTCGCGGTGGCACTGCTCCATGGTGGTGTGGGGCGGATTAGCTGGGTGCATGCGATTGCTCAGCGCCTCTATAATGCAGTTGAGCCGAGCTTCGTTAGCTTTGCCGGGCGGTTCCCGCGAGTGGTGCGCATTGTCCGTTCGTTTGTGCCGCCAGTAGAGACGAATCTTCGCCTGGGGTCGCGAGCTGAGCTTGAATATCTGGTGCGTCATGCTCGGCCATCAGTCTTGCCACCAGTCGAGCGTGAGCAAGCGCTGGGGAGCTTGACTTTTGCGCGTAAGACAGTCGAAACAGTCATGGTGCCGCGCAATGCTATCAAGACAGTTGAGCAAGATGCCATGGTGGGGCCGCTGTTACTCGATGAATTGCATCGCACCGGGCATAGCCGCTTCCCAGTGGTGGATGGCGACATTGATCATATTATTGGCGTGCTACACACCCGCGACTTTATGTCGCTCAAGGAGGCAGTGTCGGCTCAGGTGCAAACGGTGATGGACCCAAACGTGTACTACATCGATGGAGCACAGTCGCTCGAGCAGGCCTTGGGTGCGTTTATTAAGACGCGCCAACAGGTCTTCATTGTCGTCAATACGTATCGTGAGACGGTGGGGATGGTAACGTTGGATGATTGTATCGAGGCCTTGCTTGGTCATGCTCCCACAGCAGATGATGACGAGGTGTATAGCCAGCCAGTGGCCTTGCCCGAACCCACGCAGCCACGCGCCCTCCCCATGGGCGAGCAGAATGATGCCTGAAATTGTGGTATAATCTAACAGATATGACACAACGAATACTTGCCAACCAAACGCCGGATTACACCGGTCAAACCATCACTGTGGCCGGCTGGGTACATGCACGGCGCGACCATGGTGGCCTGATTTTTATCGACCTACGCGACCATACTGGCCTGGTGCAGTTGGTCGTCAGCCCCGAGCAAACTGCAGCCTTTGCCCTGGCAGAGCACGCCCGGGACGAGTACGTCCTGCGAGCCCGCGGCGAAGTCCGCCAGCGTGGTGAGGGCCTGGCCAACCCTAATATTGCCAGCGGCAGCATCGAGCTAGCCGTCAGTGAGTTAGAGGTGCTCAACAAAGCCGAGACGCTGCCTATCCAGCCCTTTAGCGAGACTAACCAAGCGAATGAAGACCTACGCTTTGCCTACCGCTACCTGGACCTGCGCCGCCCCAAGCTGCAAACGATGCTGCGCCGCCGCGCCGATATGTACCGCCGCATGCGCCAGTATATGGACGAGCATGATTTCATCGAAATCCAAACGCCGATTTTGGCTAATTCCAGCCCTGAGGGCGCGCGTGACTTCCTGATCCCCAGCCGCTTGCAAGAAGGTAAGTTCTACGCTCTGCCACAAGCACCGCAGCAGTTCAAGCAGCTGCTGATGGTTGGTGGCGTGCCGCGCTACTACCAGCTGGCTGCTTGCTTCCGCGACGAAGACCCGCGCGCCGACCGCCTGTATGGTGAGTTTTACCAGCTGGATCTAGAGATGAGCTTTGTGGAGGATGGCGAGCAGGTCCGCCAGATGATGGAGCCACTGATGCAGCAGCTGGTGACGGACTTTGCTGGCAAAACACTGCTAGACCTCAGCAACCTCCCAGCTGGCGATGGCCAGCCTATCCCGCGCATCCCGTACCAAACCGCCATGGAAACCTATGGTAGCGACAAGCCAGACCTGCGCTTTGGTATGGAGCTGGTCGAGCTAACGGACGTGTTTGCCGACACCGAATTTGGCGTGTTCAAAAACGCTGAGTGTATCAAGGCAATCTGCGTCAAGAACGGCGCGTCGCTAAGCCGCAAGCAGATCGATGGCTTTACCCAAATCGCCAAAGCCGAGGGCGCAGGCGGCCTGGCTTACATTACCTACCGGGATGGCGCGGCCAAGAGCCCAATTGCCAAGTTCCTGCGTGAAGAAGAGCTGGCCGCTATCCAAGCCAAGACGGGGGCTAAGGACGGCGATGCAGTCTTCTTTGGAGCTGATACGCGCCCAGTGGTCAATGCAGTGCTAGGGCGGCTGCGTAGTGAGTTTGCCGAGCACTTTGGCCTCAAGGACCCGCAAGTGGTAGCGCTGGCCTGGATTATCGATTTCCCATTCTACGAGTGGGATGAGCATGCGCGTAGGCTCGACTTTGGTCACAATCCCTTTAGTATGCCAAAGGGTGGGCTCAGCACGCTGCAAGCCGCCCAGTCGGATGATGAGAAGCTAGCCATCCTGGCCGACCAGTTCGATATGGTGATGAACGGCTACGAAATCTGCAGCGGCGGTGTGCGTAACCATAACCCGGCCGTACTGTATGAAGTATTTGGATTGCTCGGCTATAGCCGGCAGTATGTGGAAGAGAAGTTTGGCGCTATGCTGCGGGCCTTTACCTACGGTGCGCCACCACACGCAGGCTGTGCCTTTGGTATTGATCGCATCCTGATGGAGCTAATCGGCGAGCATAACGTCCGCGAAACCCTGGCCTTCCCCAAAAACGGCAGTGGTGTCGACGTCATGATGGATTCACCCGCGCAGGTAGAACCTGGGCAGCTGAAGGAGTTGGGGCTATAGACAAACGAGCGATGGCTCGCTATCATTACGAATCTGGTGCAAATGAAACAAACGTGCACAAGGAGATAATGACCCCATGAGCTGGGATCTCACCGCAATCAAAACAAAACGTCATGTCCAGTCGGTTAGCGACCTGACGGAAGAAGACTGCGTGCCGCTCGAGCGTCAGCAGATGATTGCTGAGCTAGAAAAGGCTGCCAAAGTATGTGATGCATATCTAAATACAAGCGATCCATCGTGGCTTGTTATGGAGAAGAAAGAGTGGCTGATCGAATTCAGCCTGAGCAAGCATGGCGAGCAACTCATCACTATGGGGCTGCGCGTCAGAGGTAGCAAGGAGCCAACGGAAGTGTTTACTTATCTCATTCAGGAGCTTGGCATGCGGCTGGTGGAATGGAGCACTGGCGAGTTCCTGGATCTATCAAAGCAGAGCAGCTTCCAGCACTGGCAGGAGTGGAGCGAGCGGGTGCTGCGAGACCTTGCAAAGTCACGAAAACCATAAGCGTGTTGCGGGTGTGAAAAGAATAAAATAGAGACTAGCTAGTTATGATAGCTCTATCGTTTCTATCCGCTGATACTTCACTCCAACCTCAGTTGCCGCTGCTGTGCAAAGTGTATCAATCAATCCCTTGCCAGCATTACTCAAGATAGCGTCATGAACAGGGAAGGCCAGGCGTGGCGCGACGGCCTGCAGGAAGCTGCGTACCTCAGAGAATTTGAGCCATGGTGCAGCTACAGGCAGGGCGAGGACGTCGATGGGGCGCTGAGGCAAAGCGAAGGAATCGCCAGGGTAGTAGATACGATTGTTGATCAGCGCGGCAAGGTTGTGGAGGCGTGGAATGTCTGGGCTCACCACGGCATGCTCACCGCCAAAAAACTCAAGCGTGAATGGCCCGACCTGGTGTGTGTCACCAGGCACCGCGGCTATTGCATGGCGGACAGAGAGCGTACCTTCTGGCAAAGATATCGTTGTACTATCTACGATGATATCATGAACACTTATAATCTCTGCTTCAGGAAATGCCTGTATAATACGCTTGATAAGCGCAGGGCTACAATGGTCGGGATGCGCATGGGTAATGAGAACTGCCGCTACCTGCTGTGGCATAGCAAAGTCGTCGGTGTATACACCTGGGTCGACGACCAAGCTCTGGCCGTCAATTGTAATAGTAAAGCAAGAGTGGGCAAATTTCGTTAGTGTTGTCATATGTCCAGTATAGCGGAGAAGAGAGCAAAGTGATAGGTTGTTTCTTGCCGTGTTGTAGGTGAGAATATGCCAGTGTTAAGCTGGTATCAGTGATTGCCTCTTATAGCGACAGTTGAAGTAAGGATACACGATTACCCAAAGACATAGCCGTAAGAGTAAGCTAAAAAGCTATTGTGCCTGGTAAAAAATGTGGCATCATAGCTGTATGAACAAGACAATTCTCTTTGTGCCGGGCTTCCAAGAAGGGCGCACCGACCGCGATTATGATACGCTTATGAACCGCTGGTGAGCGATGGGCTACGCAGTAGAGTTTGTACCAATTCAATGGCATCGCACTATGCAAAAACAGTGGTTGCAGACGCTACAAGAGCGGTATCGGCAGTATGATCCAACCGAGACCATCCTAACTGGTTTCTCATTTGGGGCGTGTATTGCGTTCTTAGCGGCGTGTGAACAAGCACCAAGTGAGCTGTGGCTCTTCTCACTGTCGCCATCGTTTGCAGAGTGTGCAGAGTATTGGTCTAAGCGTGACTGGCGCGTGATAGGTAAGCGGCGGCTCGAATATGCTAAGCAGGTGAGCTTGGTAGCGGCTGCGCAGCGTATTACGTGTCCTGTGCAAATTTTCGTTGGCTCCGAGGAGTTTATTAAGTGGCCAGAGATGAAACTTGTCTTTGATACTGCTATGGAACACATTCCCACCGTCCATGGCACAGTGGTAGAAGGCGCTGGGCATGCAGTAGATGATCCGCGGTATGTGGCGGCAGTGTGTGACGCAATAGAGCGGTAGCTATGGAACTACGCTAGCCGTTTCCTGGCTAGCGTGAGCTTTAGCTTTATTGTATGTGCTTTGTCTCTACGTCCTGCCAGTCGTTGTTGTGCCGGAGTTCAGCGTTGTCACCAGCGAAGACCGCTTTTGCTTCGGTATTGTCGCTCAGCGTCCAGAGGAACCAGGCAGTCATGTAGGCATCGCCATATTCCAGTGCATCTTTGTGGCCAACGGTCTTGCGCCGCGCGATGACGCTTGGTTTGTCTGTATTAAGAGCGCGGAAATTCTGCTGTAAGTCGCCCAGTGGGCTAATGGCAAGGTTGTCGCTTGGGCCAGTGCCAGCCATCATATAGGTAGCTGTCTTGAGTTTGCTGGTGTCGTAGTGCCAGTTGTTGTCGTTTGCGGTGTCATGGCTGACGGCGCTAGCAGTGTAGAGGGAGGTGTAGTGGTTACTATTGCCGTATTTTGTCGCGGCATTGATAGCACCGGCTCCGCCTTGGGAGTGTCCAGCAATGCCAATCTTGCTCGTATTGACGAATTCCTTGATGGGGCTGCTCTCGGCAGTGTTGAGCTCTAGTGCAGCATCAAGCATGATCGATGTCGTTGCGCCAGTGCCTGGCCAGCCATCCTCATTACCAATGACAACAAAACCCCAGCTGGCCAAATGCTCGAAGATTGGCGCATAAGTAGACGCGTAGGTGGCGGTGCCATTGACCATCAGCACAAGTGGGAAGGTTTGGCCCGGAGCGGTGCGCTGTGGAGTGTAGATGTGATACTCTTTGATGGCTGCGCTATCGCTGCGATGAGTGTGGTGCGCAACGCGGTAGGGGCCAGGCTTAGTATAACGCTGCTCTAATGTGCCACTGGGGCTCAATTTCGCAGCATAATCCTTCGCCACGCCGTCATCGCCAGTGATGCTTTGGTTGAGGTAATTCATATAAAGCACAAGCAGCACAAAGCACACGAAAAGTATTGCTATGATGATACCCAGAATTTTCAGAAGTTTTTTCGCCATCGGTATGTCCTTATTCGGTTCAATAATACTAGTAATATTATCTACTATACACCGGGTGCATAGTAATGGCAAGGGAGAGTGATTTCTTTTTTACACGGTATATTTTGGCTCTGCTAGTAAGAGATCAAGTGGCTTTACCTCTCAGCTATAGCAATGAAACGCCTAAGCATTGCACTCACAAGAGCCAACGGTATATACTGATGAGCATGTACGAACAAGAACTTCATACCGCGCAGCGGATTGCTCGCGAGGCGGGCGATATTATGCGCCGCTATTTTGATGGCGACCAACAGCGCCAGACCAAGGCGGATGGCACGCCAGTGACAATTGCCGATACAACAATCAACTCGCTGGTGATCCAACGCCTGCACGAGACCTTCCCGGACGATGGCGTCATTGGCGAAGAGGAGAGCACGACGGGCTATGGCCTCGGGCGGAAGTGGCTGTGCGACCCAGTCGACGGCACAAAGGCCTTTACCTGGGGTGTGCCCACAGCAATGTTTTCGCTTGCGTTAGTGGTTGATGGTGTGCCAACCGTCGGCGTTGGCTATGAACCAATGACAGATCGGCTCTACTGGGCAGTGCGTGGCCATGGTGCCTTTTGCAATGGTACGCGGCTGCAGGTGAATCACCAGACGCTTACAGAGGGGGTCTTTGCTGCGTCGTGTAGCTATGCAAATATTCGCCGCCATAAATATTATGATAAGCTGATCGAACGCAAGGTGAGCACGGCAAGCATTAGTGGCGCAGTAGCCAAGAGTGTTCGCGTGGCTGAGGGGCGCTTCGTTGGGTATTATGCCGAGAAGGTGAATGCGTATGATATGGCAGCAGTGCACGTTATTGTTGAGGAGGCTGGCGGTAAGATGACGAGTGTATCGGGCCAGCCGCTTAATTATGCGCAGCCATTTTGTGGTGCGCTTGTGTCCAATAGCATCGTGCACGATGAGCTGATGGCAATAGTGCGCAGCGAGTGCTCATAAATACCGCACGCTACCAAATGGTATTTTGCGCTTCATCTGCGTGGCAATGCCGAGAGTATCGGCTGGCTGGACGGTGTGCGGGCCATAGAATTGGTTAATTTCATCGATCGCGGCAGTGAGAGCGTGACGAGCTGATGGGTCGTCGAAGAGTGCGAGCTGTGCGTCTGTCTCGCTTGTGAGAAGATAACACGACATGCCAATCTCATAGGCGGGCAGTGGCATCGATTGGGTGAGTCGCTTGACGATATGAAAAAGCGTGGTGCCATCACACAGTGAATGCTCGCGGCGTTCGTGGTTGTGCCAGCGGCCTGTTTGATAATTTTTGGCATAGAGGCGCACACCACGGGCGCGCACGTATTGCTGCCGGAGCGCAGCCGCGATGTCTTCGCAGAGGACGTGGAAGCGGCGCAAGACTTGATCGTAATTGAGGTTTGGCTGATCAAGGACGAACTGTCGCCCGACTGTCTTAAGCGGGCGCTCATCACTATCTACCTCCCAACCGCGCAGCCGCTTATACCAGTCGCGCCCTGGCTTGCCATGAAACACCATGTGCTCGAGCGTTGCTTCGTCTGCAGTCAGAAAATCCAGTGGTGTCTGGATACCAACCTGGTGGAGGCGCTTGCTGTAGCCAGTGGCAATACCAGTGAGGTCTTCGAGCGATAGCGTAGCGAGTACTGCGTGGAGATTATCTGCAGTGATGCAAGTCAGGCCGTCAGGCTTATTGATACCGGCAGCAATCTTAGCTAGCCAGCGGTTGGTGCCAATGCCAACATTGCAGCGCATGTAGTCGCCAACCTCGCTGCGGAGGCGCTGCTTGATCTCCTGGCCAATCGCCAGTGCGCCGCGTGCTCGGATGTCGGGCGGGCTTTGGCTGAGGTCGATTACCCCCTCATCAATGCTTTTCATGGTGGCACTGGGCGAGTAGTCGCTGAGGATGGTTGCAAGTCGGTGGTAGACATAGCGATACTTGGGTGGATCGCTTTCTAGCGGAACAATATCGGGACAAAGTAGCCGCGCTGCGGGTAAGCGCATACCGGTGTGTACGCCACGCGCTTTGGCTTCATAGCTTGCGGTGACGATAGCCGCATGCTGGTTGCGCCGATTAACAATGACAACTGGCCGGTGGCGGAGCAACGGCCGAGATTGCTGCTCGATTGTGGCAAAGCAGCTATTAAGATCGATATGCATCATCAGTGGTGGGGCGGGATTGATATTGCTATGAGACATGATCGGCCTCGCGTGTGAGCCGCCATACCAGTGTAATACTGTCAAACTCGAGGCGGTAATCAGCCTGCTCATCTGTCACATCGAAGATGTGTACCGTGCGTGCACCGCGCTGATGCTCGAAGCCTAGGCCGATTCGCCGAATCGTCACTTCCTGGCCATTACCGCGCCGAAATTTGACTGGCTGACATGGCTGGTGCCCACGCCGAAAAATCGCTACCACCTCCACGACTTCATCAAGATATAGTTCATCATCCATTGTTCTTAGTATAGCGCATGAGCTAGGCACGGTCGACGAGTGAAAGCATAGTAACAGAGGTAGAGTGTGCGTATACATCAAGTGATGTATTGCTATACTAGTACCCTATATTACTCTCACTTTACAAGAAAACACCCTATGGAGGTGAGATAAAAAACCAAACCATTTACATAGGGCTAAAGGAAAATGACGCGCAGCTCTTACATACTGTATTGCCTCGCACAAGAGCATAGGGAAGACGAAGAAGGGGATATTTACAAAACGAACAGCGCTAGCTGTTCTTGGCTAAGTTATCATAATAAAGCTAATGTAACAGAGCGGCGCAGCTCAGAAAATTATTTCTGCTTGCGGCTCTCGATAAACATCATAATAAGCCAGATAATGACGACGATTGCTGCGAGCGAGAGTAGTCCGTTGATGATCCATGCGGCCAGCTTTAGTGCTGCACCAAGCAGCCACGCAGCAATAATGACGATAGCGATTGTGAGAATAAGTCGAGATAGTTTCATCCTTCTAGTATACTATACTCTATGGACACAGCGCAATTTCAGGCCATGATATGGCACAAAGCCAAGCAGCTCTACCGCCCCATGCCGTGGCGTAGCCAGCCAATGCTGTACTATGTGCTGGTGAGTGAGCTGATGCTGCAGCAGACGCAGGTGGCGCGGGTGCTGCCTAAGTTTGCCGAGTTTACTGCGCAGTTCCCGACCATCGAGGCTTTGGCGGCCGCTCAGCTGCCAGCGGTGCTGCAGGCCTGGCAGGGCTTGGGGTATAACCGCCGGGCCAAGTACCTCCACAGCGCGGCGCAGGCGATTGCTGCTGGTGCACCTATTGCGACGCAGGCCGACCTTATGGCGTTGCCTGGTATTGGTGTAAATACCGCTGGAGCTATCATGAATTACGTGCATCAAACCCCAACCGCCTTTGTAGAGACCAATATTCGCACGGTGTATTTTAATCACTTTTTTGCTGGGCAGGAGTGCGTGGCGGATAAGGAGGTGTTGGCGCTGGTGGAGCAGACGATGGATAAAGAGCAGCCCCGCCAGTGGTTCTGGGCGCTGATGGACTACGGCGCTGAGCTCAAGGCGGCGGGCAAGGGTCAGCTTGGCACCAGCCGGCACTACACGCGGCAGTCGCGCTTTGCTGGCAGCCTGCGCCAAATGCGGGGCGAGATTGTACGGCGCATGGCGCAGGGGCAGCCACTGAGTGCCATTACCCAGGAGCTGCACGGTGACCCGCGTTTTGCTGCTGCGCTTAGTGGGCTGCAGAAGGATGGGCTGATATGAGTGAGCTAGCCCTCACGCGAGAAGAAGCCATCACACTGTGCCAGAATTGGGCGCGGATGCTTCGCCGAGAGTATACGATCGACACGCTGGTGAGTGACTATGGCGATGGGGTGCTTATGTCTGACCAGCTAGCCTATCCGCTCGAGATGCAGCCATGGATCACGCCAGAGGCAGAGCCGCTCCTCTCGGCGATTCGCGACCATGCGGTCGATGTTGATATCGACCAAACCCGGCGAGCTGATTGGGAGAAGCTACTGGAGCTGATCGATCAGCTACCAAAGAGTGAGTCATAAGATACGTGGAGACATTAGCGCTAGACAGCGCGTGACAATAGCAGCCTTTCTAACCTATGACCTGCACCTGGCTTCCTATGCAGACAATGAATATCTAATAGGTATATTCATTTTTATGAAAGGTAAGGAAGTCATGGTGAGACAATAGCCACATAACGGAGATTCAAGGTAATAAGACTCTTGACCACTCCTACAGCTGCACGCCAAGCCACCCAGCGAGCACTGTCCCAGCGCCATAGGCCAGGGCAGCAGCAATAGCACCGAGAGCGAGAGTTTGCAGAGCAGCAACGAGTGGATTCTCACCACCAACTTTGCCCTTGATATAGCCAATTGCCACAAAGGTGAGCGCTGTCGCTCCTGAGCTGATATAAAACAGCATGGGGTGAGCCGCGCTCGAGCCGCGTGCCAGCACATGGGCAAGATAGGGGATAACAGGCACACTACCAACAACGACAAAGGCAGCAAAGGTCATGAAGCCGATGATTTTTGGCGAGGCGCGTTTGCTTGTACTCCGCGCTGACTCATCATGCTCAGCGCTGGCTGCGAGGTAGGCACTAGCACCCATCGAGAAGCCATCGGCGATGAGGTTAGCTGCGCCCAGCACCAAGATAATTGCACTCGAGATACCTGCACCAGCACTGGCTGCTACCACAGCAAAGGTTGTGACGGTACCATCGACTGCACCATAGACAAATTCAGAAATATAACGTTTGAGGACAGGTTTCATATTCATAACTTGGTTAGTATAGCATAGTGTGGTGCAAATGCAAAAGCGAGCAGCCAGTGGAGGCATGATGAAGATCACAAGATGGAGGTAATGGGCGTCTCACCACTGAGGTAATTAATGAATATCTGAGCAGAATGTTCATTGTAACAGTGTGCAAGATAAGTATAGGGCAATAGATAAGCTACAAATCTAGCTTACGACTAGTTTGCTTGCTTAGGCTTGAGGAGAAGCTGATTGCGCTCGGCAGTGCGCGTCCGTGCCTCATCTAGCAGAGTGGTGCCTTCTTGCGAGCTAAGGCTAACAATCCGCACATATTCACCATCGGTCTTGTCGTAGCCTGAGACAGCAACGATACCAAGCTGCTCATCGGCGTAAATAACATTCTCTTCTTGGCTGCCGTAGTTAATTTCATTAAATAAGCTTACATCTAGCAGCGCCGTACCGCGGCCATTGTCCCACGTGGCAAAGACACCAATGCGGCGCTGGGCTGCATCTGGATTGGTCGAGTCAAATGGCGTATCTTTGTCGATATACTCGATGATTGGCGCAAAGACCAGCGTATCGGCCTTGGGGAGGATCGTCTTGAGCGCGTGGTCAGCGGGTAGTGAGTATGCTAGAGCGAAACGTTTGCGAAAGTCATACGAGAGCGGATAGCGTCCATCGGCCGATGTGGTGCACTCTACCTGGAGGCGCGAATCGAGGAAGGCGAGCTCAGCGGGCGAGTAGATTGGTTTGTGCTCCTCTGTTGCGGTGACTTCATTCGTTATTTGGCTCACCTTTGTATCTGCATCGGTGTAGACCATGGAGTTACCCATGACAGTGACGGGGGAGGCGTATTCATTCACAGCGTCAGACTTATCGCGCTTGCTGAGGCCGCAGCCCATAGCAAGCAGCTGCTGGATGGTATCGACAGCACAATACTGCGTTATATTACCTTCGGCATCGGTAATGCGGCAGTCCATTACCATCTCATGCCCCATGCCTTTGCCGAACTGCTTTTCCTTGCTGGGGTCGTCGTTTTTCTCATCTCTCGAGAGTATGTGCCCAATCTCATGGCTGTATACGTTGCCACCAGTCTTGTTACTCAGCACAAGCACTATCGGGCCGTTACCACCCTTGGCTTTGTCTTCGTCGGTGCTCTGGAAGGCAAGGCCGAGTACATCATTCTCCACACCTGCTGTGTTAACGGCCATCAGCATGAGTGAATGCTCACCATCCTGCACGTCTAGCTGCTCGCGGTATTCTTCAGCGATTTTTTTGATTTGGTCGTTGGAGTAATAGTATTCGGTCGTGCCATCTTCTTTGGTGCGGGTGCTATCTGGCGCAGTGTTGCAGACAAACTCGGTAATGTGGAACTCATACGCACCACGAGTTGTGTGGGTAATGCGGCTGGTATGGACATGCACTTCTTCGAATATCTCTTCGTTACTCTTGCCAGGTTCGAAGCCAGCGGCGTTGAGCGCCACAACACCAAGCCGGACAACAACCGGCTGGAATGAATCATTCTCGTGGTCTTGGCACTGTTCTGCAGAAGGCTGAGGGGTGTCGCCGCTGAGTAGAGCACTCAGTGCTCCGAGGCAAGCTGCTGCCAACGCCTCACGGCGCGAGAGATGTTGTGGTGTTTTTTTGACTGAGTCGTCTGGCGCAGCTTCAGATTTTGAGCGAGTCATAGTAACTATATTATATCACTAAAGGGGTAATAATGTCAAATTATGTTGGCTTACGCTGTGTAGTTCTAGCTATCTGCAGATTAAGATCCTTCTTTTGCAATATTAGCTCATTCTCTTATTTTGTTATTTTCTCTTTTGTAAGCATAAATAAAGCTGAGCTACAGAGATAAAAGTAGATTAATAGAAAAATAAAACTCGCTTGTTACTAAAGCGAGTTTTAGGTGCGCTGCCAGCGTGAGGCGCTATTGCTGCTCAGCTGGCGCTTGCGTTTGTTGCTGGTTCTCAGTGTCGCTATTGGTGGAGAAGAGCTGGAGTGATTCGTCACTCAGGACGTTTGGGTCAAAGGTGCCATCGGCGATTTTGCTGCGGCGCTGCTGGTACATTTTTTTAAACTCGTCGAGCGATTGCTTAGTAACGCTACCTTCGGTTTTGTACGTCTCGGGCTCAGCATCGCGAGCGGCTTGCTTGCGCACCTCCTGGAAGCCAGGCCGACTGAGATCAACCTGCGCTGCACCACTGGTATTGTACATGTCCATTGCAATCCATACCATGATGCCCGCAATGGCGATTACCCCACAGATCATCACCAAAAAACGGTGCTCGCGCATAGTGCTCAGCTGGCGCTCGAAGTCGATCTTATTGGGCTGGCTGCTGGGCACTCGGCACCTCCTTCTTGGCAGGGAATTGCTTACTATAAAATACGTCGAACTGTGAGCCATATTGGCTCAGTAGCTGGTTGAGTCGCAAAGCGACATCAGCTACTCGTTTGCGATGTTCGCGCACGGGCTTGATGCGGTAGTAGAACTCGACCGGTTGGTCGGTGCAGTCGATACGTAGCAGCTCAGATAACTTCTCTTCGTACTGGCGGTATTCGCTGCGGAAAGCGGTAAGCTGAGTATTGTATTCTACCGTTGTCTTGGCAAGCTCCACACCATCGAGCCGGTTGAGAGCAATGCGGCTATTGAGTGGGGCCATCAGACGGGTGGCAATCACCTCGTACTGCTGCCCTTGGTTAACCCGGACGAGCCCATCATTAGCGTGGATGCGCCGCAGGTTAGACTTGACGCGGACGCAGTTTTGTTTTATTTGAGTGAGTTGATCGTTGCTAAGCGGTGCAGCAGGCTCGGCATAGGCTGGAGAGCCAAGTGCAGCAGTAGCAATCATAACAACAGCAAGAAAAGTGCGCTTCATAGCTCCCCATTATGACGCATCAGAGGAGATTGGTCAAATAGTTTGCCTAGATTGAATTAAATTCTTGTGTCGCTCCGGTTGGCCACTATCTTACGCAGATTTGCGTTAGCACCTTCAAGCTCAGCACAAAACCCGGGAGTTCTTTAAGGGTGGTGTGATGCCATCTGTATAATAACTACAATAACTGCAAGAACAAAAGCCATGAAAGGTATTGCAAGACCAATAGCAACGCCAATCTTGAGTCCTTGGTCGTCACCATCAACGAATTTGGCAGATGGTGCGTATGTCTGAATATTCCACCACCACCAGTTGTAGTGGTTATTGAGAGCATCTTGAACGGTATGGGAATAATAAAGGATTCCCATACCAGGTGACACACCGGCGCTCAAGGCGTTGAGTAATCGCGTGTTCGCTCCGGCAAAGTTAAATTGGTTGCGTTGACCGTTGACCCAGATAATAATAAAGCTTGACTCAGTTCTTGCTTTGGTAATCTGCTGTGGGTCGATGTCAAAGATAACACCGATTGATTGACCCATCGAAGCATCTACATCAATAGCACGGATACGGTTGGTGCTCGTCCATTCGAGAACACAGGGTGTCTCATTGAAATAACCAGTGCTATACCAGACAAATGTTGCTGCAATGAGTGGTGTGCCATCAAAGACGCTGCTATAACTAGCCTCAATAGTAGGTTGCAATGATTGGGCAGTAGGTAACTGCATTGGCTGCATAATGGGCTGAGGGAGAGGGTTTGCTGCAACAGGAGTCCGGCCAATTGGTGGTGCGGGTTGCATAGCTGGTGTTGGTGGGTAGTATAAGGTGGTTTGCGGGTATACAGGTGTCGTGGGCTGCTGATTCATGGAAGTATTATACTATATAACTTGAGATCGGCAAGTACGAATATGTTTTGCGGTATATATTTTTGGTTGTAGACTTCCTATAGAAGTAACAATGCAGGAGCATGCCTGCATTTGCTGTATCTATTATATGGTGTCTTTGGCGCTGTTGTTTATTAGAAAATAAGTCAATCAGCTTGCTGGAGTCATCTGGTTTTATGATAATAATGCCATAATAAAGGCGATAAGTACTACTATGATTGGTATCACAAAAGCTATGATGAGGCCAATGTTGACGCCATTGTTGATAATCATCGCGTCGCGCTCGAAGCCGTCAACAATCTTAGCATAGGGTGCGTAGGCTTGGATGGCGGCCCACCACCAGTCGTAGTCGTTGTTGAAGGCTTGTTCGATGTTGTGGCCATAGAGAGTACCGCCAATGCCAGGTGACACTGCAGCACCAAGGCCTGTCAGCAGCTGGGTGCTCGCTCCAGCAAAGTCGAATTGAATACGCTGACCATTGACCCAGATAATGATAAAGCTTGCCTCGACCGCCGCTTTGGTAATCTGCTGTGGATCGATGTCGAGTACTACACCGATCATTTGGTTTGTTTTGGAGTCGAAGTCGATGGCGCGGATGCGATTGGCTGTCGTCCATTCGAGCACACAAGGCACTTGGCTAAAGATGGTGCGATTGCGATAGTGTGAGACGGGCGTTGCCATGACCAGTGGTGTACCGTCGAAAACGCTACTGTAATTGGCATCCATCATTACTGGTGCAGGCTGGGGAGCTGGCTGCATAACGAGAGGGGCAGGCTGCTGAGTGGGTGATTGCTCGGCTGGTTGGGTGAGGCTATCCTGGAGCGTTGGCTCTGATGACTGCTGTGGATAATATGGTGGTGGCGCAGGCTGAGTCTGGGGTAGAGCCGCCAGCTGTGATCGATTAGGATAAGAAGG
>CALHWE010000007.1 GCA_938036785.1 uncultured Candidatus Saccharibacteria bacterium | reverse complement strand
ATGATAAATATCGCAGCACCAGTTATCGACAGCGAAGAGCGTCGAGCAGTAAATGAAGTTATAGAATCAGGCATGTTGGCTCAAGGGCCAAAAGTTGCCGAACTAGAAAAAAACTGGGCGGAGTATTGTGGGGTAAAACATGCGTTAGCAGTAAACAGTGGTACAGCAGCTATTCACTGTGCTTTGTATGCTGCTGGCGTGAAAGAGGGTGATGAGGTCATTACTACGCCGTATAGTTTTATCGCTACTATTAATCCA
The DNA here is from genome assembly GCA_938036785.1 of uncultured Candidatus Saccharibacteria bacterium. Lineage (GTDB taxonomy): Bacteria > Patescibacteriota > Saccharimonadia > Saccharimonadales > Saccharimonadaceae > Saccharimonas. The sequence goes on along the minus strand of CALHWE010000007.1, from coordinate 2,562 downwards.
ATATTAATGTTGGGTGCTCGACCAGTCCTTGTAGATATTGATGAAGAAACGTTCAATATTGACGTTTCCAAGATAGAAGCTGCTATTACTGAAAAAACAAAAGCCATCGTGCCAGTTGATTTGTATGGACAACCGTGTGATTGGGCTGAACTACAGGAAATTGCCAAAAAGCACAACTTAAAAATTGTTGAGGACGCGTGCCAGGCTGTTGGTGCAGAGTATAAAGGCATAAAAGCTGGCGCATTGGGTAATTTTGGTTGTTTCTCTCTGTATGCCACCAAAAATATTATGTGCGGTGAAGGTGGTGTTGTAACGACAAATAGTGATGAGGCTGCAGCAGCAGTTCGTTCGTTCAGACAACATGGTATGGTCGCACCATATGAATATGCTGATTTAGGATATAATTATCGTATGTCAGATCTGCATGGTGCTATTGCTGTTGAACAATTGAAAAAAGTAGAAGAATTTACAAAAAAACGTCAAGAAAATGCTCGCAAATTAAATGATGCCTTGGCGGGCGTTGCAGGTATTAAAACACCGACTATTAGCGACAATCGAAACCATGTATATCATCAATACACCATTTTACTAAACAAGGGCATGCAGCGAGATCAGTTTATTGCTAGTCTAAGGGATAAGGGTGTTGGGGCTGGTATTTACTATCCAAAACCTTTGCACATATATCCACATATCGCAAAGCTTGGCTATAAGATTGGTGACTTCCCGGTGGCTGAAGACTTGGCAGCACGAGTTGTATCTCTGCCAGTCCATCCAAAGGTTACAGACGAAGATATTGAGGTAATTGCTGCGGCGGTCAAGGAGTCTATCAATGGCTAATAAGCAGGAAGGAAAACTAAGAGTTGCCGTTATTGGTACTGGCAATATGGGCAGGAATCATGTTCGCAACTACTTCATGCTCCCAGAATCAGAATTAGTGGCAATTGCTGACGTAAACCCTGAGGCAAAGTCTCTGGCTGATGACTATAAGGTAAAGTTCTTTACCGACTATAAGGAGATGCTTGAAAAGGCGCGACCCGATGCAGTTTCTGTAGTTGTGCCAACGCCATTTCATCTTGAGGTGGCTACAGAGGTTATGTCACGAGGTATTCACTGTATGCTAGAGAAGCCAATAGCTTCGTCGGTAGAAGAAGCTGACAAGTTGATTGCTTGTGCCAAGAAGAATAACGTTACCTTTACGGTTGGTCATATTGAGCGGTTTAACCCGGTTATCAAGAAACTGAAGCAAATGGTTGATGATAATGCTATTGGCGATATTACTTCTGTGGTTTGTAAGCGCGTTGGTGGGTTTCCAGTGGTAGAGCCAAAAACCGATGTTATTATTGACCTGGCGGTGCATGATGTTGATATTGTAAATTATCTTTTGGGTCGAAAACCAAAATCTATTTCTAGTCACGGTTCACGTACTCGCCATAGTAAAAAGATTGACTCAGCAGAGATATTGATGGACTATGGTCGAGCTTCTGGGTTTATTCAGGCAAACTGGCTTACACCAGTCAAGATTCGCACAATTGCACTAACGGGATCGCTCGGCTATTTGGAAGCTAACTATATAACCCAAGAATTAACATATTACAAACACAATATGAAAGAAATCCAGAAAGATGGATTTACTGAGTTTGTGCTTCAAGTTGGTGATCCAGAAAAACGTGTCATAAAAGTAGATTTTGAAGAGCCATTAGCGGCAGAACTGAAGGCCTTTATGGCTAAATCTATGGGTCGTACAGCGGCAATTGTTGATCCAGTTGACGCACGTGAAGCTTTAAAAATATCATTAGAGGCCGTTGCGCCTTTTGAGGAGAAATAGGAGGAATCATGAAGAGAATTTTAGTTACAGGAGCTGGCGGCTCACCATCGGCGAATTTTATTCGCTCACTAAGGGCGGCTGATGAGGAATATTATATTGTAGGTACGGACGCCGATAAGTATTACTTACAGCGTGCTGAAGTTGATGCTAAATATCTAGCTCCATTTGCCAACGACCCTAAATATATCGATTTCTTAAACTATATTATTGAAAAAGAAAATATTGAATTTGTCCACGCACAGAATGATGTCGAGGTTGGCTTCTTGAGTGAGAACAGAGAGAAGATTAATGCCAAGACATTCTTCCCGGCCAAGGAAACGGTGAAGATTTTGCAAGATAAATTTGAGTCATTTAAACTCTGGGAAAAGGCTGGTATTAAGGTTCCAAAGACTAAGCTGATAGAAGGTCGAGATACCGACTTGGCTGTGCTCCTCGAGGAGATGGGCGGCTCAATGTGGATTAGAGCGATTTCGGGTGCTGGTGGTCGTGGATCGCTCCCAGTTCATGACGTTAAGAGTGCTAAAAACTGGCTCGATTTTCAAGAAAAAAATGGCTCATGGGATGGTAACTTTACTGTGTCTGAATTACTCGAGCCAGAAACTGTTACATGGATGTCTCTCTGGAAAGATGGCGAATTGGTCGTTGCTCAAGGCCGTAAGCGACTGTACTGGGAGCTTGCGAAAATTTCTCCATCCGGTGTTACTGGTGCAACAGGCACAGGGTTGACTTATTCTGAT
>CALHWE010000006.1 GCA_938036785.1 uncultured Candidatus Saccharibacteria bacterium | reverse complement strand
ATACATCCATATATCCATATCGATTTCTCTCCTATTATATATAAATATATAAAAGAAGAGAAAAAGAATCGACCGTAACAGAGAAAAACAGGGTAACTATAGTACAAATCGATTTGTACTATAGTTGGGAGGGGAGGGAGGGGAAATAGCGAGGAGGATAGGCAAAGAAAACAGCAGCCAACACGGAGAGAATATCTCGGTTGGCTGCTGCAGTATAAGAGTGTGCAGAGAGTGCTAGTCTTGCTTCTCGCTCAGTGGCACTGGCGACATGTAGAACCAGTTCTCTGGCTTGTCGTCATACTTGCCACTCAGGATATCCTTGGCATCGCGGATGGTGTCAGCAAGCTTGAAGTAGCTTCCGGGGTTGCCGGTAAATTGCTCAGCAACGTGGAATGGCTGAGCCAAGAAGCGCTGCAAGCGGCGGGCTCGGGCAACAATCTGCTTCTGATCGTCGCTCAGCTCTTCCATACCCAAGATGGCAATGATGTCCTGCAGCTCCTTGTACTGCTGCAAGACGCGCTGCACTTCGCGGGCCACTTGGTAGTGCTCCTCACCAACCACCTCTGGGTCGAGCGAGTTAGAGCTGGAGTCGAGCACGTCCACTGCTGGATAAATACCAATCTCTGTCAGGGCGCGGTTCATCACGATAGTAGCATCAAGGTGAGCAAAGGTCGTGGCAGGCGCTGGGTCGGTCAGGTCGTCGGCTGGCACATACACCGCCTGAACAGAGGTAATCGAGCCCTTCTTGGTACTGGTAATACGCTCTTGCAACGCACCCATCTCCTGCTGCAGGTTCGGCTGGTAGCCCACCGCACTTGGCAAACGGCCGAGCAGAGCAGACACCTCAGCACCAGCCTGCGTAAAGCGGAAGATATTGTCGACGAAGAGCAGCACATCTTTACCTTCATCACGGAAAGCTTCGGCCATTGCTAGGCCAGCGAGTGCCACCCGCAAACGTGCCCCCGGTGGTTCGTTCATCTGGCCAAAGACAAGCGACGTCTTATCCAGCACGCCAGCATCCTTCATCTCATGGTAGAGGTCGTTACCCTCACGGGTACGCTCACCCACACCAGCAAAGACAGAGTTACCGCTGTGGAACTTCGCGATGTTGTTGATCAGCTCCTGGATGAGCACGGTCTTACCCACACCAGCACCAGCGAAGAGCCCCGCCTTACCACCCTTGGTGAGTGGCGCGATGAGGTCGATCACCTTGATACCGGTCTCAAGGATCTCAGTCTTGTTGGACTGCTCGGTGAGAGCAGGGGGCTCGGCATGGATGGGTGCGCGCTGTGCATCATCGGCTACTGGCTCGCCATCGATCGGTTCTCCCACCACATTAAACATCCGCCCCTGCGTTGCTTCGCCTACAGGCACACGAATTGGCGCACCAGTTGCAACCACTGACTGGCCACGCTTCAGGCCGTCGGTCGATTGCAGGCTGATAGTCCGCACCGTTTGCTCGTCAAGGTGCTGCGCCACTTCAAGTGTCAGCGTCTGGCCATCGCGCTCGACGTGCAGGGCGTCGTAGATAGCTGGCAGCTCCACCTCGCGG
>CALHWE010000005.1 GCA_938036785.1 uncultured Candidatus Saccharibacteria bacterium | reverse complement strand
TGCTCACCTCGATCCACATCGAGGAGCACGAGGTCGACGCCCGCGACACCAAGCTGGGTGCCGAGGAGATCACCCGGGACATCCCCAACGTCAGCGAGGAGACCCTGGCCAACCTCGACGAGCGCGGCATCATCCGCATCGGTGCCGAGGTCCGCAGCGGTGACATCCTCGTGGGCAAGGTGACCCCCAAGGGCGAGACCGAGCTGACCAGCGAGGAGCGCCTCCTGCGCGCCATCTTCGGTGAGAAGGCCCGCGAGGTCCGCGACACCTCCCTGCGCGTGCCCCACGGTGAGTACGGCATCGTCACCGGCGTGCGCGAGATCGACGCCGCCTCCGACGACGCCGAGCTGCCCGCGGGCGTCAACCGCATGGTGCGCGTCTACATCGCCCAGCGACGCAAGATCACCGTGGGTGACAAGCTCTCCGGACGCCACGGCAACAAGGGCGTCATCTCCAAGATCCTGCCCGTGGAGGACATGCCCTTCCTGGCCGACGGCACCCCGGTCGACGTCATCCTCAACCCGCTGGGCGTGCCCAGCCGTATGAACGTCGGCCAGGTCCTCGAGCTGCACCTGGGGTGGGTCGCTTCCCGCGGCTGGGACGCCACCGCCGCCCGTGAGGCCGGCGAGGCCTGGACTGCCAACCTGCCCGAGAACGGCATCAAGGCCGAGCCCCGCACCCCCGTGGCCACACCCGTCTTCGACGGCGTGCGCGACAACGAGCTCATGGGGCTGCTGAACTCGACGCTGCCGACCTCCGACGGCCTGCAGCTGGTGGAGCCCAACGGCAAGGCGCGCCTGTTCGACGGCCGCTCCGGCGAGCCCTTCCCGTACCCCATCTCGGTGGGCTACATGTACATCCTCAAGCTCCACCACCTCGTGGACGACAAGATCCACGCCCGCTCCACCGGCCCCTACTCCATGATCACCCAGCAGCCGCTGGGCGGCAAGGCGCAGTTCGGCGGCCAGCGCTTCGGCGAGATGGAGGTGTGGGCCATGGAGGCCTACGGCGCCGCCCACGCCCTCCAGGAGCTGCTCACGGTCAAGTCCGACGACGTCAACGGGCGCGTCAAGGTCTACGAGGCCATCGTCAAGGGCGAGGACATCCCCGAGCCCGGCATCCCCGAGTCCTTCCGGGTCCTCATCCAGGAGATGCGCTCGCTGTGCCTGAACGTCGAGGCCCTCGACGCGGCCGGCAACGTCATCGACCTGCGCGACCAGGACGAGGACTTCAATGCGCGCGAGGACCTGGGCATCACCCTCGATGCCCGTCCCAACGCCGCGGCGACCATCGATGCGATCTGATAGGGAGAGATAACTTTGCTGGACGCCAAAACGTTCGACAGCCTGAAGATCACCCTGGCAACGGGCGACGACATCGCCACGTGGAGCCACGGTGAGGTCAAGAAGCCGGAGACCATCAACTACCGCACGCTCAAGCCCGAGCGCGACGGCCTGTTCGGTGAGCAGATCTTCGGGCCCACGCGCGACTGGGAGTGCGCGTGCGGGAAGTACAAGCGCGTGCGCTACAAGGGGATCATCTGCGAGAAGTGCGGCGTGGAGGTCACCCGCTCCAAGGTGCGCCGCGAGCGGATGGGCCACATCGACCTGGCGGCCCCCGTCACCCACATCTGGTACTTCAAGGGAGTTCCCTCGCGCCTGGGCTACGTGCTCAACCTGGCGCCGAAGGACCTGGAGAAGGTCATCTACTTCGCGGCCTACATGATCACCGAGGTCGACGAGAAGGGCCGCCACGAGGATCTGGCCGAACTGCGCGCCGAGCTCGAGGTGCAGAAGAAGCAGATGGAGAACAACCGCGACGCGGCCATCAACGACTTCGCCGAGAAGCTCGAGGCCGACATCGCCCAGATGGAGGCCTCGGGGGCCTCCGCCGCCGAGCGCGACCGCGCCCGCAAGCAGGGCGAGCGCGACATGGCGAAGGTCCGCCGCCGCTTCGACGCCGACATCGACGGCCTCGAGGATACGTGGGAGCGCTTCAAGAACCTCAAGGTCGGCGACCTGGAGGGCAACGAGCGCCTCTACCGCTCCATGGTCGCCCGCTACGGGACCTACTTCAAGGGCGACATGGGCGCCTCGGCCATCCAGAAGCGACTGGAGACCTTCGACCTGGCCGCCGAGGTGGAGGCGCTGCGCCAGACCATCGCCTCGGACTCCGGTCCCCGCAAGGCCCGCGCCATCAAGCGCCTCAAGGTCATCAACGCCTTCGTGGTCACCGGGAACTCCCCGGCGTCCATGGTGCTCACGAAGATCCCGGTGATCCCCCCGGACCTGCGCCCCATGGTGCAGCTCGACGGCGGGCGCTTCGCGACCTCGGACCTCAACGACCTGTACCGCCGCGTCATCAACCGCAACACGCGCCTCAAGCGCCTGCTGGAGCTGGGCGCCCCGGAGATCATCGTCAACAACGAGAAGCGCATGCTCCAGGAGTCCGTTGACGCCCTCTTCGACAACGGCCGCCGCGGGCGCCCCGTCGCCGGCCCGGGCAACCGCCCCCTGAAGTCCATCTCGGACATGCTCAAGGGCAAGCAGGGCCGTTTCCGCCAGAACCTGCTGGGCAAGCGCGTCGACTACTCGGGCCGTTCGGTCATCGTGGTGGGCCCGAAGCTCAAGATTCACCAGTGTGGTCTGCCAAAGCAGATGGCAATTGAGCTTTTCAAGCCATTTGTCATCAGCTGGCTTATCAAGGGCGATTACGCCCACAACATCCGTAGTGCAACGCGCCTAATTGAGGCAGGTGAAGCGGTTGTGTGGGATGCATTGGATGAGGTAATTAAGGGCAAGTACGTCCTGCTTAACCGTGCGCCATCACTGCACCGTTTGAGTATCCAAGCCTTCCAGCCAAAGTTGGTTGAGGGTAAGGCGATCCAGCTTCACCCACTCGTCGCTAACGGCTTTAATGCTGATTACGATGGCGACCAGATGGCTGTTCACTTGCCGCTCAGTGCCGAGGCACAGGCCGAAGCACGCGAGCTAATGAGTGCCGTCAATAACCTGCTTAAGCCTGCCGATGGCAGTCCAGTCCTCAGTATTGACCAGGACGTGGTGCTCGGTAACTACTACCTCACATACGAAAAACCCTCGGCTCAGACTGACACTGTTGCCGTCTTTGCCGACAGCCGGGCTGCTGAGCTAGCCTACGACATGGGCAAGCTCCACCTGCAGAGCCCGATTCGCATCCGGGCTAAGGGTGAAATCCGAACAACCACCCTGGGGCGTGTCTTCTTCAACGAAATCCTGCCAGAGGACTTCCCTTACAACAACAACGTCCAGACCAAGAAAGAGCTTAAGCGGGTGCTTGGTCAGATCTTCGAGCGTTATGGCGCTGCTGAGACTGCTATCACTGCTGACCGCATGAAGGGCTTGGCCTTCCGCTTTGCCACCACTGCTGCGGTGTCGACTGGTATGGAAGACTATCTCAGCTTCGACGAAATTGCCGACTTCGTGGCTGAGGGTGATGCACGTTCTGCTGCGATCTCGGAGCAGCTCGACCAAGGGCTCATTACTGAGGACGAGCGCTACACATTGACCGTCAACAACTGGCGCACCGTCGACCGCAAGGTAGAGGACTTCTTGCGCAGCCAATTGGCCCACATGGACACTTCTGTTGCAACAATGGTGAACTCTGGTGCTCGTGGTAGTGTCAACAATATTAAGCTGGCCAGTGCGATGATCGGTATCCAGGTGGATGCTGCCAACCGTGAGATTGAGCTGCCAGTACGTAGCAACTTCAAGCGAGGGTTGTCGAGCCTGGAGGCCTTCGTGGCAACGCGTGGTGCTCGCAAGGGGCTTATTGATACCGCCCTCAAGACGGCCGACTCTGGCTATCTCACGCGTCGTTTGGTTGATGTCTCGCAGGATGTCTTTACCGTTGAGGATGAAGAGGGTGACGACGATGGCTTCACTATCTACCGCAATGAGTCTGAGGAGACGATGATCGAGTTTGGCAACCGCTTGTTTGGCCGCTACACCGCCGAGGCAGTGCCAGGCCACCTCGACCGCGACCAGCTCATTACACGTGAGATTGCTAACGCTATTGAGGCAGATCAGTCGATCGATCAAGTACGTATCCAGTCTGTCCTCTCTACTAAGAACTTGCATGGTATTCCACGCAAGAGTTACGGGATCGACATGGCAACTGGCCAACTTGTCGATGGTTCGCAACCAGTTGGTGTCATTGCTGCCCAGTCGGTCGGCGAGCCAGGTACACAGCTGACGCTTAATACCTTCCACAGCTCTGGTGTTGGTGGATCAGACATCACCCAGGGTCTGCCGCGTGTCGAAGAGCTCTTTGAGGCACGTAACCCGAAAGGTCAGGCCTACGTCACAGAAGTCGCTGGTTTGGTCGATATCTGGGAAGATGGCAAGAAGTACGTTGTACAGGTCACGCCGCAAGCAGGCAAGGTAGAGCGTATGCCGCTCGATGGCCGCATGGTGATGGTACAATCGGGTAGTAAGGTCAAAGTTGGCGACGTCATTGCGTCATTCGACGATGGCACGCAGCCACTTACTGCACCGTTTGATGGAGTGGTTGAGTCTACTGGTGATTCGCTTGTTCTTACAGGGAATGCTACAGCACCAGTCCGCTACGAAATCCCTGGCACGATGTACCTCGTCGTCAAGCCGGGCGATATGGTCGAGCCAGGCGATCGCCTGACACTTGGTTCACTCAACCTGCACGACCTCATGCGCCTTAAGGGCACAGAGGCAACCCAGCGCTACATCATCAACGAAGTGCTTCGTATCTATGCTGCGCAGGGCCAGGATGTGGCTGGCAAGCACCTTGAGATCATCGTCCGGCAGATGTTCAGCCGGGTGCAGATTGATGATCCAGGCGACAGCACCTTCGTCATGGGCGACATCATCTCCAAGGCATCAGTGGTTGATGCCAACAAGGAGCTTGTTGCTCAGGGCAAAACGCCAGCCCAGTATGCACAGCTGCTGCTTGGTATCACCAAGGTGAGTATCTGGAGTGATAGCTGGCTGTCTGCTGCGTCGTTCCAAGACACGACTCGCGTGCTGATCAACGCTGCCACCAGTGGCCGCGCCGACCACCTCAAGGGTCTTAAGGAGAACGTCATCATCGGCAACAAAGTACCGGTTGGTACGGGTGCACACCCCCTGCCGCTCGAGGAGAATGACTCTCCAGAAGATGAGTTTGTCGCCGAAGCCCAGGCTGAGGAGGCTGAGCCGGAAGTGACAATTGCTACTGACGAGCTGTAGGGAAAGCTAGTCTAGAGCAGAAGAGCCCCACTCTCTAGTGGGGCTCTTGTTTCATAGACGGTCTTAATACTATTCGACAATTATTGTGAATATGTGATATAACAGATGTAGTATGTATGAACGTTTTTCTCAACAATCAGTTCAGTCCGGTTCAGCTGACGAGAAAGTGAGCCAACAAGATAAAGAAGTAGCTGCTGCTACAGTAGAGAGTACAGGCGAAGCCGCCCCTACTGGGCGGATGCAACGGATACGAGATCGCATATCGAAAATAGCGACACGAATTGACGAGCATTTCACGTATGGCTACGATCTGTATTATCCACACATAAGCAAGAAGGAAGCGCTTGTGATACCTGAAGATGAGCTGGTAGAGTCGACGAAAACAATTCTTGGCAGAGAGTTTGCTCCACGACCGAAAAGTTATGTCAATTGGCGAGTTATTGAAGGGCCAGTGAGCCTTCATGTTGTAGATCAGCGTCGTCCAAAACCTAGGACAAAACAGCACTGGTGGCAGATATTGTAATTATAAATGCGAAGAAGAACAAAAAAACTCGTCAGGATAACGACGAGTTTTCTGTTAGTTTTTTGATATTGATCTAAACTGGCTTGTAATTTCTCAAAATACGATATAAGCCAATTTGAACCGCCCATAGGGTGCCTTTGTCGTTGAACCGAAAGACAATGAACTTGTCTGCATCCAGTCTATATCGCAGATTCTTTCTCCCCCAGAGTCCTCCCTCAAACTCCGGATCTCCAAACGTGTTAATGACCTCCTGTATCGATGCTGTGTTTGATATTGATGTTAGTAGTTTGTAAGAGAGTGGAATGTAGGGCTCCTCATAAAGACTGTCATCCTGTAGGTAAAGAGAAAGAACGACAAGGATATCGTTACGCCACTGCAGCTCGAGACCTGCGCTGTAATACGACCAGTACGATTCGGTTGAACCAGCACCGAGGAAGCTTTCGTCGGTATCTTCAATTAACGGCTCGCATGCCAAGCCATTCGTTGCTTTATCGACCTGCTCCTGTATTCCATCAATGCCTCTTCCGATTAGATCAATATATTTGGTAATAGGGCCTTCTAGTTGCGCTTCCATATTTCCTCTGTAAAATTGGCTTAGTTGATTTACTAAATTTGATTATACAATAAATTGATGGTTATGTAATACGAGTCACTCCAACCCCTAGTAGCTATATAATCACAAACCACCCCTAGCGAGTACTGGCTAGCCTATAGATATGTACGCTGATTCGTGACACTACTGATACTTCGGCATCTCTACCGTCACTACTTCGCCTTTGCTGAGGTCGCGGCATTTGTCGCCTTCGTAGACTTGCCGTAGGTCGACTTTCTTGACGTTGCGGAGCTGGACTTTGTAGACATCGCACGTGAGTATATCGTTTTGGCGGATCTGGAAGAATACCCAGCGCCCATCGCTCGATTGATAAAACAGCGCCGTCCCTTGCGAATTAAAGAGGTGGGACTCAGGCTGCACACCGCCCAGTGGTATCTCTGCCAAGCGATAACCGGCAAGCTTGCTCTCGCGCACCGTCATTGTGCCGACGATACCGACGTTGTAGCTCGAGCTTGCAGCGGGCGAGTAGGCGTTGTAGAGAGGAGCTTGCTGCTTAGCGAGGTCTTTGTAATCGGCAGCATCAAGGCATTTGAACTCAACAAAGCGAGTTTCCTTGTTTTTCGGGTCATTTGGGTCAAGTGGGGTATTGCTAATCTGGCACGTTACGTCGCCATTGCTGCGCGTAAAGTCTGCGAGGTACGGGCCGTCTTTATCGCCATCTTGCACGACATAGCGCGTGAATTGATCATAGTCGAGCATGTGCTCTAGAGCGGTAACGTTGCGCTTAGCCTCAGCCTTGGGTAGGGTAGCAGCAGCACTCTTGGTTTTGCTTGGGTCGGTAGCGATAGAATAAAAGCGAGAACCTTCGGCCTTGACCGGTGTTGACAGTGATGACTTAACAGCTTCTGTCCCTTTGAAGTATTTCTTAGCACGTTCCAGCGTCTTGGTGGCAGTAAGCTGCTCGCGTGGGCCAGTCTTTGTCTCGGTGTGTTGTTCGGTATCCTTGGCTTTGTGCGGCCGAGTTGCGATATAAATAATCCCTGCCGCAATAGCAACAACTGCCAAACCAGCCAAAGCAAAGCGAATGGCCAACCCACGCGGTGTTAGGCGTGAGCGTCGATATTGAGGTGAGGATGATGATCCACGTGATAGCATAGTGTCATTATACACTGCCAGCTAGGTTGGCAGCAATGGCTCTTGCGCAAACGTACTGCACTTCGTATAATGCAAAGCATGAGCGCTATGAAAAATCGGCTAATACAGAAAAAACACGCTGGCTACACCGTGGTAGAGTTGCTTGTTGTGATCGTTATTATTGCCATCCTTGCTACATTGACACTCGTCTCGTACCAACGTATCCAAGCCGGTGCACAAGGGCGGACTCGCGTGGCCGACCTCACAGCAATGCGCCAAGCGCTTGATCGCTACTATACCAAAAATGGTGCATACCCGGTTGCTCAGACTGCTGGTAGTACCACCCCCACCTACCAGCGCCGCGATAGTGCCACATTCTTGCGTCAATTAGTACCGACCTACATTACCACGCTTCCTAGTATCACCCAGGGTAGTACCACTGATGCAACCAGCAACACTTACCTATATGTCACCAATGCTCAGCAAACCGAATACAAGCTACTTTATGTCAACACAAGCGGCTTACCACCAGGTGAGTATGATGCCGTACCTCAAGCAATGCGCACCACTGCGCCAGACCGCTACGGGGTGTGGTCAAAAAACGGCGAACGGCTCCCTGGCTAGCAGGAGCAGATGGACCCATCAGGGGTGATAATTACTCTACCGCCCACATTCAATCCATGCTATAATCAATCGTTGAGAGTTGTATTACTCATGCTAAAAAACACGTAAGGAGAGAAGGAGCCCCCTATGGCAACCCCCAAGAATGTCCCTCTGAAGGACTTTCGTAACATTGGTATTATTGCCCATATCGACGCCGGTAAGACGACGACGACAGAAGGTATTTTGTACCGCACCGGTATCAACCACAAGATTGGCGAAGTGAAAGGCGATGGCGACGGTGCTACTACCGACTGGATGAGCCAAGAAAAAGAGCGTGGTATTACTATTACTTCTGCAGCGGTGACCTGCTTCTGGAAGGGTCACAAGATTAACATCATTGACACCCCTGGGCACATCGACTTTACCGCTGAGGTGGAGCGCAGTCTGCGGGTGCTCGACGGCGCGGTGACCGTCTTTGATGGCAAGATGGGAGTAGAAGCCCAGAGTGAGACCGTATGGCGTCAGGCCAACAAATACGGTGTGCCACGTATCTGCTTCGTGAACAAGATCAATCAGACTGGTGGTGACTTCTACAAGTCGATTGAGTCAATCCACAACCGCCTCAGTAAGCAGGCCTTCCCAATCCACCTGCCAATTGGCTTTGAGAAGGATGTTTGTGGTGTGGTTGATCTTATCGACATGAAAGCCTACACCTATGATGACTACACCGACCACGAGCTTAAGGTGGGCGAGATCCCAGCTGATATGCTCGACAAGGCAAAGCGGGCTCGCAGCCTGCTCGTTGAGAACGCTGTTGAGGCCGATGACGACCTAATGATGAAGTTCCTCGACGAAGGTGAGGATGCCATTACTATTGACGAGCTCAAGGCAGCGCTGCGCCAACGTGTCTTGGCTGGTGATTTCTTCCTGGTGACAGGTGGCGATGGCCGCGGTGTGATCGTCGAGAAGGTGCTTGACCTGATGGTTGATTACCTGCCAAGCCCGCTTGATGTTGGCGAGATCTGGGGTAAAAACCCCAAGACTGGCGACGAAGTAAGCCGCCAGCCCGATGATAAGCAGCCAATGACCGCACTAGCCTTCAAGCTGGCTGCCGACCCATTTGTTGGTAAGTTAATCTTCATCCGTGTCTACAGTGGTCGCTTGACTGCCGGTAGCTACGTCCTCAACACAACGACAGGTGAAAAGGAGCGTGTGGGGCGTATCGTCCGGATGCACGCCGATAAGCGCGAAGAGATCGACAGCGTGGGCGCTGGTGACATTGCTGCTGTGGTGGGCCTGAAGGGTACCTTCACGGGCCATACCTTGTGTGATCAAGCGCATCCGATTGCTCTTGAGGCGATTAGCTTCCCCGAGCCGCCAGTATCGATCGCGGTGGAGCCCAAGACCAAGGCCGACCAAGAAAAGATGGGTATTGCCTTGCAGCGCCTGGCCGAAGAAGACCCAACCTTCCGTGTCTACACCGATGAAGAGACAGGCCAGACTATCATGAGTGGTATGGGTGAGCTCCACCTAGAGATTTTGATCGACCGCATGAAGCGCGAGTTTAACGTTGAGGCTAATGTTGGTGAGCCGCAAGTCGCCTACCGCGAGACTATCAAGGGCACGGCTGAGGCGCAGGGTAAGCACGCCAAGCAGTCTGGTGGTCGTGGCCAATACGGTGATGTCTGGGTGCGCTTTGAGCCGAACGAGCCAGGCAAGGGCTACGAATTCTTCGATGAAATCAAGGGTGGTGTGGTGCCACAAGAGTACCGCCCAGCTGTGCAGAAGGGTATTAAGGAGACACTCGATGGTGGTGTGATTGCTGGTTATCCAGTTGTTGACATCAAGGCGACCTTGTACGACGGAAGCTACCACGATGTCGACTCAAGCGAGCTCGCCTTCAATCTGGCTGCTCACCTGGCTGCCCGCGAAGGTATCAAGAAGGCTAACCCAGTCTTGCTTGAGCCAGTGATGAAGGTTGAGGTGACAACACCTGAGGAATTCATGGGTGATATCATTGGCGACCTCAATAGCCGCCGGGGCCGCATTGAGGCAATGGAAGACTTGATGGGCGGCGCGAAGCTCGTGAAGGCTATTGTGCCACTGGCAAACATGTTTGGCTACACTAGCGACATCCGCTCGATGTCGCAGGGCCGAGCTGCTAGCACGATGGAACTTGCCCACTATGAGGAAGTTCCACCAAACGTCGCGCAGGAGATTATCGAGAAGCGCAGTAAGTAAGCCTTCTTATATCATCTCTATAAAACACCTCTATTACAGGGGTGTTTTATTATTTTGTCTCAGCGCGAGAAATGGTGAATAGTGCGCAAAAGCCGGCATATATGCCGGCTTTTGTTGGCGCAAGGCTATGGTTTGTACTACTTTTTCGTTTTCTTATCGTGCTTGGCTATTTTCTTGACGGCAATTTTTTGCGGCGCAGGTAGTGGCTTGAGTGGTACCGTTACCCTCAAGATGCCGTCCTCCAGATGGGCCTTAATCTGCTCAACATCGCTACCATCTGGCACTTGTACACGACGGCAGAAGCTTGTGCTGCTCTCACGAACGACGTAGTTGCGCTGTTTGTCCTCGGTTTTTTCGTGCCGTTCGCCGCGGATGACGAGCGCACCATTGTCAAGGCTTACATCAAGGTCATCCTCAGCAAAGTTCGGCACGTGTGCTTCAACAACCAGTGTATTATCCACCGTGTAGACGTCAGTTGCGACAGCTTGGCTGAGTGTCGTAGTAAAGGGATTGTCAAACAGCTGCCGCTGCAATGCGCGCAATTCCTCAAAGGGGTTGTATTTTGTAAGACTACTCATAGGGTGCCTCCTTATGTGTTGCTTTTGTATTCTTATCATAGCGCGGTAAATAGAACAATACAAGTACTTGCATCCGTCTAGCAAAGCGCTTATACTTATATGCATGGCGCAATCGACTCGTCGGCAACGCAGGCTCACTCAGCTTACATGGCTGGGCTTCGCTGCTGTGGCAGTAATTTTGTTAGGGTATATGTATTGGGATGTTGAGCTGAGCCCAGCAGCCTCTACCACCAAGACTGCCGGCAGTGGTCTGGAAAAAACACTTGTGTTGGGCACCGATCCTGGCTTTAAGCCGTTTGAATATAAGCAGGGGCAGGAGATTGTTGGCTTTGATATTGACCTTGTGCGGGAGATTGCTAAGGACACAAACCGTTCGTTACAAATTGAGGAGATCGCCTTTGATGGCCTCTTGCCAGCACTACAGGCTGGGCGAATCGATCTCATTGCAGCTGGTATGACTGTCACGCCAGATCGGCGTAAGAATGCTGAGTTTTCGCACACGTACTATACTGCAGCGCAAAAGATAATTGTACCAAAGACCGGCTCAACAATTGCCACTAGTGATGACCTCATTGGCAGGAGAATTGGCGTACAGCTTGGCACTACAGCCGATACACTGGCACACAAGATTCGTGGGGCGCACGTGGTACAACTCCAGTCGACAGCTAGTGTTGTGCAAGAGCTCAGCAGTCGGCGGATTGACGCTGCCATTATGGATGATGGGCCAGCTCAGCAATACCTCGCCACGAACCCACAGCTCGTTGCCTTGCCACGCAACCTCTCGCACGAGGATTACGCCATTGCTATCAAAAAGGGTAATAGCAAACTACTCGCTGAGGTAAACGCCAGCATTGCCGCAATGAAGCGTGATGGCCGCTACGATAAACTCGTCAAAAAACACTTCGGAGCGGCCCGGCCATGAATGTGTGGGATATCCTCTTTGGCGACGAGCGCTATCTTTTCTTGTGGCGCGGCCTAGAAGTGACCATCCTTCTAACCGTCTTCTCGACGATCATTGGGCTCGTGATTGGCCTAGTCGTTGCTCTGATGCAGCAGTCTGCTTGGCAACCATTTCGCACATGCAAACTACACCGCCTTCAGCGCTGGCGGCCATGGGTGAGCTTGGCTCATGCCTATACCACGGTCATTCGCGGCACACCTGCTTTGGTGCAGCTACTCATTATGTATTACGTGGTATTTGGCTCGTACCGTGGGGTGCCAAAGCTGTGGATCGCAAGCCTTGCCTTTGGTATCAACAGTGGTGCGTATATTGCTGAGATTATTCGCGGCGGGATCGAAAGTATCGACAACGGACAAGTCGAAGCGGCGCGCTCGCTTGGCTTGAGTCGCTGGCAAACCATGCGTTATATCATCCTGCCTCAAGCACTCAAGCAGTCATTGCCATCACTGATCAGCGAGGGAATTTCGCTCCTCAAGGAGACGTCAGTCGTTGGCTGGATTGGTATGAACGATCTGATGCGCGGTGCTGATAATATCCGCTTCCAAACGGCCACCGCCTTTGAATCGCTCTTTGCCGCTGCAATGATTTACCTCGCCCTCACCACGCTATTTACGTGGGTGATGAATCGAGTAGAGAGGAGGCTTAAAGCGCATGATTAATATCAAGCAGATCCGCAAGCACTATGGCAACAATTATGTCTTGCGCGGTATTGACCTGACAATCAAGCGGGGAGAGGTTGTCGTTCTCTTGGGCTCGAGTGGTGGTGGCAAAAGCACGCTGCTTCGCTGTATTAATATGATTGAGACGCCGACAAGCGGGGAAGTATGGGTTGATGGTATTGATATGACCAATCCAGCGACCGACCTCAACAAAGCCCGGACTGAACTTGGCATGGTCTTCCAGCAGTTTAACCTCTTTCCGCATATGACCGTGCTCGAAAATATCATGCTTGCACCACTCAAGGTGCGCAAACTATCGAGAGCCAAAGCTAAGCGTCAGGCGCTTCAAATGCTCGACTTGGTTGGCCTTCGCGCCAAAGCCCAAGAATACCCGAGTCATCTCTCGGGTGGGCAAAAGCAGCGGGTAGCGATTGCCCGTGCCTTGGCAATGCAGCCAAAAGTCTTGCTCTTTGATGAGCCAACGAGTGCACTCGACCCTGAGATGGTTGACGAGGTACTAGCGGTTATTAAGCACCTTGCCGAAACAGGGATTACAATGATCGTTGTCACACACGAGATGTCATTTGCGCGCGATGTCGCATCACGGATTGTCTTCCTTGATGGGGGCAAGATTATTGAAGATGGTACGCCAGCGCAGGTCATTAATCACTCCACCCAGCCAAAGGTCCGCACCTTCTTCGCTGCACTCAGTAATAATTGATACATCCCTCTATGCTATAATGCGCCCAAGGAGGAATACTATGTCAGATACAATGCAGCGATTCAAAACACTCTTTGCCGGAAGCGGCGTCGACTACGTAGAATGCGAAGTCATTAATGCAACGCAGCGCTATTTGCAGCTTCGTGAGCAGGGTAAGCACGAGGGCTTCACGCCGGTGATTGTGACGCTCGATGGCCTCATCCTAGATGAGATAGCGGAAGGCCTAGAGAACGCTGGCGTCCAGACAGTCCCCGAGCTTGTGCGGCGCACCATGGAAGCATCGCAGGCAATTGATGTACCAGCCTTCTTTGCTCACGTTGCGCAGGAGCTGCCAGCTGAAACAGTGAAAAAGGATCAGCAGATCTCTACTGTGGATGACTATTTTGCGTCGGGCTTCTCGGCGTCGCCTGATGACGATGACCCTACTACAGTTGACTTCATCAGCCCATTCCAGGCAGATAGCGACAATCCGGTCATTATTATCAAATTACCAACCACAGCACCGTATGAAGCACTAGCCTACCTCTGTATGGGTGGTTGGAATGATTGTCCCGAGCCAGCTATCCAGGTGGCGGTATCGCGCTATTGGTATGAGAAGTACGGTGCTGTGCCTGCCGCTATCAGCCATGATACTGTTGAGTATTACGTCGAGCGTCCACCGCAGACCGATGCTGATGCTAAGGCGGTTGCCGTTGAGCTCTTCTATTTCTCATATGGCGACGCAGTCTATCAAGGGTCGGAGACCTTTGAAGCTTTGGCAAACCAGGTATATAGCAGTCGACAGTGGTATGTTTGGTGGGACTAGCTACTTTACTTTTTTGCCACCGCACCCTATAATAAATCCTAACGCGCGACGCGTTTTGTCGTAGTGTCTCTACTCCGGCAAGTAGCTCGCGTCGTACCAAATATTAACATAAGTAAGGAGTACTTACCTACATGGCAGATTTCGATCGAAGTAAGCCACACATTAACGTTGGTACTATGGGTCACGTCGACCACGGTAAAACAACGTTAACGGCTGCCATCACTCACGTGTTGGCAAAGCGTCTTCCAAGCGATGTAAACAAGCCTCGCAACTACGAAGACATCGACAACGCTCCTGAGGAGAAGCAACGCGGTATTACCATCGCCAGCTCCCACCAGGAATACGAGTCGGAGAAGCGCCACTACGCGCACGTTGACATGCCAGGTCACGCCGACTACGTCAAGAACATGATTACTGGTGCCGCTCAGATTGACGGTGCTGTGCTAGTGGTTGCCGCCAACGACGGTCCATTGCCACAGACACGCGAGCACGTGCTGCTTGCTCACCAGGTTGGTGTGCCAAAGATCGTCGTCTTCCTCAACAAGATGGACTTGGCCGACCCAGAGTTGGTTGAGCTGGTTGAGATGGACGTCCGCGAGCTGCTCACCAAGAACGGCTACGATGGCGACAACGCACCAATCATCAAGGGTTCTGCCACCAAGGCGCTCGAGGGCGACACCGAGGCAGAAGACGCCGTGATGGAGCTGGTGGCTGCTATGGACGACTACTTCGAGTTGCCTCAGCGCGACCTCGACAAGCCATTCTTGATGCCAATCGAGGATGTCTTCTCGATCAAGGGTCGTGGTACGGTTGCCACTGGTCGTATCGAGCAGGGTGTCATCAAGATCAACGACCCAGTAGAGATTGTTGGTCTTAAGCCAACTCAGACCTCTGTCGTGACTGGTGTCGAAGCCTTCAAGAAGAGCCTCGACCAAGGTCAGGCAGGCGACAACGCTGGTCTGTTGCTGCGTGGTATCGAGCGCACCCAGATCGAGCGCGGTCAGGTGATTGTCGCTCCAGGCACACTCACCCCACACACCGAGTTTGAGGCGGAAGTCTACATCCTTAAGAAGGAAGAGGGTGGCCGCCACACACCATTTAGCAAGGGCTACAAGCCACAGTTCTACTTCCGCACAACGGACGTGACTGGCGAGATTGAGCTCCTTGCCGACAAGGAAATGGTGATGCCAGGCGACCAAGTGACCTTCAAGGTGACCTTGAACGCCCCAATCGCTATGGACAAGGGTCAAGACTTCGCTATCCGCGAAGGTGGCCGTACAGTCGGTGCCGGTGTTGTGACTAACATCGTCAAGTAGTTTGCACAGTACTCGCAAACTCACAAAATACCTCCCACAGGGGAGGTATTTTTGTTTTTACATTCATGACATCGTCAAAGATAGTTCACTCAGACGATATGAGAGCTATGGAGTCAGCATTAATTACGCTTGATGATATCCCAGCAGAGGAGTTTGAGTAGGTAGCGTAAATAAAGGAAAGGATAAATAAAAATCAAAAAGAGTGATAATAAATATCACCCTTTTTGATTAATCAACGTATAGTGATACTACATCCGGATCTCGACATCCACGCCAGCTGGCAAGCTGAGGTTGTGGAGGTTGTCGATTGTCTTGGGTGTAGCATTGGTGATGTCAATCAAGCGCTTGTGGACGCGCATCTCGAATGTCTCACCGCCAGTCTTGTATACGTGCGGGCTCTTTACTACTGTGTAGCTGCTGCGCCGCGTTGGTAGTGGCACAGGACCTGCGACGTTTGCGCCAGTGCGCAGGGCGGTGTCGATAATTTGCTTGGCTGATTGGTCGATCACCTTGTGGTCGTATGCCTTGAGGCGAATCCGAATCTTGAGCCCTTGGTTGTTTTGAGCCATTGCTCCTCCTTTTATGTGCAACTCTGTAACTTTAGCAAGATCGAAACAAGCTAAATTATCAGAGTAAATTAATAATACATCTAGCATTATATCATGAGAATATACATCGTGCGCTATTTATTATGAGCTGCCATGAGTCTGTATCCGAACATCAGCTACAAAAGCACGAATCTCTCGCATATTTTTGAGCTTAAAGCCGGATTGACAGCTGACCCTTTCGCTTCTGGAGCAATTCGTGTATACTGTACTAGATATAGCGTTTAGTAGTTAGTGGCAAAAGGGACAATATATGAACTGGAAGATTATTCTTCGATCGCTCAAAAATAAAGACATGCAAAAACGCCTTGGTATCGTGCTAGGGCTCATCGTCGCCTATCGTTTCTTGGCGCACGTGCCAGTGCCGTTGGCCGAACCAAGCCGACTTAAGGATATTATCCAGAACGTCGTATCGGCGAGTGACTTTGGTGGCTTCTTAAACATCCTGACTGGTGGAGCATTGGCCCAGCTGTCTATTGTTTTGATCGGCCTTGGGCCGTTTATTAACGCCAGCATTATTACCCAGCTCCTTACCAAAGCCATCCCAAGTCTTGAGGAGATGCACAAAGATGGTGAGTCGGGCCGACGCAAGATCAACCAGTGGACGCGTATCGCTAGTGTGCCGCTGGCGATTGCTCAATCAATCGGTATCATCTACTTCTTGCGTCAATCGGTCCTTGCTGGGAGTACGACTGGTACGGTGGCTGGCTCGCTTCACGAGTGGATTGTCGCAGTAACGGCGCTCACTGCTGGCTCGCTACTCTTGATGTGGCTCGGTGAGCTGATGACAGAGCAGGGCGTTGGTAATGGTATTAGCTTACTCATCTTCGCTAGTGTAATCAGTCAGCTGCCAACCACCTTTGGGTCAATCTACTCATCGCTCTTTAATACTCAAGATGGTTCGCTCAGCGTCTTTGGCTGGTTCTCACTACCCGTTAACCCGACAACCTTCTGGACAGTAGTTGTCCTTGGGACGATTGGCCTCATCCTACTTTATCTCCTCGTTAAGATTAACGAAGCACAGCGCATTGTCACGATCAATTATGCCAAGCGGGTTAGCGGCAATAGCTCGTATGGTGGCATCAAGAGCATCTTGCCTATCAAGCTCATCGCTGCGGGTGTGGTACCAGTTATCTTTGCAGTGGCATTCCTCAGCTTACCAGCTTTCGTAGGGCAATTATTACATGCAACACCTGGTGCAAACCAGCAATTAGCAAATAACCTTATCCAGTGGTTCCAGGCACCCACCGCTCAAACATACGCCACCGGTGGCTTGACAGTACTCATCTACCCATCGATCTATTTCTTACTCGTCATTGCCTTTACCTACTTCTACACCGGTATCGTCTTTAATGCGAGCGAGATTACGGAGAGTCTTGAAAACCAAGGTGGCTTCATTGAAGGGATCCGCCCTGGCCCAACCACCGAAAAATATCTGTCACGCACCGTCAATCGGCTTAACCTGTTTGGGTCACTTGCTCTGGGACTCATCGCCATCATTCCGTTTGCGATCGACTACGTCTTTGCGCAGCTTGGCATTAATGCTAATAACATGGCAATTGGCGGTACGAGCTTGCTTATCGTTGTGACTGTTGGCCTTGAGACACTCCGTCAGATTAACTCACGAGCGCTGATGGTAACATATGACGACTTCTCGGTCGATGACCTTGATACTAAGCCAAAGAAGCGTGGCTTACTCGGTCGGCGGCGTACTGCCGCAAAGGCATAAAGGCTATCACTAGTATATCTCACAAAAATACCGCTACCTCTGTCTGTGACGGTATTTTTGATATGGTATTCTATAATAATTCGTTCATGAGCCTTTAGAACGTGCGTTATGAGTGGCATAGCGCCTCATTATTGCAATTCGGATATAGAAAGAGAGAATGCAGAACCGTGGCGGAATAGAGGCTGATGAATGATGATGGGCTTTCAAGTCTATACATCATGAATGCCTAGAGGATACTACTTTTACAAGTAGAGCTACCTCTCTTACGGCTCTATTCTGATATAAGAATAGAGCCATCCATAATCTCACAATAAATAATGCAAAAAGCTGGCTACTTCTCTTTACTCCTACAGAGAAATAGCGTATAATACGAAGCTGTATATCTATGGCAAGTTCGAAAGAAGTTATCAAATTGCGCGGCAAGGTAGTGGAAGCACTGCCTAATACGCAATTTAAGGTAGAATTAGAGAACGGCCTAAGCATTATCGCTCATATCAGCGGCAAGATGCGCAAGCATCACATCCGTTTGGTCCCAGGCGATACCGTGGAAGTCGAGTTAACCCCATACGATCTCACGAAGGGCAGAATCGTCTTCCGCGCACGCGTTTAATAACGTAGAGCGGCGGCCTGATATCACCGCTGTTCTCAGTAACGGCAGGTTTTTCCTGTAGGGAGATTTGTACGCTCATGAAAGTTCGTGCGAGTGTCAAAAAGATCAGCCCCGATGATCAGCTGGTCCGGCGCAAAGGCCGACTCCGTGTCATCAACAAGAAAAAACCTAAGAATAAGCAAAGGCAGGGTTAAGCATGGCTCGAATTGCTGGGGTAGTTATCCCATCAGACAAGCAAGTGCACATTGCTCTTACCTACATCCATGGTATTGGGCGCACGCTTGCTCGAGACATCCTTGCGGCGGCAAAAATTGAGCCGACCACTCGGGTGAAAGATCTCA
>CALHWE010000004.1 GCA_938036785.1 uncultured Candidatus Saccharibacteria bacterium | reverse complement strand
CGTCTCGCATGCACCGATCATCTTGGCGGACGAGCCGACCGGCAACCTGGACGAAGCTACCGCCGCTGATATCATCACTATCCTGCGCCAAGCTGCCCACGAAAACAACAAATGCGTCATCGTCGTGACTCACAGCAAACAGCTCGCTAAAGAGGCGGATGTGGTGCTAATGCTCAAAGATAAGTTGCTTCGGCCCAGCAAGAACAGTAAAAGGCGTAGCTAGGATTTAATCGTGGTACAGATAATGCCGCAATCTGTCAGGCAAAGCAGGCACGAGCATGTCGTAGGCGTCGCCAGTCAGGGCAATTGACAGCTGGTCGCGCGGCTGACGCTTGGATAATTTCGTCATACCAAAGAGCTCTGGGCTCACGTGTCCACCGGGAACATTGTCGAGTCGGCCAAAACCAGCGGTCAGGCGAATAGCGTACTCATCATGCGCGTGAGCGATATCAGTAAGATCATTGAGCAGCGGAATGAGCGTCTTGTTGCCAAAAGCCGCCCGCTGCTCACATGAGAAACGCGCATTGTCGCTGCGCGGTAGTGGCACTGCAAAATTCTGCCCGTCGCCTGTCCAGTCGATCAGTTCGCCACCATAACGTTGCATGGCAGTGAGTGCTTGGCTACCAAAGCGAATGAGAAATGAGCGCAGCTCTCCGTCATTACGCGCCATCTCCTTGGTTGAATGCGACACATCCCACACGGCAAGCACGACGTTTGGTGTAGTGGGTGATTTAAGCGCTAGCATATCGGCAACTGACTGAGTAGGGTATGATGCTCGCGCCAATGCTTGCAGCGCCGTGATGCCAACACCGAGTGCAGTTTTGACGCTGTCATATCGCCATAGTGTTTCCAGTTCGCTCAGCTGACGTTTGGTTGGCGTACGGTCTTTTGTAAAAGCGGCTTGCAAGACGGCGTGTTGGTCGGGTAGCGGCAAGTTGAGAACGCGATGATTAGGATTCATCGCACTATCAGTCAGCGTGATATTATCCTGGTTTTCCTCAATAACACGTCCAGCAACTGACGACCCATCAACGCGGTGCCCTGTAATATGTGTTTCTTGAAAATCAAATCGGTCATCAGCCGGAACGTGCGGTGAACATGCAGTAGCAATTGCCCCAATTGAATCAGGATTGCATTCATCATGTACAAAGACGGTGGCTGCGTCTGGCAGTGTGTCGGCCATGGGTGCGTGCTGTAGAAAATCACCGACTGTTTGCACGAGTGCTTGCTGGTAGTCATGCGCTGGTGTGGCGTGCGAAGTTTCGTGATGCATTAGTTATATTATGCCACATATTGGTGGAATAGGGTATGATTAAAGGACGCCTGGCTCACGACTGGCGCTTCTTCATATATTTCGCGGTTTCCTCCCAGAGCGGGTTATCCTTGTATGGTACACCATCGTGCGCCCAATACCACCAAAAGTATCCACCAACGTAGCGTGGAGTGTACTGCGGCATGGCATAATAATGCCGAAACAGCTGTAGCTTACGCGCCATCGAGGCATGCTCGCTGGGTGTGCCGCACTCGCCAATACCAAGCTTGGCTTCTGGGAAGAGCATCTCAAGCTCAGCAAAGACCTGTCGCCAGTTGGGCTGGTAGCCATCGTTGTCATCGTCGTAGTAGCTGACGAGGACATAATCGACGCCCTGCCTCAGATCATCGGGTAGGTATGCCTGCAGCCACTCTTTCATACTCAGCGTGCTTCCGTTTGGCGGGAAGTAGTAGGGCACAAGCGCCGCCGCGGCATGCTTATCCTTAATGTATCGGTAGGCACTGACCACCTTCGCGGCAGTAAGGCGCGGGTCTTCTTGGATCCACTCTTGGCCATTCATTTCATTGCCAACCTCCCATATCGCTACATAGTGAGATAAATACTGGTAAGACTCAGCAAAGCGCTGCTGGTAGCGCTCAGTACTGTAGCTGTGCATATCAGAAGAATCAACGGGCTGGGCCATGATATCGGCCACGCGATGAATCGCCTTGAATAGCCCACGGTAACGCTGCGGTGATCTATCCTTAGACATAACGATCCGCACCGTTGGCCGAGCAGGCAAACGCTGAAGAGCCTCCACGATATCAGCAAGCCGTCTCGTGCCCTCCCAGCTGTCGTCGATTGTCAGGCCATAGAGCATACGCGATGACGCATGATGAGAAGGTGAATGGTTTGTGCCGCCTTGCGGGGTAGAGTGTGACGCTGGCGCTAGCACGCGCAATAGCACATACATCAGCACACAAAGTAATATAGCAAAACCAGCAATATGAACGTACTTTGGCATATAATAAGCTCCTCACAAGGTAGTATATCAAGGCGCAGTTTTATATCAAACCAGGCGAATTTCGAAATTCGCCTATTTTACCCTGTTTTTTCCCTGTTAGCGTCGGTTCTTTTTTCTCTTCTTTTATATATTTATATATAATAGGAGAGAAATCGATATGGATGTATTGATGTATAAAGATATAAAGATTGAGAATAGTATGGATATAGAGAGAAAGATAGAGATAAGAATATAAAGAATAGATAAATAGAGAGATATAAAGATAAGTAAATAAAGATAAAGAGATATAAAGATAGATAAATAGATAGATAGAAATAGAGATAAGTATAGAGATAGATAGAAATATAGAGAAATAGATAGATAAATAGTAGAGAAAGAGAGTTATAGTAATAAAGACAAAGAGGGATGAGTTAGAAAGATAGAAGGAGTATGAAGTAATGGCTCAAGAACGTCCGGTTCTTCACGCACAGCACCGCAAGACATCGCCGTGCAAGGACTAGTGCGAGTTGTGTCAAGTGTGTATGATGCCCTACGGGCAGCACATCTCCGATAAATGAGTCAGGGGTAATGCGTACAGAATAAGAACGTATACCATGTTTATGTTATATCAGTAATAAAGTGGTATAATCATACGCATGAAGAAGCATATGATATATAACCATATTCCTGATTTTTGTCTCTTTGGCTTCGGCTTTGCTGCTTTAGCAGTAGCGTGGACGTGGCCAGGGACAGTAGTGATTGCCAGCGAATGGTGGCTGGTAGGTGCTGCTTGCATTGTTGTGGCCGTGTTTATAATGTATGCAACGATGCGCGCTTTGCGCCGAGCTGCAACCTCAACCAACCCGCTTGATGAGCCAACTGAGCTGCTCACCACGGGGCCGTTCAATTTCTCGCGCAATCCACTCTATCTTGCATATATCTTGGCGGTACTTGGTTGCGCGTTGGTGAGCGGCTCATGGCTGGCGCTGCTGTGCCCAGTGGTGTGCTTTGGCGTGCTAAACTGGCTCATTATTCCAATCGAAGAGCACGCCATCCATCACGTCTTTGACGAGCGTTACGAGTGGTACTGCCGACGGGTGCGGCGCTGGCTGTAGTGTCTATGGGGTGCAAGCACATGAAAACTATGCGCTTTATGACAATACGGCGAACAGCTCGGCCATATATTTTTGCGGCGATATCTGGCATTGTTGTGGCAGGAACGGCTTTTGCCCCACATTGGCTTCTGCAGCTACCAGTATTTTTTGCATTGGCATTGCTATTTATAGCAGTGCGACGACTATCAGGCGTCCATCTTTATGGCGTTGGTGCTTGTTTCTTGCTGGCATGGCTCTTACCAACGACCTATTGGTATTACTACTTTATGTCGCCCGGCGTGGCATTTGGTGCAAGTGTTGGATGGGCGCTTTTGCAGGCTAATCTATTTTGGATTATAGCTCTGCGTCGGTATATTCGGACATACGGTGCTGTAGTGCTCTTTGTTATTGCATGGTGCACATTGACGTATATACGAACTCATGCACCAGTGGTAGAGGATTGGTGGATTCCCCATCTTGGCTATAGCGTGTGGCGTAATGACAGTATCACTATGTGGAGTGCCTATGGCGGCGAAGTAGTGCTCGAAGCGATTGTATTACTTTGCGGCGCGAGTATAGCGTGGCTGATAGTGCATGCTCGTATGAGCGTATGGATACGTATGAGCTGCGGGCTTGTTGTACTCGTGGCAGTGGCAAATAGTATTGCTGTGCATATGCCAGCCAAGCCACTCCCTCCAGTGATTGCACTCCAAAAGATGACACGTGGCGGTGTTGATATACCCGCTACTGAAGCTGATGTGAAGGATCTTATACATCTGACAAAGCGCGCAATTGCACAGTACCAATATCCTCATGCGACAATCGTCTGGCCAGAAAATTATATCCCACCTGCGCTGCACACAACAATTGCAGCCTTTGCACAAAAAGAATCGATCAATATCGTCTACCATACAACAGAAAAAGACGATACAAGAATATACAAGAAAGTCGTACTGGTAGATCAGTCTGGTCGCAGTATACTGACAAATTACAAAGCGCATCTTGCGCCAGATGAATCAATTGGCACAGCGCGTTATTCACGCGTAATTGCTACGCATAATGCTACGAAAGTTACGGCATATATTTGCTATGACATGCACTACCCAGATATTGTTGAGCGGCTCAAGGGGAGTGACGTTGCCTATATTCCACTGGATGATGCTGAGTATGGCTATCTGCAAAAGCAATTTCACGCAGCGGATAGTGTTATTCATGCGAGGCAGGCACAAACAGCCGTTGTTTTGGCGGGTACAGATGGGCCAACCATGATTATTAATAGCAACGGTATCATCGTTGATCGCTTGACGGGGAATGCTGCTGGATTCGTTGGACATAGCAAATAAGAGCGCGTGCTTTGTGTATTATACGATAACTTGAGGTGAGCTGCGTATCTTTCTTACTGGGTAAACAGAGATAAGACGTGCTGTGTTGGTGGTAAGGTGCTCGTAATAATCTACAGTGTAATGAGAGATACGTATGCCATCTTCAAGAATCTACTGCTATACTAGACACTATGAATGTTATTGCACTTGCATTTGGCCTTGGCGTGGCTGGGTTTGATGTGTTTGGCGCAGTGCTGGTTGTGCTGCTAGTGGCAAGCAAGCTACCGAAGCAAAAAATTGCTACGTTTGCGCTCATCGTCTTAGTGGGGACAGTCACTGCTGGCGTAGCAGCATCGCTCCTACTTGGCGGTAGTGCTGAGTTATTTGCCCAGGCACTCCATCGTGTACCAGCTTGTGTGTGGGTAGGCGCAGAAGGTGCGGCAAGTGTGGGGCTGCTTGGCTGGGCGGCAGCTCGCTTGCACAGGCATATAAAATCGGATAAGGAGCCACAGGAGTCGCAGGATAGCCGAGTCTTGCAGTGGCTGAGGCGTAGCATTGTGCTTGGTGGCATTATCTATGCGGTCAGTGCCTTTACCGACCCATCATTCCTCGCAGTGATCACCATAGCGAGCCGCGAACAGTCACTGCTTGTCGTGATCATGGCGCACATCGTGTGGTTGCTTGTCAGCCAGGGGTTATTCTTTGGCCTTGTCATCGCGATTATGTGCGATAGACACCAACCTTTCATAGCCTGGTTCGAGCGGGTGCGAGCCCGATACAGCATGCTCATTCGCTCAAGTATTACAGTGGTCATTGTGCTGTGCGGGCTTACTCTGCTTGCCGATATGGCAACCTTCTTGCTGAGTGGTCACTGGCTACTACCCGAGTAGCGAGTAATGCCCATGGTACAATAGAGGTGCTTGGCTGCACAGTATTTTCGGCACAAAATATATGAGATCTCCATACACCCCTCGGCAAAATGGCATCATGCGAGCGGCTGCTCGTCGTGTGCGGTATGACGAAATACCACCACAGGTAGCGCACGCTCGCTATGTGTACTGTCTATGGGAGCTAAAGACAACGCAGCCACGGGCACGCAACTTCTACTACACAATTTTGCCCGATGCATGTATTGATATTGTCTTTGATTTAGATGACTGCAGCGCCTCTATCATGACGCCATGCCAAACTGCTTGGCGGATAGCACTGGGTCGACGATTTCATTATGTGGGAATACGCCTGCATCCTGGTGTGTATCACGGTGACGTCGATGCAGTCGTTGGCGCAGCGATACCTATTAAGCGGCTGGCCGGCTGGGCCGTCACAGATATTATTGCTGCGTTGCAACAGCACAGCTTTACTCGGCAGCAAGATATTCTCGCAACTTGCATCCAACGAATGATTGAATGTAACCTAGTGCAGGCAGATGACTTTATCATGCAGGTCATCGCTCGGCTTGATGGTCAGCATACGATTACCCAAATCGCTCAGCAGTTGGGCTGCTCCGAGCGGCATCTGCGACGGATTGTTCGCCAGCGAACGGGCTTTTCACCTCAAGCGCTGCGGACGATTGTCCAGTTTCAGCGGAGCTTTACAGAAGATTGGCGAGAGCTCTATGCCGATCAGTCGCACTATATCCATCGCTTCCAGTGTATTACACAGCATACACCACAGCACTACCACAAGACATACCAAGCATAATGTCCGAAATATACAATACGAGAGAGTGCCGCTGCGCTACTATAATGGCATAATCATCTAACGCAAAGGAGCGCATATGCACGCACTATATCCTGTGACAATTACCACAAAAATAACGGAATGTAAGGAGTTTTATTGTCGGCTCTTTGGTTTTGAGGTTGTATTCGAAGCCGATTGGTACGTGCAGCTCTTGCATAAGCATAGTGGCGCAGAGATCGGCCTGATGCAGCCACACCTTGCCAACCAGCCACAAGATCTCCAAGCGGCATTTGGTGGTCATGGCATTATTTACTCACTTGAGGTTGCTGATGCTGCCAGTGAATATGAGCGGATTAAGAGCTGTGATGTTGCAATCACTCATCCACTCACCACTGAGGCATGGGGCCAGACTCACTTTTGTGTGCGTGATCCAAGTGGTGTAACAGTCGACATCGTCCAGCAAGCAGAAGAGAATAATGGGTGATGCACACCTATACCATTGATGGGCGGGTACAGCAATTTCCGCAAGCAGGTGGCTGGTATTATGTCGCAGTGCCGCAGAGGTATACAGAGATATTCCAAACACTAACGGTGCGTGGCCTGATTGCGGTTCATGCGGTGGTAGGAGAGGTGTCGTGGGATACCTCGCTACTGCCAATGGGTGATGGCACCCACTTCATTCCGCTGCCTGCTAAGGTGCGGCGAACAAACCAGCTCGATGTGGGGAGCTGCGTCAACCTCACGTTTACGATTCGTCGCTCAGCAACATGACGCTCGCTGTGTATTCTTGTATAATAGCACTATGCACACGCTCCACCACACCACAGCAAAACCAATGCGCTACGCACTGCTCCTCCGGGGCATTAATGTTGGCGGCAAGCATACGGTGAGTATGGATCGCCTGAAGGTGGATCTAGTGGAGCTGGGCTTTCGCAGCGTCGTCTCGTATATCAATAGTGGCAATCTCTTTTTTGACAGCAGCGAACCGGAGGAGGCGATCCAGCGCACCCTAGCGCATTACTTTGATGCGGCCTATGACTTCCCAGTGCCGTCTATCATCATCAGCGCTGCTACGCTCCAGCAAGAGGTAGCTCGACTGCCGAGCTGGTGGCAGGATGATACGGCCTACCGACGGGATGCGCTGTTCTACTTGCTAGATGCGGACAAGACGTCGATTGAGGCAGAAGCAGCCACCTGGGCAAATAGCCGCGAGCAGCTCTATTTTGGGCGCACCGCGTTCTTCTACTGCAATCACCATCAAGCCGATTATCTCACATCAAATTACCATAAAAAGCTCCTCAAAGCCCGGTTTTACAAGCAGCTAACCATCCGTAACGGCAAAACCTTCCAAAAAATAATTGAGCTGACATTGGAGGACTAGTGGATAGTGGCATTTGCTACAATTGAGTCAACTACACAACTTCGCTATACTAAAAGATATGACAAATGCGCAATCACAGCCACTCCTCTACGAGCACATTTGTGCCGACCCAATGAATGCTGATTTTGCGGCACAGGGTTGGCCGCCGGTCTATAGCGCCTCGGCGCGCTCGCGCATCATCATTGTTGGCCAGGCACCCGGCCGTATTGCTCAGGAGACGGGGGTGCCGTGGAATGATGCCAGCGGCCGCCTTCTGCGGCAGTGGCTTGGCGTGAGCGATGAGCAATTTTACAACCCCGATCTCTTTGCGCTTATCCCAATGGATTTTTACTACCCTGGCAAGGGTGCACACGGCGACTTGCCGCCACGCAAGGAGTTTGCCAAGAAATGGCACCCAAAGCTCCGTGCCCAGATGCCAGCGGTGCGCCTAACGATTCTGGTTGGTGCCTATGCGCAGAAGTACTATCTTGCCCGCCAGGCAGAGAAAAATTTAACGAAAACGGTGGCGCATTTTGCACAGTATTTGCCGGAGTATTTCCCACTGGTGCACCCCTCACCGCTGACTGCGCGCTGGCGAGCACGTAACCCATGGTTCGAGGCGGAGGTTGTACCGGTGCTGCGGCAGAAGGTTTACCAGGCTTTAGAATAATGATAAGAGCGTGTGAGCACTACCAAGGAATGGCTCGGCTGTATTTCGTATCTGTATAGAACGCACGATGAATACTATTCGAACAAGATAAAAACTAATACAACAGAGTGTACAAATAGTATGCAAAACACTTCTCGCGTGCACAAAAGTATGGTATAACCAAGTGTATGAGACGATCCCCAGAAACAACCCTAGACAATTCATATTTCACATTAGTTGCAGCAGATTTTCATAATCGGATGGAAGACGTGGGAGATGCTCCCTATACTGTGGTTGGCGGGCTCGGTTTACATGCAGTCACTCATGCCGAGGAGATCGATTGGGATGATCATGTGGTGCGGATTGGTAATATCTACCTGCCGCGGCGGCGTGAGAGCAATGGCACGGTGCGAGATCTCGACACATTAGTGCATACAACAGATACAGTAGCAGCATATCGAGATGAGATGAAAGATGCGCTGGGTGGACTGCTTGTCCCTTCGGTATTTGGCCTTAGGCCATATGGCACTCCACTAATGAATACACTCAAAGGTTTGAGCCATTTCACTGGTGATCGCTATCTTAAAGAGGACGAGGGAGGTGAAAAGGAACTTTACTGGCGTCTTGCTGGCAGCGAAACGAAGATTCCACTTGAAAGCCTTGACCCTTGGCGTGTCGAACAAGACGGGGAAACAGTTTGTACTATTCCTGGCCCCGTTGCTCAGCTCGGTGCGTATATGAATCGATCAATTACTGGTGAGCGCAAAAAGGACGAAAGGAAACTAACAGGGCTCGAGAACGTTGTCATGCCAAACGGCAAGATCAGCGATATCCCAAAGGAATATCGCGAGCAATATTTTGCCTTTCTTGAGCAAGCGGAGAAGGTCAAGCAGGCGCGACAAAAACTTGGTTTAACTGCACTCAAAGCGCGCCTCTTGAAGCGTCTTGAAGAGGAAGAATGGGCTGTTAAGCTTGCTCAAGGCGAGCACGATGGTTTGTTTCGGCTATTTACCGGCAAGCAGTAGCTTCGCGCTATAATAAGAAAGTATGAATGCTGCCCTCCGCACTAAGCTCAAAACACTACCTCGCAGCCCGGGGGTGTACTTTCATAAGTCGGCCAGTGGGGAGGTGATTTATGTTGGCAAGGCGGCAGTGCTGCGCAACCGAGTGCGGCAGTATTTTCAAGATTCGCGTGGACGAGATAATAAAACCATGGCACTGGTGGCGGAGATCCACGATACGGATTGGATCGAGACCGAAAGCGAGGTGGACGCCCTCTTTCTAGAAAGCGAGATGATCAAGCGCTACATGCCACGCTACAATGTGCTGCTGCGCGATGATAAATCGCAGACCTTTGTGCGAATCAACATGAAGAGCCAGTGGCCAGTAGTGAGCTTTACGCGCAACCCGGCGGACGATGGCGCTGACTACTACGGCCCCTTCTACAACGGCTTTGCGCTCAAAAAAGCCCTGCGCTACCTACGGCCAATCTTCCCGTACCTAACGCGTGAGCGCCGGCCTGGGCAGTCAAAGCTGGACGAAGATTTAGGCCTGAGCCCCAAAATCAGCGATGGCCCGCAAGCCTACAAAGCCAACCTACGCACGCTGATTAGCTACATTAAAGGCAACCGCAAAGCCATTGCTGCTAAGCTTGAGCGCGATATGAAGACGGCCGCGGGGCTACACGAATTTGAACGGGCCGCCCAGCTGCGCAACAAGCTCCGCGCCATGCAGGAGCTGCAGCGCCGGGTGATGTTTGGCGATAAGGAATTTTTGGCTATTAGTAAGGACCGGGCCCTGGCGGACTTGACCACGCTGCTGGGGCTCGCGGGTGAGCCAACCCGCATTGAAGGCTACGATATCAGCCACATGAGCGGCCGCCAGGTGGTGGCGAGCATGGTCGTGTTTCGCAATGGCGTCAGTGACCGGGCCGAGTACCGTAAGTTTAAAGTGAGCGAAAAAAACGACGACACTGGTAACATGCACGACGTCATCTTTCGCCGCCTCAGTGAGCGCCATATCAAGAGCTGGGGCACGCCGAGCCTGCTCCTGATTGACGGTGGCAAAGGCCAGCTGGCGGCAGCAATCGCGGCCCGTGATGCGCGTGGGGTGCGTGTGCCAATCATCAGCATTGCTAAGCGCGAGGAAGAGATCTTGGTACACAAAACTGGCTCACAGGTGGGGCTGGCGTATATTCAGCGCCTGCAGGCCGAGCGCCCGAGCGGCGTCACCGTGCATGAGGATGGCGATGTCTATGTGATTAATCTCCACCCAGGGCAGCGCAACGCTGGTGCGCACTCCAAGAATTTGCGGGGTAGTGCCGCGGTGCACGAGCCAGAGGCGCCCCACGCTGCCTCTGCTGTGCATGAACAGCCAGCTAGCAGTACCAGCCAGGTGGCCACTCCACCGCTTGCAGCCAGCGACATTACCAAGCTCTTCCAGCGGATCCGCGATGAGTCGCACCGCTTTGCCGTCAGCTACCACACAGCCCTGCAGCGCAAAGCCGGGGTCAAAAGTGCGCTCGATGGCATCCCCGGTGTCGGCCCCAAAACCAAGCAAAAACTGCTGCGGCAGTTTGGCAGTGTGCGTGGTATCATGCGCGCCAGCCAAGCAGAGCTGGCAGCAGTTGTGGGGGGGACGCGCGCAGCGCAAATTCGGCAAGGACTAGCAGTAGAGTAGACATACTCAACCAACGGCACAGTCAGTGATTCTACATCCCTCTTACGCGTAGCTGCACGCCAATCCAGAACTTATGTACTAGTACCAGAAGGGGGATCTCTCTAGATGGTTACTCACGTCGCGTTGTAGCGATGCGTGCTAACTCACTTTGCTTAAGCGGTACACTACGTTCGAGAAGAAACTGAGTCATAGCATTGTAACGTGCAACCTCTTCCTGAGATTCGACAAGACGAGCCTCTTGTACTGTCGATGAATGCTCGTCATAGAGCAAAGCAACCACTTTTTCCCCGTCGAATACAAGGTAGTCAGAAATGCCAGTTTTAGAGATAACGTCTGAAATTTCAGACCACGGTACGACAAAAATCTGTTCACCCATCTCCTCGTCGGCAACGTACGCATGGTATTCAAAGCGGAGAAGGTAACGAGAGATTGGATACTTGACAACGCGGATACGTGTCATACTGACATTGTATTGCTTGGAATGTTCATATACCCATTGGGACTTCACATCCTTTGTAACGCGTCGTTTGGCATCGTCATAGTCACCCTGTATGAATGATTCATAGGCTTTTGACCCTGTTTCATCATACTCTTGGAGAAACTCAACTTTAACCCAGTGCGAGCGGAGTTGGCGAAATAACTCACCAAACTCCGTGAACCCGCCGCCGTTGATTGTCATGTCTTGATAGTTGTGAGGAGGGTATTTGAGATCGCTAAGATACTGCATGGTTAGTCATAAACACCATCATTTATACTGCATGGCGCACAACCCGAATCGCCTGTGCCGGGTCTTTATACGCGCGAATTATCGATACCGCTGGCAGCACGGCATGCTCTCCCTCAGTCTGGGCGAGGATAGTAGCTGGCTCACGGAAGGTGAGTGTGATATCAGTAATTCTTTCGGCCGGTGTGTGGCCCGCTATAGCGTTGCAAGCAAAGGGGATATTTTTCCAGACAGACGAGAAGTCAGCTTGATGGTAGCCAAAAAAGTCGGTCTGTGGGTAGTCGATCGACGAGCGGATAACGCGCCCCATACGCTGGTTATTGATAATCATCACATCGGTCAGGCCAGCCTGCTCTTCGGCAGAAAGGTTGGTTGTAAAGGGCGGTAAGTAAGTGTCGTGCGTGCGCAGATAGGTAGCGGCAACTTGCCCCATGCTACGCACAAGCTTGGTATAGGGTGGTGTGCGGCGCAGGCGTTCGCGCGATGCCGCGTCAGCGAAGCCACTAGCAACCAGAGCAGTTAAGCCAAGTGTCATATAGCCAGGGGCGTATCGCCATAGCTCACCATTTACCTCAATAGTGAGCGGTTGATGAATAATAGTGCGGCGATTGGCCTGCAACAGCGGTAAAGGATCGCGCTGGCCTCTTGCGAGATCGTTACAATTGCCATAGCCAATAAAGCTATACACCGCGCCATCAAGCTCTGCCCTCAGCCCTGCATTTACTACCTGCGTACTCGTGCCATCACCTGCCGCACTGATAATATGAGCGTCATTCGGCAGGCGACCAGCAAGGTCGTCAATGTTATCCGCTGCCTGCGAAAAGCGCGTCGTTATGGTGTCGTATGTAATGCCCGCTGTATCAAGCCGATCAAACACCCCAGCCTGCACCTCGCTATGGCGGGTGCTATAAGGATTCTGGACAATGACAAGCTTACGATCATACATAATAAAAACAAAAACACCCCATACGATGTGTGGTGCTCCTCATGGTGCGGGTAGAGGGAGTCGAACCCTCGTCTCATGCTTGGGAAGCATACATAAT
>CALHWE010000003.1 GCA_938036785.1 uncultured Candidatus Saccharibacteria bacterium | reverse complement strand
TGGCGGCTTGGTGCTGCTTTGTGGCGGCGACTGGAAGCCTTCCTAGGCTCCCCTCCTCTGCTGGCTGCACGGCCAGGCGGTACCACTGTCGCCTCGTGGCGTTGCCTCTGCCGGACTGGTAGTTGCCCTGGCTGGGTCATTTGTGGTGTCTGTCGGTAATACATGGACAGGTGTCGGTGATGTTCATGACGCCACTTGGTACCTCCGCTACCACGGTGCTCAACAGCCTCCCGTTCTTCAGTCACCCAGTGCCGCTTCACTCTGCCTGCTGTTTGCTACCTCAGACGCCGCTCTCACCCCATGATCTGACCAGGTAGAGCCACGAGTTGTTCTCTAGTGCGCTGCCATCGCTCTGCGCGGGCGGCGAGTACATGCGGGCTGCTCCCGTCAGCGGTGCACCACGCTCGCACCGTACTTCGCTCCCCCTTCTGCCGTTTCCACCCCTGTGCCCCTTCACTTCGCCCAACTTCGCACTGGACTTCTCGTGCATTCTGAGCGTCAATGGAAAAAGACACCGGCCATGGTGGCTCGCATGTCTGGACAAATGGGTAAGCGAAAGGAGGATTGAGTATATGGAAGCAGGATCAACACAAGGTGGTGCAGCGGCAGTCGGAGCTGACCCGTTTGCGGCCATGGCCGTCCAGCTCACTCCCAAGCGGGCCGTCTCATATATCCGTGTCTCCACTCGTGAGCAGGCTCAGCGTGGTGGTAGTGAGGAAGGGTTCTCCTTGCCGGCTCAGCGAGAGGCGAATAAGCGCAAGGCCCAGTCGATGGGTGCACTGGTGGTTAAGGAGTTCGCCGATCGGGGTGAGTCGGCTCGTAGTGCGAACCGGCCTGAGCTGCAGAAGATGCTGGCTTATCTTAAGGAAGATGGTGGGATCGACTACGTCATCGTCCATAAGTTAGATCGGTTAGCACGGAACCGGGCGGACGATGTGGAGATTAACCGGACGTTTGAGGAGGCGGGGGTGCGGTTGGTGTCGACCAGTGAGAACATTGACCAGACGCCTGGTGGGATGTTGCTGCATGGCATCATGAGCAGTATTGCTGAGTTCTACTCCCGTAACCTCGCTAATGAGGTCATTAAGGGGATGGGAGAGAAGGCGAGGAATGGTGGGACACTGGGCAAGGCACCACTCGGCTACCTCAACGTCCGCGCCAGGGACGAGAACGGGCGGGAGGTCCGGACGGTTGAGCTCGACCAGCAGCGTGCTCCCCTGCTTCGCCTCGCCTTCTCCGAGTACGCCACCGGTAACTGGACAGTCAGTCAACTAGCCGACCACCTCAACACTCTCGGACTCTCTATCCCGCCCACGCCGCGGCGCTGCGCCAAGCCCATCACAACAACGCGCCTGCACAAGATCCTGCGCCACCCCTACTACAAAGGCACCATCTCCTTCCAAGGGGTGGAATACGTCGGGGCGCATGAGCCCTTGGTGGACGAAGAAACCTGGAGCCAAGTACAAGCCATGCTGGACTCACACCGCTATGGGGAGCGCCAGCGCATCCACAACCACTTCCTCAAGAGCACTGTCGTCTGCGGCCAGTGCGGTGCCCGCCTGTCCGTCCAGAACGCCAAGAACAGCAAGGGCACCATCTACCCCTACTTCGTCTGCGCCCGCCGCTGCCGCCTGCACGACTGCGCCTTCACCGCCGTGCTCATCGACGTCGTCGAAGACCGGATGGTAGAGCTCTACCGGGCCATCGAGCTCAGCGCGGAGGATAGGACGCAGATCGAGCACTACCCCCACGACGAGCTAGCCCAGATAGAAGGGGACAAGGCCAAGGCAGTGCGCTCCCTGACGACGCGGCGTACCAACATCGAGGACAGACGACGCCGTCTCCTCCATGCCCACTACGAAGGCGCGGTGCCGCTTGACCTGCTCAAGGAGGAACAGGCTGAGCTGTCCACCGAGCTGAACCAGATCGAGCGCCAGCTAGCTGTCTACCAGGCCGATGCCGCCGAAGTCCGCCAGTACCTCACCCAAGCCCTTGACCTTCTCGAAGACTGCCACCGCCTCTACACCGCTGCGCCCGCTCACCTGAAGAAGCTGCTCAACCAAGTCTTCTTCGACCGGGT
The DNA here is from genome assembly GCA_938036785.1 of uncultured Candidatus Saccharibacteria bacterium. Lineage (GTDB taxonomy): Bacteria > Patescibacteriota > Saccharimonadia > Saccharimonadales > Saccharimonadaceae > Saccharimonas. Next base: position 10,732 of record CALHWE010000003.1, on the reverse strand, counting down.
GCTGGTTAACCCGCTAGTCGATGAAGACGGGTGGGTCATCTTGCCTGACCAAGGCGATGGCGTGACCGACAGCGGCAAGCAGCCGGGCAAGGACGCGGGCGCACACGATGGACAGGACAGCGCCGGAGAAGAAAGAACTGGTGATGCCAATGGGGGAGGAGGAGCTGATGCTGACACGCCAATCCTGATGCCGCGCCCCGTCCACCTCGCCGATACGGGCTCCGGTGCTCGCCTCAGCGCTCTGCTCGTCCCACCCTTCGACCAGCTGGCCAGCCCCAGCCTGCACGCCGCCGCCCATGCGCACTACCTGCAGCACCTGGGTCAGCCTGGCGCCTCAGCCACACTGCCTGCCGCTGACGCCGCGCCCATGAGCCCCACAACACGAACAACGCCCACCCTGGTGGGTGAGCGTTGTTCAACATCTGGAACCGCAACCCAGCCTGTTTCGACTGGGATAGATTTAGATAAGAGCTTGCTTGGTACGGATGAGAGGACTTGAACCTCCACGCCCCGCAGGGCACTAGCACCTGAAGCTAGCGCGTCTACCAATTCCGCCACATCCGCAGATATACGCACCGCAGGCTCTTACCGTGTATTGTATACGAATTTTAGTCTTGCGTAAAGAGTTTTGTGATACAATCAGGTAAATAAACTGTGGCGGGTCTACCGCTATTTTACATTTATACAAGGAGTATGACATGACCTCTATCCATCGTCTCAAACATTCTACAAAGAAGGCTGGATACAGCAAAAAATCGAAGAAGTCCGAGAGCAATGCGGCACCGCCAACTCGGGTAAAGCTGGAGATGAGCAGTATGCTGAGGTGCGCCGACGGATGGTTGGTGCGCTAGGTTTAATTGCTACACGATCAGGCGAAAATCTTACGCCAGATACTGCAGGACGCTTACTGTACGGCCTGGCTATATCATCACGCACCGGACAGCCAACACAGGGTGAGCTTACCGAAGAGGGCATCCGCATCATTCGCAAGATCAGCGGGATGGCGCAGCAGCCTGCCGAAGAAAATGACGCTAATACCATAGGAATAGCAGCATAATATAACTAATGAGCACGATGAAGCGCACCCAACACTCTGCTCCTGCGGCAACCGACCGTCGCAATGTGGTAGACCGCTATAAAGGGCTGCCTCACCAAGCGATTGTTGCCGATCTTGATGAGCATGGCTCGGTACTTCATATTGCGATTGATAATGTCGTGCGCGATTTCAACATGGGGACGATCGTCCGCAGTGCCAATGCCTTTGGGGTGCGGCATGTCCATATCATTGGTCGGCGGCAGTGGAATAAGCGTGGTGCGATGATGACAGACACGTATCTGCACGTGCATTATCACCAAACGGTTGAAGATTTCTTACAGGCTATTACTGGTCGGCCACTCATTGCGGTCGATAACGTTGCTGGTTCAGAGCCACTTCACTCGGTCGCGCTGCCGCGTAGTGCCGTGCTTTTGTTTGGGGCAGAGGGGCCTGGTATTCGCCCTGAGCTGCTCGAGCGAACTACAGGTATTGTTGCAATTGAGCAATTTGGCAGTACGCGTAGCCTTAATGTCGGTGTAGCAGCGGGTATTGCGATGTATGTCTGGGTGCAGCAGCATCGGTTGCACCTAGATCGGGAGTAGAGATTCTACTCTCTTTACTCTTTTTTCAAACATACGGTAGCGAAGGAGTATGTAGCGCTGCGTGGCGCTATAGAGCGGTGAATCCGGCCAAGGGCTTGTTTTTCCATGCCGTTTATGCAAAAATAGCAGTAACTATGACAAAACTTTCATCGGAATCATATCGGGGGGCGCGGGATTGGTATCCGGAAGATCTTCGCGTGCGCAAATACATCTTTCAGACCTGGCGTCATGTCGCCAAGAGCTACGGCTACGAAGAATACGATGCACCACTGCTTGAGCCGGTTGAAGTGTATGCTGCCAAGAGTGGTGACGAGTTAGTAAATGACCAGACGTATCAGTTTATTGATCGTGGTGATCGACAGGTAGCGATCCGTCCTGAAATGACGCCAAGCGTAAGCCGGATGATTGCCAAGCACCGCCAAGAGATCGCCTATCCAGCGCGTTGGTTTAGTATTGCCCAGTTTATGCGCTATGAGCGACCACAACGGGGGCGAGAGCGTGAATTTTGGCAGATGAATGTCGATATATTTGGTGTTGATAACATGCAGGCCGAGGCCGAGATTATCGCACTTGGTAGCCGTATCATGAAGGCCTTTGGCGCGACGGACGACATGTATACTATTCGCATCAACAATCGCCAGTTGATCAACCTTATGATGGCGCAGTTTCTCGAGCTCGATGCCGTGCAGGCTCAGCTGATGATTCGGTTGTTTGATCGTAAGAACAAGATTCCACCACAGGCCTTTCGCGATCAGGCGATTGAGATCTTTGGTGAGGCGGCGGCACCGGTCGGCTTGCAGCGGATTGCTCAGCTCTTGACGGCACGTACTATGGCCGATCTCCCCGAATCAATTCGCGATAGTGAGGCGGTGCGCGATGTGCAGCGGCTCTTTACACTACTTGAGCGTAGCGGCGTAACAAATGCCATTTTCGATATCACGCTCATGCGTGGACTAGATTATTACACGGGTACAGTGTTTGAGTTTTTCGACACTCATCCAGATAATAACCGTTCGCTCTTTGGTGGTGGGCGCTATGATGGCTTAGTAGGGATGTTTGGCGCTGAGCCTATTAGTGCGGTCGGCTTTGCACCAGGCCTATCAATGATGCAGCTCTTTCTCGAGGCGCATCAGCTGCTACCAGAGTTTAGCTCCACAACCGATATTTATATGATCGTCCTTGGCGGGGCAATGCGCGGTGCACTAGAGCTAGCGGACGACCTGCGCGATGAGGACGTCAATGTGGAAGTCGATTTCACTGGCCGCAAACTAGACAAGCAGCTCAAAGCAGCGATCAAAAAACAGATCCCATATTTCCTCTTTGTTGGTGAGGATGAGCTGGAGAACGAGATCTACACCCTCAAGAATATTGCGACGAGCGAGGAGCAAAAGCTCAGCCTGGAGCGCGTCGTCAGTGCCGTTAAGGATTACCGTCGTCAGCCATCGCGCAGTGAAGATGATGACTTTGATTTATCATAGTATCACCATCTGCATCTCTATTACAGCTATAGCTCATCTCTGTTAGCTTCCCGTTTTGCTCGTCTTGCGAAACACGTATACATACGTGTGCATATTTGGGTCCGTCACATGCCTATTTCACACTGCCAGCGACATATGATACAATAACCAACTATGAAGACGACACTAGACCACCTATCAGACACCAAAGTACGCGCCACGATTACCGTCGGTGCAGACGAACTGGAGGCAGCTCGCCAGGTTGCCTTGCGCAAACTCGCCAAGACGACTAAAGTTGATGGTTTCCGCAAGGGTCATGCCCCGCTCGAGTTGGTTGCAAAGAATACCAATCCAGAACACCTCGCCGAGGAGACGCTTAATAACGCCCTGAGCAAAGCAGTTGCTGCAGCCTTCCTCGAGAGTGACGTGCAGGTACTTGAGCGCCCAGAGGTGGAGATTAAGAAGTTTGTGCCTGGTAGTGAGCTGGAATTTACTGCTGAGGCAGAGGTTATGCCCACGATTACTCTCGGTGACTATAAGAAACTCAAGCTCAAGCCAGCGAAGATAACCGTTACGCCAGAAGAAGTAACGGAGATCCTTGACCGGATTCGCCACAGTATGGCTGAGCGTACGGACACTGATGAGGCAGCTCAGGATGGTGACGAGGTAACGATTGACTTTGTCGGCAAGCGCGATGGTACGCCTTTTGCTGGTGGCACCGGGAAAGATTATCCGCTTGTACTCGGCAGCAAGTCATTCATTCCAGGCTTCGAAGAGGCATTGATCGGCCTCAAGGCTGGTGAAACGAAGGCGGTTGAACTCACCTTCCCGAAGGACTACCATGCGAGCGAACTAGCCGGGCAAGCAGTCATCTTTGATACGACCATTAAGAAGGTCAAGAAAGTGACACTGCCTGAGCTGACTGATGAGTTCGCTGCAAAGGTTGGGCCATTTACTTCTATTGATGACCTCAAGAAAGATATCGAAAAAGAAATTACTGCGCAAAAGCAGCGTGAAGCAGATGACGAGCTGCGCGACGTAGCCGTCAAGCAGTTGGCCGATGCCAGCACAGTAGCCATCCCGGAGGTATTGCGAGCTGACCAGCTTCGCTCAATTGAGCAAGACTTGGTGCAGAACCTCGCTCACCGCGGTCGCACCCTTGAGCAGTACCTTGTCGAGAAGGAATATAAGGACAAAGACGAGTGGATCGAGAAGGAGGCTAAACCAGCGGCCGATGAGCGCATTAAGGCTGGGCTTGTCCTGGCTGAGTTGAGCAAGGCCGAGAAGATCGAAGCCACAGCAGAGGAGCTGCAAGAGCGCATCAACGCCTTCAAGCAACAGTACGCCAATGATGCGACTATGGTGGCGCGCTTTGATGAGCCAGAGGTGCAGCACGAGATTGCCAACCGCCTCTTGACAGAGAAGACGATCGACTGGCTGGTAGCGCAGAATACTAAGAAGTAGCAGACTAGTACAGCTCGCATAGCAGAAATTAGCACTCTATATTGACGAGTGCTAATTTTCTCGTTACAATAGTACTATGATGAAACCGAATGATTACCTAGTGCCCAACGTCATTGTCCGCACACGTGATGGTGAGCGTGGCTACGATATATACTCGCGTTTGCTCGAGGATCGCATTGTCTTCCTCGGCGAAGAAGTAACCGAGATGACAGCCAATGTCGTTGTCGCGCAGCTTCTCCATCTTGCCAATGAAAATCCAGACAAAGACATCCAACTCTATATCAATAGCCCTGGTGGCAGTGTGTATGACGGCCTCGCAATCTACGATACTATGCAATACATCGCGCCAGATGTGCAGACGATTGGTATTGGTCTGCAGGCAAGCATGGGTGCCTTCTTGCTTAGTAGTGGCGCGAAGGGTAAACGCTTTGTCCTGCCTAATGCCCGCGTGATGATCCACCAGCCTAGCAGCGGTACGCGCGGCAAAGTGACAGACCAAGAAATTAGCTTACGCGAGAGTATCGCCCTCAAGGAGCGGCTGGCCACCATTATGGCGGACAACACTGGCCAGAAACTCGATAAAATCAAGGCTGACATGGAGCGTGACTACTGGCTGAGTGCCGCAGATGCCGTGGCGTATGGCCTAGCCGATGAAGTGATTGGCCAGCACGCAAACGCAAAATAGCACGAGTAGCTACTTTGTGCTATAGTAAGGCTATGACACAACATAGCGACCAATCGACAACCCAGTCTGCAAACACTCCATCTCAAGCAAAAAAATCACGACGCTTCCGTCCACGGCGTATGACTGTCGTTATGTTGGTAACGATCGTGTTGATTATTGTCTGTATGGCGGCGCTTGCCTTTTTCTATCAGGCTAAGCGAGACACTAAGGAACTCATGCGCACCCAAACTGTTATGGGGGATGTATTAGCGCGTGCGGCTGACTATTCATCAGGGAAGGCGATATCCTGGGATAATTATGCAATGGGTAGCGTGTCTGGTGTTATAGCCACGCAGGCTGAGCGTGAGCAACTACTTGCAAAGAATCCATTTGTCAATTGTCCAAGCCAGTGCGATGGTTGGTTGTCGGTGGCTGATGCTAAACGCCGAGATCAGACAATTGACGAAGGGTTCTCGCTATCACCGTCAACAGAAGAGGGTGTGTTTCTACAGTATGTTCGTGAGGTGCTGCAAGATCCAAGCACAAAGTGTGCTCTTTGGGATCACGGACCAGTCCAAAAGTTGTGTATATCTACCAAAACAGGGCGGTATGTATACAATGTCAGCGGGCATGCTCGAGGCTTGTATGAGTGAGAATAATTATACGTAGCTCCTAGTATAGATTTTTGAAATTTCAAACAGAAAAATGCTTGACGCACTCGCAGCTCATTCGCTATAATGAGATATTAATGAAGGTTGTGTAATATGGGTTAGGTGCGGACTACGCCGGTGGCGTGGCGTTTTAGTGTGCGAAAACTTATATTGAGTAAAGCTTCGGTGCCACAACAAATGCACGAGTAGGGTTTTGGAGTCCTTACACGTGCGGATAGATAACAATAATTCAAGAGGAGTTTATATGCCTACACCTACCACGGCAACAACTGCTCCATCGCGTGTGTTTTTTACCAGTAATGACACCGCGCTGGCAGTACCCGACTTGCTGGCTCACCAAGAAGAATCTTGGAAGGACTTCGTCGAGACGGGCTTGAGCGAAATTTTTGCTGAGCTCAACCCAATCGAAGACTATACTGGCCAGAAGCTCGAGCTGCGCTTTAAGGATTATGCCTTTGGCGAGCCCAAGCATACAGAGCAGTTTGCGAAAGAAAACAACCTGACTTTCGACGCACCACTGCAAGCCACCGTCGAGCTTATCAATAAGACGACCGGTGAAGTCAAGGAACAGAGCATCTACATGGGCGATTACCCTTGGATGACCGAACGCGCAACGTTTATCATTAATGGAACAGAGCGCGTAGTGGTAAGCCAGCTGATTCGGAGTGCTGGTGTACTGTTTAGTGCTGACCGTGTGGCAGGGCGCAACCTCTATGGTGCCAAGATGATCCCAGGCCGCGGGGCATGGCTCGAGTTTGAGACTAGTCCATCAGGCGCAATCTACGTGAAGATCGATCGCCGCCGCAAGATTGCAGCCACCACCTTGCTGCGTGCTCTTGGTATGAGCAAGGTGTCGGCCATTCGCGAGGCCTTTGCTGATATCGACACTGGTGAGATGAAATATATCGAAGCCACGCTCGAGAAGGATCCAGCGCATGGCATCAACGAAGCGTTGATTGAGGTCTATCGCCGCCTGCGCCCAGGTGACCTCGCTACGGTAGAGAACGCTCGCCAGATGATTGAGCGCATGTTCTTCGACTTCAAGCGTTTCGACTACAGCCGCGTTGGTCGCTATAAGATCAACCAACGCCTAGGTGTTGATGTGCCCAATACAGCCGAATATCGTACATTGCAGATGAGTGATTTGATTGGTGTCTTGCGTGAAATTATTCGCCTTAACAACACACAAGAGCCAGCTGATGATATCGACTCGCTGAGCAATCGCCGTGTGAAACTGGTTGGCGAGTTGGTGGCACGCCAGTTCCGCGTTGGTATGCTCCGGATGCAGCGCAATGCAATGGATCGTATGAGCATGAGTGACCTCGAGACAGTTACGCCAAGCCAACTGATTAATGCTCGCCCGGTAGTGGCAGCAGTGCGCGAGTTCTTCGCCAGTAGCCAGTTGAGCCAGCTGCTTGATGAGGTGAACCCACTGTCGGAGCTGAGCCACAAGCGTCGCCTGAGCTCGATGGGACCTGGTGGCCTCAGCCGTGAGCGAGCCGGCTTTGAGGTGCGCGATGCTCACCCCACCCACTATGGTCGGATTTGCTCGGTGGAGACACCAGAGGGTGCTAACATTGGTCTGGTGCTTAACCTCGCCACCTACGCACGTATCAACGAATACGGCTTTATTGAGACACCATACCTCAAGGTGGTTGATGGCCGCGTGACTGATGAAATCGTCTACCTCGATGCCTCGCAAGAAGTAACTGAGGTGATTGCCGATGCTGGTGCTCGCCTTAATGAGGATGGTACCTTCGTGCGCGATCGCGTTAGTGCGCGTAAGTTCCTCCAGCCAGGGCAGGTAGATACCAGTGAAGTCACTTTCATGGATGCTGCACACAAGCAGATCCTTGGGTCGACCGCGAGTCTCGTGCCATTCATCGAGAAGAACCGTATTGACCGCAGCTTGACTGGCTCCAACATGCAGCGCCAGGCAGTGCCGCTTTTGCAGCCAGAGTCGCCAACGGTTGGCACTGGCATTGAGCACGAGGTGGCGCGCAACTCAAGCCAGCTTGTGACGGCCGAAGCTGATGGCGAAGTGATTCGGGCTGATGGCGAAGCAGTCGAGGTGCGCTATGCTGATGGCGTTAAGCGCTACGACCTAATCCACTTTGCCAAGAGCAATGACGATCGTTGTATTAACCAAAAAGTCCGAGTAACCCGTGGCCAAACCGTTGCGAAGGGTGACACTCTCATCGAGGGCGCGTCCATTGCTGATGGTGAGCTTGCCCTTGGTAAGGACTTGCTGGTAGCCTTTATGCCATGGGGTGGCTACAACATGGACGACGCGGTGATTTTGAGCCGTCGCTTGGTAGAAGATGATACCCTTACCAGCATCAACATCAAGGATTACACTGTTGAGGTACGTGAGACAAAGCTTGGTCCAGAGATTGTGACACGCGATATTCCAAATGTGAGTGAGGACAGCCTTCGCCACCTGGATGAGAGCGGTATTGTACAGATTGGCTCTGAGGTCAAGGCGGGTGATGTCTTGGTTGGGAAGATTACGCCAAAGGGTGAGCAAGAGCTCAGCAGCGAGGAGCGCTTGCTGCGTGCAATCTTTGGTGAAAAGGCCAAGGATGTGCGCGACACCAGCCAGCGCATGAACAATGCTGGTGGCGGTAAAGTTGTTGGCGTCAAGGTATTTAGCCGCGAGAATGGCCATGAACTTAAGACGGGTGTATTGATGCAAATTCAGATCTTTGTCGCCCAATTGCGTAAGATTGGTGTTGGCGACAAGATGGCTGGCCGTCACGGTAACAAGGGTGTGTGTGCCCGCGTTATGGCGGTAGAGGATATGCCATACCTGGCTGATGGTACTCCTGTTGATGTCATCCTCAACCCGCTCGGTGTGCCAAGCCGTATGAACCTTGGCCAGCTCTTTGAGACGCACCTCGGTATGGCTGCACGAGCACTCGGCTATAAAGTCGCTACGCCGCCATTCAACGGTGTACCAGCCGATACCATCAAGGATGAGCTCGAAAAGGCTGGCATTGCGCGCGACGGTAAGAGCCAACTCTACGATGGCCTGAGCGGCGAGCCATTCGAGGAGCGTACAACGGTCGGCGTGATGCATATGATCAAACTCCACCACATGGTGAGCGACAAGATTCACGCCCGCAGCACTGGCCCATACACCATGGTGACTCAGCAGCCACTCGGTGGTAAGGCTCAAAATGGTGGTCAGCGCCTCGGAGAGATGGAGGTCTGGGCACTCGAAGCTTACGGTGCCGCGACTACTCTACAGGAGATGCTGACAATTAAATCAGACGATGTGTATGGCCGCGCCAAAGCCTACGAGGCAATCATCAAGGATGAGCCTATTGCCGGGCCAAAGCTGCCCGAGAGCTTTAACGTGCTTGTCAAGGAGCTGCAAGGCTTGGGCTTGCGTGTTGACCTGCTGGATGAGTCTGACGAGTCGGTCGATGCCGAGCATGTCATTGCTGCTGCAGGCCCTGCCGACAAAACCGTCCCATCTGACGAGAGTGATGACGAAGCAACCTATCTTGATGAATCCGATGGCATTGGCACGATCGCCGATGACAGCGGCATGTCCGTCCAAGATATTGACACAGTAGAAAACCTAAGCGAGGAGGAAGCCTAAGATGTCCCACGTGGTAACAGATCACGATATCGCCAATTTTGATGCGGTACGCTTGGCCGTCGCCAGCCCCGAGGATATCCTCAAGTGGAGCTACGGCGAAGTCACCAAGCCGGAGACGATCAACTATCGAACCCAGAAGCCTGAGCGCGATGGCCTGTTTTGTGAGCGAATTTTTGGCCCAGTCAAAGATATCAACCCACATGACAGCAAGCTCAAGGGTGTGCGCAGCCGCGAAGCTGCAGTAGATAAAAATGGCGAGCTTGTCACCAAGTCGATCGTGCGTCGCGAGCGAATGGGGCACATTAGCCTAGCGACCCCTGTTGCGCACATTTGGTTTATGCGCGGTACGCCCAGTGCAATGAGCCTCTTGCTCGGCATTACGGTGCGCAACCTCGAGAAGATCGCGTACTTTGCTACCTATGTCATCCTCGACGTTGACGCTGAGACACGCGACGCTTATTTGGCTGACCTTGAGGCTGAGACTGAGGCAGCACGTGCCGCCATTAAGATTCGCTTCCAGCGTGAAGCTGAGGCTGATGGGGCAGATGTGAAGGCGCTTGCCGAGCAGCAAACGCGCGAGTACGAAGAGCTTGAGGCAACCTACAGCCAAAAGAAAGCTCAGCTCGAGAGCCTACAAAAGCGCGCCCTCCTGAGTGATACTGACTATCGCAACCTTCCCGAAGAATACGAAGAGCTCATCAAGGTTGGTATGGGTGGTGATGCCCTCAAGGCGCTCCTTGATGATATCGACCTCGACGCACTCATCGCCGATCTGCAAGAAGAAGCCGAAGGCGCGCGCGGTCAGCGCGAGAAGAAGCTGCTGAAGCGCCTTAAGGTGCTGGAGGGCATGCAAGCGGCAGGCATTAAGCCATCAAGCCTGTGTATGACAGTTTTGCCAGTCATTCCACCAGATTTGCGGCCAATGGTAGCCTTGAGTGGTGGACGCTTTGCGACGAGTGACCTCAACGACCTCTACCGCCGCGTCATCAACCGTAATAACCGTCTCAAGAAACTTATCGAGCTCAACGCACCAGAGGTAATTCAGCGTAACGAGAAGCGTATGCTGCAAGAAGCGGTCGATAGCCTGATTGACAACTCGGCTGCTCGTGGTGGCCGCGCTGTCAATGCAACTGGCGGACGCCGCCGCCTTAAGAGCATTAGCGATATGCTTAAGGGTAAGCAAGGGCGCTTCCGCCAGAACTTGCTGGGTAAGCGCGTCGACTACTCGGGC
>CALHWE010000002.1 GCA_938036785.1 uncultured Candidatus Saccharibacteria bacterium | reverse complement strand
GGCAATAGTGCGGGCGGGCGGCTGCCCTTCGAGATTAGCACTGGGGGCGATCAACGGGCCAGTCTGGCGCAAGACCGCCTGGAGCCACGGCAGCTGCGGCTGGCGATAGGCCAGCATATCATTAGCGCGGCGTAACCACCGCGGAGCATGGGGCGAATCGAGCAAGATACTCGTGGGCTGAGAGGTATCAAGCGACGGTAAGGTGGGCACATCGGCATACGTTTGGCTGGCATCAGCCACGAGGATGATGGATGATTTATTACTATCACGCTGCTTAAGGCGATACACCCGCGCTACTGCCGCTTCGTCATCTGCCCGGGCAACAATGCCATACAGCGTATCAGTCCGGAGTACTGCCACGCCACCACGCTGCAAGGTAAGCACAAGCTGGTTTAATTCATCATTCACATCTGTTATACTACCATACTATGAAGCCAATTACCTCACCTGAGATCACTGCACTAGAGATTATCATTATTATTATCGTGGCGATTGCACTGTATTGGGTGGGACCACGTCTGGTAATGTGGCTGACGCGGCATGCCTTCGTTACCACATATCAGCGTACGCTGCCTAAGAAGGATCTCGAGAAGCGGCACAAGACGTTGGGCGGGCTCTTTGCTAATGTGTGGCGCATTATTGTCGTGGTGATTGCGGGCTATGCTATCTTTACTCATTTTTTCAATAGCGCAGCCCTTGCGCCGCTGTTTGCGAGCGCAGGGATCATTGGTGTCGCCTTCGGGTTTGGCGCGCAGTCACTCGTTAAGGATTTCCTCTCAGGAGTATTTATTATTAGCGAAAACCAGTATCGGGTAGGAGATATTATCGAGATCGATGGCTTTGGCGGGACGGTCGAGCGGATCGGTGTACGCTCCACAGTGATCCGCGACGTCGAGGGCAACGTCCACTTCTTCCCTAACGGTGTCGTGCAGCATGTCATCAACAAGACGATGGGCTATAGCAAAGTATACTTCACCATTACCGTTGCGCCTGATACAAACATTAGTACCGCTAGCGATATTATCAATCGGATTGGTGAGGAAATTTCTGGCGAGGAAAAATGGCAGCGCAAAGTGATCGAGCCACCGCATTTCGACATTCTTGGCGACTTCAATGCGTCGTCGATTAGCCTTGTCGTCTCTGGCAAGACCCAACCATCCGACCAGTGGGCCCTCACGGCCGAGATGCGGCGACGGATCTTGCGCGAGTTTGAGAAGGAGCACATCGAGCTCGGCGCAGCCTCGCCAGGCAAGCACAAATAACCTCTATTGCGTATGTATTGCTCCCGCCACAACCAAAATTCATTCTGCATAGCGGATAATCCTGCTGAGCTAGTATGCTTTAATGAAGCCCTGATCTCAAGGTATATGACCTCCGTAAAGACGTATCGCGTATTTACCGGTATAGTATAATACTCTCATGAATCAGCAATTTCCTTCTTATCCTAATCGATCACAGCTGGCGGCTCTACCCCAGACTCAGCCTGCGC
>CALHWE010000001.1 GCA_938036785.1 uncultured Candidatus Saccharibacteria bacterium | reverse complement strand
CGAACTGCGCATCGCCCAGGCGCTGCGCCATGATGGCCGCCGCCGCATCGTCGAGACGCTCGGGTGTAGTCAGGCGAGCCAGCTCTGCGGGGTGGCGGGCAAAGCCCTCGCACAGGACGCTCCACAGCTTGGCCGGCGACAGGTCAAGGATGGCCTGCTGGGTGCGTTGGATGGAGATGTCCTCCTGATCGCGCCGGTAGGAGTAGTCCAAAACGGTGGAGACCAGACCAGCCCCAAGCAACGGGCCGCCCACCTCATCCAGCGGTAGATGATGCAGCCAGCTCCAGTCGCCCAGGCTCAGCGTCGCCAGCCAAGCGTTGAGCATGATGAGCAGAATACCGATCAAGGTGAAGGAGACGGCCAGCAACGCTGCTTTGGTCTTGAGCAGCCGACGATACAACGGTAGTACATCTTTGCTGGCCATGAATAGATATAGTATAGCAAAATACGGACACATAGAGCAAACGCGAGCAATATTATCTGAGTACTGCAAGTGGTGCGCAGATAAGTCGAGCAGCAGGGTGGTATACCATAGACAATCCATCTGCAAAGGGTGTCGTTAGAAGGGGGGTCACACACAGCAACCCCCTGAATTTAGGCAGGTCAGTGTCAGTTTTGAATGCGACAGATATGAACACCTCGACATTGTTTGCACGCCCGCTTTGTGTTTAAATAGAAGTATGACAAATGAAGAACTCTCACAGCAAATTACAGCACTCACAGCAACCGTAACCGAGAAATTCAACGAGATCGACAAGCGGTTTGAAACAATCGATGGGCGGCTTGACAAGCTGCAGGCAGGGCAGGATGACCTGGTTACCAAATACGACAGTCTGAAAGCAGGACAGGATGATCTGGTTACCAAATACGACGACCTGAAAGCCGGCCAGGATGATCTTGTCACGAAATATGATGAATTGAAGGCAGGACAGGACGACCTGCGCACCAAATACGGCGAAATGAACGAGAAGCAGGGTCACATCGTCAATGCGCAGAAGACCATCGTCAAGATACAGGAAGATCTACAACACATGGTGGAAGAGCAGGCTGCTAAGATGGAAGAGGACTTCACCGATATGAAAGCGGTGCAGGCGAGTATCCAGCACGACATTGCACGGATCAACCGCAAGATGGTCGTCGAAACCGGCGTGC